>DATJRS010000112.1:0-195633 GCA_035504535.1 Solirubrobacteraceae bacterium | reverse complement strand
CCGAGGATCAGCACCGTGTCGCCGAGGCCCACCTCGCCGAGCATCGTCGCCCAGCGCACGCCGGCGCCCAGCGGGTTGAACATGACCGCGATCTCGGGCGGGAGATCCTTGCTGACCTTGTGCAGGATCGCCCAGGGGTGCAGATACAGGTATTCGGCAAACCCGCCCCAGAGCGAGGGCGCGCGCGACAGCGGCGTCATGCCGTAGGCGCCGTCGCGGTTCGGACAGGACATGTAGCGGCCCGTCAGGCAGTGATCGCAGCTGTGACAGGGGCGCAGGATCTCGACCGCGACGCGGTCGCCCACCGACACGCCCCAGCGCTCGGCCGCGCGCTCGCCGACCTCCTCGATCACCCCCAGCGGCTCGTGCCCAGGGATCAGCGGGAACATCCCGGGTCGCACCAGATGGCCGCGGTACTGCTCGACATCCGAACCGCAGATCCCGCACGCCTCGATGCGAAGCAATCCCTCGTCAGAGCCGACCGTCGGTCGCTCGAACGAACGGATCTCGTACGCCAAGGGCCCTGTCTGTACCGCGCCTCGAACCATCAAAACCCTCCCGGCATCGTCTCGTCGTCGTACAGGGGAATCAGCGGCACCGGCTCCGCCTTCTCCTTGGGCGGCGTGTAGCCCCAGTACTTGGCGCGCGCGCCGCCGTCGATCACGAAGTCACAACCGGTGATCAGCCGCGCGTAGTCCGAGCACAGCCACGCCACGCAGTGCCCGATGTCGGTCGGTGTCGAGGGCGCCATCGGCATGTTGCCCCGCACGTCGATCTTGCCGGTCTCACGCCACCACGGAGGATGCTCCGAGGATCGGTCCGGACGTCGCCGCATGCCGCCGGTCTCGGCGAAGGAGGCCAGCAGCTCGGGGTTGTCTGGGCGCGGCGCGGTCGGCGAGTAGGAGTTGACGCGGATCCCATAGGGGGCGAGGTCCATCGCAGCCGCCCGCGTGAAGTTCGCCAGTCCCCCCTTGTGGAAGGCGTACGCGATCACCCCGGCGCAACCCTGCCAGGCGTTCGAGGACAGGATGTTGACGATCGACCCGCTGATCTCGCGCTCGATCATCGAGATCGCGACGTGCTTGGTGTTCAGGAACGTGCCGGCGCCGGCGACCGCCACCGCGCGGTTCCAGAACTCGAGGCTCTCCTCGAGCACGCCGCGTCCGCCGAGCAGCGCCGCGTTGTTGATCAGGATGTCGATCCGGCCCCAGCGGTCGAGCACGTCGCCCACGTAGCGCACAACGTCGTCCTCGGAAGTCACGTCGCCCACGACCGCCACCGCTTCGCCACCATGGCGCGTGATTCGCTGGACGCTCGCATCGGCCGCCTCCGCATCGACGTCGTTGCACGCGACCCGTGCGCCGTAGCGGGACAGGGCCAGCGAGATCCCGCTGCCGATGTTGGGTCCCGCGCCCGTGACGAGCGCGACCTTCCCCTCGAGCGATACCTCCATCGGCTACGCCCGACCGTCGATGATCACGCTCTTGACCTGGGTGTAGTCGAGGATCGACTCGGCGCTGACCGTGCGGCCGAATCCGCTCGACTTGTAGCCGCCGAACGGCGCCCCGATCACGCCGCCCGACCACAGCGTGTTGATCGACACCTGACCGGCCTCGATCCGCCGGGCCAGGCGCACCGCCTTGCCCACCTCGCGCGTCCACACCGACGCGACCAATCCGTACCGGGTCCCGTTGGCGATCGAGAGCGCCTCCTCCTCGTCGTCGGAGCTGAGCACGGACAGCACCGGGCCGAAGATCTCCTCCTGGGCGATCCGCATGTCGGGCTTGACCTGGTCGAAGATCGTCGGCTCGACGAAGAAGCCCCGGTCGTAAACGTCGCCCTCGGGCTTGCCGCCGCCGACCACGACCCGGGCTCCCTCGGAACGGCCGCTGTCCAGGTACCCCAGCACCCGCTTCTCCTGCTTGGCGCTGATCAGCGGGCCCATGTCGACGTCCTCGTACCAGGGCCCGACGCGCACGTGCTTGAACGCGTCGGCCAGACCCGACACGACCTGCTCGCGGATCGAGGAGTCCACGACCACGCGCGAACCTGCCGCGCAGATCTGGCCGGTGTTCAAAGTGATGCTCCGGGCGATCGTGGGGATCGCCTTGTCCAAGGGCGCATCCCGCAGCACCACCTGCGGTGACTTCCCGCCCAGCTCCAGGTGCAGCGGGATCAGGTGCGACGCGCACGCCTCCATCACCCGCCGGCCAGTCTCGGGCGAGCCGGTGAAGCTCATGCGGCGCACCGACGGATGCCGCGCGAGCGGCTCTCCCGCCTCGGGGCCATAGCCGGTGACGACGTTGATCACGCCCGGTGGAATCCCGGCCTCCAACGCCAGCTTCACCAGCAGCAGACAGGTCAGAGGCGCGTCCTCGGCCGGCTTGATCACGATCGTGTTGCCCATCGCGATCGCCGGCCCGGCGTCGTTGACGGTGTTCGGCCCGGGCGCGTTCCAGGGAATGATGCCCCCGCACACCCCGTAGGGCTCGCGCAGCGTCATGCCGATCACGTCCGGAAACATGCTCGGCAGAGTCGATCCGGTGGCCTTGTCCGCGAGCCCGGCGGTGAAGGTGAGGATCCCCGGCATCGGCCCGCCGGCGCCGGGTGGGCCCCACTTTGGCCGGCCGACTTCGAGTCGCTCCAGCAAATCGATCTCGGAAGCATGCGAACGGCATAGCGCGGCCCAGTCGAGCAGGAGCTGCCCCCGCCTGCTCGGGCTGGTGTCGCGCCACGCTGGGAAGGCATCCGAAGCGGCGGCGACGGCGTCGGCCACGTCGTCCGGGCCCCCGCGCGGTACGGTCGCCAGCGTTTCGCCGGTGGCGGGGTTAATCACAGAGATTGTCTCCCCGCCGCGTGACGGCACCCAATCACCGCCGATCAGGTGGGTACCGTCGGGAAGTAGGGACTGGATGTCGAGCGTGTCAGTCGGTTGCTGAACTGTCATGGGCTCCTCCTGTCAGTGCCGGCGCGGGCGCCTCCTGTGAGACTGGAAAGTGACACGCTGCGAAGTGGCCCTCGGCCAGCTTGCGCAGCGGGGGCTCCTCGGCGGCGCACACGTCCTGCGCGCGGGGACAGCGGGTCCTGAACCGGCAGCCGCTGGGTGGATCGATCGGCGAGGGCAGCTCGCCCCGGATCGTGTCCGTCACCGGCCGGCGAGGCGCGCTCGGATCGGGGCTCGGGATCGAGGCCAGCAGCGCGACCGTGTATGGGTGAAGTGGCTCTCGATACAAAGCCTCCGCGGGACCGATCTCGACCAGCTTGCCCAAGTACATGACCGCCACGCGATCGGACACCTGCTTGACCAGCGCCAGGTCGTGGGCGATGAACAGGTAGGCCAGTCCGAGCTCGGTGCGCAGCCGCTCGAGCAGGTTCAGCACCTGCGCCCGGATCAGCACGTCGAGCGAGGAGACCGGCTCGTCGCAGATGATCAGCGCCGGATCGAGCGCCAGCGCGCGGGCGATCGCCACCCGCTGAGCCTGGCCGCCCGACAGCTCGCGGGGCCGCCGGTCGCCGAACCGGGCGGGGTCGAGCCCGACGCGCTCGAGCAGCTCGTCGACCCTGGCACGCCGCTGCGTCCGGGTGCCGATCTTGAACGCGATCAGTGGCTCCTCCACCAGCTCGCGCGCCCGCCATTTCGGGTCAAGCGAGCCGAACGGGTCCTGGAACACCAGCTGCATGTGACGGCGTGCCTCGGTCAGCTGCCGGCGCTTGAGTCCGACCAGCTCGACGCCGCGCAGGCGCACCGACCCCGCCGTGGGCCGGGGAGCCTGCAGGATCGCCCGAGCCAGGGTCGACTTGCCCGATCCGGTCTCGCCGACCAGGCCGAGCGTCTCCCCGGGCGCCAGCTCGAAGGACACGTCCGAGACGGCATGGACGGTGCCGGCCTTGACGCCGCCCCGGTCGCGCACGGTGAACTCCTGGACGAGGTTTGAGACCTGGAGCAGCGGCTCGCTCACGCCGGCCGCTCCAGTCCGCAGGGATGCCAGCACGCCCACAGGTGATCGGGCTCCTGCTCCTGGAAGGGCGGGGCATGCTCGCGGCACTTCTCGGTGGCGTTCGGGCAGCGGGGCGAGAAGGGGCAGCCCACCTGTTCGTGGGCGAGGTCGGGCGGCTGGCCGGCAACGGCGGCCAGCGGCGAATGCGACGCGTTCTCGAGGCGGGGGATGGCGTCCAGCAGCGCTCGCGTGTACGGCATCCGGACGTGCTCGAACAGCTTGCGGGTGGGTGCGCGCTCCACGCCGCGGCCGGCGTACATGACCATCACCTCGTCCGCGAAGCTGGCCGCCAGTCCCAGGTCGTGGCTGATCATGATCAGTGCCATACCCAGACGCTGCTGCAAATCGCGCAACAGCTCCATGATCTGCGCCTGGGTGGTGACGTCGAGCGCGGTGGTCGCTTCGTCGGCGATCAGCAGCTTGGGCTCCGCGGCCAGCGCGATCGCGATCATCACCCGCTGGCGCATGCCGCCCGAAAGCTGGTGGGGGTACTGCCGGAAGCGTTGGCGGGCGGCAGGAAGCCGTACCAGCTCCATCAGCTCGACCGCCCGATCGTGCGCGGCAGTCTTGGTCACGTCGGAGTGCAGGCGGATCGCCTCGGTGATCTGCGGCCCGATGCGCAGGGTCGGGTTGAGCGATCGCGCCGGGTCCTGGAACACCATCGCGATCTGGCTGCCGCGCAGTTCGCGCAGCCGCCGCTCGGGCAATCCGACCAGCTCCTGGCCCTCGAACCGAATCGAGCCGGTGATGAGGGCGCTCGGGGGCAGGAGCCCCATGATCGCCCGCGAGCTGACCGTCTTGCCGCAGCCCGACTCGCCGATCAGCCCGACGGTGCGAGCGCGGGGGACCGCGTAGGTGAGCCCGTCGACCGCGCGCACCACGTTTCCGGCCTGGTGAAAGTCGATCCGCAGGCCCGAGATCTCCAGCAGCGGCGCTCCGACCGAGGCGGCGCCACCGCCGCCACCGAGCGGCTCGACATCGCTCCCGGTTGGGGACAACCCGTTGGCGCTCACCGCTGACTCCACCTGGACCTTAGGGCATCACCCAGCAGGTTGAACGACACCACGGTGATGAACAGCGCGATGCTGGGGATGAACACGTATCGCGGCGTGACCGAGAGCGTGCTCTCACCCGAGGAGATCATGTTCCCCCAGCTCGGGGCCGGCGGTGGAATGCCGAGGCCGAGGAAGCTCAGCGCCCCCTCGAGCACGATGATGATGCCCATCCCGAGCAGAGCGAAGGTCATCAGCGGGGCCACGATGTTGGGCATGACGTGGCGCAGCAGCGTGCGCAGATGACCGGTGCCGGAGAGCCCCGCCGCGGTGATGAAGTTGAGCTCGCGTATGCGCAGGGTCTCGGCCCGGGCCAGGCGCGCGAAGGCGGGCACGCTGAAGAAGGCCAGCGCCCAGATCACGTGGACCTCGCTCGGGCCGAGCCCCTCGGCGATGGCCAGCGCGAGCACGAGCGCGGGGAAGGCGATGAACACGTCGAGGAAGCGCATGATCGTGGCATCCCGCCAACCGCCCAGGTACGCGGCCACCGCGCCCAGCAGCCCGCCCACGACGATGCCGAGGGCATTGACGGCCAGGGCGATCTCGAGCGACGCGCGACCGCCGTAGAGCAGCCGCGCCCACTCGTCGTTGCCGACCGCGTCGGTGCCCAGAACGTGTCCGGGGGAGCCGATCGGCAGGTTGGCCTCGAGGATGTTGCCGCCCGTCGGCGAGCCCACGGGACCGATCAGTGGCCAGACGAAGCACAGGAAGAAGATGAGGGCGACCAGCCCGGCGGGTATCCAGAGGCCGAGCCGCGAGCGCCAGCGCCCACGCGGTCCTACGGACGGACCGGTGACCGCCTCGAGCGCGCCGGGTACGGCGACGTCAGTTGGGGCTACCGCCATAGCGCACCCTTGGGTCCAGTGCCGAGTAGAGAAGATCCGCGAGCAGGTTGGCCAGGACGACCACCAAGGCGAACACCAGTACCGCGCCCTCCACGACGGGTGTGTCTCGGTTGCTGATGGCCGAGAGAAGCTCGTGTCCGATCCCCGGCAGGCCGAAGATGTCCTCGACGATCACCGTCACCCCGAGCAGCGTGCCGAGGTTGAGGGCGATCACGGTGATCAGGCCAAAGGCGGAATTGCGCAGCGTGTGGCGCATCAGCACCGCCCACGGTCCCGCGCCCTTGGCCCGCGCGGTCACCACGTAGTCCTGGCCCTGCAGCTGCTCGAGCAGGTCCGCGCGCAGCAGGCGGGCGTAGAAGCACATCAGCGGCAGCGCGATCGAGACCGCGGGCAGGATCAGACAGCGGATGTTCTGGCCGAGGCCCTGATCGGGCGGGACCCAGCCGATGGCCGGGAGGATGCCCAGCTTGACCGCGAACACCCAGACGAGGAGCAGTGCCAGCACGTAGGGTGCGATCGACAGCCCGCCCATGCTGAACACCATGCTGAACCGGTCGAAGATGCCGCCCGGTCGCCGGGCGGAGAGGATCGCGCTCGGCACCGCGATCAGCAGCGACAGCACGAAGGCGAACAGGATCAGCTCGAAGGTGATGGGCAGGTCGCTACCCAAAATGCTCGTGACGCTCTGCCCGCTGGACAGCGAGTGACCGAGATGTCCCGTCACCAAGCCGTGCAACCACTCGCCATAACGAGTCAGGAACGGCTTATCGAGGCCGAGCTTGATCGACAGCTCGTGGATCTCGGCCGGCGTCGCCTGAGCGCCGAGCAGCTCCTGCGCGGCGTCGCCGGGCAGCGAGTTCATCACCACGAAGGTCAGCAGGGTGACCCCGAACAGCACCGGAATCGCGGCCAGTAGTCGCCGGACCACGAACCGCAGCATGGGCGAGCCGGCGAGCCGGCTCAACCGGCCGGCCCGCGCCGCCAGCGGAGTGCTGAGCGGCGCGGAGGTACTACTCATCCGTGCTCAATGCCTCACTCACTGCGTGTAGGAGACGTCCTGCCACAGCGGCGCGGTGTTGACCACGACCGACGGGATTGAGGTGGTGAGACCCGGTCCCTGGACGCCGTGCACGGCCACATTCCAGCTGGCCAGCGGGAACAGGAAGGGTCCATCCGCCTTCTTGGCGATGTATTGCGCGGCCTGCTGATAGATCGAGTCGCGGGTGGATGGATTGACCGCTCCTTCGCCTCCCAGGATCAGCGCGTCGAGCTTGGGGTCGTGCACACCGCTGAACGGTGAGGCGCTCAGGAACCGGAAGCCGAGGCCCACTCCCCCGGCCGGATCCCACGCTCCCGCGGTCTGGAGCGCCGCCTGCCACTTCTTGGTGTCGAACTGCTGGATCAGCCCGGCCAGGCTATAGAGGTGAATCGAGGCGTTGATGCCCGCCTGCTTCCAGAGCGTCTGGAGGGCCTCCATGAAGTTCTGGTTCACCGGCGATGCCAGCGTGAAGAAGTTCACGTTCAGACCGCCCAGCGACTTCACGAGTGACTTCGCCTTAGCCAGGTCGTATGTCGGATACCCGGGGACGTTGGGGTAATAGAACAGTCCACCCGGTGCGGTGAACCCCTGCACGACCTGGAACTGGTTTCCAAATAGCTTCTGGTCGATGATGCTCGCGTCGGTGGCGTAGTAGATGGCCAGCCGGGCGTTCATGTTGTTAAAGGGCGGAGCCGTCGTGTTGAGCTGGATGTCGTACGGGGAGGTCGCCGGCTGCTCAGTCGTCGTGAAGTGCGACTTATAGGTGCTGACCAGTGACGGGGTTGCCATTCCGTCGTAGGCCTGCGCGCCGCCCGCCTGGAGCGTCTCGAGCGCCGCCTCGTCGTCGGCGGTGGCCTTGAAGGTGAGGCCGTCGAGGTACGGGTGCCCCGCCTGCCAGTAATTCGGGTTCTTCTTCAATACCAGCGTGTTGCTGAGGGTGTCGCTCACCACGGTGAACGGGCCCGCGCCGACGGGGGCGATCTTGAACGCTTGCTCGCCCATCTTCTTGATCGCGGTTGGCGATGCGATCCAGTTGACGTTGGCGTCCTGGAGCTGGTTCTTGAGTGCGCCGTCGGGGGCCGAGAGGTTGACCTGCACCTCGGTCGGGTTCACCACGGTCACCGGGTTCTTGGCCAACGGCCAGACCGGCTTGCACGTACACGGCGAAGCGAGGTCGCGCGTGAAGTTGTATGCGACCGCCTGAGCGTTGAGCGGGGTGCCGTCGGAGAACTTCAGCCCGGGGCGGATCGCGATCGTCCAGGTCTTGCCGCCATTGGACGCCGTCGCGCCGGTGGCCAGGTCGGGGATCTGCTGGCCGCCCGTGTCGAGCTGGAACAGCTGTCCGAAGATCGCGTTCATCTGGTCTTGGGTGGCAGCGCCGTTGATATTGGTCGCCGGGTCCAGTCCGGCCGGCCAGGCGCCGGCGTAACCGCCCAGCTCGAGCACGGTCAAGGACCCGCCCGACTTGGGCGCGCCGGTCACCGCAGCTGACGTTGCCGTCGACGTCGCGGACGATGACGACGATGCAGAAGATGATTTGGAACTACTGCCGCATGCGCTCACGAATGCGGCAACGACGAACAGGCAGACCGCAGTAGATGCAAGCCTGCTGGGACGGATGGCGTCGATCATCCGAGCTCTCCTCGCTTCGTGCAAGCCTTGATGGCGGGCGCAACCTCGGCGAGAGAGCATCTCGACCGGGCAGCACCGCGAGCGATGCTAACGCGATTGTGAACGATCTTGGCGGCAAAAAACCGAGGTGTGCACCCGTGGTCAAGTCCCCTTGCGCTGGCGGCCATACGGGCTAGTACCGGTGAGGTAGTCAGTTCCGCTGGCGGGGCCCGAACGGGCCCCCGGAGATTACCGCTGAGGTAATCGACGCGGGCGAGCGCAGATGTGATCGTGCTCGCCATGAGCACACAAGAACTCACTTACGAAGCCGTTCCGGCCCCTGCGCGCGTGGGCGCCCGGGTGCAAGAGAAAAGCCGCTGGCTGCCGCTCCCGGTCGTGCTGGCCGGGACATTCATGGTCGTACTCGATTACTTCATCGTCAACGTCGCGCTTCCGTCGATCCAATCGCAGCTGAGGGCGAGCGACGGCGCGCTCGAATGGGTGGTCGCCGGGTTCGCCTGCACCTCGGCGATCTTCGTGATCACCGCTGGCAGGCTGGGAGATCGCTTTGGACGCCGGCGCATGTTCTCCCTGGGGCTGACGCTGTTCACGCTCGCCTCGGCGGCGTGCGGTGCGGCCGGCACTCCGCTCGAGCTGGTGATCGCGCGGCTGGTGCAGGGCGCGGCGGCCGCGCTGGTCATGCCCAACGTGTTGTCGATCATCAGCGTTCTCTACGCCGGCCCCGATCGCCTCCGCGCGCTCAGCGTCTACGGCACCGTGATGGGCCTGGCCGCGGTCAGCGGTCAGCTGATCGGCGGGGCGCTGATCGCGGCGGACCCCGCCGGCCTAGGGTGGCGCAGCTGCTTCTTGATCAACGTTCCCGTCGGTATCGCCGCGCTGCTCCTCGCGCCGCGGGTTATCCCGGAATCTCGCCAGTCGGACTCATCTCGGCTGGACAAGGTCGGCACGGCGCTGGCCACGCTTGCTCTGATTGCCGTGGTGCTCCCGCTGCTCGAGGGTCGCCAGCATGGTTGGCCGGCGTGGACGTGGCTGTCCCTGGCGGCGGCGCCCGTCCTGCTGACTGGCTTCGTCGCCCACCAGCGGCGGCTGACGCGCGCGGGCGCCGGCCCGCTGCTCGACATGGCGCTGTTCCGCGAGCGCTCGTTCAGCGCGGGACTGCTGACCCAGCTGTGTTTCTGGGCGGGCCAGGGGTCGTTCTTCGTGGTCCTGGCGCTCTATCTCCAGAGCGGGCGTGGAATGAAGCCGCTCGCGGCCGGGCTGGTGTTCACGATCCTCGCCGGCGCCTACGTGGCGACGTCGATGCGCGCGCCCATGCTCACCGCCCGATTCGGCCGGGTGACGATCGCGCTTGGCGCCGTCATGCTGGCCGCCGGCCACGGGTTGCTGCTCGGTGCCGTCGTGGTTGTCGGAGTGGGAGGGTCGGTCGGGGCACTGGTTCCCGGGCTTTTGCTCGTCGGGGCCGGCATGGGCCTGGTCCTGGCGCCGCTGGCCTCGACCGTGCTGCAGTCACTCGCCCCCGAGCGCGCCGGGAGCGCCTCCGGCATGATGGCGACGGTGCAGAACGTGGGTAACGCGCTCGGGGTGGCGATCACCGGAGTGATCTTCTTCGGAGCGCTGCACTCGGGCTACGCGACCGCATTCGAGCTCGCGGTCGGGGAGCTCGCGGTGCTGCTGATCGGGGTGGCTGCGCTTACCCGGTTGCTGCCGAAACAGTCTCGCCGACGCCCATGAAGCGGCCGGCGTCGGCGAGCACATCGTGGAGGCGGTCGACGATCTCGCCGAGCACGGCGGCGTCGGAGATGAGCGGCGGCGCGATCTGGAGCACGCTGTCGCCGCGGTCGTCGGGGCGGGCGATCAGCCCGGCCTCGAGCAGGCGGCCGGGCAGGAAGCCGCGCAAAAGGCGTTCGCGCTCGTCGGCGTCGAACGTGGCGTTGGCCTGATCGCGGACCAGCTCCATCGCCCAGAAGAACCCACGGCCGCGCACGTCGCCCACGATGGGCAGCGAGCGCAGCTCCTGCAGGCGCTCCTGGAGTCCGGCCTCGTTGCGGCGCACGTTCTCGAGCACCCCGTCGCGCTCGAAGATCTCGAGGTTGCGCAGGGCGATCACGGCCGAGAGCGGATGGCCGGCGAACGTGATCCCGTGGCGCAGGAGGACCCCGGGCTCATACAGCGGCTCGGCGACGCGGTCTGAGACGAGCACGGCGCCCATCGGCGCGTAGGCCGAGGTGATGCCCTTGGCCACGGTGGCGAGATCGGGGACCACGCCCTCGCGCTCGATGCCGAGCCACTCTCCGAGCCGGCCGAAGCCGCAGATCACCTCGTCGCAGGCGAGCAGCGCTCCGCACTCGTCGGCGATCTCGCGCAGGCCCTGCCAGTAGCCGGGGGGTGCCAGCAGGCAGCCGCCCGCATTCTGGACCGGTTCGGCGATGATCAGCGCCACCTCGTCCGGGCCGGCGGCATCGATCGCCTCGCGGACCTCGGCGAGCAGGCGGCGGCAGAACGCCTCGGGATCGTCGCGGTCGGGCGCCCGGAACGCGTTGGTGTTCGACACGTGAGTGACGTCGATCGGCGGCGGTCCGAACGCCGCCTTCATCCCCGGCACCCCGGTGAACGAAAGCGCACCGAGGGTGACGCCGTGGTAGGCGATGTTCCGGGCGATCGCCTTGCGGCGCTGGGGCTGTCCGATCGCCTCGAAGTGCTCGCGGACGATCTTCCACTGCGCCTCCACCGCCTCCGAGCCGCCCGAGGTGAAGAACACGTGGTTCAGATCGCCGGGCATCAGCTCCGAAAGCCGCTGGGCGAGCTCGATCGACGGCGGGTGCGCCGTGCCCCAGTTGGTGTTGAAGGCCAGCCGGGGCAGCTGGTCGGCGATCGCCGAGACCATCTCCTCGCCGTAGGAGTAGCCGATCTGGCAGCAGAACAGGCTCGACAGGGCGTCGATGTAGCGCCGGCCCTGGGTGTCGAAGACGTACGGCCCCTCGCCGCGTTCGAGCACCAGAAGCTCGTGCCCGGCGGCGAAGGCCGAGCCGTGGCGCGTGAAGTGCAGGAGCAGGTGCTCGCGCGCGGACTGTTGTAGCTGCTCGTGGGTCGTGGCCATCTCGACGTCACCGCCTTGGTGGAGTTAGGAGAGCCTCTCTAGGTTGGCGCGTCGAGGCCGCGAGCGGAAGGCGCGGCGCGTCACTAGTCGTGATCCGCGGTTCGCCTGTTTGTCCAACCGACGGGCCGAGTTCCGGCTGCTGTTATGCGTCGGAGCGATCGACCGGTAGCGGCCCGAAGCTCTGACTGACCGGCATCAGCTCGAGCACGTTGACGTTCACATGCTCGGGCTGGAAGGTCACCCACTCGACCGCCGCCGCGATGTCCTCGGGGGTGAGCGCGTTGGCGCCGGCGTAGAGGGCGGCCGCGCGTTCGGTGTCGCCACCGAAACGGACCTCGGAGAACTCCGAGCCGCCCACGAGGCCGGGCTCGATGCAGGTGACCCGGACGCCCGTGCCGTGCAGGTCGGCGCGCAGTCCCAGGCTGAACTGGTGCACGAAGGCCTTGGTCGCGCCGTACACGTTGCCGCCCGGATACGGGTAGGTGGCGGCGATCGACCCCATGTTGACCACGTGGCCGCGCCGGCGCGCGACCATCCCGGGGAGCACCGCGCGGGTCACGTAGGTCAGGCCGGTGCAGTTGGTCTCGATCATCTGCTCCCACTGATCGAGGTCGGCGTCCTGAGCGGGTCCGAGGCCGAGGGCCAGCCCGGCGTTGTTGACGAGCACGTCGATCTCTGCGAACGGTCCCGGGAGTGTCTCGACGAGTTGCTCGATGGCGGCCCGGTCCCGTACGTCGAGCCCCGAACTAAAAATCAAATCCTCACCGAACTCGTCGGCCAGCGAGGCGAGTCGGTCGACGCGGCGCGCGGTGGCGACCACGCGTACCCCGGCGGCGGCGTAGCGGCGGGCGATGGCGGCACCGAAGCCCGAGCTGGCCCCGGTCACGAGCGTGACGCGCGGCGGCACGGCTAACGGAGTCCCTGGATCGCCACTGCCTGATAGAAGGTACCCCGGTTGTCGAAGGGCTGCGGTGGGATCGAGATCGCGCCGGCGCTGGTGGGCACGATCTGGTCGCACGTGGCCGGCGTGGTCACCGCGCAGGTGGTGGGGAGCGTCCACCCGGACATCGAGGTCCCGTACTTGGCCGCCAGCTCGCTCGCCGCCTGTAGCAGCGTGCTCGACAGCAGCGCCCGGCAGCGCTTGAGCGACCCGCCGCCGCAGTAGGTGCGCGAGGAGCGCCCGGGCACGGTCCGGCCGAGGACCTGGCGCAGATCCTTCTGGACATCCATCTCCCACCCCTCGAAGAAGCCGTTGCCGGTCCCGTCGCGCAGGCCGTCGGGGACGATCGAGTTGAAGTTGGCGTTGATGAAGTCCATCAGCGGCTCACCGAGGACCGGCTGGAACTCGGCGCGCACGAGCAGCGGCCACCAGGTGTCCATCAGCAGCACCGCGGGGCTGTCGTCGACGATCCCGTTGCTGGACGTGCTCCGCCGCTGCGCACCGTTCTGGGCCCACGCGTTCAGCAGCCCGATCAGCTGAGTGAGCTGCGAGTTTGAGCCCCCGTTTCCGAGCACGTCGTGCAGCCAGGGCCACACCGCCATCCCGCGCAGGTCGGAGGTCAGCGACGGGCCGGTGACCATGTCGGTCAGCTTGGCGAGATCGACCGGGCCGCTGTCCAGGGCCGAGTTCAGGTCGTCCTGGAGCATCGTGGCCCGGACCACGGGGCCGTTCTCCCAGTCGCCGGCGGCCACCCGCCATCCGTGCGCGATCGCGTTGTTCCAGTTGACCAGGTAGCCCTGGGGAGGATCGATCGAGCGCGGGTTGGCGCTCGCCGGCAGCCGGTCATAGCCGTCGGTGCTCGGCTCAAAGCCCTTCCAGTCCCACTGCCCGGTGCCCCAGATCGGCAGGTCCGGGTTGCTCCCGGCCGCGTGCTGCGGGAACCAGCCGGACTGGTAGACGGCGATGTTGCGGTCGTCCACGTAGAACCAGTTCTCGCTGCCGGTGTAGGGCTGCATCGCCGCGATGAAGGACTGGGGTGAGGTGGGCACGTTCTCGGCCAATCGCATGAAGGCGACGTAGCTCTGGGCCTCGTGGCCGACGGTGGCGGCCGCGGTGGCCAGCGCGACGGGCACGCCGTGGACGGTGGCGAAGCTTCCGATCGGGCCGTGGACGGAGTTCAGCGTGTGGAGGGTGATCGTCTCGGGGGCGGCGGGACTTGTGGGCGACACCGGCGTCTGCTCGGTGATCGTGCGCGAGGTGAAGGCGGTGCAGCGGCCCTTGTACAGGTAGTGGGTGGAGCCCGTTGAGGGCTTGGAGCCGTCCGGGTTGCAGAGTTTCTCGGCGAAGACGTCCTCGTTGGCCGAGAAGGCCGAGGTGCCCGTCCAGGCGAAGTCGATGCCGTGTCCGATCAGCGGATAGGGGCTCGCGCCGGGGAAGGAGACGCCGCTGACGTCGATGCCGGGGGCGTGCAGCTCGTACTCGAGCAGCACCTCCGGCGTGTAATAGCCGACCTGGGGGCCCATCACCGCGAGCGCGTGCCCGGTGCCGCTGTGAGCGCCGTCGACGAGCACGGCGTTGGACTCCAGGTGGGGAAGGTGCAGGCCCTCGGTGGCCAGTGACTGCGCCCAGGTCGGCAGGCTCTTGGTGGCTCGCGCCGCGGCGGTCGTGGTGCCCGCACCGATGGGCTCGGTGGCGCCCGTCTCGGCATTGCGGGCCACGAGCGATCCGGGATCGATCATCGCCTCCGAGGTGGGATTCACCGTCCCGGTCGAGTCCGAGGGGAAGCTCTGCGGCAGCGTCGTCACCGCCCCGGGATCGGCGGCCAGGCGCAGGTCGTCGTAGACGGCCTGGCCCTTGGAGCGTCCGAGCCTCTGCTCGGCCATCCGCAACGCCTCGGCCTGCTGGGGCTGATCGCCGCCGAACACCGTGAACTGGCCCACCAGGTAGACGGCGACCGCGGCCGAGTCGGCGAGCGTCCAGGATCGCGGGAGGGTCCCGAGCGCGGCGTACTCGGCCGGCAGCCGGGCCGGGTCGATCCGGGTCAGATCGATGAAGGCGTTGATCCCGTCGACGTACTGCTCGATGTCGCTGAGCGCCTGGCCGCCCTCACTGCCCATGGTGCGCGGCAGGGCCTTCATCTCGGCGGTCAGCTGCTGTGAGGATTCGTCCTGGACGCCGAGCTGAGCGCTGTCCTCGGGCGCGGCGCTCGGTCCGAGCAGCTCGGCCATCGTTCCCTCGGAGGTGTGGCGGAGCACGTCCATCAGGAACAGCCGATCCTCGGCGGTCACGTAGCCGGCCGCCCACATGCCCTCCGCCCGGGTGTCGGCGTAGATCCGCGGCACGTCGTAGGGCGGCTGGCGGACGACCAGCACTCCCGGCTCCGGCGTCTCGACGGCCGGGGGGGAGCCGGTCAGGGCGGTTTGGGCGGATGCGGCTTCGATGGTGGCGAGCTGGCTCGCGGTGGGCTCGGGCGCGAAGTCCGAGTCCTTGTAGTAGGTGTCGAGGTTCGCGGTGGTGACGCCTGGCCAGGCCTGCTCGAGCCCCTCGTACATCTGATCCTGGCTGAGGTCTGCGGCCGGCACGGTGCCGTTGGCCTCGAACAGGGCCAGGTCCTGATCGGAGGTCCCCTCGCCCTCGCCGAACGCGAGCACCGAGTGAAAGCCGTCGAAGATCGGCGGGGCCGCCGGTGCGCTCGTCGGGTTGTGCTCGAGGACCCCGCCCGCGGTTTGGAGCGTTCCGCCCGCCGGGTTGTGCTGGAGGATGCCGGTCCCGGTTCCGCTTCCGGGTAGCGTCGGGAGCGGGGGAACGGTTATGGCGGCCGCGCCGGCGGGCACGGCGAGCGCGGCCAGACAACCGAGTAGTGCGCCCTGCCGCATCACGGTCCACGGCAAGCTAATGAGCTTCGGACTGGCTTGCGCCGGTTGGCGTCAGGGGTGGCGGGTCAGGCCGCGCAGGACCGCATCGGCGTCCCGGTGTGGGGCGCGCAGGGCGACCCCGACCAGGTCGAGCCGATCGGTCGCCACCGCGCGCACCGCGGCGCGATTGTCCTCGTCGTTGCCGGTGGCAAACATCTCGCGCGTGTAGATCGCGAGCGTCACTTCCCGGCGCGCGGCGCGCTCGTGCACGGTGCGCAGCTTCTCGGCGCTCGCCTGGAACACCAGCACCGGCTGCACCAGCATCGCCAGGTAGCGCCGTCCGTCGGCATCCAGATATTCCTCACCGATGGCCCCAGGACCGGCGTGCGCGGTGACGGCGCTCATCAGGAACGCGGTGACGTTCAGGCGCTGCCACGCCTCGAGGTCGTCGCGGACCACGACCGCGACCTTGGTGTCGAACTGACCCACGCCCATGACACGAATGGTCGCGGGTCTGTCTTGAACGTTATTGCGCAGCTGCGTACCGAGCCGGACTCACCCCGACCGCGCGCTTGAACACCCGGCTCAGGTGCGGCTGGTCGGCAAATCCACACTCCGCCGCCACCTCGGCCGGCGAGACGCCCGCCGACAGCAGCCGGCGCGCCTGCGCGATCCGGAGGTTGGTCTGGAAGGCATGCGGCGTGATGTCGGTCTGCTCGCGAAAGCGGCGCACCAACTCGAACCGGCTGAGCCCGGCCACCTGAGAGAGCTCGGCCAGGCTGACTCGCCGATCCCAGCGCTCGCACAGGTGCAGGCGGGCCCGGCGCACGGCGTTGTGCTCGGCGTGCGTGCGGCCGCGCTCTGGCGGTCCCGGGCGCAAGTGGGGACGCAGGGCGGCGACCGCGCCGAGCACCGCCTCTTCGATGCCGAGGCTGCCCGCAGGCTCCGACACCAACGTTTGGTGGGCCCGCTCGAGGGCGCCGCGCAGCTGGATATCGCGGAACACCACCCACCGCGCCGCGCGCGGCGGGCTGCCGTCGCGCTCGGCCCACTCGTGGACGATTTCCGGCTCGATGTAGAGGACCTTGTAGGTCCATCCCTCGGGGACTGCGGCCATGCCGGTGTGGACCGCGTCGGGCTCGAGCACGAACAGCTCCCCCTCGGCGGCGCGCTGCTGTGTGGCCTCGAGCGAGAAGCGGGCGGCGCCTTGCTCAAGGACGGCGACGGTCCAGGTCGGGTGTGAATGGGGTCGGTAAGCGTGCCGGACGAAGCGCGCGTGCAACGCCTCGATGCCCTCGAGTCCGCGCGGACGGAAGTAGGTGGAGTACTCGGTCGGCGTGTCGGTGAGATTACTTAGACGACTGCCGCGTGCAGGAGCGCCGCTATCCTCGCCAGACCAATATGTCCATAAGCACGAATCAACTGAAGAGCGGAAATCACGTCGAGGTCGACGGCACTGTCTACAAGGTGCTCGAGTTCCAGCACGTCAACCCGGGCAAGGGTGCGGCGTTCGTCCGGACCAAGCTGCGCCGCGCGAGCGACGGCAACGTCATCGACAAGACGTTCCGGGCCGGGGAGAAGCTGCGCTCGGTCCGGAGTGAAGGACGGAGCATGCAGTTCCTCTACGCCGACGGCGACGGCGCGCACTTCATGAACACGGAGACGTACGAGCAGATCGCGCTTCCGACCGAGGCGCTCAAGGACGCGCTCAAGTGGATCAAAGCCGGGGATGCGGTGGACGTCCTCTTTCTCGACGACCAGCCGAGTGACGTCCAGGTTCCCGGGTCGGTCGATCTGCAGGTGAGCGAGACCGAGCCCGGTCTGCGCGGCGACACCGCTTCCGGCGGCGGCACCAAGCCGGCCACACTCGAGACCGGTGTCGTCGTCCAGGTCCCGCTGTTCATCTCCGAAGGCGAGACGATCCGGGTCGATACGCGCGACGGGCGGTACCTGTCGCGGGCCTAGGCTCGTAAGGCCGTGGAGCTCGTCTACGGCAAGCATTCGGTCCGGGCCGTCTTCCTGACGCGCCCGCAGGACGTCAGGCGGCTCATCCTCGGCGGCAAGCCGGAGTATCACGACGAGCTCGTCGCGTCGGCGCGGCGAGCCGGCGTCGAGCCCGAGTTCGTCCCGTGGCCCGAGTTCCGCCGCCTCACCGGGTTGACCGACGACGACAAACACCAGGGCGTGTGCATCTTCACCAAGCCGCGCCACGTCTTCTCCGAGCACGAGCTCGACCGGCTGGCCGACCGGCGGCTCGTCGTGGCCCTCGATCAGATCTCAGACCCACAGAACCTCGGCGCGGTGCTGCGCAGCGCCGCGTTCTTCGCGGCTGACGCCGTCCTCGTGCTCAAGAACCGCTCGGCCGAGGTGACCCCCAAGGTGGCGCGCATCGCGGTGGGGGGCGCCGAGTTCGTCGAGGTCTTCCGCGTCATCAACCTGGCGCGCAGCCTCGACACACTGCGTGAGCTCGGGTACTGGGTGTACGGGCTTGACGAGCGAGGCGAGCGAACCCTGCGCGAGACGGAGTTCGATCGCCAATCGGTGCTGGTGGTGGGCGCCGAGGGCCAAGGGCTGCGGCAGCGCACGCGCACCAAGTGCGACGGGCTGGTGCGGATCCCGGGCGGGCGGGAGGGCGTCGAGAGCCTGAACGCAGGGGTGGCGACGGCGATTGCGCTGGCCGAGATGGCGGCTGCCGGGGAAACGCGGACCGAAGTAACTCGGTGATTTACGAAGTAATGCGGGCCGCGAGGCCGAAGGCCTCGTCGGTTCGGCCCGCGGGATTAATTTCACGAAGCCCTTGTAATCGTCCGCACGCTCGGTTACCCTTCTGGCACCTGAAGGAGAAGGACCTTATGAGCGCCTCCACGATCACATATTCCGACCACATGGCTCCCGGCTTCATGCTCTGCGCAACGGATGCGCGCGGCGTGGACACGGCCGCCACCGCTCAGGGATATGTCACCCTCGCCCGGAGGTATGAGCGCTAGCTTTAGCGCAACATACGGACCGACCGCGAGGGCGACCCAAAGGGTCGCCCTTTTTTGTGCGCCAGGTGCCGGTGACATCCAGGAGTGACGTAGTAACGCGCGCATGGTGACACGCGCGCGGTGAGTGTCGGTGGCTGAACGCTGCCGTAATTCACTCTGCCGGGTTTCACACAAGTCACACCACAATTCAAAAGGAGGACCTCCCATGAGAGGAGATCCGCAGGCCGCGAGTGCGCGCCTGCAATCAGCCGTGCCTGCTGGGCGCTGGTCCGCCCGGCTCGAACAGGTCAAGCAGTGGCGGCGCGAGCGCCGTCTGGAACGAGCAGAAATGATCGTCCGCATGGAAGCGGAACCGCGCAGCGCGTGGCGCCCGTCTCGGCCCGAACGGGCGGCCTAGGGATCTAGGCCGCCCCTTCGGGGGCCGGGGCACCGAGCTTGTACATCTCCCACCCCAGTTCGCGTGCGCTGGCCCGCACCCGGCGGAGTTCTCGGAGCTTCTCCAGCTTCCAGTTCCAGCGAGGGTCGGTGTCGTCGCCGATCGGCCTTCCCCGGCCCAGGTCGTTGGAGTGGAAATCCATTCCACGGCCTCTGAGCACGACGCGCTGCACCAGCTCGGGGGTGACGCTTCCCATCAGCTGCCTCAGACGGTCGTTAAGGATTGATCCCGCCAGGTCGCCGTGGACGATCAGGCGGCGGGGACAGCCGCTCACGCGTGGTTCGAGCACCGAGTCGGTATCGGTGGCGAGGTGGCACTCGTCGCCACACAGGAGCGCCTGGACATGGCCCCGGTGGACCTCGATCACGAGCACGTAGAGGTCATCGCCGCGGTCGGCGTGCGTGAGCCAGATCTGTCCGACTCCGGGTAGTTCGTCTGTCATGGCCTTCCTTGCCTTGCTATGTACTTGGCCGACGGCGCAGGTCCCGGAGCCCGTGGTCCTCCAGAACAACGGGCGCTCGCGCGGTCGCTTCCGCGTGAAGGGATGGTTTACGTCCAGGGTGCCGGTCGCCCCCCGCAGGCCAGCCTGATAAACCAGGGGGCGATGGCAGCCACCGAGCTCCTGACGCCCAACCGCAAGATCTCGGCTCCGCGCCCGGCCCCGATGGAGCCGCGGCTGTTCCGACGGATCGCCGAGGACGTCCAGCGCGAGCGCCGGGTCCGGCGCCGCGCCACCCTACCGGCCGGGAGCACCGCCTTCAGCTGGTCTCACACCGCGGCGATCATCGCCGATCCGCTGAGCCTGCTGCTCGAGCACGAGCGGCGCTATGGCCCCGTGTTCACCATCCGCCTGCTGCACGAACCGATCGTGTGGGCGATCGGCGCCGAGGTGAACCACCAGATCCTGGTGAGTGACTTCGACGCCTTCCAGTGGCGGGAGGGCCGGTTCGCGGACCTGTGGCCGCTGCTTGGCGACGGCCTGCTCAATACCGACGGCGCCTACCACCGCGACTTCCGGATGCTGATGCTCCCGGCCTTCCATCGCGAGTACATCGAGCGGGTGTCCGAGACGATGATCGAGGAGGCACTCGCCGCGGCCGAGCGGCTGGAGGAGGGGCAGGTGGTCGACGCCTACCGGTGGGTGCGCGAGCTGGCGATGCGAATCGCTCTGCGGGGCCTGCTCGGGCTGGAGGTGACCGGCGGTCGCGAACGAGCGCTGGCCGAGGCGTTCGAGGCCTCGCTGGCCATTCACGGGGAGCCGGTGCTCATGCAGCTGCTACCGGTGCCGGGCGGGCCGCTGCGACGCGCGATCGCCGCTCGCCGCACCCTCGACGCGCTCGTGCGCGCCGAGATCGAGGAGCGCCGGCGGCGCGGGGACCCGGGCAAGGGGGTGCTCGGCCTGCTGCTCTCCGCCAACGACGAGACGGGCGCGCCGATCCCGACCGGCGTTGTGCGCGACCAGGCGGTCACGCTGCTGTTCGCCGGCCACGACACGACGACCACCACGTTCACGTTCTTGGTGTATGAGCTCGGTCAGAACCCCGCCGTGCGAAGCGCGGTCGAGGACGAGCTCGACGGGGCGCTCGGCGGTCGCCTTCCGGTCCCGGCGCAGCTCGACGGTCAAGCGCTGCCCGGGCTCGAGCGGGCCCTGAAGGAGACGCTCCGCTGCTATCCGGCGGCCTGGGTCGGGCCGCGGCGCACCACGCGCGACGTTACGCTCGCGGGCGTTACGGTGCCGGCTGAGATCGGCGTGCAGTACTCGTCCTGGGTCACCCATCATCTGCCCCAGCTGTATCCCGACCCGTTCCGGTTCGACCCCGACCGATTTCTCCCCGAACGCGAGGCGGCCCTGCCGCGCGGCGCCTACATACCGTTTGGCGGCGGCTCGCGCATGTGCCTCGGCAAGCGTTTTGGCGAGTACGAGCTGCGTGCGCTGGCCAGCGTGCTGTTCACGCGCGTTCGGTTCGAGCCGTGTTCGAGCGAGCCGCCGACCGTCGTGACCACGCCGACGCTCGGGCCGAAGGGCGGCCTGCGTTTCGTGGTTCGGGCCCGCTGAGCGTTTGGCCTCGCGATGTAACGGCTCTCGGGTGAAGACTTTCGATCCTAGGGCGGGTTAGTGCGTTGCGATGCTGCGATGAACGACAGCGAAGATAGATCCGAGGTGTGGGACCTGACGGCGGAGGAGCCCGAAGGCGACTCCGGATATGCCGAGCGGGAGGGCAGGCGGTTCGCCGCCATCGTGCACTGGCGGCGCCGTCTGCTGTCGCTGAGCGGCCGGCGTGCCGTCCTGGAAGTGGTCGACCGTCCCGAGGCGACGGCGACCCTCACCAGCAGGCGCGGCGACGTGCTGTTCCGCGTGCCGACCGGGGAGATTCGCTGCCGGCGCAGCTGGCCGGCGTGCTTCACGGTCGAGTGCCAGGGGCGAAGCTGGCGGCTGTGGGGGCTCGGGGTCAATTCCGTGCGAGGCGGTAAGCGCCTGCTCGAGATCACCGCGCGCGAGCGTGTGCTCACGATCGTGCCCCGACCTCCGGGCATGAGCGACAAGCAGTACAAGCGGCTGATGACCACCAAGCTCGGCCAGCAGCGGCTCTGGCGGGAGCTGTGGCTGATCGTGCTGCGGGCGTTCGGGGCTCATCAGCTCGACCAGCGCTAGTGCGCCGCCGCGCGCCCGGCTCGCGCAGGCCAGTCCCTATCGTGAGAGGCCGACCCGCACCGCGAATAACTGGAGAAGCCATGAAGACGCGCAAGCTTGGATCGCTCGAGGTTTCAGAGCTCGGGCTCGGATGCATGGGCATGTCGGCCTTTTACGGCTCGAGCGACGAGGACGAGGCGATCGCCACGATCCAGCGAGCGCTCGAGCTCGGCATCAACTTCCTCGACACCGCGCAGCTCTACGGGCCGCTGACCAACGAGGAGCTCGTCGGCCGCGCGATCAAGGGACGCCGGGACGGCGTGGTGATCGCGACAAAGTTCGCACGCCGGATGGACGGCTCGACACCCGGCGACATGTCGACGGTCGGAGAGCTCGATGGCTCGGCCGATCACGTGCGCAGCTCGATCGAGGGCTCGCTCAAGCGGTTGGGTACCGACTACGTCGACCTCTTCTACCAGCACCGGGTCGACCCGAACGTGCCGATCGAGGAGACCGTCGGGGCGATGGCCGAGCTGGTCGAGCAGGGCAAGGTGCTCCACATCGGGCTGAGCGAGGCGGCGCCCGACACCATCCGCCGTGCCGAGGCGGTTCATCCGATTGCGGCCGTGCAGACCGAATACTCGCTCTGGAGTCGCGACCCCGAGACGGAGGTGCTGCCGACCTGCCGTGAGCTGGGGATCGGATTCGTGGCCTACTCGCCGCTCGGGCGAGGGTTCCTGTCGGGTCGCTTCAAGTCGCCCGAGGAGCTCGACGCGAACGACTTCCGCCGCACCGGCCCGCGCTTCACCGGCGAGAACCTCGACGCCAACCTCAAGCTGGCCGCCAAGCTCGCGGAGATCGCCGCTGAGAAGGACATCACCCCGGCCCAACTGGCAATCGCGTGGGTGCTCGCCCAGGGCGAGGACATCGTTCCGATCCCCGGCACCAAGCGCCGGACCTACCTCGAGGACAACGCCGGCGCCGCCGACGTCGAGCTGACCGACGAGGACCTGGCCCGGATCGAGGCCGAGCTGCCGCCAGTCGCGGGCGAGCGCTACAACGAGGCCGGGATGGCGTCCGTGAATCTCTAGGAGGCCCCCGATGATTTTTTTGCGGGGCGAGAGTCTTAGCCCGCGATATGGGGTTCGAACGGCTGCGCGAAACCGCCGAGCGGCACGTCGGTGACACGTCCGTCCCCGGGCTGGCCGTACTGGCGGCCCGGGGCGACGAAGTGCACGTCGAGGCGCTCGGAAGCCTCACGATCGGGGGCCCGCCGGTGGCGCGGGATTCGCTCTTCCGGATCGCCTCGACCACTAAGCCGATCATCGCCGCGGCGACGCTGGCCGTGGTCGAGGACGGACTGCTCGACCTCGACGAGCCGGTCGACCGACTGCTTCCCGAGCTGGCGGACCGGCGGGTGCTCGCCCATCCGGACGGGCCGCTCGAGGAGACCGTGCCGGCGGAGCGGGCGATAACCACTCGCGACCTGCTCACGTTCACGTTCGGCTTCGGGATCCAGACCGAGATGTTCATGTCGCCAACGCCGTGGCCGATCGTCGCGGCCGACCGCAAGCTCGGCCTGGCCACGCTCAGCCCGCCCGATCGCCGCGTCCAACCCGATCCGAACACCTGGATCACCAACCTTGGGAGCCTGCCGCTGATCGCGCAGCCCGGCGAGCGGTGGCTCTATAACACCGGCGCGTCGGTGCTCGGCGTGCTCCTGTCCCGCGCCGCGGGCGAGCCGCTGCACGCGGTGCTGCGAGCGCGGCTGTTCGAGCCGCTCGGGATGCGCGATACGGGCTTCTGGACACTCGACACCGACCGCCTCGCCACCGCCTACTACGGGGGGCCGGATGGCCTGGTGGCGTCGGACCAGCCGGTGGATGAGTGGAGCCGTCCGCCCGCATTCGAGGACGGGGCCGCAGGCCTCCTCAGCACCGTCGATGACCTCTATGCGTTCACCCGCATGCTCCTAAGCGACGGCGGCGCGGTCCTGTCCGCGGAATCGGTACGGGCGATGAGGAGTGACCAGCTGACTGAGGCGCAGAAGGCGCACGGCGGCCTCGGGCCCGACTTCTTCAAGGGCCGCTCGTGGTCGTTCGGCCAGGCCGTCTACCACGGTGGCGCGTTCGGCTGGGACGGCGGCTCGGGCTGCACCTGGCTGGTCGATCCCGTGCACGACCTGGTCGTGATCGTGCTGACCCAGCGCGCATTCGAGACGGCCGAGCCGCCGCTGGTGCACCGCGAGCTCCAGTCGGCCGCGTATGCGGCGCTTAGCTGACGTACGCGGAAAACCCGTACCTTCCGCGGGTCATGTCCGTGTCCACGTCCCTGCGCTCGGCCGCCGCCATCCGCTACGTCATGCCGCTGCGCGAGGGCGGCTCGCTTCCCGGCCTGGTCGAGGCCGATGACGATGGCCTGTACGTGATCAAGTTCCGCGGGGCCGGGCAGGGGCTGCCGGCCCTGGTGGCCGAGGTGATCGTGGGCGAGCTGGCGCGGCGGCTGGGGTTGCTGGTGCCCGAGCTGGTCGAGCTCGAGCTCGATCCGGTGCTCGGCGCGGCCGAGCCCGACCCGGAGATCCAGCAGCTGATCACCACCAGCGCCGGCTCGAACCTGGGGGTGGACTTCCTGCCGGGAGCGCTTCCGTACACGCCGGCCGGGCGGTGGCGGCCCGATGATCGATTGGCTGCCGACATCGTGTGGCTCGACGCGCTGACGACGAACGTCGACCGCACGCCCCGAAATCCGAACCTCTTGGTCTGGCACGACCGGTTGTGGCTGATCGACCACGGGGCGGCGCTCTACCTCCAGCACGGCGGGCTCGACCCGGTGGCGCATTCGGAGCGTCCTTTCCCGCTGATCGCCGAGCACGTGCTCTTGCCCTGCGCGGGCTCGATCGTCGAGGCGCACGAACGGCTCGCGCCGGTGGTCGATCGCGGGCTGCTCGAAGACGTGGTCGGGCTCGTGCCCGGTGGCTGGCTGGCCGACGGGGACACCGGTGGCCGCGAGGCGTACGTCGAGTACCTGAGCCGGCGCGTGGGGAGCGGGCAATTCGCAAACGAGGCCGAGCGTGCCCGAGTCGGCGCCTAGCCCGTTCTCCTATGCGATCCTGCGCGTCGTGCCACGCGTCGAGCGAGGCGAGCGCTTCAATGCCGGCGTGGTGCTGTTCTGCCGTCAGCGCGACTTCCTGGGCGTGAAGGTGGGGCTCGACGAGCGCCGGCTCGCCGCGCTCGCGCCGGATATCTCGCCCGAAGAGGTGGACGCGCACCTGGATGCTCTCGTTCGCGTGGCGGTCGGCGGACCGGAGGGCGGTGCGATCGGGGAGTTGCCGCCCTCGGAGCGGTTCGGCTGGCTGGTCGCGCCCTCGAGCACCATCGTCCAGCCCTCCGAGGTCCATACCGGGCTCTCGTGCGATCCGGCGGCCACGCTGGATCAGCTGTACGCCGAACTGGTTGAGCCGCCGGTGCCCGCGAGATGAGCGGGCCGGTCATCCTCGTTCATGCCGGCGCCGGCGGGATCAGCGACGACCTCCGCGAGCAGCAGTCCGAGTGCCGGGCCGCGCTGGAGCAGGCTTTGGCAGCTGGCGCGGCGGCGCTCGATGACGGCGGCGCGGTCGACGCCGTCAGCGCGGCAGTCATGGTGATGGAGGGCTTCCCGCTGTTCAACGCCGGCTACGGGTCGGTGCTGTGCTCCGACGGCTCGGTCGAGATGAGCGCGGCGATCATGCGCGGCTCGGACCGGGCGGCCGGGGCGGTCGCGACGCTGCGCCGCACCCGCCATCCGGTCGCGGCCGCGCTTTCCCTGCTCGAGGCGCCGCCGGTGCTCTTGGCCGGGGAGCCGGCCGACGCCCACGCTGCGGGTCAGGGCCTCGAGCAGCACGATCCCTCGGAGTTCGTGACCGCCCGGCAGCGTCGGCGATTGGCTCGGTGGCTCGATTCGCGCGACGTCTCGGACCGCGGAACCGTGGGCGCGGTATGCCTGGATGCGACGGGTCTGCTCGCGGCGGCCACCTCGACCGGCGGGCGTCTGGGTCAGCGGCCCGGGAGGGTGGGGGACTCGCCGTTGATCGGCGCGGGAACGTGGGCTGACCGCTCCGTGGCCGTCTCGTGCACGGGCGCCGGCGAGGCGTTCATCCGGTGCGGGGCAGCGCGTCTGCTCGGGGCACTGGTGGGATCCGGCGTCGCGGTCGAGTCGGCGGCGGGCGCGGTTCTGGGCGAGGTCGCCGACTGCGATGGCGTCGGCGGGCTGATCGCGGTGGACGCCACGGGCGACGTGGCGATGCCGTTCTCGACGGACGCGATGCCGCGCGGCGTGTGGCGGCCGGGCCAGGGGCCGGTCGTCCAGATTCCTTAGCTCGTACCATTGGGCGTCGATGGGGACGACGAACTCGGCGGGCAAGCGGCTGCGCGCGAAATGGGATGCGGGCGAGGCGGCTTTCGGAATGTGGGCCGGCATCCCAACTGCGTTCACGGCGGAGTTGGGCAGCGCGGTCGGCTACGACTACGTGTGCGCCGACCTTCAGCACGGCCTCGTCAACGAGGCAACGATGATCGCGATGTTCCAGGCCATGCAGGCGGCCGGCGCGGCGCCGCTGGCCCGGCTGGCGTGGAACGAGCCTCACCTGATCATGCGGGCGCTCGACGTAGGCGCGGTCGGGGTGATTCTGCCCCTGATCGATAACGCCGGCGAGGCGGTCCGCGCGGTGGAGGCGTGCCGCTACCCGCCGCACGGCCGCCGCTCCTACGGTCCGGTCCGGGCTCAGATGGTGATGGGGTCGGGATCGACCGAGGACCTCGGGGGCGAGGTCCTGTGCGTCGCGATGATCGAGACGCGGGAAGGGCTGGACAACCTCGACGAGATCGCGAGCACGCCCGGCCTCGACGGCCTGTACATCGGGCCCTCTGACCTGGCGATCGCGCTCGAGTTGCCGCCGGCACCCCTGGTCGGCGCAGCGGGTGAGGAGCGGCCTGCCCTCGCCGAGGCGATCGAGCGAATCCGGCAGGTGTGCGCCGCGAACGGCCTGATCGCGGGCATCCAGTGCGGCAGCGGCCGTGCCGCCCGGCACTACGCTCAGGCCGGCTTCCAGCTCATCACCGTCGGCGTTGACACAAACATGTTCAGATCCGCGATCAGCAGCGAACTGAGCGACGCGCGGGGAGCCTGAGCGTCGATGCGGGTCGCGCCCGACCTGGTGGGGCATGCCCTCGACGGGCGCTACGAGCTGATCGAGCTGATCGGCGAGGGGACGTTCGGCCGGGTGTACCGCGGCTACGACCGCCGGCTCGAGCGCGAGGTGGCGATCAAGGTGATCAAGCCGTGGTGGTCGGAGGACCCGGAGTGGGCCGAGAGCTTCGGCCGCGAGGCGCAGCTGCTGGCCCGGGTGAGCGACCCCGGGATCGTCCAGATCTACGACGTCGGCGAGGCCGACGAGGGCCGCTACTACGTGACCGAGCTGGTCGACGGCGAGAGCCTGGCCGCGATGCTCAAGCGGGGAGGACGCGTCGATGCCTGGCGCGCCGCTGAGATCGCCGAGCACCTCTGTCGCGCACTCGAGCACGCGCACGCCGAGCGCATCGTGCACCGCGACATCAAGCCGGCGAACGTGCTGATCTCCTCGCACGGGCGGGTGAAGGTCGGGGATCTGGGAGTCGCCCGGCTGGCCGAGGGCGGCACCACCGACGGCGGCACGGCCACGATTGTCGGCACACCGCGCTACATGGCGCCCGAGCAGGCGAACGGACAGCCGGTCACCCCGGCCACCGACGTGTACAGCGCCGGCATCGTGCTCTACGAGATGCTGGCCGGACACCCGCCGTTCAACGGCGACTCGGCGGTCGAGATCGCCCTGCGGCACGTGCAGGCGCCGGTGCCGCCGCTGCCGTCGGGGACGCCTCGCCCACTGGAACGCGTGGTGGTGCGGGCGCTGGCCAAGGAGCCGGCCGATCGGTATCAGACCGCGGCGGAGATGGCGAGCGCGCTCGCGCGAGCCCGGGGGGCTCCGCAGACGGGCGCTCCCCCGGCGAACGGATCCAAACCGGACTCGAACGGCCCCGGTTCCACGTGGGTCGCGCCCCAGTACAGCCCGCGGCGGAACGTCAACCCTGCCGCGCGCCGGCGCAGCCTGGCCATCTTCGGGCTTGTGCTGGGCGTGCTTCTGGCGCTGGCGGTGGCGGCGAAGGTCCTGACCGGGCCGGCCACGGTGCTGCTGCCGAAGCTGCGTGGTCACGGCGAGCAGCGGGTCAACTCCGTGTTGAAGCCGCTGCATCTGGACGCGAGCTTCGCTCACGCGTACAACGCTCACGTGCCGGTCGGCGCCATCGTCTCGCAGTCGCCGGCGGCCGGCACGCGCGTGAAGGAAGGTTCGACGGTTCAGGTCGTGTTCAGCCGCGGCCCGCGCCCGATCAACGTCCCGTCACTCACCGGGGACGCGTCCGGCACGGCGGCGGCGCGCCTCCACCAGATCAATCTCAATGATCGCGTGAGCTACGTTCCCGCGCCCGGGACGGCACCCGGAATCGTCACCGGCCAGACCCCGAGCGCCGGACGGCAGCTGCACCCGGGTCAAACCGTCGGTCTGCTCGTGGCCGAGACGCCGTCCTGGCGGTCGGTGACCACGTTTTCGGGTAACCAGAGCGTCCCGTTCCAGATCCGCGGAACCCAGTGGCGGATCGTTTACACGATGTCCTACCAGGGAACCTGCGATTTCATCTTCTTCTGCGAGGGCCCGAGCGCACAGGTGATCGGCGCCGGCTCGACCAATATGTCGTTTGGCCTCAATGACGGCGGCCAGCAGACTCGGGTGTTCAAGACCGGTCCGGGCGAGTACCAGATCGCGATCAAGCCGGGCTTGGACAGCGCCCAGTGGTCGATCGAGGTCGAGGACTGGTTCTGAGCGGCCGGACGGTAGTCCTCGCCATCGCGCTCGCCGAGCGCATCCGAGCCGACCTCGAGCGCATCCCCGAGATCGGCGTCGTCGAGCGCTACGAGCTATCGCAGACCCGCGACCCAGAGGTGGTGGCGAAGGGACTGGCCGGGGCGTGGGCGGTGGTCGCCGGCAGCGAGCCCTACACCCGCGAGGTGTTCAGTGCGGCGCCCGACCTGAAGGCGATCCTGCGCTTTGGCACCGGCTCGGACGCGATCGACATCGACGCCGCGACCGAGGCGGGGGTCGTGGTCCTCACCACGCCGGGGGTCAACGCCGAGGCGGTGGCGGACATGGCGCTCACGCTGACGCTCGCGTGCATTCGTGGCCTGCCCGGACTTGACGCGGCGGTCCGCTCCGGGAAGTGGCGCGCGGCTGGGCCGACCCGCGATCTGGCCGACGCCGCCGTCGGGGTGGTCGGCCTGGGCGCGATCGGACAGGCGGTGGTGCGGCGCCTGCGCGGCTTCGGCTGCCGGGTGCTCGGGCTCGAGCCCAACCCCGATGCCGACTTCGTCGCCCAGCACCAGGTCGAGCTGGTCGATTTGGACACGATGCTCCCCCAGGCCGACGTGCTCACCCTGCACGCGCCGCTGACGCCCGACACCCGCGGATTGATCGGCGCTCGCGAGTTCGAGCGGCTCCCGCGCCATGCGATCGTGGTCAACACGGCGCGCGGCGATCTGATCGACCAGGCGGCGCTGGTATCGGCGCTCAAATCGGGTCAGATCGCCGGCGCCGGGCTCGACGTGTTCGAACACGAGCCACCGGCGCCGGACGATCCGATCCTGTCGGCGCCGAACACGATCCTCAGCGGGCACGTGTCCTCGTTCACCGACCTCGGAGTGGGACGAATGGGCGCGGCGGTGCTGGCCAACCTGCGTGAGCTTCTGGCCGGACGGCTGCCCGCCAGCACCAAGAACCCCGCCGCCTGGGACTAATTGACTGATTCCGCGGGCCGTACCGACGAGGCCTTCGGCCTCGCGGCCCGCTACCGCTACCTCCCCGACGGTGGCTTGTCGATGAACTGGTGATCGCTCACGACCCGGCCGTCGGCGCCGAGCATGGCGACGTGGGTGCCGATCGAGTCCGGCTCTCCGCCCGCCGTCGGCACCATCTCCCAGCGGTAGCGCACCGCATCGTGGTTGGTGTCGACGCTGGCCAGCCGGAACACGAAGCCGTTCGACGTGAACGCGTCGTAGGCCTCGGTGACGGCTCGCTCGATGCCGTCCCGGCCAGGGTACTCGGCCCTGGCGTTGCGATAGACGCCGTCCTCTGACCAGACGTCGTTGATGATCTGGCGGCGGGCCGCCGCATCCGGCTCGTTCCAGCTACTGACGAACTTCTCGATGGTTGTGTTGATATCGCTCATGCGAGGCAGCGTGACAACCGCGCCTGGGCGTGTCGATTACCCGGCAGGTAATACCGCGCTAGATCTCCTGCGCCGAGGCTGCTCAAGTTCATCGAGCAGTAGTCCATCCGAGGCTTTCCTCGGTCGTCGGGTTGAGGGGTTCTACTCGGGCCCCAGGCGCCGCATGTGATACACGTCGTACTGAAGCGGGACGTTGTCGGCGCGGACAGCGTCCAGGAATTTCACGGATTTCGCCGTCGTATCGAGTAGATAGGGTCCATTCCCGAAAGTGTTGACGGCCTCGATCATGATGCTGGCACCCTGCACCTGGGCCCGTTCCACGGCCCAGGCGACGTTTTGACGAGCGAGTTCAAGTTGGGCGGAGAAACGCACGCCCGGCAGCGTATGCAGACCCGGCTTCGCCGGCATGTCTGGCTCGTGGCCGCCCTCCTGTGCGCCGTGTGGCTAGCCGTGCTCGCCCCGAGCGCGCTGGCCGAGGGCAATGGGGTCGCGCTCACGCCTCCGATGGGGTGGAACGACTGGTACTCGGAGTACTGCGGAGTGAGCGCGCAGTCGGTCGAGCAGACAGCACGCGAGATGATCGACAACGGGATGGCCGCGGCCGGCTACCGGTACGTCAACATCGACGACTGCTGGATGGCGCCCTACCGCGACAGCGCCGGGAACCTCGTCGCCGATCCGAGCCGCTTCCCGAACGGCATCGCGCCGGTCGCGGCCTACGTCCACAGCCTCGGGCTCAAGCTCGGCATCTACGAGGACGCGGGCACCGCGACGTGCGCGGGCCTGCCCGGCAGCTTCGGCCACGAGGCCCAGGACGCGGCGACCTTCGCATCGTGGGGCGTCGACTATGTGAAGTACGACCGCTGCAACATCCCGTACGGCGACTTCCCCGGTTTGTCCCAGCAGCAGGTGGACCAGACCCTGTTCACTCGCATGAGCAGCGCACTCCGGGCGACCGGGCGCCCGATCGTGTTCGCGGCGTGCGACCCGAACCCGGGCGTCGACGCCTGGACGTGGGGCCCGCCCGTAGCCAACGTGTGGCGGACCACCCCCGACATCGAGGACAACTACGGCTCGATGCTGGCCAACTTCGAGGGCACGGTCGATCTTTACAAGAGCGCCGGCCCGGGGGGATGGAACGATCCCGACCTGCTCCAGATCGGTAACGGCGGCAGCACCCCGACCGAGTACCAGACCGAGTTCAGCCTGTGGGCCGAGATGTCGGCGCCGCTGATCGCCAGCACCAACCTGGCGGATCTCTCCCCCGCGGCGCTGGCCGTCTACGAGAACGAGGACGTGATCGCGGTCGACCAGGATCCGCTGGGACGGCAAGGGGTGCCGATCTCCAGCGCCGGCGGCCTGTGGGTCCTCACCAAGCCGCTGTCGGACGGTGAGCGTTCCCTGCTCCTGTTCAACTCGACCAACACCGCGGCGACGATCACGACGAGCGCGCGGGCCGCAGGGCTGCGCAGGGCGCGTGGCTACAGCCTGTTCAATCTGTGGAGCGACGCGGTCAGCGAGACCGCCGGTCAGATCAGCGCGTTCGTGCCCGCGCACGGCGTGGCGATGTTCCGGGTCGCCCCGCAGGCCCGCCGGGATCTCGCGCCCCTGGCGCCGCACACGGTGCTGTCATTGGCGGCGAGCCCGAGCCAGATCCAGGCCGGGGCTACCACGACCGTGAGCGAGACGTTCGCCAACCAGGGCACGGTCTCGGTCAAGCGTTTGACGCTGTCGTTGTTCGCGCCCAGCGGATGGCGCGTGAAGCGGCTCGGGCGCGCTCGCCATGCCCACTTGGCCGCCGGGCGCCGGTTCACCGTCGAGTACCTCGTCACCGCGCCCGCCACCGGGCCGCCGCTCGGGCTTGGGATGCTGGCGGGGTCGGCATCGTATGACCCGGTCGCCGGCCTCAGCGAATCGTTCGCCAACTTCGGCGAGATCGTCTCGGTGCCGGTGGCCGCGCCGTTCACGACCGCCGATACCACTGGTCTGGGCGCCTCGTTCGGAGCCTCGGACGGCTCGGAGGCCATCAGCGCGAGCGGGTTGGGCGTTCTCTCAGCGTTCGACGCGCAGGCGCCGGTCGACTCCTACGCCGCGGTATACGAGCCCGGCGCGGCCGGTCCGTCCTCGAGCGCCCAGGTCACGGTCACCTCGGACCAGGCGGGCGGAAGCGCCGGTGGCGCCGGCCTGATCCAGCGCGACCAGATGACGGCGCCGGCCGGATCGGGTCCAGCGGTCGCCCTGTTCGTGGGCGGCAACAACACGATCAACATGGTTTGGAACGCGTCCGGGGGGCCCGACGTCGACACCTGGCTCGAGGTTCCGGGCGCGTACGCGCCACCGCCGGTGACGCTGCGACTCGTGCGCAGCGGCGACACGTACACCGGCTACTACTCGACCGATCGGGGCGCGACCTGGAGGACCGTCGACACCGTGACGGTGGCGCCGTCGGTTGCGAGCAGCGCGCAGGACGTCGGCGAATTCCACGCGTCGGGGCTCGACACGTGGGAGACCACCGCGACCTTCGAGGACCTGCTGGTCAACGGAGTGGAGCTTCGATGAGCGAGGGGAGGCCGTTAGGATCGGCTCGCAGCAGCCCAGCCACCCGTGGACAGAAAGCGAGACGCGCATCGTGGCCGATAATCCCTACGACCAACTGCCCCAGGTCGAGTCGTTTGAGCTGACCAGCGACGACGTACAGGAGGGAGAGAAGCTCGACACACCGCAGGTGAGCGGAATATTCGGCGCCGGCGGCGAGGACGTATCGCCACAGCTCTCCTGGAGTGGATTCCCGGACGCCACCAAGAGCTTCGCGGTCACCTGCTACGACCCCGAGGCGCCGACCGCCAGCGGCTTCTGGCACTGGGCGGTCGTCGACATCCCGGCGGGCGTGACCGAGCTGGCGCGCGGCGCAGGCGACGAGCAGGGGAGCGGCCTGCCTTCCGGGGCGTTTCAGCTGCGCAATGACGCCGGGGTCAGGCATTACGTGGGCGCGGCCCCGCCGTCGGGGCACGGTCGCCACCACTACTACTTCGTCGTTCACGCCGTCGACGTCGAGTCGCTGGGGCTCGGTCAGGACGTCTCGCCCGCGTTCCTCGGTTTCAACCTGTTCTCGCACACGCTCGGCCGCGCGATCATCGACGCGTGGTACGAGGCTCCCTAGTTCTCGGCGGTCCCAGCTGACGCCACTGCCTCAATATGAGCTCCCGCGAATTCCAGCTTCGGCGGGCGCCATGATCTTCGACCGCGACGGGCGACTGTTGGTTCTGAAACCGAACTACAAGAAGGGCTGGACGATCCCCGGTGGCCAGATCGATCCCGGTGGGGAGTCGCCGTGGGAGGCGTGTCAGCGTGAGACACGGGAGGAGTGCGGGCTGGAGGTCACGAGCGGCCGGCTCGTCTGCGTGGACTTTCTTCGGCCCAAGCCGGATCGGCCCGGAGGGGTTCGATTCCTGTTCGACTGTGGTGCGTTCGACCCCGAGCAGCTGGCCGCGATCAGGTTGCAAGAGGAAGAGATCGAAGATCACCGGTTTGCCGAGCTCAGCGAAGCGGTCGCGCTGCTCAGCGGACCCCTCCGTCGCCGCGTGTCAGCCGGCGTCGCCGCGGAGCACTGCGTCTACCTCGAAGAAGGCCGGCCCGTCGCGGGCGTGGGCGCCCACACCTAACGGATCCAGTACCGGCGCTTGGGTGGGCCCTCGGGATCGTCCCGGACGTCATCCATCACGCCCCCCAACCGCTCGATGATCGCGGCCGACGCCAGGTTGTCGATGTCGCAGGTCACGAGTACCGCATCGATGCCTTCGGCGGGGGTGACGATCAGCGACTGCCGGTGGATCTCGGTGGCGAAGCCGCGACGTCGATAGCGGCGATCCTGAACGGGCGAAGGCGAAGTTCCATCCCAGGAACCTTGCACAGTTGCCCGGCGGGGGGAAGTCCCCCTTGACCCTCGCCCGCTGACGCGTATCTTCGTGTCCGATGAGCGAAGCCCCGGTTCTCGACGTCTCCGGACTGGGGCGGCGCTACGGCGAGCTCGCGGCTCTGCACGATTTCGATCTGCGGATCCGCCCGGGCGAGTGCGTGGCGGTCATCGGCCACAACGGCTCGGGCAAGACGACCGCGGTGCGGATGATCGCCGGCCTGCTCGATCCGTCGTCCGGCTCGGTGCTCCTCGACGGGGCGCCGGTCCACGAGGAGCCCGCCGCGATCGACGCCCGTGCGGCGCTCGCTCTGGTACCCGACACCCCCTCGCTGTACGACGACCTGACCGTCCGCGAGCACCTGCAGCTCGTCGCCGTGGCCCACGACGTGGCCGATCCCGACCTGGAGGACCGGATCGAGGAACTGCTCGCAGGTCTCGGGCTGCTGGAGAAGGCCGACGCGATGCCGGGCACGCTGTCGCGGGGGATGCGCCAGAAGCTGCAGCTCGCGTGCGCGCTGATCCGCCCCTGGGAGCTGCTGGTGCTCGACGAGCCCGTGGTGGGGTTGGATCCGGCCTCGCAGCGGACGTTGCGTGAGTTCCTGATCGAGGCCAAGCAGGCCGGCCGGGCGGTGCTCCTGACCACGCACCAGCTCGAGTTCGCACGCGGGGTCGCGGACCGCGCGATCGTGCTCTCGGACGGCGCCGTCGTCGCCGCCGGGCCCTACGAGGAGGTCGTGGACGGCCCGGTGATCGAGCAGTACGGGCTCGCGTGACCATGACCGGGCCGTCGATCGACTCACAGCGACGCGCGGACGCGAGCAGGGCGTTCATGCGCGCGCATCGGCGGCGGTTCCGGCCGAGCGCGTATCAGGTGTACGCCGGCGTACTGGGCGGGGCAATCCTCGGCGTGTTCGTTCGCGGCGCGATCGCCAGCCTGATCGCCGGCGGCATCGGCGTCCATGGCCTGCTCGTGCTCGGCCCGGCGGTACTGCTCGTCGTCGTGCTCGCGGCCGCGCGGTTTGGCAGCTGGCAGGGGCCGGTCTCGTTCACGGCGGCCGACCTCGGGCTGATACTGATGGCGCCGATCGCCACCTCGGACCTGGTGCGCCCGAAGCTCGAGCACAGCCTGATCGTGGGGGCGCTCGTGGGCGCCGCCATCGGCGGGCTCGCGATCCTCGTGGTCATCGGCGGGCCTGCCGGGCTGGGGACGGCCAGGTCGGCGGCCGCGGTGCTCGGCCTGGTGAGCCTGGCCACGCTGTGCGTGGCCGTCAGTTGGCTGGTGCAGTCCTCGCGAAGCGCGGCCGCGCGTGTTCGCCAACTCTCACCGGCGGTGCTGCTCGTGGCCGGCGGCCTGGTCGCCGTGGGCGCGACGATCAGCCGCTCGGCCGGCGTGTGGTCCGGACCATGGGGTTGGGCGATCGCCCCGCTCACCGGCGGCGCCGGGTGGCCGGCGGCCCTCGGACTGCTCGTGGTCAGCTCCGCGGCCATCGTGGTGTGGGCGCTCAGCCGGGCCGGAGCCTCGAGCATCGAGATGTTCGCGGTTCGCGCCGGGACGCGGTCGGCGTTGACGGCGTCGGCGTGGACGCTGAACTACCGTGCCGCGGGGGTGAGCTACCGGGCGGCGCAGCCCCGCAGGCTCGGTGCACGTGTTCGCGTCAGCCCGCCCGTCCGGCCCCGGCGCGCCATCCTCTGGCGGGACGCGCTCGGGCTTCTGCGGGATCGGTCCCGGGTGGGGTGGGCGACGCTCCTGGGCGCGGGCGCTGTGATTGAGGCATTGACCCATCCCGGTCAGCTGCTCCCGGCCGGACTGGCGGCCGTCGGGCTGTACTTCGCGGCGAGCCTGCTGTGCGAGCCGCTCCGGGTCGACATCGACGATCCCGACCGCAGCGCGATCCTGCTCTCCTGGACATTCGCGCGTGTGCTCGTGGCCCACTGTCTCCTGCCGGCGCTGACTCTCTTCGCCATCATCGCCGGCACGGTTCTCGTCAGCGTCGCGTTCGGCATCGCCGGCCCCGGTGCGTTGATCCTCATCCCCAGCCTGGCGATCCCGGTCGTCGCGGTCGCGGTGCTTGCCGCCGCGCTCGCCGCGCGCCGGGGCGGGCGCGTCGACGAAGGCCTGCTGATCCGGCTGCTCGGGGTGGATCCGACGAGTCCGGCGGCGGTACTGGTCCCGCTCTGGCTTGCGCCGTGGCTGATCCTCACCCTGATAACGCTCGGCGGCGGGCTCACGATCGTCGGGCATGCGGTGGCCCACCACCGCTCGCTGCTCGGTGCCGGCGCCATCGCCGTCGCGCTCATCGCGGCTGTGGCCGGCGGGCTGCTCGCTACGGCTCGACGGACGACCCGTCCGGACTGAGCGCCGCCGCCGGCACGACCGCCGCCGGCACGACCGCCTCCGGCACGACCGCCTCTAGCCCGATCTCCGCGACCGAGCGGCAGCCGGCGAGTCCCATCGTAAGGTCGAAGTCGGCCGCCAGGTTGAGGAGCAGGTCGCGCACGCCGGCCCGGCCGGCGATCGCCAGCGCGTAGGCGTACGGGCGGCCGATGAGCACGGCGCGGGCGCCGAGCGCGAGCGCCTTGAAGATGTCGGCGCCGCCGCGTACGCCCGAGTCGAGGAGCACCGGGATGCGCCCGTCGACGGCCTCGACCACCGCCGGCAGGGCGTCGAGGGTCGCGATCGCGCCGTCCACCTGCCGGCCGCCGTGGTTGGAGACGATCACGCCGCTCATGCCCTCGGCCACGGCGCGGGCGGCGTCGTCGGGGTGCAGGATCCCCTTGAGCACGATCGGCAGGTCGGTCCGCTCGCGCAGGAAGGCCAGCGTCTCCCACGTCAGGGACGGGCGCGAGTAGATCTCGGTGAAGCGCTGCACCGCCGCGCGGCCCTGCCCGGAGACCAGCGTGCGCCAGAAGCTGTCCGGGTAGGCGCGCGTGAGCTCGATCAGGGTGCGGAGCGCGGCGAGGGTCGGGCGTGGCTGGGACTGTTCGGGATCCGGCGTCGTCGGCTGCGTGATGATCCGCTTGAACACCGGGTCGCTGGTGTACTGCGCGATGCCCTTGCCGTGCAGGAACGGGAGATAGGCGCCCTCGAGGTCACGCGAGCGCCAGCCGAGCATGGTCGTGTCGAGCGTGATCACGATCGCCCGGCAGCCACACCGCTCCGCGCGGGCGACCAGGCTCTCGACGAGCTCATCTGACCGGCTCCAGTAGAGCTGGAACCAGTGGGGGCTGTCGCCGAGGATCCGGGCCAAGCCCTCCATGGGCCTCGACGCCTGGTTGGAGAACACCATCGCGGTGCCCGTATCGCGCGCCGCGCGGGCAACGGCGCAATCCGCCTCGGGGTGGGCGAGCTCGAGCACGCCGACCGGGGCGAGCAGGAATGGGCTGGGCAGGCGTTGCCCGAACAGCTCCACGCTCGTGTCGCGGTGCTCCACGTCGCGCAGCATCCGCGGCACGATCCGCCAGCGGCGAAACGCCGCCCGGTTGGCCGCGACCGTGGCCTCGTTGCCCGCGCCGGCGGCGACGTAGTTGTACGCCTCGGGTCGCATCTGCTTGCGCGCCGCGTCCTGCAGCCGGTCGGCGTCAAGCGGAATCGGCGGCCGCCGGCCGCTGACGCCGTCGAGGTAGATCCGGGTCTGCCGGCGCACGCCGATCATGGCGCTGCATCACAGCACACCCGACCTTGGTGCCGCTCCGGTCGCGAGCGGCGCGTGGGATGAAGGTCGGAATTATTCCGACTTACTTCCCACAGGCCGGGGCCCCGGAGGGAGTCACGAGGTCCGGCGCGCGGGAGAGGACCGCGCGAGCCGGGCTACTGGTGACGCCCTTCCGGATGGAGCAACCCCCGAAGCTCCGGGAGAGACACGACGTGAACCGTGTATCCCCTTTCCGGAAGGGCATCAACCGCGTCGCTACAGCCCCCAACAACGGCCCCCAGCCACGTGTGGCGCTCGGTCCCCATCCGCGCGCCACGCCCCCTTGCGTAAAAGCCAGCCCACTGCCCTACCGTGTCGATCTCCGATCGGTGTTCTGGCTGGCTCCACGTCATGGCGGTAACCCTACGAGCGCGGGGCGGCCTTGACCATCACCCCTAGGGTGTATCCGTCACACCTCGGACGCGGCCGCTCAGAAGTCGCGAGCCGCGAGCACGCCCGAGTCGAGCGCGGCCGACACCAGCCGCGCCCGCTTCTCGTTCTGGGGAAGCTGGCTGAGCCCGTAGCGCTCGAACAGGACGCGCAGATGCGCCTTGACCGCGTCGACGGTCAGATAGACCTCTTCCGCGATCTGGCGGTTGGTCGCGGGCGTCGCGGAAGCGGAATCCTGCATCGGCCGGCACAGGGCGATCAGGACCTTGCGCTGCATCGGCGACAGCGGGATCGCCGCCGGCGTGTCGATAGCGGAGGCGGTCTGGGTGATCCCACCTGAGGTCTCGCGGTAGGTGAGCGGCGTGTTGCCGCACACCACGCGGTCCTTGTCACGGAGCCGGCGGCGCCCGGTCACCCGCGCTCCGTTCACGAACGAGCCGTTGCGCGACAGGCCGTCGTCGACCACCGTCCAGCCGCGGCCGACCTGCTCGAGCAGGGCGTGCGTGCGGGACACCTCGGCGTCCCACGGCAGCGGGATGTCGGCGGCCGGGTCACGGCCGATCGTTACCCGCCAGCGGTCCGCGCTGAGCATCAGGAGCTGCTGTTCGCCCTCGTCGCTCCGCCAGATGAGGAACGGATAGCCGGTCCGCTCGGCCGCGATGACGTCCTTGAGCTCGGCGGGGGACTGAAGCGCGCGCCGCGCCCGATCCTCGGCGTCCGTGTCGATCATGGTTGCCGGCTCATCTGCACGCCCTCTCTCGCTCTAACGCTACACGAGAGATCTCGCGCGGGGTCTAGTTTCTACTAATTCCGGGTAGAGCGCCGCTACCGGCTACACCCCTCGCGCGTGCGGCCGATAAAGGGCTCAGATTCAGTTCTGAAAGTCCTACTGAGACCGGGATACACATGATGCTACGCACCCAGACTTCGTCCACCAGCACGAAGCCGGTGCGCGTCCAGCTTGGTCAGGCAGCCAAGGCTTGCGGCCACGCCGCCCACGTCGGCACGTGCTCCGCATGCCAGCGCGCTCAACTGGCCAAGTGGCGCGACCAGCTCGCGCAGGTGGCGCACTAGAAGCTACCGGGGATCAGTTCAGCCGCGGCCGCCGTCAGGCCATGAAGCGGTTGTGGACGTAAGCGGCGGCCGCCTCCCACGACAGCGCCGCGATCCGGTCGGCCTCGCCGCCGGCGCACAGCTCGAGCTTCCCGCGCAGCTCCTCGTCGGTCGGAGGGCGACCGGGCGCGCCCGGCGGTAGCTCCAGGCGCGCATGCAGGCACTCGCCGTCTGAGAGCGTCACCTCGATCTCGACCTCGCCCGCCAGCAGGTCGGCCCCGCCCTGGAGCGGAACCGTCTCGACCAGCTCGACCAGGCGCGCGGCCTCCGGTCGCCCGACCGCCTCGTCGGTGAAGCTGGCCAACCCGGGACGGCCGTCGAGCAACGCCGCGGCGATCGCGTATTCGAGGCTGAACTTGCCCTCAAGGCCGGTGCTCGGCCGGCTGTGGATGAGCGGCGCCAGAGAGCTGGCCGGGGTCGTGACTCGAATTGAACGAACTGCGTCCGGCTTGAACTCCATGCCGAACTCGGCGACGGCCGCGATCGGGCGCTGGAGCGCGTAGCAGCACGGATAGACCTTGATCGCCAACCCGCCCGGGACCGCCGGGACGGCGACCGCGGCCGCGGCCGCGAGCGCCGCCGGATCGCCGCCGACCAGCCCCATCCAGTCCTCGAGCGCACCCACGTCGGCACTCGCTCCGGCCTGGGCCAATGCTGCCGCGCGCACCCCGGCCTCGGCGGCGAAGCCGACCTGGAGCGACTTGGCGGAGGTTCCGAACGCGCGCTGCACGCCGCCCGCGGCGGGAACCGCGAGCGCCATGGCCACGCCGGTCCGCTCAGCGTCCAGCCCCCGCGCCACCGCAGCCGTGACCGCGGCGCCGAATGCTCCGGCGGTGCAGGTGGCGTGCCAGCCGGCCTCGTAGTGGCGCCAGCCGAGCGCGGCGCCGAGGCGCGCCATCACACCGGCGCCGGCCAGGTAGGCCCGGGCGTCGCCGCCGCAGCTCAGCGCCACCGGCACGCACACCGCGCTGATGTGCGTGGTCGAGGGCAGGTGCAGGTCGTCGTAGTCGAGCACGTGCGCCAGCGCGGCCAGGCGGCCCGCCTCCGACAGCCGGCCGAACACCCGGCACAGGGGATGGCGCCGTCCGGCCCACATGACCGCGACCGTGTCGAGGAGCGAGCGCCGGGCGAGCGCTAGGTCCTCCGCGGAGGGATCGAATCCGGTCGCCCAGCCCGCGAGCGGTTCAGCGACCGTATAGAACGTTCTACTCGGGGGTGGAGCCGTTGCCATCGGCGATCGCCCGCCACACCCGCTCGGGGGTCATCGGCAGCCGGCGCAGGCGCACGCCGCCGGTGGCCGCCGCGATCGCGTTGGCCACCGCGCCGGGGGCGCCGATCACCGGCGCCTCACCGACGCCCTTGGCGCCATACGGCCCCTCGGGGGCGGGCACCTCGACGATCTCGGTGTCGATCGCCGGCACCACGCCGGCGGTGGGCATCGCGTACTCGACGAACGAGCCCGCGATCGGCTGCCCGTTCTCGTCGTAGCCGATCTCCTCGAGCAGGGCCCAACCGAGGCCCTGGGTCGTCCCGCCGTGCATCTGGCCCTCGACGAGCGCGGGGTTCAGGGCGCGGCCGACGTCCTGGGCGATCACGTGCCCGAGGACCGTGACCGCGCCGGTCTCGCGATCGACTCGCACGTGCGAGAGATGGGCGGCGGACTGCGGGACCTGCGGGAGCGAGACCAGGCCCTGTCCCTCGACCGGCGGGTACGGGCTCCCGAACGTGAGCACCTTCTGGGCGAGTTGCTCGATCGCCATCGCCTTGCCGGGCACGCCCACGGGTTGCACGGAGCCGTCGACGATCTCGAGGTCCTCGGGTGCGATCTCGAGTTCCTCGGCGGCCACGTCGAGCAGCCGCTCACGCGTCTGGAGCGCGGCCTTTTCGACGGCCCGGCCGACCGTGTAGGTGATCTTGCTGCCGCCGCTGACCCCGGCGTAGGGCGCGCTGGAGGTGTCCGCGTGCGCGACGCGGACGCGGTCGGGGCTGACGCCGAACGCCTCGGCCGCGATCGCGGCGAAGGTCGTCTGAACGCCGGTCATGTCGGCCACGCCGGTGATGACCGTGAGGTTTCCGTCGGAGTCGAGCCGGCAGGCGGCGGCCGCCGGCTCGTACCCCCCGGGCCACCAGCCGATCGCGAGACCGACGCCCTCGTCGGCCGGGAGCGAATGTCGCCCAGTCCACAGCGGCTGGTCGACGAGGCGCTCGAGGCACTCGCGCGCCCCGAACACGGGCATCTTCTGGCCGGCCACGGTCGTGTCGCCGGGGACCAGCACGTTGCGCAACCGCAACTCGAGCGGGTCGATCCCGAGCCGTCCCGCCAGTTCATCGATCATCGACTCGACCGCGAACGCGGCGGGCGGTGCGGTCGGGGCCCGGTAGGCGCCGAACGTCACCCGGTTGGTGCTGACCCCGTAGCAGGTCAGATGATGGGCCTGCCAGCGGTATGGGCCGGCGCTGAGCATCGCGGCGATCGATTCCACGCCCATGCTGTCCGTCGAGCCACGGTCGCACCAGATGCGCGTACGGATCCCGGTCAGGTTTCCGTCGCGGTCCGCACCGAGCTCGACCTCGAGCACCTCGGCACCCGCCGGGTTGGCGGCCGCGAAATCCTCGCTGCGGGTCATGGCCAGGCGGACCGGCCGGCGCGTCGCGAGCGCGGCCGAGACCACCAGCGGCTCGGGGATCATCATCTTCCCGCCGAACCCACCCCCCAGGGGAGCGGAGCGGACGCGGACCCGGGCGACCGGCAGGCCGAACAGCGAGGCCACCTCATCGCGGGTCATGAACGGCGCCTGGGTCGAGGTGCTCACGACGAGTTCACCCTCGACGTCGAACCATGCGGTGGCGGTCTGGGGCTCGATGTAGCCCTGATACACCCACGGCGTGCGGAAGCGGCCGCGGACGACCGCCTCACTGGCGGCGAACGCGGCGTCGACGTCGCCCTCGGCCAGCCGGGCCGTACCGAGCACGTTCTCGGACAGCTCCTCCTCGTCGCCGACGCCTCCGGCGGCGACCGCGGCGTGGGCGTCGCCGAGATCGCCCTCGTCGCCTTCCTCGATGATGCGCAGACGGGCGCGCGGCGCCCCCGGCCGGACGGCGGCCTCCACGTCGGTCACGGCCTCGACGTGCTCGAGCTCGAGCTCGATCAGCTCGATCGCGTCCGCGGCGAGCGCCTCGGTCTCCGCGACCGCGATCGCGATCGGATGACCGGCGTACAGGATCTCCTCGCGGGCGAGCGGGTTCTTGGACCGGCCCGGGCCGGTCGAAACGATCGGGAGATCGTCGGCGGTCAGCACCGCCACCACGCCCGGCAACGAGCGGGCAGCGGTCGTGTCAATCGACTTGATCAACGCGTGGGCGTCGTGGGCGAGCAACAGGCGGGCGTGCAGCAGCCCGGGGACGTTCAGATCGCCCGCGTAGTGGGTGGTGCCTCGCACCTTGGGCTCGGAGTCGCGGCGGGGAGTGGAGATGCCGATCGCCGACTGACGACCGGCTGCGGGGGCATCGGTAGCGGCCATGACCCCAACCTATCAAGCGCCTCCTGGTTGCCATCGCCGAGACCGGAGCGATAGGTTGCAATCGCGAGCGATGTCCGACCACAAGTGGGTTTATGACTTCGCCGAGGGCTCGAAGGACATGCGCGAGCTGCTCGGCGGCAAGGGGGCGAACGTCGCCGAGATGACCCGCGTCCTCGGGACCGAGCGCGTACCGGCCGGGTTCACGATCACCACCGAGGCGTGCGTCGCCTACATGCGATCCGGTCATGACCCCGACGGTCTGGATCAGCAGGTCGCGGACGCCATGGAGCGCCTCGAGCAGACCGCCGGCAAGAAGTTCGGCGACGACGAGGACCCGTTGTTGGTGTCGGTCCGCAGCGGCGCCCGCGAGTCGATGCCGGGGATGCTCGACACCATCCTCAACGTGGGCCTGAACGACACCTCGGTGCAGGGGCTGACCAAGGCCACGGAGAACGAGCGCTTCGCCTGGGACTCCTACCGCCGGCTGATCCAGATGTTCGGCAACGTCGTCCAGGGGGTCCCCGGATCGCGCTTTGAGGATGCGATCGCGAGGGCGAAGAAGGACGCGGGGGTGCAAACCGACGCGGAGCTGAACGTCGACGCGCTGAGACAGCTGGTCGAGGAGTTCAAGGGCTTCTACGAGTTCCCCCAGGATCCGCAGGACCAGCTCCGCCAGGCGATCCGGGCCGTGTTCGACTCCTGGACGGGCGAGCGCGCGGTCTCCTACCGGCGCATCAACCGGATTCCCGACGACTGGGGCACGGCGGTCAACGTCCAGCAGATGGTGTTTGGCAACAAGGGCGAGGACTCGGCCACGGGGGTCGCCTTCAGCCGCGACGAGGTCACCGGGGCCCCGCAGCCGTCCGGCGACTTCCTCATCAACGCCCAGGGCGAGGACGTGGTTTCGGGCGTGAGGACGCCCCGCGACATCTCAGAGCTCAAAGACGTCATGCCCGAGGCGCACGCCCAGCTGATGGAGATCATGCGCAAGCTCGAGGCCGAGTACAAGGACATGCAGGACGTCGAGTTCACGATCGAAGACGGGCAGCTGTACATGCTCCAGACGCGCAACGCCAAGCGACCGGCGCAGGCCGCGGTCCGCTTCGCGGTCGACGCGGTCGACGAGGGGTTGCTGACCCGCGAGGAGGCGCTGGGCACGATCGACGCCTACTCACTCGACGCGCTGCTGCATCCCACGTTTGATCGCAGCGACGGCTACGCGGTTCTGGCGAACGGGGTCGCGGCGTCACCCGGCGCCGCCGCCGGCGCGATCGTGTTCAGCGCCGCCGACGCGGTCACGCAGTCGCAGGCGGGCCACGACGTGATCCTGGTCAGGCCGTTCACCGAAGCCGACGATGTGGCGGGCTTCCACGCCGCCAAGGGCATCCTCACCTCGGAGGGCGGCAAGGCCTCGCACGCCGCGCTGGTGGCCCGCGGGATGGGGGTCCCCGCGGTGACCGGCGCACAAGTGGCGATCGATCTCGAGGCCGGCCAGGTGACGATCGACGGACGGGTGTTCAAGGAGGGCGACGAGATCGCCATCGACGGTTCGGAGGGCGCGGTGGTGGAGCCCGGTGCCCGGCTGATCCAGCCCGACATCGACGAGCGCTTCGACACCGTGCTCGAGTGGGCGGACCAGCTGCGGCGGCTGCGCGTGCGCGTCAACGCCGACACGCCGCAGGACGCCCGCCGGGCGCGCGAGCTCGGGGCCGAGGGCATCGGCCTGTGCCGCACCGAGCACATGTTCATGGCCGAGGACCGCCAGCCCAAGATGCGCGCGATGATCATGGCCGACGATCGCGAGGGCCGGCGCGCCGCCCTGCGCGAGCTGCTGCCGCTCCAGGAGGAGGACTTCGTCGGCCTGTTCGAGGCCATGCGCGGCCTGCCGGTGACGATCCGCCTGCTCGACCCGCCGCTGCACGAGTTCCTGCCCAACCTGCCCGAGCTGCGCGCCCAGGTGGAGCGCGCGCGGATCGAGGTGACCGACGATCTCGACGAGCTGGAGAAACTGCTCGCGCGGGTGGAGGAGATCCACGAGGGCAACCCGATGCTGGGGACGCGCGGCGTCCGCCTGGGCATCCTCTACCCGGAGATCTACGAGATGCAGGTTCACGCGATCATGCGCGCGGCCAAGGCGGTCGAGGAGCCGCCCCACCCCGAGATCATGATCCCGCTCGTGGCCTACGAGCACGAGCTCGAGATCGCGCGGGACCTCGTCGTCTCGGTCGGCAACGAGCATGGGATGCGCGAGCGCGAGGACTACACGGTGGGCACGATGATCGAGCTGCCGCGGGCGTGCTTCATCGCCAACCTGATCGCGCGCCACGCCGACTTCTTCTCGTTCGGCACCAACGATCTGACCCAGACCGCGCTCGGCTTCTCCCGCGACGACGTCGAGTCGAAGTTCATCCCGATCTATATCGAGGACAAGATCATCGACCGCTCGCCGTTCGAGACCATCGACGCCCCCGGGGTCGGCTGGCTGGTGCGGCTGGCGGCCTGGGTCGGGCGCGAGGCGCACCCGGGACTGAAGCTCGGGATTTGCGGCGAGCACGGGGGCGACCCGGACTCGGTGGCGTTCTTCCACAGGGCGGGGCTCGACTACGTGTCGTGCTCGCCGTTCCGGGTCCCGATCGCCCGGATCGCGGCCGCGCAGGCCGCCATCGCTCCGTCCAGCGATTAGTGCCCTCGCTCACGGCGAGGTCGAAGGTCCACGGATACCGCCCGGACGGGCCACCACGGCCGACGAGTCGCATCTCCCCGAGCCGAAATTTCCGCCATTCCGCAACGGCTGGCGCGCTGGTGACGGATAACTTGGGCTGGGGACGAGAAATCCGGAATTAGCTGCGGCCCACCGCTGGAATGGCGGAAATTTCGTGGGGCGGGAGATTCCCCCTGGTCTCAACCGCACACTCGCCAGAGTCGCGCCGGCGAACGTGCATTCCCGCACGCATACGGGTCACGAGCGCACGCTGGGCGAGCGCGGATCGCCGAGTGTGCACTGATGACCCGGACAGGATCGCTCGGCCATCGGGCCGGTCCGGTTAGTACGGGCCTCGCTCCGCTCGGCGTCCATGGGGCCGGGGAAGCCTCGTCCGGCGGTTTGCTAGGGCTCACGATGCCCGTCCGGATGGGGAACGTGGCCCCACGGACGCCGCCGCAGGCGGCCCATCCCCGCGTTGACGCCCACCACTCACAAATTCAGGCTCGTGCCCTTCCGGGTCGATTATCGAAGCGATGCAAAAGCTTCATGGGTTAGGGACCCCACGGCTGGGCTGGCCGGTGGCGATACCGGCTGGCCTCAGCGTGGTGGCGATGCTGCTGTCCAAGCTCACCTCAGACGCCTCTCTGTGGTGGGATGTCGCCTGGACCTCGGCGGCGATCGCCGCGCTCGCGGGGACGCTGATGGCCCGCCGGACGGCCACCGGCCCCAACCGGGTGCGCTGGACGCTGTGGGCCGCCGCCGTCGGCGCGTGGCTGTTCGGTCAGCTGGCCTGGGACGTGTTCGGGATCGTCGGCGCGCCGGCCAGCCCCAACCTCGCCGACTTCGGCTGGTGGGCGTTCGCGGTGCTGGCCACGCTCAGCATCGTCCGCATGCACAGCGGGTCGCGGAGCCTCCGAGTGGTGGCGGCCGTGGAGGTGCTGCCGGTGATTCTCGGCGCGGCGGCACTCGTGTACGCCGAGCTGTGGCAGGACGCTCACGTGTCGATGCTTGCCGTGGCGCCTCGCGTATCGGCGCTCGTGTATCCGGTCCTGTACGTGTCCGCCGCTGTCCTGGCGCTCCAGGCGTTGCTGGGCGGCGCGGTCACCACCGTGCGCTCGATGCCGGCGCGGCTGGTCCTGGGCGGGATCATCGCTCAGGCGTGCGCGTTCATCATGTGGAGCGAGCAGCTCCTCAAGCAGAGCTATCACCCCGGCCAGACCGCGGCGGATCCGATGTGGGCGCTCGGGGTGCTCGCGATCGGCATCGGTGGCGCGGTGGCGGCCCGGACGCCCGAGCCCGATACCTCGACCGAGGAGCCTGGGCTCACCGGCGGGATCCTGCCGACCGCCCTGTTCCTTGTGCTCCTGACCGCGCTCGTGCACGCCTATCTGACCGATCAGTCGCGGACGACCCGCTTCGCGCTGTTCCTCGGCCTTCTGTTCACGGGGCTGTCGCTGGCGCTTCGGGGCAGCCTGCTCGAGAGCCGGCTGCGCGGGCTGCTGAGGCGCGAGCGCTCGGCGCTGGCCAGCCTGGCCGATCGCGAGGCCGAGCTCGCGCGCCTCAACGAGCAGCTGCTCGAGGACTCCCGCCGCGATCCGCTGACCGGGATGCGCAACCGGCGCGCCCTGGCCGACGAGCTGCCGAAGATCGAGGCGGGCCACCGCGAGCTGGGGACGCCGCTGGCGGTGGCTTTGTGCGACGTCGATCACTTCAAGGCGTACAACGACGAGATGGGCCACCTGGCGGGCGATCAGGCGCTGCGCGCGATCGCCGCCACGATCCGCGGGACCCTGCGGACCCACGACCGGGCCTACCGGTTCGGCGGCGAGGAGCTGCTCCTCGTGCTGCCGGGCGCCACCGCGGCCGAGGCCAGGGCGGCGGCCGAGCGGGTGCGCGCCGCGGTCGAGGCCGTGGCCATGCCCCACCCCGCCGGCAACGGCGGGGTGGTGACGGTCTCGATCGGTGTGGCGTCGGGCCAGGGCGGCTACGGCGAGCTGCTCGCCCGGGCCGACGCCGCCCTGTATGACGCCAAGCGCGGTGGGCGCAACCGCGTGGTCTCGGCGGTGGTGAAGACCGGCGACGCGGATGGCGAGAACGACGGGCGCCGCACCCACGGCCGCGGGGCGACGCCGCGCCACCTGCGCAGCATGCTCACGCTCTCGCGCGCGGCGGCGCTGGGCCAGGGGGTGCTGCCCGTGCTTGAGGCGCTCGCCCAGCTGATCCGCGCCGAGCTGTCCTTCCAGGTGGTGGCGATCAACCTCCTCGACGACGCCGGCGAGGACCTGCGAGCGGTCGTCGTGGAGGGCGATGAGGATGCCCGCCAGACGCTGCTCGGGACCTCCACCGGTTGGGCAGAATACGCGCGACTGCTCGATTCCGAGCACGTTCGGCAGGGCGCGGTCTGGCTGCCCGAGGGGTCCTACAAGTGGGAGGACGAGAGCTCGATGTGGACGCCGCCGGCGGCGGCCGCGCCCGATGCCGATGCCTGGCACCCGATGGACATGCTGCTGCTGCCGTTGCGCGGAGCGTCCGGCGAGCCGCTCGGCATGGTCTCGCTCGACCAGCCGCTGCACGGCCGGCGGCCCGACGACGCCGAGCTGGCGGTGCTGATGGCGGTGGCCGATCAGGCCGGGCTCGCGGTCGAGCAGACCCAGCGCGAGGCTGCGGGCGGCGCCGGAGCCGGCGGTCAGTCCAGCGAGCTGCGCCTCGCCGCCGTGATGGTGCTGGCTGAGACGCTCGACCTGCGCGACGCCGGCACCGCACAGCACTCGCGCACCGTGGGTGCGTACGCGCGCCACACCGCGATGGCCCTCGGCTTCGATCCCGACCGGGTCGAGCGGATCCATGCCGCCGGTGTGCTGCACGATCTCGGCAAGCTCGGGATCGCGGACGCGACGCTTCACAAGCCGGGCGCGCTCGACGCGGCTGAGTGGAAGGAGATCCAGCGTCACCCCGAGATCGGCGCGCTCATCCTCGAGCACGCCGGGCTGCCCGACATCGCCGCCTGGGTCATCGCCCACCACGAGCGGATCGACGGTTGCGGCTATCCGAAGCGGATCGCCGGCGAGGAGATCCCGCTCGAGGCCCGGATCCTCGCCGTGGCCGACGCCTACGAGGCGATGATCGCCGACCGGCCGTACCGCGACGGCCTCCCGCCCGAGGCCGCGCGGGAGGAGCTCATCCGCTGCGCCGGGACCCAGTTCGACCCGGTCGTGGTCGAGGCGTTCCTGGCCGCGCTCGACGTCGGTGACGAGGGGCTCGCGCCCGAGCCGGTGGCGCGCCCCGCGTAGTCCGGCTCAGGCTGGGCCCGCGCCGATCGCCGCGCGCACCTCGTCGAGCCGGGGCTCGCGGCCGAACCCGGTGAGCACCCACGTCGCGCCGGCCGCGTGCCACGGGCCGGGGTCCTCACCGGGCTCGATCTCCACCACCATGTCGAACGGCCCGGCGTCCGCGGGCCGCTGCGCCGCGATCTCGGCACCCAGTTCGGCGACGGCCTCCGGTCCCGGCAGGTCGATCGGGAACAGCCCGTCCCAGCGCGCGGCGCGGCGAAGCGGGCGCCGGTGCGGCCAGCGCGTCGCCACCCACACCGGGATCCGGGGCTGCTGCACCGGAGGCGGCTTGAATTCGCCGTCCCAGAACGCGGCCAGACGGGCCAGGCTCTCATCGAGCAGGCGAGCCCGCTCGCGAGCGTCGGTGACCTCGCCGAACGGCGAAAGCTCGCCCGAGTTGTCGCTGCCCAAGCCGACGCCCAGGGTCAGGCGACCGCGGCTGAGCCGGTCGAGCGTGACCGTCTCGCGGGCCACCTTCTGCACCCGGCGGCGCGAGAGTGGGGTGACCATCGGGCCGATGCGCACACGCTCGGTGTGGGCGGCGATCCCGCTCATCGCGACCCAGGGGTCGGACACGGCGCGGACCGGCGGGCGATAGACGATGTGATCCCACAGGAACACGCCGTCCCAACCGCCCGCCTCGGCCCGCACCGCCAGGTCGATCAGCGCCGCCGGGTCAGACAGCTCATCAAACGGCGCCAGGAACAGCCCGCGACGGAGATCTTGCGCTGGCCCGGTGGTCGAGCTCACGACCGGAAGCTTGCCGCATCCGGTGGCCGGCCGGCAGGACGTTGGTTCGCGCCACCTCGGAGTAGTAGGCGGCGCTGCGCTTGGGCACCCGATGCTGGGTTCCGAAGTCGACGTAATACAGACCGAATCGACGCGCGTACCCACGCGCCCACTCGAAGTTGTCCATCAGCGACCAGTGGAAGTAACCGGCCAGGTTGACGCCGTCCCGGATCGCCCGCCAGGCCGCGTCCAGGTGGCCCTCGAGGTAGGCGATCCGGTCATCGTCCTCGACCGTTCCCTCGGGGGTGACGTAGTCGTCGACGGCGCAGCCGTTCTCGGTGATGTAGATCGGCAGCTGCGGCGCCTCCCGATCCACCGCCTGGAGCGCGTCGTAGAGGCCGTCGGGTTCGATCAGCCAGCCCATGTTCGTCTGCCCAAGCTCGGGCGGGACGTAGGTGACCACTCCCGGATGTCCCGGCAGGGGACTCTCGCCACGGCGCAGGTCCTCCCAGTCGCCGAGCCGCACGTAGTCCGGCCGGTAGTAGTTGAGGCCCAGGAAATCGATCGGCCCAGCGATGCAGGCCATATCGTCGGGCGCGATCAGCTCGTCGGGAGGGAGCAGCTCGGCGCGCGCGGCGGCCGGGTAGGCGGCGTGCAGCACCGCCTCCAGGAAGATGCGGTCCTCGGCGTCCGCGACGGCGGCCGCCTGCGCCGCGTCTGGACTCGCGGCCCGCACGGGATGGACGTCGATCGCGATCCCGATCGGCACCTGTCCCCGCAACGAGTCGCGGAGGGTCTCGAGGGCCAGGCCGTGGGCGATCAGCAGATGGTGGGTGGCGGCGGCCGCGAGCCCGAGATCGGTCTTGCCCGGGGCGTGCGTGCCGGTGCGGTAGCCCTGATTCGCCGTCTGCATCGGTTCGTTCATCGTGATCCACATGCCCACCTGGTCACCCAGCGCCCGAGCCAGCACCTCCGCGTACTCGGCGAAGCGGTAGGCCGTGTCGCGGTTGGCCCAGCCACCGGCGTCCTCGAGCGCCTGGGGCAGCTCCCAGTGGTAGGCGGTGGCGACGGGGATGATCCCGCGCGCCCGCAGCCCCTCGGTGAGCGACCGGTAGTAGTCGAGTCCGCGCTGGTTGACCAGACCCCTCCCGGTCGGCTGCACGCGTGGCCACGCGACCGAGAAGCGGTACGCGCCGACGCCGAGCTCACTGAGTAGATCGAGGTCCTCGTCCAGGCGGTGATAGGAGTCGCAGGCGATGTCGCCGGTATCACCCCGGTTCACCTTGCCGGGCGTGTGGGCGAAGGTGTCCCAGATCGAGGGGCCACGGCCGTCCTCGTGCACGGCGCCTTCGATTTGATAGGCGGACGTCGAGGCGCCCCACAGGAAGCCGGGCGGGAACGGTCGCGCGCCCACCACGCCATCGTCTGACGTCGCGTTCATGTCTTCTCCTTGCTCAGTTTCGAATTCGCGTAAACGACGCGCCCGCCTCCCGCGTTGAGAGGAGGGACGGGAAGCGGGCGCGCGCTTGGGGGCGTCAGCTCACGGGTCGCAGCTTCAGGATCACGACCTCGTTGGTTGGCGTGTTTGGGCTTCCCGACTCATACGGGTTGCCCGCCGTCGGCCATCCGGTGAACTTGCCGGTGTTGTACTCGTCGAACACCACGCCGTAGACCGTGGGGATGATCGGCAGGTTCTGGGCCACGTACTGCTCGATCGGAGCCAGGTCGGTCTGCTGCGCCGCCACCGTGTTGTCGGCCGCGAGCTTGGCCAGGTCGGCGTCGACGGCCGGATCCTTCAGCCGCTCGAAGTCGCCGGCCGCGTTGTTCGTCGCCTGGGCGCTGTTCAGCCAGTCGTTGTACAGCTGGTAGGGCGAGACGCTCGTCTGCGACCAGTGCGCGGTGAGCTGGAAGTTCCCGGTGGCCACATCCGAGGACCACGCGGTCACCGACTGGCCGACGAACGTGGCGTTGATGCCCGCCTTTCGCAGCCAGCCGGCCACCATCTGGTCGCCGGTCGCGTAGTCGGCGAACGAAGACGGGTTCGTGATGTCGAGTGACAGCTCCTGTCCGGACTTGGTGTGGAAGAAGCCGTCTGATCCCATCACGTAGCCCGCCTGCTCGAGCACCTGTTTGGCGGCGGCGATATCCGAATGCGCCGGCAGGGTCGAGTTCGCCACCGAGGGCGACAGGAACTGCTGGAAGATCGGCAGCGTCAACCCGCTGGCGTTTGAGACCGGCGGCTCGAGTCCGCCTTCGGCCTGCTGGCTGATCGCGGTCCGATCGATCGCCAGGCTGATCGCCTTGCGCACCGCGAGCTGGTTGGTCGGGAACTTGTTCAGGTTCGGCTCCAGGCTGTTGGTCTGGACCGGCGGGAACCACACCTGGTGATCGGAGTGGCCGGCCTCGAACACCTGGTTGACGCCTGGGATGAAGTTGCCCGCCCAGTGCAGCTGATCGGTCTGCAGCGCCGCCAGCGCGGTGTTGGCCGACGCGTAGGTCGGGAACTGGACCTCGGACACCGCCGGCGTGCCGCCCCAGTAGGTGGGATTCGCCTTCAGCGTGATCCCCTGCCCGGTGAACTGCGAGACCGTGTACGGGCCGGTGCCGACCGGGGTCGGGTCGGTGTACTTACCGGGATCGCCGACCTTGCTCCAAATCGCGGCCGGGACGATGTACGTCTGGGCGGCGATGTTCTGGAGGTTGGCGTACTGCGGCGTGGCGAAGTTGAGCGTCGCCTGGTTGCCGCTCGAGCTCGCGCTCTGGATCGCAAGCCCCGAGTTGTTCACGTCGGGGTACTGCTTGAACATGTTGTAGGTGAAGGCGACGTCGGCCGCGGTCAGCGGCGTGCCGTTTGACCATTTCACCCCGGGGCGGATCGTGAAGGTGATCGTCTTGCCGCCGTTCGACCAGCTGTATCCGGTGGCGAGCCAGTCGTAGTACTGACCGGGCTTGATCGCGTTGGCCTGGAGCAGCGGCTCGTACACGAGCGACGTCGCCCCGAGCAGCGTGGCCGCGGAGGACTGGATGAACGGGTTGAAGTTCTGAGTGATCGCGTTCTGCTGGCTCGACTCGACCGTGAGCACGGAGGAGCCGCCGCCGCTCGTCACGGCCGCGGCGTTCTGCGTCGTGCCCTTGTGCGAGCTGCCGCCGCAGGCCGAGAGGAGTGCCGCGGCGCCGAGCGCCGCGCACACCGCGAGCCAACTACGTTGCTTGATCCATCGTTTCATCGAGGAGTACACCTTCTCTCTGATAAAAGAGCCATGTCGCGTATGTAGACATTCACGTCCCTGGTTCTGGCCAGGGCGTGTCGCGTATGTAGACAAGTCACGTGCCCCCGGGTGAGGCCGGGGGCGCGGGCTTTAAGCGCCCGCGCCTGATCACCTCATGGCGCGGTCCTCTCTTCGGGCCGGCAACTGGCGACCAAAGGCGTCGGGGTCGGGCGCCGACGCGATCAGCAGCCGCGTGTATTCGTGGCTCGGCGCCTGCGTGAGGAGCTCGGCGGGGCCCCGCTCGACGATCTCGCCGGCGTACATCACGAGGATCTCGTCCGCGAAGTAGCGCGCGGAGGCGATGTCGTGGGTGATGTAGAGGACGGCGAGATCGAGGTTCCGGCGCAGCTGATCGATCAGGTCGAGCATCTCGAGCCGGATCGAGACGTCGAGCATCGACACCGGCTCGTCGGCGAGCAGCACCCGCGGCGACGCCGCCAGCGCCCGCGCGATCGCGACGCGCTGGCGCTGGCCGCCCGACAGCTCGTGCGGATAGGCGTCGCGGAAGTGAGCGGCGGGGGTGAGGCGGACCCGCTCGAGCAGCTGGTCGAGCTGCTGTGTGCTCGGATTCTGTTCTTCGTTGCTCTGGTGGAGTCGCAGCGCGCGAGTGAGGTGGTAGCTGACCGTGTGGAGCGGGTTGAGCGAGGCGAACGGGTCCTGGAAGACCATCTGAACCACGCCCTTGTAGGCCCGGAAGCCGCGCTTGCTCGCCGGCTCGATCGGCTGGCCGTCGAGCAGGATCTGCCCGCCTGAGCGACCCTCCTGGCCGGCCAGCACCCGCGCCACCGTGGTCTTGCCCGAACCGCTCTCTCCGACCAGCGCGGTCACGGTCCCTTTTCGAAGCTTTAGCGCGACGTGATTGACGGCGGCGACGTCCGTTGCCTTGCGGCCGCGGCCGAGGCGAAATCGCTTCTCCAGGTCGACGGCCTCGAGCACGACGGTCCCGGTCGTCGTGGTTCGCTCCTCAGACTTCGCCGGGGCCGCCGGTGCCGTGTTCGCGGCGATCACGAACGGGCACGCGGTGAAGTGATCGGGCTCCGGCTCGATCGGAGCGAGCGTCATGTCGACGGTGGCGCACGCGTCGGTGGCGAAGCCGCAGCGCGGGATGAACGGGCATCCCGTGAGCTTTTCGCGCAGGTCGGGGGGCGAGCCCGGGATCCCGGACAGCTTCAGCCGCGGTCCGCGGAGCTTCGGGAAGGAGGTGAGCAACCCGCGCGTGTACGGGTGGGCGGCGTTTCGGTGTATCTGCCGCCGCGTGCCCGATTCGACGATCTGGCCCGCGTACATGATCGCCACGCGGTCGGCGATCTCGAGCAGGAGCGACAGGTCGTGGGTGATGAACAGGACCGAGAACCCGAGCCGGCCCTTGAGCTCGAAGATCTCGGAGAGGATCTCGCGCTGGACGACCACGTCGAGCGCGGTGGTCGGCTCGTCCATGATCACCACCTCGGGCTCGGCCGCGAGCGCCATCGCGATCATCACGCGTTGGCGCATCCCGCCCGAGAGCTCGTGCGGGTAGCTGGTGAGGCGGGCGCGGGGGATGCCGACCATCTCGATCAGCTCGACTGCGCGCGCGTGTTTCTGCTCGTCGGTGAGCGGGAGGTGGGCGCCGACCGCGTCGAGCAGCTGGTCGGAGACGCGCATCACCGGGTTCAGCGAGTTCATGGCGCTCTGGAACACGATCGAGATCTCGCGCCAGCGGAGCTTGCGGAGTTGGTGGGCGGTTGCCGCGAGGACGTCGATCCCTGGTTCTGCAATTCGGCGTCCGTGGTAGGTGACGCTGCCGCCGGTGATCACCGCCGGCGGCCGCAGCAGCCGGATCGATCCGTAGGCCAGCGTCGACTTGCCGCAGCCGCTCTCGCCGGCGAGGCCGACGATCTCGCCCGGGTGCAGGGCAAGGCTCACGTCACGAACCGCCCGGACGTCGCCGGACTGCGATCGGTACGCGATCGAGAGGTTGCGGATGTCGAGCACGGGCTGTTTGCGCTCTCTGCGCGTGTCGGCCGCGGCCTCGTCGGTCCGGTCGGCGCCTGGTTCCACCACCGCGCTCACGCCGGCTCCCGCTGGGTATCGGGGAGCACCGGCGTCGGATCCGACGGCCGCCAGGTGCGGCGCCCGATCTTCAGGCGCCCCGCCGACCGCAGGCGGGGGTTGCCGAGCTCATCTAACCCGAAGTTGAGCAGGACCATGCTCATCCCGAGCAGTGCGACGCAGATCCCGGGCGGCGCGTACCACCACCACGCGTTCAGCTGCACGGCGTTGCCGTTCTGGGCCCAGTAGAGCATGGTTCCGTAGCTCCACTGCGACAGGTTGGCCACGCCGAGGAACGCGAGCGCGACCGAGGTCAGGATCGCGTACAGAACCGTCCCCACGAAGCTCGCGGCGATCAGCCCGATCTCGTTGGGAAGAATCTCGAACAGGATGATCCGCCAGCTCGGCTCGCCCGACTCACGCGCGGCGGCGACGTAGTCGCGGTTGCGCAGCGACAGAGTCTGGGCGCGGATCACCCGGGCCCCCCAGGGCCAGCCGAGCGCGCTCAAGACGATCGCGGTCGGAAGCTCGCCCGAGTGCGGCAGGTAGCCGAGGATCACGACCAACAGCGGCAGCGCCGGCAGGACCAGGAACACGTTGGCCAGCAGCGAGAGCCCCTCGTCGGACATGCCCCCGAGGAAGCCCGCCGACATCCCGATCACGACCGACAGGATGGTCGCGATCACCCCGGTGAGCAGCCCGAGCACGACCGTCGAGCGGGTGCCGACGAGCAGCTGCGAGAGCACGTCCTGGCCGGTCGCCGTGGTGCCGAGCAGGTGGGTCGCGTTGGGGGCGAGCGGGAGCGCCTGACCGGTGGTGGTCGCGGACGGGTCGAAGGGAGCGATCGTCGGGCCGATGATCGCGACCAGGACGAACACGGCGAGGATCGCCGCGCCGACCTTGGCCTTGCCCGGGAGGCGTCTCAGCGCCTGGCCTCGCGTGGGCATCAGAACGCGCTTCTCGTCCGCGTGCGCGGGTCGGCGAAGTAGTAGACGATGTCGGCGAGCAGGCAGGCCAGCAGCACCGACAGCGAGATCACCAGGAAGATCCCCTGCAGCAGCGGGAAGTCGTCGGAGGTGACCGCGTTGTACAGGGTCAGCCCGATCCCCGGATAGGAGAACACGATCTCCATCACGAGTGCGCCGGCGACCACGAACCCGATCGAGAGCGCGAACCCGGCGAGGTTGGGCAGGATCGCGTTGCGCGCCGCGTAGCTGAACATCACCCGGCGGGGCGACAGCCCCTTGGCCTGGGCGACGAGCACGTAGTCCTCGCCGACGGTGGTGATCATCACGTTGCGCATCTGCAGCATCCACCCCGCCATCGAGGTCACGATGATCGTGAGCGCGGGCAGGACGGAGTGGTAGGCGGCGCTCGAGATGAACGACCAGTCCCACCCGGGGGCGAGGCCGAGGCTGTAGCCCTGACCGAACGGGAACAGGCCCCAGCTGACCGCGAACAGCTCGATCACGATCAGCGCGAGAAAGAAGTACGGGGTCGCCTGGAGAAAGGTGAAAGCGGGCAGCGCGCGGTCGAGCCAGCCGCCGCGGCGCCAGGCGGCGAGGATCCCGAGCAGCGTCCCGACCGCGAAGCTGATGATGGTGGCCGTGCCGACGAGGATCACCGTCCACGGCAGCGTCTGCGCGATCACGGTCGTGACCTTGGCCGGGTACAGATTGACCGAGGTCCCAAGGTTCCCGTGGGCGAGGTTCCCGAGGTAGGTGAGGTACTGGCTGATCAGGCTGCCGTGGGTGTGGGTCCCGAACTCGGCCTCGAGCGCCTTGAGCGAGTTCGCGTCGAGCGTCGGATATTTGGCGAGCAGCGTGTCGACCGCGTTGCCCGGCATGACCCGCGGGATCGCGAAGTTGATCGTGATCGCTACCCAGGCCGCGACGGCGTAGAAGCCCAGCCGTCGCGTGATGAACCACATGATGCTCTGTCCCTCTTCCTCTTCCGGCGGACTTGGCGTGAAAACGGTACCGGGAAAGTTTCGTGGCTGTCAAGGTTGATTTTCATGAATTTTCTGAGTAAGTTGCGGGCATAGCGAGATGCCATTGCCCGTAACGTTTCAGAAACTGTGATTCAATTCCCCGTATGAGTTCCACCACCCGCCCGGAAAATGGCCGTTCGACCCGACTGACGATCCGCGAGGTCGCCGATCTCGCCGGCGTCTCGACCGCGACCGTCTCGCGGGTGATAAATGGTCGCGCCGAGGTGTCTGAGAAGGCGCGGGACGCGGTGCTCCGGGTCGTCCGCGAGCATGGCTACAGCACCAACCGGACCGCCCGCGGGCTGTCGGCGGGACGGACCGGCCTGGTCGGTGTGACCACGCCGGTGCTTCACCACTCCTACTTCGCGGTGATTCTCGACGGCGCCGGCGAGGCGCTGTACGAGCAGGACATGCGCATGGTCCTGTGCCCGACCCATCACGAGCACGACCGCGAGGTGTCGCTGCTCGAGCGGCTCATGCAGGGCACGACCGACGGGGCGCTCCTGATCCTGCCCGAAGAGTCGCCCGACGAGCTCGCGGCGTTACACGACCACGGCTACCGCTTCGTCATCGCCGACCCGTTGAAGCAACTCGACGAACGCGTCCCGACCGTGTCCGCGGCACATTCGCTCGGGGCGAGCGAGGCGGTCGAGCACCTGCTCTCGCTCGGGCACCGGCGGATCGCCGCGATCACCGGCCCACGCGGGTGGATCGCCACGGAGGAGCGACTGCGCGGCTATCGCGGCGCGCTCGCGGCCGCCGGCGTCATGCCATCGCCCGAGCTGGTGGTCGAGTCAAACTTCCACGCGGAGGGCGGGGTCGAGGCCGCGCTGTCGCTGCTCGACCTGCCTGACCCGCCGACCGCGGTCTTCGCCTTCAACGACATGCTCGCGATCGGGGTCATGCAGGCGGCGCGGGAGCGCGGCTTGAGTATCCCTCGTGATTTGTCGGTGGTCGGGTTCGACGACACATTCGAGGCCTCGATCGTCACGCCGGCGCTGACCACCGTGCGCCAGCCGCTCGCGGAGATGGGGCGGATGGCGGTGAACCTGCTCGTCCGCCAGCTCCAGAACCAGCGGATGGAGGCGCTGCACGTCCAACTCGAGACCAAGCTGATCGTGCGCGACTCGACGGCGCCGCCGGCGGGCTGAGCCCGAAAGACACCTCGCCACGGCAGCTGTAGAACGAGCCACCTTCGCCGGGCGCGCCGTTGGGCGTCGTTAGCGAGGCGCCATTGTGGAGTCTCAGCGACCACCTGCTGGGGATCGTCGGGTGGCCACCGCAGTCGCCGTCGCCGGAGTTATCCGTCGTACCTCCGGCGAAGCCGACTATGGCGGACAGGGCCCGACTCAGCACGAGCGGTCGGGCGACGGTTTCGGAGATCGTCTCTGTGTCGGGTCTACCGCGGGCGTTTTCGCCGGTCAGCGTGAGTCGTCCCTCGAGCGTGCACGGTTCTGTCGAGGTGTCGAGCACGACGATGTTGCCGAAGTGGTTCTCGGTGGCGTTCCCGCCGTTCTGGTAGCCCGCTTGGAGCTGGTTTGTTTTGCAGCGCGGCGCGCGGTTGGTGGCGATGATGAGCTCTGGCGGGCCGAGGCCGCGGTCCTGCGGGATGCCGGGGAGCGGGATCTGCCAGACGACGTGCCCGAAGGGAGCCTTCGGGTCGATGACCTCGTAGCGCGTCGCCGAGCGCGGGGCGCGGGCCAGGGGCATTCCGATGTAATCGGGCGTAGGAGTCCGGGGCGCGGGATCCTTGATGAACGGATCCTCGATCTGGTCGGCGAGCGCGACGGAGGCGGTGCCCGACATCGGGACGACGCCGTCCGGCGTCAGGAGTTGCTCGGGATCGCAGCCGGCGGCCAGCAGCGAGACGGTCGCTGCCCGGGCGTAGCGCAGCCGCACGAGGACCGGATCGCCGGCGTCGCAGGAGGGCCCGGGTGGGCTCCGGCTCTGGAGGAGCGACACGAGCGTTCGCGCCAGCGGTCGCGACAGGCGCGTAACCCAGGCGAGCGAGGCTTCGTGGACCTTGTGGTCGGCGTATAGGCACAGCTGCCCCGCCGTCGGATCGGACGGGATCCTCACCCGACGCCGGGCCACGTGTGCGGTTGGCCGGATCTGCGCCGGCACGTGGGGTGGGCAGCTCGCGAAGGGCGCGGGATCGGAGGGCCGGACGGCGGCGCAGCCAGTCAACCCGACGATGAGGGGGAGCACGAGCCAGAGGTGGTGGCACCGGGCGCGGGCGAACACGCTTGGTGATTGCCCGCGCCCTCGCTGGTGTGACGGAACCGACGGACGGTCCGTAGTGGGTAAGGGATGCGGATGGGTTCGCGTGCACTACTCGTGTTTTGTCTCCTGGTGGGGGCATGGATGCTCGGCGGCTGCGGTAGTGCGACGTCCACGTCGTCTCCGTCCGCCGGTGCGACGGTCCCGGTCCCCGCTACGTGCGCGAGCACCGCGCCCGCGTGGCAGTCGTCGCCCTCGGTTCCAGCTTGGCCGGCGGCCCGCACGACGCTCGCACCGGCGGGGCCGGGTGCGATCCGGCTGTGCCAGTACTCCGGGTTGAACGCGCATCCGGGGTTGCAGTTGGTGGCGTCGCGGTTGCTGAGCGCCGGGCGTGTCTCGAGCTAACTCGTCGATGAGCTCGATCGCCTTCCGCACATGCCCGCCGGACCGATCAACTGCCCCGACGACGACGGTTCGGAGATCGTCGCGCTGCTCACCTATCCCGGCGGGCAGCGCCTCACGATCCGCGTCGATCTGACCGGATGCGGCACGGTGACGAACGGCAGCGTGGTGCGGACGACCATGGGGACCGGGTCGCCCTCGCCCCTGATCCGCACCTGCGAAGATGCCCTGGGATGGACGACGGCACGGCGAGGACCCGGCTGAACCCCGACGTCGGCGAGCGCTTCCTGCCTCTGCGCCGACAGCTCGGGGTGAGCTCGTTCGGGATGAACCAGATCGTGCTCGAGCCCGGGCAGCGCGGGCGTATCCATCGCCACACCCGGCAGGAGGAGGTCTACCTGGTGCTCGAGGGAAGCCTCACGATCGTGCTCGAGGGCGAGCCGACCGAGGTTGGCGTGGGGGAGCTGATGAGGGTGGCGCCGCAGGTCCGCCGCCAGCTGGTGAACCGTGGACCGGGTCGTTTGGTCATGCTCGCGTTCGGTGCGGCTAACGAGCACCAAAGCCGGGACGGCGAGGCGTTCGGGGCCTGGAGCGACGAGCAGGGGGCCTCGCCACAAGAGGTCCCGTTGCCGCCCGACCTCGAGCCCGGTGAGCTCCGAACCTAGCCTTCATCCCACCGCCGGGAAGCTCCGGGACCGGTTGCGCGAGCACGGGCTGGAGGTCACCGTGCAGACGCTGCCGGCGTCCACCCGGACTGCGCCCGAGGCCGCGGCCGCGGTCGGCTGCGAGGTAGGCCAGATCGTGAAGTCGCTGGTGTTCATGCGCGACGGGCAGCCCGTGATGGTGCTGTGCGCCGGCGACCGTCGGGTGGCGGCCGACCGGCTCGGGCTGCGGGCGGCGAGCGCCGAAGAGGCTCGCGCCGGCACCGGATTCGCGATCGGCGGGATACCACCACTGGGCCACGACCGGCCGCTCGAAACGCTGATCGACGGGTCGCTGCGGCGGTTCGACACGGTGTGGTGCGCGGCGGGCACCCCGCACGCCGTGTTCGAGGCCGCCACCGACGCCCTGATCGCCGCCATCCCCGGTGGCGCGGTCGCGGACGTCGCCTAGAACCTGCGCAACTCGACACTCCCCGGCCGCCGGGCGAGCCGTGACGCACTACGCATGTGGGGAGCCTGTCGCACAAACCGGCGGCGGGGCGGTTCGTTGTGTCTCGGTCACAACGCAGCGGACGGCTTACGCGACCCGTGCCTGAACTTTGGCGATTCAGTTGACGTATCCGAGACTCAATCGCCAGAGTTTGCTCGATTCACGCGGTGCGTGTTGATTGCCCCTTGTGAGCCGGTCACAACGGCCACGAGTCATGCGACACCCTCGGGGCACGCTGAGCCCGTCACGGCCGCGCGGATCGACGCCGAGTGTCGGGTTATGCAGGTCGTGGGTCCGGGCGGAGCTGCCGCGCCGCGGGCGACGGTCCGAATCAGACATTTCGGTCTTGATCGAAGTGTCTCGGGGCCATCATCAAACCATGCCCTTTTCGACGATCCAAACCACCGTGATGAAGCGCCGGCGTGCGCGGGAGAACGGCGCCGGCACCAGATATCTGACCGTGCTGGCGACCGCGATCCTGTGCTACGCGGCACTCGGGACGGTCCTCGGCATCCTTCCCGACTACGTTCATTCGCTGGGCGGCGGCGCCGTGCTGGTCGGATTCGCGGTTGGGGCGCCGGCGCTGACCGGCGCGCTGGGACGCCCCCAGGGAGGACGGATCGCCGATCGGATCGGCCCCGCCCGCGTGGTGATCGCCGGCGCGCTGGTCATGGCGGTGGGCACCATCCCGGCCTACGTCACCGCGCTGCCGGCGCTGATCGCGAGCCGCCTCGCGGTCGGCGCGGGCGAGGCCGCGATGATGGCGGCGACGGTCCTGTGGCTGCTACGACTGGCGGGTCCGGCCCGGCGTGGCCGTGCGATGGGTCACATCGGCCTGGCCAACTACGCCGGCCTGACCGTGGGACCGCCGCTCTCGCAGGCGCTCGTCGGCCAGTCGCATCCCACGCGGGTGTGGATCGCCGCGGCGATCCTGCCCCTGCTCGGGGCGGCGCTCGCATTCGTGATGGCGCGCAGGAAGGACGAGGCTGCGCACGCCGTTGCGCACGACGACGGGGGCGAGGTCGCCGGCGCCGAGCTGGCCGGCGGCGAGCGGTGCAGCGGCGGCGAGCGGGGCGGGGACGAGCGGGGCGGCGGCGACGAGCGGGGCGGCGGCGAGCGGGGCGGCGGCGAGCGGGGCGGCGGCGAGCGGGGCGGCGCCGACGTGCCCAGTGCCTTCCGGGCGACCTTCCGCCCCGGACTCGGGCTGATGCTGGTCAACTTCGGCTACGTCGCCATCCTGTCCTTCGGGGCGGCCGCGGCGACCGAGCAGAAGAGCGGGATCGCGGCGTTCGTCATCCCGGTATTCGGCGCGGGTGTGATTGCCAGCCGCACCATCCTCGCCGGGATCCCGGACCGCTTCGGTCCTGCCCGCACGCTCTCGGCAGCGGTGACGCTCGAGGCCGCGGGCCTGGTCGGGCTGGGCGTCGCCACGAACGCGCCGGCCGCGCTCGTGGCGCTTGTGGTCATGGCGGTTGGGCAGGGCCTGGCGGTCCCCTCACTCGGACTGCTCGCGCTGGCGTCGGTGCCGTCCAGCCGGCACGGCCGGACGGCGGGCGCGTTCTTCGCCTACTTCGACGCCGGCGTCGGGCTGGGCGGGCCGGCGGTCGGTCTCGCAGCGCGCGCGGCCGATCCGAGCGGCGCGCTGGTCGCCGCCGCGGGAGCCGTGCTCGCCACGGTGCCCGTGGCGCTGCTCACCCGCGCCCGCGCCGGAGCGTTCGCCGGGCGCGGACGGCGGCGCGCCGCGTCCCGATGTGATCTGGCTGCCTGACCTACGCCCGGTTACTTGAGCATTCCGCGCGCGGCCGACGTCCAGGCGGCGGTCACGTCGCGGATGAACTTGGCCTGGGTGGTGGCCAGCGAGGAGACCCACTCGAGCTCGCTGCGACCCGGTCCACGCTCGATCGAGCCCGCGATCGCCTTGAGCGTCTTCTCGTAGTTGGACAGGGTCACTTCGCCCGCTTCCCGGCTTGCCTCGATGATCCGCTCGTTCAGCTTGCGGATCCGCTGTGCCACCGCCTCAACGCGAGGATCGGAAGCGACCGCGGACTGTGCTGCCGCGGCGGCGCCGGCGGCGGCACTGCGCGCGCTGCCGGCACGGGACGCGCCGCTGCGCGATGAACCGGCACTGCGAGTCGAACCGCCACTGCGAGTCGAACCGCCACTGCGCGAGGCCGTACCGGCGGAACGCGAGGAGGAACGTGCGCGAGTGCTGCGGGCACTCGTGCTCCGCGCCTTCGTGCCGCCGCTGCCGCTACTACTACTGCGCGTAGTACGCCGCGTGCCGGTGGAGCCGCTGCCGCTCGAGCTGCTGCCGCTCGAGCTGCTGCCACCGCCGCTCGAGCGGCTGCCCGTCGAACGACTGCCGGCGGATCGGCTGCCCGTCGAACGCCTCGATTGACCGCTTCGCGAAGAGCCGCCCGAACTCGAGCCCGACCCCGAACCACTGCTCCTAGCCTGTGGCATACCAGCCTCCTTTGTCTCGATGGGACGCGCGCACCCTACTTATCGGGTGCGCTGCATGCTCCGTGCTTCCCATTTATGGCCCGTCCGACGCGCGCGAGGTGTCGGGCGCGCCGGATCGGCTCGGGCGTCCGGTGGCCGTGTACCGATGCGAGCACCACCTCGATGGCACTCTCGAGCGTCGTACGCCATCCGGGATGCACCGCGAGCGGCCGCGCTCCCGCCCGAGTTCGTACCCATGCGCCGACGCACTCGCCGTCCAGCCGGAGCGGTGAGTACGCGCCGGCCTCATCCGCGGGCCATGGACCGACGGCGAGCAGTGGACGGTGCGTCACGCCGACGGTGGGCAGGTCGGTCACCGCGCCAAGGTGAAGTGCCAGCCCAGCGCGGCGGGGGTGGTCGCGCCCGGTGGCGTCGATGAGCAGCACGTCGGGCTGCAGCGGGAGCGCCCGCACGGCCGCTTCCAAAGACGGTCCCTCGCGCAGGGCGAGCAAGCCGGGTTCATAGGGCGCCGCGGCGGCGGTGGCGATCGTCGCTTCGCCAAGCATGCGCCACCGGCGCATCACGGTCGCCGCACGCATCACGGCTGCGGCCGCCCACGCGGGATCGCCGCGCGCCCCGCGCCCGGTCTGGTGGCGCGCGAACACGACGACGACCGCACCGATCGCGAGTGGGGTGCTTGCCGGCACCCAGGGCTCGGGGGTCGCCAGCGTCAGCGCGCGCTGCGCCCCGATCAGTTCAGCGGGAGAAGTTGGCCACAGCTGGGTCATGGCCGCACACTCGGCGATTCGCCCCGTCCCATTGTGCACTCATGGCCGATATGCGTGCCGGAATGCACCTTCACCGCGGAGGCGGGGGCGAGTGTGCGGAATGACCCAGGCGGGGGGCGAGTGTGCGGAAATGACCCAGGCGGCGCGGGTGTCAGCCGCTCGCGACGGCCTCGCCGGCGACCGCCGTCACCGGCGCGGAAGCGAGCGTGCGCGGCGGCGCGGTCGTGGAGCGAACCACCAGCGTGGGCTCGATCAGGCGCACCTCGTTGGCGCGGCGGTTCTCGATCCGGTCGAGCAGCAGCTCGAGCGCGAGACGGCCCATCTCGGTGCGCGGCTGATCGACGGTGGTGAGCGATACGTGGGCCAGGTGGGCGATCGAGATGTTGTCGTAGCCGACGATCGAGACGTCCCGGGGCACGTCGACGCCGGCGCGATCGAAGCCGCCGAGCAGCCCGGCGGCGACCATGTCGTTGGCGGCGAAGATCGCCGTCGGCAGCTCGGGTTTGCGCAACAACTCCGCGGCGGCGTTGACGCCGGCTTCCTCGGTGAAGTCGCCGGCGATCACCAGGGCGTGCCGGCCGAGCCGGCGGCCTCGCATCTCGCGCAGGTAGGCCGAGCGGCGCTGCGGACCGCCGGCGCCGCTGCCGCCGTCGACGTGCGCGATCCGTTCGTGGCCGAGGCCGGCCAGGTGATCGAGCACCAGCCCGGTGCCATGGGCCTCGTTGATCAGCACCGTGTCCGCGTTGGCCCCGCGGACGCTGCGCCCGACCATCACCAGCGGCGCCTCGGCCGCGGCGGCGACGATGTCGCCGGTGGGCATGCGCGGGCTGACCAGGATGATCCCGCCGACCCGGTGTTCGAGCAGCGCTCCGAGTGCGGCTCGCTCGCGCCGGGCCTGGCGCCCGCCGGCCGCGAGCAGCAGCTGGTAACCGAGCTGCGAGGCGAGCTCCTCGACGCCGCCCGCGATCTCTGCGAAGAACGGGTTGCGCAGGTCGTCCAGGATCACGCCGACCGTCTTGGTGCGCCGGCTGGCCAGGCTGCGCGCCATCGCGTTCGGCCGGTATCCGAGCCTGGCGGCCACGTCGAGCACGCGCTGGCGGCGCTCCTCCGAGACGTTTGGGCGCTCGCGCATGACGAGCGAGACCAGCGCCCGCGACACGCCCGCCTCGCGCGCCACGTCCTCCATCGTGGGCGCGTGATGGGAGAGGGGATCGCGCGGGGACATTGGCGGGGTGACGTTACTTAGAGCGCGACAACATTGCAATCGTGTTAGCGCGCTCTATCAATAACGCGCGGGACGCGGCGCTTCTGCCACCAATTGCCGGCGGCGCCCTTGACTTCGGCGGAAAGGGAGGGATATAGTCGCGCCTCTGTCCGTTAGAGCGCTCTAATCGTGAGCCCAGATTAGAGCGATCTACCGCCTGGGAGAGAGAGGGACACCGGAGAGATGCAAGCCACGCATGAGTCGTCGGGCGCCACCTCGGCGAGGGTCGATCAGAGCGATGGTCGGGCGCGTCCCGATCAGAGCGATGGTGGGGCGCGTCCCGATGGGAGCGGTGGTGGGGCGCGTCCCGATGGGAGCGGTGGTGTAGCGCGGCCCGGTAAGCGCGATGGCGTGGGGGTCGACGACCGGGTCGCCGGCGCGCCGATCTCTTGGGGCGCGTGTGAGGTGCCTGGATGGGGAGTTATGCCCTCGCCCGAGACCGTGCTGTCCGAGATGGCCGAGCTTGGCCTGCGCGGGACGGAGCTCGGCCCGCCCGGGTTTTTGCCCGAGGACCCCGGGCAGCTCGCTGCCTTGCTCGCCCGCCACGGGCTGGTGCTGCTCGGCGGGTTCGTCCCGTTGGTCCTGCACGAGCCGCGCGCCGATCAGGCGATAGAAGAGGCGCGGAGGGCGGCGCAGCTGATGAGCGAGGCCGGCGCCGGGATGCTGGTCATCGCCGCCGTCCAAGACATGCAGTGGAGCGCGCCGCGTGAGCTCGACGACGAGGGTTGGCAGCGGATCGGCGAGCACTGCGGCGAGGTCGAGTCGGTGGCGTCCGAGTACGGCATGGGGGTGGCCCTCCACCCGCACGCGGGGACGTTGATCGAGACGGCCGAGCAGGTCGAGCGGGCACTCGAAGTTGTCGATGTCGGTTGGTGCCTGGACACCGGGCATCTCCTCATCGGTGGCTTTGATCCGGTGCAGTTCGCCCAGGAGAACGGCGAGCGCGTGGCGCACGTTCACCTGAAAGATGTCGACGCGAAGCTCGCGGCCGAGGTGAGAGCCGGGGAGCGCTCGCTGCTCGACGCAACGCGGAACGGTTTGTTCAGGGCGCTCGGCCAGGGCGATGCCCGAATCGCCGAGGTCATGGACGCCCTGCAGGTGCACGGGTACGACGGTTGGCTCGTGCTTGAACAAGACACCGCCATCACCGGTGATGAGCCGACGGTGGCCGGCGGACCGATGCGCGACGCTCGGCAGAGCATCGCCTTCCTTCACCACACGGCTCGCATGACGGAGGAGATCAATCGATGAGACGACTGCCTCGCAGTCTGTGCATCGTCGTCGCGGTGGGCGCTGCAGCCCTGCTGGTGGCGGCGTGCGGGAGCAGTTCGAGCAAGAGCTCGGGCCACTCCACCACCAGCGCGGTGAACATCTCGGCCAGCACCGGTGTGTGCCCGTACAAGTTCGCGCTGATCACCCACGGTGACAACGGAAGCTTCTGGAGCGTTGTCTACAAGGGCGCCAAGGATGCCGCCGCTGACCTCGGGTGCACGCTCACCGAGACGTACGGCTCGCAGCAGAACGGCCAGGCGGAGCCCGACGACAACGCTGAGAACGCGCAGATCCAGGACGCGATCAACGCGCACGTGGACGGGATGGCCGTGTCCGATCACGATCCGGCGCTGATGAACCCGACGCTGGCCAAGGCGGCGGCGGCTGGGATCCCGGTGGTGCTCCTGAACGCGGGTTGTGACGACGCCGATATCGCGGCCAGCCACGCGCTCACGTGCGTCGGACAGCCGGAATCGCTGGCCGGAGCGGCCGCGGGCGCGGAGTTCAAATCGCTCGGAAAGACCAATGTCCTGTGCGTGATCCACCAGTCGGGACAGAACCTGCTCGACCGCTGCAACGGGATCGCCACGGCGCTCGGCGTCGGTTCCCAGTGCAAGACCGGCTCAGCGCCCTCATCGGGCCCGGCGTGCACCGAGCTGACGCTGTCCACCCCGAACGCGGCATCTAACCCGCAGCAGGCGATCGGCCAGGTGACGGCCTACCTGCAGACCCACACGGGCATCAATGCCGTGATGACGCTCAACAATGCAATCGGAACGGCGCTGGTGACGAGCAATCCGGCGAGCAAGCCGTTGATCGCCACGTTCGACCTGAACTCGGGCGTCCAGGCGGACATCCAGAACGGGTCGATGTCGTTCGCGATCGATCAGCAGCAGTACCTCCAGGGCTATCTGCCGATCGTGTTCCTCGACCTGTACAAGCGCAAGAACGGCCAGACCGTCGGCGGCGGCACAACCGTCGCGAGCGGACCGCTGGTCGTGACCAAGTCGAACATCGGCAAGGTCTCGGCGGCGATCGCCGCCGGACAGGACTGAGTAGGAAACTAGTCAACGAACAAGGTCACCGGGCGGGCAGGCCGTCCCGCCCGGTGGCGAAAACATAGATAGGGACCACCACCACCCCCCACCACCACCGATGAGTGCCACCTCACCTCCGATAGCAACGCCGCCCGCGGCGGCTCAAGACGAACGGCTGGTTCCAATCAGCCGACTCACCCGGACGCTGCGGCGCCCCGAGCTTGGCTCGCTGCTCGGCGCGGTGTTCGTATTTCTCCTGTTCGCGATCACCGACTCAAGCTCGAACCACCTGTGGCTCAAGCAGCCGGGCCTGGCCGCGTGGACCCAGCAGGCCGCCTTCTTTGGGATCGTCGCGGTGCCGGTTGGTCTGCTGATGATCGGGGGTGAGTTCGACCTGTCCGCCGGCGTGATGACCGGTGTCACCGCGATCGTGATGGCGCTGCTGGTCGGCAAATACCACTGGGACACGTGGACCGCGATGATCGCGACGATCGTCTTCGCGGTGTTCATCGGGCTCGTCAACGGATACCTGGTGGTGTTCACAAAGCTCCCGAGCTTCATCGTCACGCTCGCCACCTTCTTCATCCTGCGAGGAGCGAGTACCGGCGGCGTGCTGCTGCTCAACAGCGGGAGCACACAGATCACCGTCACCGCCCCCCACCCGGCGGGTCTGAGCAGCGCGAAGTCGGTCTTCGGCAGCTCGTTCTTCTCGAGCGGGGCGCTGCCCAGTGGCTACTCGACGGCGATCCTGTGGTTCATCGGGGTGACGATCTTCGCCACCTGGGTGCTCAGCCGGACCACGTTCGGCAACTGGATCTTCGCCTCCGGCGGCGATCAGAACGCGGCCCGGAACACCGGCGTGCCGGTCAACCGGACCAAGATCGTGCTGTTCGTCGGGACGGCGGTGGCCGCGGCCCTGGTCGGAATCATCTCGTTCACGCAGGCGGCCTCGGCCGTGTCCGAGCAGGGCGTCGGATACGAGTTCTTCTACATCATCGCGGCGGTGGTCGGTGGTTGCCTGCTGACCGGCGGCTACGGCTCGGCGATCGGCGCCGCCCTGGGCGCGTGCATCATTGGGATGGCGTTCGAGGGCGTGATCTACGCCGGCTGGGACAGCTCCTGGAACTTCGCGTTCCTCGGGGTCATCCTGTTCCTCGCCGTGATCGTCAACACCCTCATCTACCGGCGGGCACTGAAGGCGCGACGATGACCGAAGGAGCTTCGAACATGAGTGAGAGCACGGCCCGGACTCCGACGCTCGAGGTCCGGTCGGTCTGCAAGTACTTCGGGAGCGTGAACGCGCTCGAGGACATCAGCGTGCCCGTCTATCCCGGAGAGGTCACGTGCGTACTGGGCGACAACGGTGCCGGCAAGTCGACGCTGATCAAGATCCTGTCGGGCGTGCACACGCCGGACCAGGGCCAGGTGCTGTTCGACGGCGAGGAGGTGACGTTCGCCGGGCCGCGCGACGCCCGTGCCCATGGGATCGCCACCGTGTTCCAGGACCTGGCGACCGTGCCGCTGATGTCGGTGTGGCGCAACTTCTTCTTGGGCAACGAACCGACCAAGGGCAAGGGGCCATTCCAGCGGATGGACATCAAGGGAGCCCAGAAGATCATGCGCGAGGAGATGTCCAAGATGGGCATCGACGTTCGCGACCCCGACCAGACGGTGGGAACGCTGTCCGGCGGCGAGCGCCAGGCGATGGCGATCGCGCGGGCGGTCTACTTCGGGGCGAAGGTGCTGATCCTGGATGAGCCGACCTCCGCCCTCGGCGTCCGCCAGTCGGGGATCGTCCTGAAGTACGTGGTCCAGGCGCGCGACATGGGTCGGGCGGTCATCTTCATCACCCACAACCCGCACCACGCCTATCCCGTGGGGGATCGGTTCGTGCTGCTCAAGCGCGGGCGCATGTTCGGCTCCTACGCCAAGTCCGAGACCTCGATCGAGGAGCTCACCTCGATGATGGCGGGCGGCGCCGAGCTCGAGGAGCTCAGTCACGAGCTACAGCGCTCGAGTGACCCCGAGCTCAAAGAGGTCGCGAAGGAGCTGGCGGCCGAGGTCAAGACGACGGCGTAGCTCGATGCGGGGCGACCTCGAGCTGCTCACGGTCGGCCGGATCAGCATCGACCTGTACTGCGATCAAGTCGGTGCCGACTGGCACGCCGCGCATACCTTCAGCAAGGCGGTCGGCGGGAGCCCGACCAACGTGGCGATCGCGGCCGCCCGTCTGGGGCACGCGGCGGCCGTGTACACCAAGGTCGGCGCCGATCCGTTCGGCGAGGTCGCGATCGCCGAGCTGCGCGACTTCGGCGTGGACACTCGCTACGTGGGCGTCGAGCCGGAGACGGTGACGCCGCTGGCCTTCGCCGCGCTCGACCCGCCCGAGGATCCCCAGCTCTGGTTCCGCCGCGATCCGCCGGTGCCCGACTTCCAGCTCAGGGCCGGCGAGGTCGACGACGCGACGGTGCGCGAGGTGCCGATCCTGTGGATCACCGGGAGCGCCCTGTCGCAGGAGCCGAGTGGCTCGACCGCGGAGGCGATGCTCGCCACCCGGGCGCGCCGGGCCCACACGGTCCTCGACCTCGACTACCGCCCCACCTTTTGGCGCTCGCGCGAGGAGGCCTCGCGCCGGATTGGGCGCGCGCTCACGCACGCGACGATCGCGGTCGGCAACCGAGAGGAGTGCGCGGTGGCGGTCGGCTCGGACGATCCTCACGAGGCGGCGCGAAGGCTGCGGGAGAAGGGGGTCGAGCTGGCGATCGTCAAGCTCGGCGGCGACGGCGTGCTCGTCTCAAGCGACGAGGGCGAGCGGCTGATCGCACCACCCGCGATCCAGGTCGTGTGCGGCCTCGGTGCGGGGGACGCGTTCGGTGGTGCCGTGTGCCACGGTCTCCTGAACGAGTGGGCGCCCGAGCGCACCGTGGCGTTCGCGAACGCGGCCGGCGGGATCGTCGCGTCGCGACTGCTGTGCTCCGCGGCGATGCCGTACGAGCGCGAGGTCGTCGAATTGCTCGAGGGGTCGCCGGCATGACCACGACCGCGACCCGGGAGGGGGTGGCCGCGCGGGTGAGTGGTGCGCGGCGGCGGATCGGCGTCGGCGTGATCGGCTTCGGCTGGCTCGGCCAGGCGCACACGCGCTCGCTGCTGCGGATCCCGACGCTGTTTCAGAACCGCCCCTTCGACACGACGCTCGTCGCCTGCAGCGATGCCCTGCCGGACCGGCTCGATCAGGCGATCACCTCGTTCGGGTTCAAGCGGGCCTCGGCGGCGTGGGAGTCGGTGATCGAGGACCCGGACGTGGAGGTCGTCTACATCGCGGCGCCGAACATGGTGCACGTGCAGCTGGTCGAGGCGGCCGCGCAGGCGGGCAAGGCGGTGTTCTGCGAGAAGCCCGTCGGCGGCACGCCCGAGCAGGTGGCGCGCGCCGCGGTGGCGGCGAGAACCGCGGGCGTGATCAGCGGGGTCGGCTACAACTACCGGTGGGCTCCGCTCGTGGGCTACGCCCGCGAGCTGATCTCCAGCGGCGAGCTGGGCGAGATCACCAACTACCGCGGCCGGTTCTTCTCGATGTACGGAGCCGACCCGTTAGGCGTGAACTCCTGGCGCTTCCAGCTCGACCAGGCCGGCTACGGGGTGACCAGCGATCTGATGAGCCACGCCGTCGACCTGGCGCACATGCTGCTCGGTCCGATCACCAGGGTGACCGGGACGCTCGAGACCTTCATCCGCGAGCGCCCGGCGCCGCCCGACGGAGCGGGCCACTACGGCCGCGGCCGGGCCGAGGACCCGCGCACGCCGGTGACCAACGAGGACTACGCCGCGATGCTGTGCGAGTTCGCGTCCGGCGCGCGGGGCACGGTCGAGGTCAGCCGGACCATGGTCGGGCCCGAAAGCGAGAACGCGTTCGACGTCTACGGCACGCGCGGAGCGGTCGGCTGGAACCTCGAGCGTCTGAACGAGCTGCGCCTCTATCGCGTGACCGACGACCGTGCGTCGGGATACACGACGGTGCTCGGCGGCGATCGCTTCGGCCATCACGGCACGTTCGTCCCCGGGAGCGGCAACGCGATCGGGTTCGAGGATCTGGTGACGATCGAGGACTACGAGTTCTGCGCCGCGGTAGCCGAGGACCGGGCGTTCGAGCCGAGCTTCGAGGCGGCGCTGGCCTGGGCCCACGTGCAGGACGCGCTGCTGCGCTCGGTCAAGAGCGGGGGATGGGAGGAGGTGGGAGGTTCGTGACCGTGACGGCCGTCGCACCGCTTCGGATCGGGGTGATCGGCGTCGGGAGGATCGGTCGCATGCACGCCGGACTGATCGCCCACCAGGTGCCCGGCGCCGCGCTCGGGGCGGTGTTCGACGCCCACGAGCCGCTGGCGCGCGATGTGGCCGCCGAGCTGGGCGTGCCGGCGGTCGGCGCGGTGCACGAGATCTTCGACTCCGAGCTCGATGCGGTGGCTATCTGCTCGAGCTCCGACACGCACGTGGAGCTGATGGTCGCGGCCGCTCAGGCCGGCAAGGCGGTGTTCTGCGAGAAGCCGGTGTCGCTCGATCTGGCCGAGCTCGACCGCGCGCTCGGCGCGGTGCAGGACGCCGGCGGGGGGGCGGGGGTCCCATTCCAAATCGGCTTCAACCGCCGCTTCGATCCCGCCCACGCGTCGGTGCGGGAGGCGGTGGCCTCAGGGGCGGTCGGCGAGCCCCACCTGGTGCGGATCTCGAGCCGGGATCCGGCGCCGCCACCGCTCGAGTACGTCAAGAGCTCGGGCGGGCTGTTCCTCGACATGATGATCCACGACTTCGACATGGCCCGGTACGTGACCGGGACCGAAGTGGTCGAGGTGTTTGCTCGCGGTGCGGTGCGGGTGGACCCGTTGTTCGCGGAGGCGGGCGACATCGACACCGCGCTGGTCACGCTCGTGCACGAGGACGGTTGCCTGACCGCGATTGACAACTCGCGCCGGGCCGCGTACGGCTACGACCAGCGGGTCGAGGTGTTCGGATCTGAGGGCATGGCCGCGTCCGAGAATCCCTGCGCCCACACGGGGAGCGTGATCACCGCGGCCGGGGTGAAGCGCCCGCCAAACCCGTACTTCTTCCTCGAGCGCTACCTGCCGAGCTACGTGCGCGAGTGGGAGGCGTTTGTCGACGCGGTCAAGCGCGGGGAGGATCCGCCGGTCTCCACGGCCGACGCACGCGCCCCGCTGGTGATTGGGCTTGCGGCGGGGCGCTCGTTGCGAGAGGGTCGTCCCGTGCGCGTCGATGAGGTGAAGAGCGCTTGAGGATCTACCTGACCGGGGCGAGCGGGTTCGTCGGCTCGAACCTCGCGCACGTGTTCGCCGAGGAGCACGGTGCCGAGGTGGTGGCGCCCGGGCACGAGCACGTCGAGCTGACCGACGAGGGGCTCGTGCGCCGCTCGGTTCTGGCGACCAGGCCCGACGCGATCGTCCACACCGCGATCTGGAACGATCCAGCGGGTCTGCGCTCGGACCGCCGACGCGCCTGGGAGTCCTACGTGGGTGCCACGCGCAACGTCGTGGCGGCGGCCAATGCGCTCGATGCCCACATGGTGCTGATCTCGACCGACTGGGTGTTCGACGGCAGGCAAGGACCCGCGCGCGAGTCGGAGCCGCCGAACCCGATCAACGCCTACGGGTTCCTCAAGGCGTCCTGCGAGCTGGTGGTAACCGAGCGCGCCGGGCGGGGGACGATCGCCCGGATCGCCGGGGTGCAGGGCGTCCACCGGGCGCGGCCCCAGACGCCCAGGGCCCAGGACGCCGGCTTCGGATACCTGGTGCTGTCGCTCGTCGACACGCTCCGGGCCGGCGAGCGCTTTGGCGTGTGGGACGGGCCGGAGCTCAACCGGCTCGCCACGCCGACGCTCGCCAGCGATGCCGGCCGGATGATCTGGCGCGCGCTCGAGCGCGAGGCGACCGGCGTGCTGCACTGCTGCGGCGGCGAGCACATCGATCGGGTGGGCCTCGCTCACCGAGCGGTTGAGGTGTTCGAGCTCGATCCAGAGCTGCTGGACGTGGTGGCGCCGCCGAGCGGCGTGGTCGGAGCAGAGCCGGTCCCGCGCGATACCCGCCTCGATGCCCGCTTCACGGCGCGGGCGCTTGGGATCGAGCTGCCCGATCTGGACACGATGCTCGGACGGCTGCGGGCCGAGATGGAATCGTCGTGGAGCCTGGCATGAGCCGGCTGACCGTGGCCCAGGCGCTGGTCCGCTTCCTGGCCGTGCAGGAGACCGAGCGCGACGGCCGGCGCGAGCGGCTCATCGCCGGGTGCTTCGGGATCTTCGGGCACGGCAACGTGGCCGGGCTGGGGCAGGCGCTTCACCAGTACCAGGAGCTGCTGCCGTTTCACCCGGCGCGCAACGAGCAGGGGATGGTGCACGTCGCGGCCGGCTACGCGCGTCAGAAGAACCGCCTTTCGACCTTCGCGTGCACGACCTCGGTCGGGCCGGGGGCGACGAACATGGTCACCGGTGCGGCGCTGGCCACGATCAACCGCCTGCCCGTGCTGCTGCTGCCCAGCGACACGTTCGCCACCCGCACGCCCCATCCGGTGCTCCAGATGCTCGAGGTGGCGCACGACGCGACCGTGTCGGTCAACGACTGCTTTCGCCCGGTGTCTCGCTTCTACGAGCGGGTGCAGCGGCCCGAGCAGCTCATACCGGCCGCGCTCGAGGCGATGCGGGTGCTCACCGATCCGGCCGAGACCGGAGCGGTCACGCTGGCGCTGCCCGAGGATGTGCAGGCCGAGGCGTTCGAGGTGCCCGACGCGTTCCTGGAGCCACGCGTCTGGACGGTCTACCGCCAGCCGCCGGCGCCCGAGGCGCTGGCGCGGGCGGCCGGGTTGATCCGGGGAGCCAAGCGACCGCTGATCGTGGCCGGGGGCGGGGTCATCTACAGCGAGGCGACGGCGGCGCTTCGGGAATTCGTCGACGCCACCGGAATCCCGGTGGGCGAGACGATGGCCGGGCGCGGCGCGCTCCTGTCTGACCATCCGCTTAGCATGGGATCGTTGGGGGCCACTGGCGCGGCGGGGGCTAATCGGTTGGCGCACGACGCCGATGTGGTGATCGGGATCGGGACGCGCTGGAGCGACTTCACGACCGCGTCGCACTCGGCCTTCCAGGACCCCGGCGTGCGGTTCGTCAACGTCAACGTGGCCGCGTTCGACGCCGGCAAGCAGAGCGGGCTGCCGGTGCTGGCCGACGCCCGGGTGGCCCTCGAGCAGCTCCGCGAGGCGCTCGCCGGGCACCGGGTCGACGCCGCGTGGGAGGAGCGCGCGGCTTCGGAGTCCAAGGCGTGGGCTGAGGAGGTCGCGCGGGTCGTCTCGGGCAATGGGGACCAGCCAGGCCCGCCATCCCAGGCTCAAATAATCAAAGAAATCAACGACGCGGCCGGCGAGACCGGCGTGGTCGTGTGCGCGGCGGGCTCGGCCCCCGGGGACCTGCACAAGCTCTGGCGCGCGCGTGATCCCGCGGGCAAGTCCTACCACGTCGAATACGGCTACTCGTGCATGGGCTACGAGATCCCGGGCGGGATGGGGGTCAAGCTGGCCGCGCCCGAGCGTGAGGTGTACGTGCTGATCGGCGACGGCTCCTACCTGATGCTCCCGGGCGAGCTCGTCACCGCGGTCGCGCAGCGTGTCCCGATCGTCGTCGTGCTCGTCGACAACCACGGCTACGCGTCGATCGGCGCGCTGTCGCGGTCGGTCGGCTCGGCCGGGTTCGGGACGCTCTACCGCTTCTCTGAGAACGGCTCGGTGCCGCTGGATCCGGCATCGACCGAGGTGCTGCCGCTCGACCTCGCCGCCAACGCCGAGAGCCTGGGCGCCTGGGTGATCCGGGCGCGCACGATCGAGGATCTGCGCGCGGGGCTGGCCGGCGCGCGGGGCGCGGCCGGGCCGGTGGTGATCCACATCGAGGCCGACCGCTACCAGGGCGTGCCCGGCTACGAGAGCTGGTGGGACGTGCCGGTGGCCGAGGTGTCCGAGGAGGAGAGCGTGCGGGCGGCGCGCGAGGCCTACGAGCGCGACCACGCACAGCAGCGTCAGTATCTACGCTCCTGGAATGAGTGAGCTACTTGTCTCTGGGGCTTCGACCCCTTCTGAAGTGGACGGCACGATCCTGACCGTGACCCCCGAGTCCGCGGGGTGGGAGCACGTCGGCTTTGAGGTCCTGGTCCTTCCCGGTGGCGGGACCGCCGAACGCCTCTGCGGTCCCCGCGAGCTGTGCATCGTCGTGATCTCGGGCGTGGTGCATGTGGCCTCCGAGCACGGCGAATGGTTCGACCTCGGTGGTCGTCCGGACCCGTGGTCGGGGCTGCCCGACGCCGCCTACCTGCCGCCCGAGTCGCACGTCGAGGTGCGCGCCGCCGACGACGGCGCCGAGGTCGCCCTGTGCTGGGGGCCGGCGCACAAGGGTGGCGCCGACCCGCGTGTCCTGCCCGGGGCCGCGATCGAGGTCGAGACGCGCGGGAGCGGTGATCACGAGCGCTTCATCCATCCGATCCTGATGGACGATCAGGGGGCGGAGTCGCTGCTCGTGGTCGAGGTGCTGACCCCGGCCGGGCACTGGTCGAGCTATCCGCCGCACAAGCACGACCACGACGACCCCCCGCGCCAGTCGCACCTCGAGGAGATCTACTACCACCGGATCAAGCCTGAGCGCGGGTTCGGGCTGCAGCGCGTGTACGCGCACGACTCGGCGCTGGACGAGACCATGACCTTCCGCGACCGCGACTGCGTGCTGGTACCGCGCGGCTACCACACCGTCTCGGCGCCTCCCGGCTACGACCTCTACTACCTGAACGTGATGGCGGGACCCAGCCGCTTCTGGGCCTTCGTCAACGACCCCGACCACGAATGGATCCTCAATGGCAGTCACCGCAACCCGGCTTCTTGACAACTACATCGACGGCGAGTGGACGCCGGCGCAGGCCGCGACCGGCGAGCTCGACGTACTCAACCCGGCCAACGGCGAGGTGCTCGCGCGGGTGCCGCTGTCCGGCGCGGCCGACCTGGACGTAGCGGTTCGCGCCGCGCGCGAGGCGCTGCCCGAGTGGCGCGCGGTGTCGACGATCGGTCGGGCGCGGAAGCTGTTTGAGCTGCGCGAGCGGTTGATCGCGCGCCAGGAGGACCTGTCACGGTCGGTGACCACCGAGATGGGCAAGACGATCGTCGACGCGCGGGCCGAGGTGGCACGGATGATCGAGATGGTCGAGGCCGCGACTGCGGTTCCGACGACCATGCAGGGCCGGATCCTGGAGGACGTCTCGCGCAACATCGACGCCGAGACGGTGCGCCAGCCGGTCGGGGTATGCGCGGCGATCGTGCCCTTCAACTTCCCGGCGATGGTGCCGTTCTGGTTCTTGCCGTTCGCGATCGCGTGCGGGAACACGTTCGTGCTCAAGCCGTCCGAGCAGGTTCCCTTGACGCAGCAGATCGCGTTCGAGGAGCTGCACGCTTTGGGGTTGCCGCCGGGCGTCGTGAACCTGGTGAACGGTGGGCGCGAGGTCGTCGAGGGGATCCTGGAGCACCCCGGGATCGATGCGGTGTCGTTCGTCGGCTCGGCGCCGGTGGCGCGGATCGTCTACGAGGGCGCAGCTCGCGCGGGTAAGCGCGTCCAGGCGCTGGGGGGCGCGAAGAACCACATGGTCGTGATGCCGGATGCGGTGATCGACAAGACGGTCGAGGGGATCATCGGCTCGGCCTTCGGCGCCGCGGGCCAGCGGTGCATGGCCGGGTCGGTGGTGGTGACCGTGGGCGACGCGCACGAGCAGCTTCTTGGTCCCTTGGTCGAGGCGTCGCGGGCGCTTCGGGTGGGGGACGGCCTGGAGGAGTCGAGCGACGTCGGGCCGGTCATCTCGTGCGCGGCGCGCGACCGGATCCGAGAGTGGATTGCTCGTGGCGAGGCTTCCGGGGCGAAGGTGGTGTTGGACGGTCGCTCGTCCGAGGGCGGGGATCCCAACGGCTCGTACGTGGGGCCGACGATCCTGGATGACGTGACACCCGAGATGGACATCGCCCAGGAGGAGGTTTTCGGTCCGGTGCTGACCGTGATCAGCGCGCCCACGCTGGATGAGGCGATCTCGATCGTGAACTCGAGCCGGTTCGGGAACGGCACCTCGATCTTCACCGAGTCGGGCTCATCGGTCCGGCGCTATCGCCACGAGGTCCAGGCCGGCATGGTCGGGGTCAACATCGGCGTGGCGGCGCCGGTCGCGTTCTTCCCGTTCAGCGGATGGAAGGACTCGTTCCTGGGCGACATGCACGCCCATGGCACCGACGCCGTCGACTTTTACACGCGCAAGAAGACCGTGACCAGCCGCTGGTTCTCGAGCGGGCAGGGGAGCGGCGCCTACTTCGTCGAGCGCTGAGGCTCGCAGGCGGACGGTCGGGGCGATGCAGGGGGGGCGAGCGACGCGGGGGGTCGGGCGACGCGGTCGACCTCCTGCATTTCCGCTCATACCTCGGGTTCTCACAGTGCGGCGCGCGCTTCTTCATGCACCAGATGCAGAAAGGCGCACGAGCCGCCCAAGAGTCGCGGCATGCGCGTTTTTGCAGGTGACCCGGGCGGCCAGGTCGTAACGTGTCTGGCTAAGACCACGAACCGGAGGTGGCCGGAACCGATGCTCAAGCTCACCCTCGTCGGCGGCCCGACCGCCGTGCTCGAGTACGCCGGACTGCGCTGGCTGACCGATCCCGCGCTGTCGCCGCCTGGCGAGTACGCCGGCGGGCTGGTCAAGACCACCGGGCCGGCGATCGAACCCGATGCGTTGCTTCCGATCGACGTGGTGCTCATCTCGCATGACCATCACAGCGACAACCTCGATCCGGCCGGACGCGAGTTCCTCCCGCGGGCTGGGCGCGTGTTCACCACCGTGGCGGGAGCCGAGCGCCTGGGAGGCAACGCGGTCGGCCTCGAGCCGTGGTCATCGGTGGAGGTCGAAGGCCCGGGTGGCGATTCTGTGACCGTCACGGCGGTCCCGGCTCAGCACGGCCCGATCGGGCCCGACGACCCCAACGGGCCCGTGATCGGGTTCATCCTGGAGGCCGACGGCGAGGACAAGGTGTATGTCTCGGGCGACAACGCCTCGATCGACGTGGTGCGGAAGATCGTCGACCGAGTCGGCCAGCCGGACATCGCGATTCTGTTCGCCGGCGCGGTCCAGCGACCCCACCGCTTTGACGGCGCCTACCTGACGCTGTCGAGCGATTGGGCCGCCGAGGCGACCAGGGTGCTCGGCGTCCGCGCCACCCTTCCGGTGCACTTCGAGGGTTGGACGCACTTCACCCAGGGAGCGCCCGAGCTGCGGGCGGCCTTCGCCGGCAACAGCGTCACCGACCGGCTGGTGCTGGCCGAGCGCGGCGAAACCGTCACCGCGTGATCGCCTGTACCGCATGAAGTCGTGAGATTGTGCTTGACAGCGCGAGCGGTGAGGGTTACCTTACGTCGCGTTGAAACGTTTTAATAAAACGTTTCAACGAGGGGATTGGACGGGACGAGAGGGACCGGATGGAAATCGCACTCTTCAACGACGGCTTGGCCCATCTCGATCGGCGCGAGGCACTGCGCTGGTGCGCGGAGCGCGAGGTCACGCTGTTCGAGCTCGGCGTCGGGGGCTGGCGGCAGGCGGACCACGTCGATCTTGATCTGGTCCTTCGCGAGCGAAGCGCCCGGGCGGAGCTGCTGGCCGATTGCGCCGAGTTCGGGATCTCGCTGGTGTGCGTGAACGCCGCCGGCAACCCGCTCCATCCCGATCCCTCGGTTGCGGCGCGCCATGCGGCGGCCATTCGGGGCGCGATCGAGCTCGCCGACGAGCTCGGGGTGGAGCGAGTCGTGACCATGAGCGGCTGTCCGGGCGGACCGGACGGCGGCCGGCTTCCGATCTTCGCGCCGTGGGCGCTGAACCCCGACTGCGAGGACCTGTGGAACTGGCAGTGGCAGGAGCGGGTCCGGCCGTTCTGGGAGGAACTGGGTCGCACGGTGCTGGCCGAGCACCCGCGGGTGCAGCTGTGCATCGAGCTGCACGCCGGCGCGGCCGCCTACAACCCGGCGTCGTTCCGCCGGCTGAGCGCCGCTGCCGGCGGGAGACTGCGCCTGAACTTCGATCCGAGTCACTTCTGGTGGATGGGCATCGAGCCGATGGCCGTCCTGGACGAGCTCGGTGACCAGCTGGGGTGGATGCACGGCAAGGACACGCTCCTGCGCGAGGACGCGATCAGGCGCGAGGGCATCTTCGACTTCCGCTACGGCGCTGACGGCGAGGACGTTCCGTGGCGGTTCGTGTCGGTGGGCGAAGGCCACGGCGACGAGTACTGGCAGGAGCTGTTCGACGTCGCCGGCGGCGCGGGCTACGACGGCCCGGTGTCGATCGAGTACGAGGAGCCGCCGCCGCGCATCGGCGCGTCGATCGAGGCCGGGGTGGAGCGGTCGCTGAGGGCGCTACGACGTATCACGGCTGGAGCATTCGCGTGAGCGCGACCATGATCGACGTTGCCAAGCTGGCCGGCGTGTCGGTGGGGACGGTCTCCAACGTCGTCCGCGGCACCCGGCCTGTCTCGGAGACGACCCGCGACCAGGTGCTCCGCGCCATGGCGGACCTTGGCTACCGCCCCAACGCCGTCGCCGGCGCATTGAAGCGGGGGGCGACGCACACGCTCGGCTTTGTGTTCACCGATCTGCTCAACCCGTACTACTCGATCCTGGCCCTCGCGGTCGAGCGGCTCGCGCGCGAGGCGGGCTATTCGGTGCTGCTGGCCAACTCAAACGGTGACCGGGACCTCGAGGCCACCCATGTGCGCGCGTTCGTCGAGCGCCGGGTGGATGGCGTCGTCATCCCGTCGATGACCGAGTACTCCCGGATCGCGGACGAGCTGCTCGAGCGGAACATTCCCACGGTCTGCGTCGGCTTCTCGAACAACGACCCGCGCCTCGGAGCGGTCGATTGCGATGAGGAGAGCGTCATGGACGACGTCGCGGGTCACCTCATCGGATTAGGACACGAACGGATCGCGTTCAAGTACCAGGACACGCGCGACCATGCCGTCGACCGCAGGCCGGCGGCGCTCCGGGCCGCGGTCAATCGGAGGGGGCTGGATCTGGTCGACGTGGGCGACGATCCGACCGCGATCTGCTGCAGCAACGACGTGGTCGCGATCGGGCTGATCGGAGAGCTCGCGGCCCAGGGGGTCGAGGTCCCGTCGGACATCTCGATCGTCGGGTTTGACGACATCCCGATGGCCGCGCATCCCCGGATCGCGCTGACGACCGTCCACTTCGATGCGCAGACCACGGGCGAGGTCGTGATCGAGCGGCTGCTGCGCGCGATCGCCGAGTCCCGCCACGTCAGCGAGCGGGTAACGCTGGCCGCCAGCCTCGTCGTGCGGTCGACCACCGCGCCGCCGACTCCGTCAAACGGCGCGGGCCGGAGGGGACGATGAGCGACCACGACGGAGCCGGCCACGGACCCCTGCGCCTCGGCGTGATCGGGTGCGGCCTGGTCGCCCAGGCCGTTCACTTCCACTATCTCGGGGAGCTCTCCGACCGGTTTGACGTGCGGGCCCTGTGCGACGTGTCGCCGGGCGCGCTGGCCTTCTCGGCCGAGCGCTTCTTCCCCCGCGCTCAGCGATACGCCGACTGGCGCGAGCTGGTCGAGGAGCCTCTGGACGCCGTGATGATCCTGACGCCGGGCAGCCACGCGCCAATCGCCTGCGCGGCGCTCGATCGCGGCCTGGCCGTGTTTGCCGAGAAGCCGCTGGCGTTCTCGAGCCAGGAGGCGGTGGAGCTCGCCGCCGCTGTGGACCGCACCGAAGGCTGCCTGATGGTCGGCTACATGAAGCGCTACGACCCGGCCTACGAGCGGATGACGGAGCTCGTCTCGACGCTCGACGATCTGCGGCTGGCGCGGGTGACGACGCTCGAGGCGGCGATCGATCCGTACGTGGCGCACTACCCGTTGCACCGGCCGCTTGATGTTCCGCTCGAGGAGCGCGAGGCGTTCGCGGCCGACGATCGCGAGCGTGTCCGGCGGGCGATCGGCGGTGCGGCGGACGAGCCTGGCATGTACTGGGCCTATCGGGTGATCCTGCTCGACTGCCTCGTGCACGAGTTCAACGCGGTGCGCGGGCTGCTGGGCGAACCGTCGGAGCTGAGCTTCGCGGGGGTGACCCCGTCGACGGGCGCACTCACCGCGACGCTGCGCTTCGGCGAAGTCCAGTGCGTTCTCGCCTGGGTCGACCTGCCCGATCTTGCGCATTACGCGGAGGAGTTCGCGCTGTACTCGCCGGGCCGGCGTCTGGCCCTCACCTTCCCGTCGCCCTTCCTGCGCAATTCGCCGGCGTCGCTTCGCTCAGAAGGAGGAGATCCGGGAGGTCCCGGCGCGTGGGAAATGACCGAGCACGCTAGCTATGAGTCTGCCTTCAAGCGCGAGCTGATCGATTTCTACGAGTGCGTCACCACGCACCGCAAGCCGCGGACCGATGCGCTGGACGCGGCTCGCGATCTGGCCTTGTGCGAGGCCTTCATCCGTACCGCAGTAGAGGGGAAGCCGCAGCCCACTCCGACCGAGCCGGCTGTGGCGGGCATACAGCAATGAGAGAGGAGAGGTGCAATGTCTAGTAACGCGACCGCCACGCGCGATGCGTTACCGGCAGTAGAGCAGGACCGAGCTCAGGACGCACCCTACGTGCGGAAGTCGAGCGGCTTGGTCCGCGACGTTCCGTTCCTCGACATGTTCCTGATGAACGCGTCGTCGAGCAATCCGGTGGGAATCGCGGTGGCGTACGGGATCTTCTTCGCGATGGCGACCTTCCCACGTTGCAACCTGCTTCTGGCGATCGTCATCGCGCTCGTCCTTGGAGCGTTTGTGTGGGTGACGTTCGCGCTGGTGAGCGCGACGCTCCCGAGAGTCGGCGGTGACTATCTGTACGGGTCGCGTCTGCTGCACCCGATCATCGGCATGGGCTCGAATCTGGCGACATATGTCGGATCCGTGCTCGCTGCGGGTACCGCGGCGTACTTCGTGGCCTCGGTAGCGGTTGGTCCGGCGATGACGATCATCGGTGTCGTCACCGGTAACAAGTGGTGGGTGACGGCGGGGACGACCGTCTCGACCGGCTGGCCCGCGTTCGCGATCGCCGGCGGAACGCTGGTCGTGCTGTCTCTCCTGTCGCTGACCGGCACTAAGAAGGTCACTCGCGTCATGGTGTGGCTGTACGGGATCGCGTTCGTGGCCTTCGGGGTGTCGATTCTGATTCTGCTGTTCAAGACGAGGGCGGGCTTTATCCACGACGTCAACGCGTACACCAAGTCGATTACCGGCAAGGGCAACGCGTATCAGGCGACGATCGCCGCGGGCGCGAAGGGTGGCCTCGCGACGGGCGGCGGCTACTCGTTCAAGAACACCATGGGAGCCGTGTTCGTCGTTCTCGGCTACACCATGTTCGCGTTCTGGAGCAGTACGTACATGGCGGGCGAGATGAAGGGCTCGGGGCGCCGCTCGCGGCAACTCGGGGCGATGGTCGGCGGCGGGGCGTTCGGCGGGATCCTGGTGCTGGTCTCGGCGGCGATCTACCTCCACACCGCGGGCTATGACTTCGTCGCCGCGTCCTCGAACGGCTACTACCCGGTCGGCGTGACCCCGTTCCTGCATTTCTTCGCCTCGATCGCGGCCGGCGGGGGCACGTTCCTGGCGATCGTGCTCGGTGTGGCGTTCATCGGGTGGTTCCCGGTGGCGCTGTACGCCGGCAACCTCAACATGGTCCAGCGAGCGCCGTTCGCGTGGGCGTTCGACGGGTTGATCCCGGCCAAGGTGGCGGCGGTGGACCGGCGCACCAACACCCCGGTCGTCTCGATTCTGCTCGCGTGCGGGCTGGGATTGGCCGCGGCGGCCTGGGCATGCTGGAGCAGCAAGAGCATCTTCAGCCTGATCTCGACGTTCACGCTGCTGCTGTTCGTGCCGGTGATCGTCACCGGGGTCGCGGCGGTCGTGATGCCGTGGTTCCGGCCGGACATCTATCGCGCGAGCCCGTCCGACTGGAAGATCGCCGGGATCCCGGTGATCGTGGTGGCCGGCCTCGGCACGGTGGCCGTCGGGATCCTCGCGTTCGTGCTCGTCGGCGTGTTCGCCTCCAACCTCGGCATCAAGCACGTCGCGCTCACCCTGCTGCTGCCGGTGATTGGCTTCGCGATCGCGGCCGTGTACTACTACGCGGTGCGGGCGGTGCGTCGGCGCAACGGAGTGGAGCTCGACCTCGTGTACAAGACGATTCCGCCCGCGTAGCTCATGGGCCTGTTCGGCCGCCAGCCCAAGGTTGCGAGCACCCGGCTGTTCTTCGCGACCGACATCCACGGCTCCGAGCCGTGCTTCCGGAAGTTCATCAACGCCGGCAACTTCTATCGCTGTCAGTTCCTGATTCTGGGGGGCGACATGACCGGGAAGCAGATCGTCCCGATCACGCGCCACTCGGACGGCATGTACTCGTGTCGCCTCCGGGATCAGCGGTTCGAGAGCGTCGACGACCGCGAGCTGGTCGAGGTCAAGCGGCTGATCCGCGTCGGCGGCGATTATCCGGTGGTCGGGAGCGAGGACGAGCTCGCCGAGCTGGGCGATCCCGAGTGTCTGGAGCGGCGGTTTCGCAAGATCGTCTATGACACCGTGGTCGACTGGGTCACGTTCGCCGAGGAGTTCCTGTCCGGCACGGGTCAGCGCGTGTTCGTGGCGCCGGGCAACGACGACTTCTTCGAGATCGACCGGGCACTGCAGGGCTCAAGCGTCGTCGAGTTCGTCGAGGGCAAGGCCGTGGAGCTCTGCGACGGGCACGCGATGATCACGACCGGCTACTCGAACCCGACGCCGTGGAACACCGAGCGCGAGCTGCCCGAGGATGCGCTCGAGCAGCGCCTGGAGGAGATGGTCTCCCACGTCGAGGACGTCGAGAACCTCGTCGCCGTGATCCACCCGCCACCGTTCGACTCTCACCTCGACTACGCGCCCGAGCTGAATGGCGAATTGCGGATTCAGTTCGACGGGATGGGCGGCGTGCGGATGGTCCCGGTCGGGTCCACCGCGGTGAGGCGATTCATCGAGAACCACCAGCCGCTGCTCACGCTCCACGGGCACGTCCACGAGGGCGGCGGCCGGGTCGCGATCGGGCGCACGCAGTGCCTGAACCCGGGGAGCGAGTACGCCAAGGGGACACTCGTGGGCGCGATCGTGACGATCGCCGACGGGAAGGTGCTGAGCCACCAATTCGTGAACGGCTAGTGGGGCGATGGTGACCGAGACACTCGTAACCGAGGCGGACATCGAGCTCGAGGCGCGTCGCCTGGTCTCGGCCGCCTGGAACGCCGGGATCCATGCTCGCCTGCTCGGAGGCCTGGCCGTGGCCGAGCGGGTTCCGCCCCCGGTGCGCGCCGTGTTCGCGCGCGAGTGCGGCGACATAGACATCGTGATCGCGCGCCGGGCGTCAGGCAGCCTGGTCGGGTTGATGGCGGCGAACGGGTATGTCGAGGACGTCGCGTTCAACGCGATGAACGGGCGGACGCGGCTCGTGTTCGCCGACCGCCAGCGCCGCCGCGACGTCGACGTGTTCGTTGAGGACTTCGAGATGTGCCACGTCGTCCCGCTGGGGCTCGAGGAGGCCGAGAGGCGAGGCAGCCGGACCCTGCTCCTGTCCGATCTGATGCTGACCAAGCTGCAGATCGTGCGGCTGACCGACAAGGATGTGGCTGACGCCGTGATGCTGCTGATGAGTTACGAGGTCACGGGCGACGACGACGGGGCGATCGACGGCGCCCGCATCGCGTCGCTGTGCGCCCGAGACTGGGGTCTGTGGCGCACGAGCACCGAGAACCTGGCGCGGATCGGCACCGCGCTCGACGGGCTGGACGCTCCGGCGGCCTGGCTGGCGGACGCCAGGCGCAGATTGGGCACGCTCAGCGAGCAGGTCGACGCTGAGCCCAAGTCGACCAAGTGGCGCGTCCGGGCGCGGGTGGGGGATCGCATGCGCTGGTACGAGGAGCCCGAAGAGAAGTAAGGCTCCGTGGTTTACCCGGGTGCGCCCCGTGGTCTTCTCCTCTGTGCAGATCCTGATAACTCGGGTTGACTGTGGCGCGGCGAATGACACACTTTCGGACGGAGGCGGCCCGCGACCTCAGGAGCTGGAAATGACCGATGTGTTCTCGCAGTACGTCACGCTGCTGGATGAGATCGAGCAGATTCCGATCATGGCTCGCCAGTCGAGGCTGCTCACTCCCGCGCAGCGCACCGAGGTGATCGCGGGCGTGGTGGAGCTGGTCCGCGATCGCGTGCTGCCGCAGTCAGACCGGGACTGCGCGGGTCGCGAGGCGCTGCTCGACGATGGCGGCGGTGTGCTCAGCACTCCCGCGGTGGCGGATGTGAAGCTCGGGGCGGCGGACCACGATGCGATTCTGGGGCCGCTCGATGAGCTCGCCCGCGCGAATCCGGCGGATGGCGCGCAGGTCCAGATACTCCTGTACCGAGTCCACGCGGCAATCTCCGGCCGGTTCAGCAAGGCCGAGTTGATGCTGGCCTCGATAGGGGAGGATGAGCAACTCATGACGCGTGCGCCGCGGATCACGGGCGAGCGATTCGCCAGGCGCGAGTACGCCGGCGCTTCGCGTTGGTTTGGCTGATGCGCTGACCGGGTGCTCTGATGCGCTGACCGGGTGCCCGGCTCGCGAGTGACGAGCGAGCTGGCCACCCACACGTTCCCGGCCGGCGACGGCCTGACGCTGGCCTACCACGAGCTCGGGACCGGACGTCCCGTCGTGCTGCTCCATGGCTATACCTCCTCGGCCGGGGACACGTGGATCCAGACGGGGATCGCCGGGCGGCTCGCCGCCAACGGGCGGCGGGTGATCATGCCGGACATGCGCGGTCACGGCGCGAGCTCAAAGCCGCGCGATCCGGATTCCTACCCGGCCGACTCGCTCACCGCCGACGGGCTCGCGCTGGTCGCGCACCTGGAGCTCGCCGACTACGACCTCGGCGGCTATTCGCTGGGCGCCCGCATCGCCGCGCGGATGCTCGCGCTCGGCGCGGCCCCCGGGCGCGCGGTGCTGGCCGGGACGGGCCTGGAGCCGATCGTCCGCGCCGCTGGGCGCGGCGGCGTCTACCGGGGAATCCTGAGCAACCTGGGCACCTTCGAGCCGGGCTCGTCTGAGGCGCAGTTCGAGGAGTACCTCCTCAGCGCCGGCGCGGACCCGGTCGCGCTGATTCACGTCCTCGATACGTTCGTCGACACGCCGCGCGATCTGTTGGCCAGGGTGGACGTGCCGACCCTGGTGATCGCCGGGGACGCCGACACCGCGCGTGGTTCGGTCGAGGATCTCGCCGCCGTGTTTCCGCGGGGCGAGCTACGGCTGGTGCCGGGCGATCATTGGAGCGCGCTGGTGTCGGCCGACCTGGCCGACGAGATCGTCGGCTTCTTGGGATGAAACTCCGAACATGTCCGAGTTTCATCCCAAGCGCCTCACCGGCCGGCGCCCCGGTCAGTGGGTGATGCCGACCTCGATCGCCTTGACGATCAGCATCAGCACCGCGATCACGAGGTAACCGCGCAGCGCGTACATCCCGATCGTGCGGGCGCGCGACCAGGTCGGACGCTCGAGCAGCTCGAGCGCCGGCATGGTCCAGCTCTCGCGACCGGCGGCGGCCGGAGGCTGCGTGCGCCGCGCCCCCACGGGGAGATCGAGCGGTTCGGCGTCGCGACGGCGGCCGTAGCCGACGTACAGCCCGGCGGCGGCGAGTCCGGCGGCAAGCACGCCGAACAGAACCTCGGTCAGGAGCGTCACATCGATCTGCGGGAACAGGACGGTGACGGTCAGGATCGCCGAGAGGCCGACGAGCACGCCGACGATCGCGGCCGCGACCGCGTTCAGCCACCCCGGGTTGGTCCACGGGCCGAGCACCGCCTTGTCGTTGCAGAGCAGAAGCAGGAACACGGTGGCGCTGGGCAGCAGCACGCCGGCGAGGGCCTGCACCGCGGTGGTGATCGTGCCCAGCGGCGCACCCGGGATCAGCACGATCGTCGCCGCGAGGACGACCATCGCGGCGTAGCTGCCGTGGAACAGGCCGGCCTTGCTGAGGCCGTGGTGCAGCGAGTGGGGGCGGCGGAGCACGTCGCCGAACGCGTAGGAGCTCGCGAGCGTGACGGCGGCGGCGCCGATGATCGCCGCGTTCAGGAGCGCGATCGCGAACAGTGCGCCGGCGGCGGGGCCGAGCGTGCGGGCGAGGCCCGTGGCCACGGTGCCGGCATCGGCGAACTGGCCCTGCAGCCTGGTGCCGCCGAAAGCGAACGCGACGGCGATCATCAGCGCGGCGGCGCCCAGGATCACGACGACCGAGCCGATCATGGTGTCGGCGCGCTCGTAGTTGATCCAGCGCGGAGTGATCCGCTTGTCGATCACGTTGGACTGCTGGAAGAACAGCTGCCAGGGCGCGACCGTGGTGCCGACGATGGCGATGATCAGCAGCATCGAGGTCGAGTTGAAGCCGCCCTGGACGCCGGGCGTCACCGCAGCGTGCAGGATCGGCTGAAGATGTGGATGGCTGAGGATCGCCAGCGGGATCGCGATGAAGTTGGTCACCACGAACACGTACATGAAGCGCTCCCAGCGCCGGAAGCTGCCGGTCATGGTCATCGCGATCAGCGCCCCGGCAGCCACCGGAACCGCGATGTACTTGCTCACGCCGAAGTAGCCAAGCGCGAGGCTGACGCCGATGAACTCGGTGACGATGGTGAGGAAGTTGAGGATGACCAGGTCCCCGACCGAGAACGCCCCCCAGAACTTTCCGAAGCGCTCGATGATCAGCCGCGCGTGGCCGACGCCGGTGACCGCGCCGAGGCGGACCACCATCTCCTGGTTGACGATCAGCACCGGGATCAGCAGGAGCAGCGTCCAGAGCAGCGTCAGCTTGTAGTTCTGGCCCGCCTGGGCGTAGGTGGCGACGCCGCCCGCGTCGTTGTCGCCGACCATCACGATCAGGCCCGGGCCCATGATGGCCAGCAGGGCCAGCAGCCGCCGGCGGCGTGAGCGCGGCGAGGACTCGTGCTGGCGCAGCGTGCCCAGCGCGCCGTGGATGTCGCCGACGTGCGCGTCGTCGAGCACGTTCCGGCGGCCCGGCGGGGCGAGCACAGCGGGGCTGGTGGTGGCGAGGGTTGTGGTGTTCATGGTGACCTCCGTTTCATTCAAGGGTGGGGCTGGCCGCTTGCGGGGCGGCGCGCCCACCCGAGAGGTCACCGGCCTGGCTCAGGCCAACGGCAGCCCGGGGGAGCGCGTGGCCGCGCTCGTACTTGGACCGTTGGCTAAGTCAGGCATCGCGTCCTCGCTGGTTATTGCGGGTTGGCTCTCCGCCACCCGCGGAGGTCACTGCCAGAGGTCAGCTCTAGAGGACGCCGCAGGCGAACGCGGAGGGGAAACTACTTCGGGGTTCGTCCGTATTCGCCATACATGAACAGTCTATCATTCATCGGCAGGGTTGCTCAAGCCCGGGAGGGCCGGAGAGCGTGGGATGAAACTCCGACTATGTCGGGGTTTGGTCCCGGACGGAGGGCAGATCAGCCGGCGATCAGCCTCCCGAGCCGGGCGGCCAGCAGCGCGATCATGATCAGCGTGTAGGCCCGCAGCAGGGCCAGCGCGAGCAGCCGGGCGCGGGTGGCGGGCGCGGCGGGCACGAGCTCGAGCATCGGCGAGCTCCAGGTCCGCCGCTGCCAGGCCGTCATCGTCCCCGACAGCGACCGTGGCGGCCGCGCGCCGCGCAACGTCGCGCCCAGGGCAATGCCGCACAACCCGAGCGCCCCGGCGCTCAGCAGCCCTGCGTCGAGCGCGGTGACACCCGGCACTACGGTCGTGATTGTCAGCATCGTCACCAGCGCGAGAATCAGGGTGACCGCGGTCACCGCAATCGCGTTTAACCAGCGCGGGTTGGTGAGCGGCCCCACGAGCTCCCGGTCGTTGCAGAGCATCAGCAGGAGCACCAGCGCGACGGGGAGCAGGATGCCGGCCAGCGCCTGCACGAGCGTGGTGATCGCGCCCAGCGGCGCGCCTGGGATCAGCACGGTGGCGGCGGCGGTGATCACGAACGCGGCGAAGCAGCCGTGGAAGATCCGGGCGTCGCGAAAGCGCCGGTGCAGGGAGTGCTTGACCCCGAGCACCTCGCCGGTGGAATAGGCGCTGGACAGCGACACGGCACCGGCGCCCAGCAGCGAGGCGTTCAGCAGAGCGATGGCGAACAGTCCGGCGGCGAAGTGGCCGGCTCGCAACGCCAGGAGGTGGGCGAGGGCACCGGCGTCGATCAGGCGCCCGGGATCCGCTCCGCCGGTGCCCAGCATCCCCGCGCACCCGACCATGATCGCTCCCGCCGCGGCCACGAATGCGATCGTGCCCAGCGCAGTGTCGATTCGCGCGTAGTGCAGCCAGCGGGGCGTGATCCGCTTGTCGATCACGTTTGACTGCTGGAAGAAGATCTGCCAGGGCGAGATCGTGGTGCCGATGAGCGCGATCAGCAGCAGTAGGGCGGGGCTGCCGGGGCGACCGGCGAGCCGGGGTAGCAGCCCGGCGCCGATGCTTGCCGCGGACGGGTGGTGGACGACCGCGAGTGCGATCACGCTCAGATCGGCGGCGACGAGCACGTACATCGCCCGCTCCCATCGGCGGAAACTGCCGCCGGCCGTCACCGCGATCAGACACGCTGCGGCCACCGGCACCGCGAGATACCGGCTCACACCGAAATACCCGAGCGACACCGTGACTCCGATGAACTCGGTGACCAGCAGCGCGAAGTTGAGGACGATCAGGTCGCCCAGCGAGAACGCGCACCACACGCGGCCGAAGCGCTCAAGGATCAGGCGGGCGTGCCCGGCGCCGGTCACCGCCCCCAGGCGAGCGGCCATCTCCTGGACCACGAAAAGCGCGGGAGCGATCAGCACCAGCACCCACAGCAACCGGGTTCCGTAACCGTGCCCGGCCTGGCCGAACACGGTCATGGTCCCGGCGTCGTTGTCCGCCGCCATCACGATCAGCCCTGGGCCGGCGACCGCCAGCAGGGTCATCAGACGGCCACGGAACGTCCGGCGCGGCGCCGTGTCGTGTGACCGGAGCGTCCCGACCGCGCCCTCGATGTCGCCCGTGTGCGCGCGGTCGAGCGCGGCTCGGCGGTCCGTGGGCGGGGCGATCGAGGGGACGGACGAGGCCATCAGCCCGCGCGGTCCAAGCGTCGGCGCTTTTTCTTGGACCCGCTGGCCCCGTCGAGCTCGAGCATGTGGCGCCGGGCGTGATCGAGCAGCGCGGCGATGTGCTCATCGCTCAGGCCGTAGAGGCGCTCGCGCCCGCGGCGCTCGACGCTCACGACGGCGTGGTCGCGCAGGACCCGGAGCTGGTGGGAGACGGCGGACTGCTCCATCCCGACCTCGGCGATGATCTCCGACACGGACCGGGGGCCGTCGCGGAGGGCAGCTAGTATGAGCAGCCGGCTGGGCGTCGCCAGCGCGAACATCGTGTCGGCGAGCCGTTCGGCTGCGTCTCGCGAAAGCGGGGGAGAGCCCTTGGTGGTGCCCGCATCGGACGGGGTCATCGTGGCGGTGGCGGCAGGATTGAGCCGGGCACCGCCGTATCATATGTTGAGCCGTTCATATGAGTGTCAGATCCCCGTCTCCTCCACCGCCGACTGAGCCGCATGCCCCCCGCCGGCGGTGGTTCCCCACGTCGGTCAAGCTCGCGCTGGGCTGCCTCGTGGTGTTGCTCGCAAGCGCGGGCGCGACGGCGGTGTTCGTCCTGGAACAGGTTCACACCGTGGTCCAGGACCTCAAGGTGAGCGTGCCCCTCAGCGTCAGTCGCAAGGCGCTCGCCCACGATTACTACGGGGGCCCTGAGACGCTGCTTTTCATCGGGGACGACACCCGCTCGGTGTACAAGTACTACAACGCCTTCGTTCCCAATCTGGCCAACGAGATGCTGCTCGTCCGGATCGACCCGAGCAAGCCGTATATCTCGATGCTGTCGCTGCCGCGCGAGCTGTGGGTCCCCATCACCGAGCCGAACGGCGTGACGATCACGAACCGCCTCAATTCGGCCTACACCTACGGCACGACGACGCTCCTGCAGACGATCAAGCAGGTCACGGGGCTCTCCGTGAATCATGTGATCGCGACCACCTTCACCCAGTTCGAGAACGCGATCAACAAGCTCGGTTGCGTCTACGACACGATCGACGAGCGCTATTACAACCTTAACAATGGCGCCCCGGGGACCGACTACCAGAGCATCAATCTCCAGCCGGGCTACCAATGCCTCACCGGCAGCGAAGCCGAGCAGTTCGTTTCCTACCGTCACACCGACACCTCGCAGATCCGCGACGCTCGTGACCAGAGCTTCTTGCTCGCCGTCAAGAAGCAGTACGGCCCGCAACTGGCCGGCAACATCGGGAAGTTCGAGCAGATCTTCGGCCAGACCGTGCAGACCGACCCGGGGCTGCGCAGCCAGACCGAGATCCTGAACCTGGCCAATCTGCTGATCACGGCAGCGGGGTTGCGCGTGCGCCAGGTTCCATTCCAGACCAGCCCGCTCCCGAGCGGCGACCTGACCGCCTCCCCGCAGCAGATCCAGCAGAGCGTGAACAGCTTCCTCAACGGCGGGTCGGCGCCGCCGACGAAGCAGACCGCGGCGGTCGCACGCCAGGTTGGGCGGCGGGGGGCGCTCGCACATCTGCCGCTGACGCCGACCCTGGCCACCAATGTGGCGGCCGAGAAGGCGGCGACGGGCGGGATCCCGTTCACCGCCGAGTTCCCGACTGTGCAGGATCTGGCCGGCAGCGGCGCGTACACCGTCTCGCCGCAGTGCACGACCCAGGTGCAGACGTGCGTCCGCGACTACCTGATCCACGCGCCCGGAGGGAAGGCGTACCCGATCTACACCGAGGTCTTCTCCAACGGACAGCTCGGCCAGTTCTACGACGTGCAGGGCACGACCTGGGTCAACGCCCCGCTGTTCGCGGACCCCAATCAGACGGTGCAGGTGGGCAAGCGCACCTATTACCTGTACTACGACGGCAGCCAGCTCTCGACCGTGGCGTGGCAACAGTACGGCGCCATGTACTGGGTCCACAACACCCTTACGGATGCGGTCGGCAACGGGGAGTTGCTGGCTATCGCCGAGCAGACCGTGCCGATCTCCGGGGTGGTGAACGCCGGCGGGGCCGCGCGGGGCAAGAAGGGCAAGGCGACGCCGAACCTGCGAGCCGTCGCCGTGCCGACTCTGACCACGCCCACCACGAAGCTCTCGACGGTCGAGACGGTCGGGTCGATCGGCGGGGTGGTCGCGCTCGCGGCGCTGCCGCTGCTGCTGTTCGGAGTGGTGCGCCGCCGCCGCCAGCTGCGTCGGCTGCGAGCCGAGCTTCGGGAGCTCGACGACCGGCAGGCCTACCTGCTGGCGGCAACGGCGGCGACCCGGGATTCGTGGGCCGAGATCGTCGGGCCGCCAACCCCCGGGCCGCCCGTCCACCCGCGCCCCGGGCCACCCGTCTACCCGCGCCCCGGCCCGCCCGTCTACCCGCCCCCGCGCTCGCTCGCTCACGCGTCTGCGGGCTCGCCCGTTCACGCGTCTGCGGGCTCGCCCGTGTACGCGCCTGCGGGCGTGGCGGCCCGCCCACCGCTGGCGGCGCCGACCCGCCCGGCCCCGGGCGGGAATTCGAGCCCACCCACCGAGCCGCACCCGGGCTTGGATTCAAGCCCGCCCGCCCGCCCGCCCGCTGACGTCGAAGACGGCACGCCACCACCGGCGACGGCGGCCGCCCGCCGACGGATACGCGTCTAACTGGTTGGTCGCGGGCGCCGGTCCGCCTCCGACCCGGGAGCGTGCGAGGAGATCAGCGCCTCGATCCCATCGAAGACTCGCTGCAGGCCGAAGCCGAACTCCTTCTCGGGCGGGTCGGCCCGGTCGAACACGCCGGCCTCGAGCAGGGCATGGAGCGCGGGGAAGCGCTCGGGATCGGTGAGCGTCGCGATCAGCCGGGAGTAGGTCATCATCGCCTCGTCTGAGATGAATCCCGCGGCCATCAGCTCGGCGGTCAGCGTGGCCTCGTTGCGGACGTAGCCGCTTAGCAGCAGCAGGACCGAGGCCTTCTCGTCCTCGGCCAGGCCCGTGCCCCGCAGCGACCACAGCACGCTCTCCATCCAGGCCAGCTGGTTTGGCGTAGTCGGTGGTCCGCTGATCGGCACCCGCACCACCCAGGGATGCCGGCGCATCCGCTCGTGCTGGCTCCACGCCCATCGAGACAGGGCGTCCCGCCAGCCCTCCTCGGGCGCGGTTGGAGGCGGCGGCCCGAGCGCGGCGTCGACCATCAGCATGAGCAGCTCGTCCTTGGCGGCCACGTAGCGATAGAGCGACATCGTCGAGGTCCCGAGCTCCTGCGCCACGCGGGCCATGGAGACGGCGGCGAGACCCTCGCCCGAGGCGACGCGCACCGCGGCCTCGACGATCCGCTCCAGGCTGAGCCCGGGCTTGGGGCCACGGCTCGGCCGCTCGCGCCGGCCCCAGGCCGCCGCCAGGCTGGCCGGGATCGGCGGTTCCTCTTGACTTTCCACGCTAACCGTGTATAGCATACGCAATTATGCGTACGACATACACAGAAACTGAAGTGGGAGTCGACATGAGAGCAGGCGGTGACGGTGGGGTGAGCGCGGCCGCGCGGCGCGGTGCTCGCTCCTCGCAGACAGGTCCCGAGCGCGAGGAGCTGGCGGTGGACGCGACCGGACTCGAGAAGTCCTACGGAGGGATGCAGGTGCTGTGCGGGATCGACCTGGAGCTGCCGCGCGGCCATGTGCTCGCGCTGCTCGGTCCCAACGGCGCGGGGAAGACGACGTCGGTCAGGATCCTTTCGACCTTGAGCCAGGCCGACGCGGGTTCGGCGCGCGTGGCCGGGTTCGACGTGGTTGGCGAGCGCGCGCAGGTCCGCCGGCGGATCAGCCTGACCGGTCAGCACGCCGCGGTGGATGAGCTCCAGACCGGGGAGGAGAACCTGCGCATGGTCGCACGGCTTCGCGGCCTCGACCGCGGCCAGGCGGCCGGGCGGGCGGGCGAGCTGCTCGAACGGTTCGACCTGGTGGACGCCGCGCGCCGTCGGGTCGGAACCTACTCGGGCGGCATGCGCCGGCGCCTGGACCTGGCGATGAGCCTGGTTACCGAGCCGGACGTGCTGTTCCTGGATGAGCCCACAACCGGCCTTGACCCCCGCAGCCGACAGGCCATGTGGCAGGTCGTGGCCGAGCTCGCGCAGCGCGAGGTCAGCGTGTTCCTGACCACCCAGTACCTGGAGGAGGCCGACAGGCTGGCCGACCACATCGTGATGCTCGACCGGGGCCGGATCGTCGCGCAGGGCACCGCGGCCGAGCTCAAGCGCCGCGTCGCCGAGCAGCGGCTCGTGCTCATGCTCGCCGGCCCGGACGCTCTCGCCGACGTCGCGTGGGCGCTGGGCGACCGGGCGATCGAGATCGACCGGAGCGAGCTCACGATCGTCGCGCGGTGCGGCGGCAACGCCCGGAAGGTGCGGGCGTTGCTCGACGAGATCGATCCGGACCGCTCGGCCATAAACGACTTCGCGATTCGCGACGCCACCCTCGACGACGTTTTCCTGGAGCTGACCAATGTCTGAATCACTGATCCTGACCGCCCGCTGCCTGCGCCTCTCGCGCCGGCAGCTGGACGCGCTGCTCACGGCGCTGCTGCTACCGGGGCTGATGATGATCCTGTTCGTCGAGCTGTTCGGCGGAGCGATCCACACCGGCACGGGAACCAGCTACGCCAGCTACGTCGTGCCCGGGGTGCTCCTCCTGTGCGCCGGGTTCAGCTCAGGGCTGACCGCGGTGGCGGTCTGCCAGGACCTGACCGGCGGGTGTATCGACCGGCTGCGTTCGATGAACGTGCGCGGGGCGGCGCTTGTGGCCGGCCACGTCTCGGCCAGCGTGGCGCGAAACCTCGTCTCCGGCGTGCTGGTGCTGGCCGTGGCGCTGGTGCTCGGCTTTCATCCCCACGCCGGCGCGCTGGAGTGGCTCGAGGCCGTGGGCGTCCTGTTCGCCTTCATCCTCGCGATCTCGTGGCTGTCCGCCGCGATCGGTCTGCTGGCCCGCTCGCCGGAGGCGGCCAACGGCTTCACGTTCATGCTCATGTTCCTGCCCTATGCCTCGAGCGCCTTCGTCCCGGTGGACACGATGCCCGCCTGGCTGCGGGGGTTCGCCGGTCATCAGCCGATTACGCCGATCACCCAGACGCTCCGCGGGTTGCTGCTCGGCACTCCGGTCGGGTCGAACGCGTGGGTGGCGCTGGCCTGGTGCGCCGGGATCCTGATCGTCTCGATCGCGGCCTCGGGCGCGCTGTTCGCGCGGCGGGTTGTCTGAATGCTTACCCCCCGTTGACAGCAGCGCTCGGGTTTGTGGAGGATTCCCGCGTCGTCGGCACGAGGAGGAGGAATCGTGAGAAGGTATCTGGCAGGTGCGCGTGTAGTCAGGTTGGCGAGACTGGGGGCGAGCATCTTGGCTCTGCTCGTGGCCGCCGTCCTACCGTCCCAGGCCGCAGCGGCGGTGTCGCCGCGCATGGCCGTGGTTCACGACAGCGTGTCGTCGACGAGCGACGTCGACACGGGTGCGTACCACAGCGGGTCGATGTCGATCGAGGTCGTGCTCGCTCCCACCCATCAGGCGCAGCTGAAGAGCGTCCTCGCCGCGCTCTATGACGCGAAGAGCGGGAGCTACCAGCACTGGCTGACGAAGGGCCAATTCGCGGCCAGCTTCGGCCCCAGCGGTGCCGAGCGCGCGGCAGTCGTCAGATACCTAGCGTCCGAGGGCCTGACGCTCAAGCCGTCGACATCACCGTTCCTCGTGCGGGCGACCGGGTCGAGCGCGCTCGTCTCGGGAGCGTTCAGGACGAACCTGCGGACGTTCCGCGACGCGAGGGGGATCAGCTATTTCTCGAACGTCTCCGCGGTCCAGCTGCCTGCCAGCGTCGCCGGTGGCGTGCTCGGCGTAGTCGGCCTGACCAACACGGTGCGGCCGGAATCGAACGTCGCGCGCATCCCAAACAACGTGCAGCGCGGGATGGGAAAGCCCACCGGGTCCTCCAGCTGCGAGACGCCGTATCCGACGAGAGCTGACTTCTATAACGCGGTCAACAACGGCGTGTCATTCCCGTTCGGGTACGGCGCGGGTCCGGGCTGCAGCGGCCTGACCCCGAGCCAGGACAATTCGATCTACGACGCCCCGAACGGTGGACCACGTGTTCAGGGCGCCGGCGTGAACGCCGCCGTGTTTGAGCTGTCGGCCTACCAGGAGTCGGATATCGACACCTGGGCACATCAGTTCTACGGTAAGCACTACACGCCGCCGCTGGTCAACATCAACGTCGACGGCGGACCACTCAACCCGGTCTGCCCCGCCGGCGACACCTGTCCTCCGGCGTACAACGGCTATGCCGGGGACATCGAGGTCGACGCCGACATCGAAATGATCCTGGCGACCGCGCCGGACATCCGACACCTCGAGGTCTACAACGCCCCGAACGACTACACCGGTCAGACCGAACTCGACGAGTACTCCGCGATCGCCCAGCAGGACACCGCGGACACCGTCAGCTCGAGCTGGTCGGAGTGCGAGAACGACGTGGACGCGGCATACGTCCAGGCCGAGAACGTCGTGTTCGAGCAGATGGCCGCCCAGGGCCAGAGCATGTTCGGAGCGGCCGGCGACACCGGCGCCTTCGAATGCATCCGCTCGGACGGCACGACGATCGTCAACTCGCTCGACCCGCCCTCCCAGCCATACGTCACGAGCGTGGGTGGGACGTCGCTCACTAGCTTCAACCCTGGCCAGAATCCGAACCCTTCGTATCCTCGAAACGGCGCCGAGACGATCTGGAACGTCGATGGCCTGTGCAACTCGAGCGCTAACGAGGGGGGCCAGAGCGGCTTCTTCTGGTGCGCCGAGACTGGCGCGGGCGGCGGCGGCTTCAGCCAGTACTGGGGCCGCCCCTCCTATCAGCGCGGGCCGGGCGTGAACAGCCGGTACACCACCTATGCCAACGGGTCGACGCAGTGCGCCCTGGCCGCGGCGGGAACTCCGTGCCGCGAGGTGCCGGACGTGTCGATGAACGCCGACGAGTACACGCCGTACTCCGAGTACTGCACCGGCAACGCGAGCACGCCGAACAGCGTGTGCGCCACGATCAGCACTACCCCGGCCGGATGGTTCGGTATCGGCGGAACCAGCCTGTCCTCGCCGTTCACGTCAGCGATCATCGCCGACCGGGACGGCTTCGACGGGCGGCGGACCGGTCTCGCTGACGAGTTGTTCTACTCGTTGTTCAATAGCCGCGATCCTGGCCAGTACTTCCACGACATAACTGGTGCCGGTCAGTTCCCGAACAACAACGGCCTGTTCCCGACCACCCCGAACTACGACGAGGCGACCGGAATCGGGTCGCTGGTCATGGCCGGGATCATCACCGGGAGGTAGTCGAGTCGCTAACCCGGATGACCGGGCTGTGCCGCAGTCGTTTGCCAGCCCGGTCGACCGGGGTCACCGACGCGAACCGAGGTTGGTGCTTGAGCGGGATGACCGTCTCGAACCCGTGGCGCCTGGCGATGCCGAGTGGGCGCAGGTGGTTGTGCTTGGCTCCGGCGTTGACCTCCCAGCCGGCCACGTCGGTGGCGCCGTTCCAGCTCGCGTAGAGGACGGTCGCTCCGCTCTGCCCGTCTCGCCCGGCGGCGACGGCGGGAGCGTGGTGGGGGGCGGCCGTCCAGGGGAGCCGCAGCCCGCGGTAGGAGTACATGCCTTCGGGGAGCGATGCGCCGTACAGCAGTGTGCCGTCGGCCGTGAACTCGCTGGTGAGCGAGTCGACGCCCCAGCCGACCATCACATTCCCCGAGGGGAGGATCTGGACCGAGCCCATCGCCCCCGGGAGCAGCTGGTCGGCGGTCGTGTACGCGTGCCGGAGCGTCACCGTCCGGCGTGATTCGTCGACGGCGAGCTCCAGTCCGCGCGCCTGCGGCTCGGTCTTGATCGGGCCGTTGGTGCCGTTGTCGAACACGGTCAGCACCTGGTCGGAGACCTGGACGGCGTCGTGCTGCCAGGCGAACTGCGCGCCCGGGCCCATTTGGAAGTTGCTCTGCTTGCCGCCCAGCGTCCAGATCACGTTGCCGGTGCCGCGCTCGAGCTTGTAGAGCGCCCAGGTGTGGCGCGCCGACACGAACAGGCTCCCGTCCGACAACTGCTGGATGGAGTTGATGTGCAGGTAGTCGTACGGCTGGGCCATCGGCTCCTCGGAGGCGGTCACGGGTATGTGCTGGAGGCCGTGCCACTCGAACAACAGCCGACCGCTCGCGATGTCCACCTCCTGGATGATCGACCCGAGCACCTGGGTGTTCTTTGGGCCGTTCATCGCGGAGAGATCCATCGTGACCGTCTCGGGATAGCACGTGAACAGGGCCGTCCCCTGCGGGGTCACCGTCAGGGCGTGAAGGTCCATCCACCGGCCACCCGCGGCCTGCACCCGCGCGATCTCCCGGTAGCCCCGGTCGACCAGGACCGCCTCGCCCTGTCCGTAGCCCGACTCATGGATCACCCCCTGCCACCAGACCAGGACCGGTTCGTCTCGATACTCGGAGGCGGTGAAGTTCGTCACCTGCATCCCGGACTCCAGCGGTCTGAACCAGACCGGCGTGCCGGCTCGGTCGATGATCAGCGGCCCGTACTGGGTGGATCCGGTCGCGAGGGAGACAGGCCCGGGTCCCAGGAACAGGAACTCGGGATCGGTAGGCACGCGGCGCGCTACCGCGGGGTGGGTGGTTGCGGCGTCGGTGCTCGCGGCATACGTGGTCGTGACGGTCGGCGGGCGCAGGTCCGGCTGGGAGTGGAACGAATGCGCGCTGCCCGCGCTCCCGGCCGCGAACGAGCTGATCTCGGGCAGCGGCAGGGGCTTGGTTCGGTGCAGCAGCTCCGAGACGCCGGCGCCGGCGATGGCAAGCGTCGCCAGGCCCCCCGCCCCCTGCAACATCTGGCGCCGAGTCAGGCCCTCGCGGGGCGGAGACTCAGAAACGGCCACAGGCGAACGGTCGTGCGATCACAACACCTTATTTTCTTACCGATGCGGACGTAAGCCCAGCGTCAGCAGGCCGCGAGCCCGTGGGTCTACCCACGAAGCGGCGGGTCGCGCCGCGCCACCGGGGTCGCATTGACGATCGAGGTGGTGGTCTCGCCGTAGAGCAGAAAGCGGTCGAGCGCGGTGGGGAGCTCCTCGATCGAGCCCAGGTGGAGCTTGATGTAGAAGCAGTCCTCGCCGGTGATCCGCAGGCACTCCACGACCTCGGGGATCTCGGCCGCGAGCTCGGCGACCTTGCTCAGCTGGCGGATCGCCGGCTTGACCCGGACGATCGCGGTGAGTGGGTAGCCGAGGGCACGGGGGTCGATCTCGGCCCGGTAGCCGGTGATGACCCCGGTTTCCTCGAGGCGCCGGACGCGTTCTGTCACCGCCGGCGCGCTGAGGTTGACTCGGCGGCCGAGCTCCGCAAACGAAATCCGCCCGTCAACCGCCAGTGCGCCAATGATTTGCCGGTCAGTCCGGTCAACTGGGGAATCTTTCATAGGCCAGCCGATCCTAACGCCTTCGATTGTCCATGTCCGGGAGCGGCGTCCGTGAGCAGAATCGGACCATGCGCTCCAGGACGGTTCCGCCGCAGGCCTACTTCGCGGGCAGCGCGGTGTTCCACTACCTCGGCCCCGCCTTCGCCGTGCTGCTGTTCGCGCGGGTCGCGCCGGCCGGGGTCGCCTGGCTTCGGATCGTGAGCGCCGCGATCGTCTTCGCCGCCTGGCGCCGCCCCTGGCGGGCGCTGCGGGCGGCCGACCGGGCGACCATCCGCCTCGTGATCGCGCTCGGCGTCGTGCTGGCGGTGATGAACGTGTGCTTCTACGAGGCGATCGCGCGGCTGCCGCTCGGCACGGTGTCCGCGATCGAGTTCCTCCCGGTGATCCTGCTCGCGGCGGTTGGCCTGCGCTCGGCGCGCAACTATGGGGCGTTGGGGCTGGCGGTGGCCGGGGTGTATGTGCTGACTCGCGTCCAGTTGCGGGGCGTCGCGCTCGGCTTCGGCCTCGCGTTCGCGAACGCGGCGTGCTTCGCGCTGTACATCGTGCTCGCCCACCGCATCTCACGCGCGCCCGGCCTTCGCGGCATCGACGGCCTAGGCGCCGCGATGCTGATCGCCGCGCTGGCGATCACGCCGCTCGGCGGCCGTGTGGTCGCGCCCCATCTGCTTGACCCGATCGCGGTCGGCGCCGGCATCGGGGTCGGGATCAGCTCGTCGGTGATCCCGTACGTGTGCGACCAGCTGGCCATGGCCCGCCTGCGCCGCGAGACCTATTCGCTGATGGTGTCGCTGCTGCCCGCCACCGCGACCGTGGTGGGACTTGTGGTGCTCGGGCAGGTCCCGACCGTGCGGGAGCTGATCGGCGTGTGTCTGGTCGTGGCCGCGGTGGCGGTCCACAGGGACGTCACTACAGCGGGCGCCGCACCCCGACCTCGTCCAGGTGGCGCAGCAGGTCGAGTGGGTCTTCGTATACCCGGTACGCGCCCGAGTAGATGAGCTCCTCTCGGCCGTAGCCGCCGGAGAGGAACCCGACCCCGAGCGCTCGGGCGCGCCGCGCCGCGAGCAGATCCCACACGCTGTCGCCGACCACGATGCTGTCGCGGATGTCGACGCCGAGACGCTCGGCCGCGGTCAGGAACAGGTCCGGGTCGGGCTTGGCGTGGCGCACCTGGTCGCGCGTGATGAACACCGTGTCGTCTGGCAGCTGGAGCATCTCGCGCGCCAGGTGGGCGTAGCGCTCCACGCCGCTGGTGGCGATCGCCCACGGGACTCCCTGCTCGGTCAGCGTGGATAAGAGCTCGATGGCGCCCGGCAGCGGCTGGACGGTGTCGTAGTGGCGGAGGAAGCCGTCCTGGTGCAGCTTCGGGAGCGCCTGCAGGGTCTCGGGGTCGAGCGGGGTGTCGAGCTCGCGGGCCAACGCGTTCACGAACAGGCCGCCGCTCATGCCGATGCGGCGGTGGATCTTCCACACCGACAGATTGATTCCCAGCCCGGCCAGCGCCTCGCGCCAGCCGAGCACGTGCTGGTAGACGCTGTCGATCAACGTTCCGTCGAGGTCAAACAGGAAAGAGGGGTGACTCCGGCTCTCGATCGTCATGTTCGGCATGATGACGCGATGATCACTTCGGAGGGCCTGGCGGCGCGGTTGGACGGGATGGGCGAGATCGGGGTTCGCCCGGACGGCGTGTGGCGGCTGGCGTGGACCGGGGAGGACGCCGCCGCGCGAACCTGGTTCGCCGAGCAGGCGGCGGAAACGGGCCTGCGCGTGGCGCGCGACCCGGCCGGCAACCTGTGGGCGTGCCCCGACGCCGAGGCGCCCTGGTGGGGGGTCGGATCGCATCTGGACAGCGTGCGCGGGGGCGGTCGGTTCGACGGCCCGCTCGGCGTCGCATGCGGATTCGCGCTCGCGGCCGACGCCTCGGGGCCGGTTGCGGTGCTGTCGCTGGCCGACGAGGAGGGCGCGCGCTTCAACACCCCCACGTTCGGGAGCAAGGCGCTGGCGGGCCGGCTTGATCTCCCGGCCGTGCTCGAGCGCTCCGACGACGACGGCGTGTCGTTGCGCGAGGCGATCGACGCGGCCGGCGTGGACCCGGTTCGCATCGCGCAGGCGCCGGGCTGGGTGCAGAAGCTGGCCGGCTTTCTCGAAATCCACATCGACCAGACGACCGAGCTCGCCCGGGCCGATGAGCCGGTCGGGGTGGTCACCTCGCTCGCCGCCCGAACGCGACTTGAGGTGGTGTTGAGAGGCCGCGCCGACCACGCCGGGACTACTCCGCGCGCTGAGCGTCGGGACGCACTGGCGACGGCGGCTCGGCTAATCGTCGGCGCGGAGGACTTGGCCGTCGACCCCAGCGCGCTCGATGGGGATCACGGGCCGCTCACGGTCACCGCATCAAGAATCATCGCCAAACCCAATGCGCCGACGACGATCGCCGCGGAGGTGCGCCTGTGGATCGACGCCCGGGCCCCGAGCTTCGCGACGATCGACGCGTGGAGAGCGTGCTTCGAGTCGCTGGTGATGGACTTGCAGGAGCGCTCCGGGGTTGAGATCAACGTATCCGTGGCGTCGCGCTCAGACCCGCGGGAGTTCTCGGGCGAGCTGCGGGCCGCGCTGTTGCGCGCCAGCGAGGAGATCCTCGGTCACGTCGCGCCCGAGTTGGTGTGCTTCGCCGGTCACGACGCCGGGGTGCTGGCCGAACGAGTGCCGGCGGCGATGCTGCTGGTCCGCAATCCGACGGGGATCAGTCACTCGCCCGAGGAATCGGTGTCGCTGGACGATGCCGCGATCGGCGCCCGGGTGGTCGAGCGGGCGCTGGAGCTCCTGTCGTGAGCGCGGCGGCGGAATTCGGCGATCCGGGCGCGCGGGCGACGGTCCCATCGATGCCCAACGCTCACTCGCATGCGTTCCAACGCGCGCTCCGCGGGCGCGCCGAGCGCCCCGGGGGGGCCGATCAGGACGACTTCTGGACCTGGCGGACCGAGATGTTCCGCCTGGCCGAAGCGCTCGACCCGACCACCATGCGCCAGGTCGCATACGAGACGTACTCGGAGATGCGAGGCGCGGGCTACGGCGTCGTCGGCGAGTTCCACTACGTGCACCACCAGCCGGACGGCACCCCGTACGCCGAGCCCAACGCGATGGCGCTCGCGGTCGCCGAGGCCGCGGTCGAGGTCGGGCTGCCGATCGTGCTCCTGCCCGCCGCCTATCACCGCGGCGGCTGGTCCGACGGCTCGGATGTGCCGCCGGCGTCCGGTCAGCGCCGCTTCTGCGACCCGGACGTTGACGCGTTCCTAGAGCGTGTGGAGGCGCTGCGGGCGTTTGCCGCCTCGGTGCCGGGGGTGTCCGTCGGGGTCGCAGCGCACAGCGTGCGCGCGGTGCCGCGCGGATGGCTCGAGGCGATCGCGTCGTATTCGGATCGGCACGGGATCGTGCGACACGTGCACGCTTGTGAGCAGCGGCGCGAGCTCGCCGAGTGCCAGGCCGAGCACGGCTGCTCCCCGATCGAGCTGCTCGCAGACGCGGGGTTCCTCGGGCCGCGGACGAGCGTGATCCACGGGATCCACGTGTCTGCCGATGACGTCTCGATGCTGGCTGGCACCGGGACGACGGTCGTGTCCTGCCCGACGACCGAGGGGAACCTCGGGGACGGCTACCTGCCGGCGATGGCGTACGCCCAGGCCGGCGTTCCGCTGGCCATCGGCAGCGACTCGCAGGTACGAATCGACCCGTTCGAGGAGGCGCGAGAGCTGGAGACCGGGTCCCGCCGGGAGCGCCAGCTGCGCACCGGCCTGCTGGCGGCGGTGCAGGATCTGTGGGCCGAGCTCTGCCGGAACGGGTATGCGAGCCTGGGTCTCGATCCAGAGCTGGCGGCGCAGCGCGTGGTCGCGATCGACCTGGAGCACCCCGACCTGCGCGGGATCGACGCGATGGACCTGCCGCTCGCGCTCGTCACGTGCGCTTCGGCCGGGGTCGTGCTTAGTTCGTGAAGACGATCTTGCCGACCGTCTCGCCCTGGAGCATCGCCTCGAACCCTTGACGGGCGTCTCGCAGCGCCAGCGTCGAGTGGATCACCGGGCGCACGCCCTTGTCCACGCACAGCCGCATGAGCCGCTCGAGCTCTTCGCGGGTGCCCATCGTCGAGCCGACCACCGAGAGCTGAAGGAAGAAGATCCGGGTCAGCTCGGCGGGCGGGGCATCGCCCGTGGTGGCGCCGGAGATGACGATCGTCCCGCCCGGCTTGAGCGCCCGCACCGAGTGGGCCCAGGTCGCCTGGCCGGTGGTCTCCATAACCGCGTCGACGCGCTCGGGCAGTCGCGCCCCGGGCTCGAACGCCTGGTGGGCCCCGAGCTCGAGCGCTTTCGCGCGCTTCTCCTCCGAGCGGCCCGTGACCCACACCCGGATGCCGGCCGCGCTGGCGAGGACCGTCAGCCCGGTGGCGACGCCGCCGCTGGCGCCCTGGATGAGGATGGTCGCGCCGGGTTTCACGTTGCCACGGGTGAAGAGCATCCGGTAGGCGGTGAGCCAGGCGGTCGGCAGACACGCCGCCTCCTCGAACGAGAGCTCCTTGGGCTTGGGCAGCAGGTTCCAGCGCGGGACCGCGACCCGCTCGGCGAAGCTTCCCTGATAGCGCTCGGACAGCAGCGAGCGGCGGGGGTCGAGCGTCTCGTCGCCGTGCCAGGCCGGGTCGCTGATGACGGCATGCACGAGCACCTCGTTGCCGTCCTCGTCGACCCCGGCCGCGTCGCAGCCGAGGATCATCGGTAGGCGATCCTCGGGTAATCCGACCCCCCGCAGCGACCACAGGTCGTGGTGGTTGAGCGAGGCCGCCTTGACCGTGACGGTGGTCCAGCCGTCAGGGGTCTCGGGCTCTGGGCGCTCGTCGATCTCGAGCCCCTGCAGGGGATCGTCGCGGTCGATGGCGGCGGCGAAGACGGCGAGCATCGGTACCCATCATGCCTGAGGAGGGAGGAGTCGGGCGTTGCGGGGTGCCACAATCGGGTGCGCATGGCCACCGTGACGGCACGCGCAACCAAGGCGGTCGACGCTCAGCCTGAGCGCGTCCTGGAGTTCCTACGCGATTACCGCGAGGGCCGGCCGCGCATCCTCACCGACAACTACACGGCCTACCGGGTGGAGCAGGGTGGGCACGGGGCGGGGACCGTGATCGGCTACCACTTCGCGGCCGGCGGGCGCGAGCGGGACTACCGTCTGACCGTTGAGGAGGAGGGCGGCGAGTTGGTCGAGCGCGATCAGCTGTCCTCGTTCGTCAGCCGCTGGACGATCGGACCGAACGGATCGGGCTCGGAGGTGACGCTCGAGTCCTCGTGGAAGGGCGCCGGCGGGATCGGCGGGGTGTTCGAGCGGACGTTCGCGCCGATGGGGCTGCGCAAGATCTACGGCGAGATCCTGGACAAGCTCGCCGTGGCTGTGTCCGGGACTTAGGAACCGGATCCGATTCTCTGCTTCAGCTCGCCGGCGCGGGCGCCGACCAGCATGTCTCTGAGCAGGTCGACGAGCGGCCCGCGGATCACCAGGCTGAGCATCCGGCCGAGGTCGACCTCGAGCTTGTAGGTGGCCCGGGTGCGATCGCCGCCCAGGTCCTCGAGATCCCAGCTGCCCTCGACGGACTTCAGCTCGCCCTTCTCCTGGGTCCAGCTCAGGCGAGTCGGCCCGTCGTAGGTGAAGCGCACGGTGGAGGAGATCGTGCGCACTTTCCCGTCGGTGTGGACCTCGGCGCGGACCGTGCGGCCTTGGTTGTCGCGGTCAAGCGAGTCCAGGCCCTTGAGGCCTCCCTGCCACTCCGGTGCGCTCTCCACGTCCTCAACCAGCGCCCACACCTGGTCGAGCGGGGCGTCGATCTCGGCGGTCGAGCTTCCTGTGATGGTGCCCATGACGGTGTGACCTTATCGTGGCGCGTTCAGCTCGCGGATCCGGTCGCGCAGGCGCAGGACGTCGCGGCGCCGGCCGCTGAACAGCTCGACGCGGTGGCGGAGCTCGAGCTGGTCGCTGGGGTGGGAGGTCCGCTCGGGGAGCTCGTGGGCGGTCACCCAGGCCATGCATCGTTGTATTTCTCGCGCGGGTCGGTCGAGGTGATCCGGGAGCCGGCGACCGTGCGACAGCTCGTGGAGCAGTTCCATGAGCTTGAGATCCGGACGGGGTTTTGATTCGAGCTCGTGGACGTCGGACTCGAGCACCTGGACGGCGCCGGTTATGACCGCCTCTCGCAGCACCGGGGCGAGCTCGTCGAACGTCGGCTTGCGTTTCGCGATCCCGCTCAGGTAGTTCTGGTCGAGATACAGGCGGGTCGCACCTGGCCCATAAGTACGCACTCGGCAATCGTCGCCGCTCGAGTGCGGAGATGTGGGCCGCATGGGCGGCTGAAGCGGAATTCACCGTGGCGGGCGGGGCGAGTACGGGGTTATGGGCCAAGTTGCCCGTGAACCGCGAGAATCGGTGCGGTGCCATCGACCGTCCTCGACATCGACATCGACATCGACACCCCCCATGGCCCGGCCCGGGCGCACGTGACCAAGGTCCGGGGGGCGCACGGCGCGGTGGTCCTTGGGCACGGCGCCGGCGGCGGCGTCGCGGCGCGCGATCTGACCGCGGCCAGCGAGGCCGCGCTGGCAAGCGGATTCAGCGTGGCGCTGGTGGAGCAGCCCTACCGGGTGGCGGGGCGCCGGTCGCCGGCGCCCGCGCGCCAGCTCGACGCCGCCTGGACCGCGGTGATCGCGCACCTGCGCTCCGGTCCGCTGAAGCGGGTGGCGCTGGTCACGGGCGGGCGGTCCTCGGGCGCCCGGGTGGCCTGCCGCACCGCGGCCGAGACGGGCGCCATCGGCGTCCTGTGCCTCGCCTTTCCGGTGCGGCCGCCGGGACGCCCCGACGCGCCCAGCCGCCAGGACGAGCTCGACGCGGTGCAGGTGCCGGTGCTCGTGGTCCAGGGGGACAGGGATCCGTTCGGGATGCCGGTCCCCGGGCCCGCCCGGACGGTCGTGACCGTCAAGGGCGACCACAGCCTGCGAGGCGATCTGGAGGCGGTGCGAACCGCCGTAAGCCGGTGGCTCGGCCAGCTACTCTGACCGGCGTGTGCAAGCGGATCGGCCACGGTGGCGCCAGTGCGCTGGCGCCGGCGAACACACTGGCATCGTTCGACGCCGCCCGGGATGTCGGCGTGGACATGGTCGAGTTCGACGTCCGGGCGTGGGACGGCGAGCTCGTGCTCGCTCACACGATCTTCCATGCCCGGCGGGGCGGCAACGTGGGCCTGGCCGAGGCGCTCGGGCATCTCGCGAGCCGGCGGTTCGCCGGCCTCGAGCTCAATGTCGATGTCAAACACGTCGGGTGTGAGCCGGCGCTGCTGGATCGCCTCCGCCACGCCGGACTGCTCGAGCGGACGCTGATCTCCTCGCAGGTCCCGGACGTGGTCGACCGGGTACGGGCGCTCGAGCCGCGGGCTCGCGTCGGCATCTCGATCGGCGGTCGTCTCGCTCGGCTCAGCCGGCGCTGGCGCGATTGGCGCTCGGCGGCGGTGGCGGGCGTCCACGCCGGCCGCTGGGATGCCGTGATGGCGCAGTACCGGCTGATCGACCCCGCGCTCCTCGACGAGGTGAGCGAGCGCGGAGGGCGGCTCTACGCGTGGACGATCAACGAGCGCTCAGCCATCGGCCGGTTCCGCGAGCTCGGGGTGCACGGGATCACGACCGCCGACCCGCGGTTGTTCGCTTAGGTCCACCAAGCGGCCGCGCGGCGCGAGATCGTAGGCTGATGATCGTGGAGACGGTCAAGCACGCCGAGCTGGTTGGGCCGCCCGGGTGCGGCCGCGTGTTCACCGAGTCCGCGCGCCCGGGCCTGGCCGACTGCGCCCCGAGCGGTCGGGTCCGCCTCGACTCGCTGGCGCGGTTCGCGCAGGACATCGCCTTCGCCGATGCGGTCGAGGCGGGGCTGTCCGAGACCGCGCAATGGGTGGTGCGCCGCACGCGGATGCGGGTGCAGCGCTTCCCGCGCTTCGGGCAGTCGCTTAAGTTGGCGACGTTCTGTAGCGGCCTGGGCCGCATGTGGGCCGAGCGGCGAACCAGCATCGCCGTTGATGGGGACCCCGCCCAGGTGGAGGTCGTCTCGCTGTGGGTCCATCTGGATCCGGTCAGCGGCCGGCCGACCCCGCTACGCGGAGATGAGCTCGCCATGTGGGGTGAGTCGGCGCGCGGGCGGAAGGTCACCGCGAGGCTTCATCATCCCGGCCCCGAGGCCGCGCAGGACCGCATCCCGTGGCGCTTTCGCGGCACCGAGTGCGATCTCGCCGGCCACATCAACAACGCGGCGTACTTCGTGCCACTCGAGGAGGAGCTGGTCGACGGCGGCGACCCGCCGTCGATCGACGTCGAGATCGAATACCGCGCGCCGGCCCAGCCGGGGGAGAAGGTCGTGCTCCGGAACGGAACCTGCCGGTGGATCGTGAGCCCCGATGGGGAGACGCACGCGTCGCTGATCGTCATCGACGCACAGCCCATAAAAACCAAGGAGGTTTGACCCTTGCGCGCCGTTGTCATCACCAAGCCGGGGGACGTCGACGTCCTCGAGGTCGCCGACCGTCCCGCTCGCGAGCCGGCGGAGGGCGAGGTTCGGATCGCGGTTAAGGCCGCGGCAGTCAACCCGACCGACATCGGCCTGCGCCAGCGCGGGGGCGGGTCGGACCTCCCAGCGCCATGGATTCCCGGGATGGACGCGGCCGGCGTGGTCGACTCGCTTGGGCCGGGGGTCGACAGGCTCGAGGTCGGCCAGGAGGTCATGGCGGCGGTCAGCCCACGCCGGCCCGAGGGCGGTGCGCAGCAGGAGCTGCTGGTGGTCCCGGCGGCCTCGGTCGTGGCGACTCCGGATGGAGCCACCCTGCCTCAGGCCGCGACGCTGCCAATGAACGGACTGACCGCGCTGCGCGGCCTCGACCTGCTGGGGCTGAGCGAGGGAGAAACGCTTGCGGTCTCCGGCGGGGCGGGGCTGCTCGGCGGATACGTTATTTCGATTGCCAACGTGCGGGGGCTTCGAGTCATCGCCGACGCCAAGCCCGAGGACGAGGAGCTGGTCAAGGGCTTCGGGGCCGATGTGGTCGTGCCGCGCAGCGACAGCTTCGGCGAGGCCATCCGCGCGGTGGCGCCGGACGGCGCCGATGGGGTGTATGACACGGCGCTGCTCTATCGCGACGCGTTCCCGGCGGTTCGCGACGGCGGGCAAATCGTGTTCGTGCGCGGCTGGGATGGCAACGCGATCGAGGAGCGCGGGATCCGGGTGCATCCGGTCATGGTGGCCCAGGTGCTCGAGCGGACCGACTGGCTGGATGAGCTTCGCCTGCTCGCCTCCGAGGGGCGGTTGGAGCTGCGCGTCGCCCGCGAGCTTGCGCCGGAGCAGGCTGCCGAGGCCCACCGGCTGATGGACGCCGGTGGTCTGCGCGGCCGAGCCGTGATCGTGTTCTGACCGACGCTCTGGGACCGATCAGGCTGACAGCGCCGCGAGCACGGCGCGCGCCGCGTTGTGCCCCGGGATGCCGCTGACTCCGCCCCCGCGCCGGGCCCCGGCGCCGCACACCCACACGTTGGCGTGCGCGGTCTCGACGCCCCAGCGGCCGACCTCCTCCTCGGTCTCGGCGAACGGCCAGGCCAGGTCCCGGTGAAAGATGTGACCGCCCGGCATCGCGAGCTCGGCCTCGAGCTCGGGCGGCGTGAGCGCCTCGAGCCCGATGAGGCACTCCTCGATCGGCTCGGCCAGAACCGAGTTAAGCGAGCGGAGCGTGGTGGCGACGGCACGGTCCTTGGCGGCGGGATCGGAGAACAGTCGCGCCGGCATGTGCAGACCGAAGAGCGTCATCGTCTGCACGCCCTGCGCGTGCAGCTCGGCGGACAGGATGCTCGGGTCCGTCAACGAGTGGCAGTAGACCTCGCAGGGCGGGACGGACGGCAGCTCACCCGCGCTCGCCTCCCGATAGGCCTGCGCGAGCTGCTCGTAGCCCTCGTTGACGTGGAAGGTGCCGGTAAACGCGTCCTGCGAGTTGACGCTCGCGTCCGGCAGGCGGGGCAATCGCTTCAGCAGCATGTTGATCTTGAGCTGGGAGCCCTCGGGCCGCTCGTCCGGCATCGGTTCGCCGAGGAGCCCGCTCAGGACGCACGGCGCGACGCCGGCCACGACGTGCCGGGCGCCGTAGCGCCGTCCGTCCGCGCAGATGACCTCGGCGCTCCGCTCGTCGGTGACGATGGCTACCACCTCGGTCTGCGTCACGGTCCGGGCGCCGGCTGCGCGCGCGGCGTCGGACAGCGCGCTCGAGAGTGCGCCCATGCCACCGACGGGGACGTTCCAGGGGCCACCGACCACGTGGTAGAGGAAGCAGCGGTTCTGTCGCAGCAGGGGATCGTCGGCCGGCGCGAACGTTCCGATCAGTCCGTCAGTCAGGACCGTCCCGCGGGTGAGGTCGGACGCGAAGGTTCGCTCGAGCGTCTCCGCCAGAGGCGTTTCGAACAACGCATCCCAGATGCGGTCGTCGTCGATCAGCCGCCGCATCTCCGCGCGGGAGCGAAGCGGCTCGGTCAGCGTGGGGAAGGCGCGTTCGGCCACCCGGGCGATCCAGCTCCCCCACGCCGGATCGTGGTCGATGGGCGGGTAGGCGGCGATCCGACGGCGGCGCATCTCGACCGAAATGCCCAGGCTCCGCGCCAGCTCCGGCGGGAACAGGCTGACCAAGTAGGAGTAGCGCGAGAGCCGGGCGTCCACGCCCGGGAACGGCGAGGCTGACACGGCCGCGCCGCCGAGCTCGTCGCGACGCTCGAGCACGAGCACCGACTGACCGGCGCGCGCCAGGATGGTCGCGGCGACGAGGGCGTTGTGCCCGCCGCCGACGATCACCACATCGAAGTTCTCGCGCTCGGCCATCCGACCAGTGGGACCATAGGTCCTAGGACCAATTGCGTCTGGTGAGGCGGTGGCGACAGGCTTAGTCTGGGGGTCATGAGCCAGTCAACCAAAGAGATAAGCCAGTCAACCGGAGAGCAAATCGCAGCCACGGTCCGCTCGTGGCCCGGCGTGGAGGCCGCGCCGCACCGCTTCGGCGGCGTCGAGTTCCGCCTGGGCCGCCGCGAGCTCGGCCACCTGCACGGCGACCGGATCGCCGACCTGCCCTTCCCTCGTCGCGTGCGCGACGAGCTGATCGCTGAGGGACGGGCCCGCCCGCACCACGTCCTCCCCGACTCGGGCTGGATAACGGTGTCGATCCGATCGCCCGAGGAAGCCAAAAGCGCGGTCGAGCTGTTCCGGATGGCATACGAGCGTGCAAACAAGGCACGTGCCGCACGTAGCAGTTGATACAGGCCCAAAAATGGGTATCTGCGCGATGTGGACCGGTCATGATGGATCACGAGGAGCTGCGTCGGCACATCGACGCGGTCGCGCCCGGCAACGTAGCCACCGCGCGGCGGCTCGCTGCGCTCTTCATCGAGGCGTGCTGGCCCGGTGGCCCGGTGGATCGCACCAATCGCGCGGCGCGTGAATGGCTGCGCCAGTGGGATCCGGACGCCGGCGCAGCCGCCCTGCCGCGGTGCTCGTGCGCGACCGGGCGTTGCGTACTCTGTAACTGAGGTGACCGACACGCCCGCCCGGGAGCTCAGCTTCGACCTGCGCGGGCGGGTGGCGATCGTGACCGGCGGCGGGCGGGGAATCGGGCGCGCGATCGCGCTGGGCTATGCCGCCGCAGGCGCGGACGTCGTCATCGGTGTGGCGCGCAATCTCGCTGAGGCCGAGGACGCTGCCGGCGCCGCCGAGACCCTGCCCGGAAGCGTCCAGGCCGTCAGGGCCGACGTGACCACCCAGGCTGACATCGATCGCCTGCTTGAGGCCGCGCTCGCGATCAACGGGCGGATCGACGTGCTGGTCAACAACGCGGCGCGCGGGATGCTGTTCGTCAACGAGCGCTTCATGACCGACCCGGCGCCGTTCTGGGAGGCGGACCCGGAGGCGTGGCGGCTGGTCATGGAGACCAACACCGTCGGGGTGTTTCTGATGTCCCGCGCCGTCGTGCCCCACATGCTGGCCGCGGGCAGCGGCAGCATCATCAACGTCACGATCAACCGCGAGACGATGGTCCGGCGCGGGTTCTCGCCCTACGGCCCGTCGAAGGCGGCGCTCGAGGCCATGACACAGGTCTGGGCCCAGGAGCTCGAGGGGAGTGGCGTCCACATCAACCTGCTGGCGCCCGGCGGCGCAACCGCCACCGGAATGGTCCCCGAGGGTGCGCCGCCGCAGCTCAAGCTGCTCTCACCCGAGATCGTGGTCGCGCCGGCGCTGCACCTCGCGCTGACCCAGAAGAGCGGTCAGAGGATCATGGGCACCGAATGGCAAGGTCCCGGTTGAGTGCCCGCGCTCGCGGCAGTGCTACGTTTTCCTTTGGATTAGGTTTGGCGGGCGATCGGCGGGAAGGCGAAGCAGTCGTGAACACCGATTTCAGCGTAGAAGAGCGCCGGCAGGGCGACGCCGCAATCCTCACGGTCAGCGGCGAGCTGGACCTGCGCACCAGCCCAGAGCTCGAGGAGCGCCTGGGCGAAGCGTTCCGCGCCGGCGCCGAGCTCGTGATTCTCGATCTGAGGATGATCGAGTTCATGGACTCGACCGGGCTGCGGGTCCTCCTTTCCGCGCACCAGCGCGCGAAGGAGACCAGCCGGCGATTTGCGCTCGTGCGTGGTGCCGACCAGGTTGAGCGAGTGCTGACGCTGACCGGAGTACGGGATCTACTGACGGTGGTCGACGCGCCCGAAGAGCTCCTCACCGCGGGGGAGACATCACCGGATGGATGACCCGGGCTCGCTGAGCCAGCCGGGTCGTTGCCAGGTGTAGGAGCCCGACCGCCGGGGGATACTAGGGGCGGGTGGCTCCGGCGGAGACACATCAAGCCCTGTTCTACCGGGGCCCGGGCGAGTACCTCGACGGCATCTGGAGCTTTATCCGTCCCGCTCTCGACGCCGGCGAGCCGGTGGCGATCGCGGTCCCGGCTCCGAAGCTGGAGTTGCTCCGCGACGAGCTCGGCGAAGAGCGCAGCGCCGGGGTCGAGCTGCTCGACATGGCCGAGCTCGGACGTAACCCGGGCCGGATCATCCCCGCCGTGCAGGCGATGGTCGAGCGCCGCTCCGGGCAGTGGCACGTCGTCGGTGAGTCGATCTGGCCCGGCCGCTCGCCCGAGGAGATCCGCGAGGCCACGCGACACGAGGCGCTGATCAATCTCGCGTGGCCGGGCCGTGACGTCCGGGTGCTGTGCGCGTATGACGCGATCGGGCTCGAGGACCGCGTGCTGACCGACGCCGAGCGGACCCACCCGGGCGTGGTCCGCGGCGGCCGCCCGGAAGCCAGCGCGGCGTATGGGGGCCCGGTGCCCCCAGCGGCCTGCGAGATGCCGCTCTCCGATCCTCCGCTCGACTCCGTGGCGGTTGCCTTCGAGGCCGACGACCTGGGTCGGCTGCGCACGCTGGTGGCCAAGCAGGCGGCGGTCGCGGGGCTGCGCCGCGAGCGCGTCGCCGAGTTGGTGCTCGCGGTCAACGAACTGACCACCAACACGATCAGGCACGCCGGCTCGGGCGGGATCCTGCGCGTCTGGAGCGAGGCCGGCAAGCTGGTCTGCCAGGTCGAGGACGGGGGTCGCATCGGTGATGCGCTGGCCGGCCGCAAGCGCGGGCTTCCGGGCGTGGGCGGCCTCGGACTGTGGATGGTCAACCAGCTGTGCGATCTGGTCGAAGTCCGGACCGGCGTAGCCGGCAGCACGGTCCGCGTGCACGCGTCCTGACTCCACGATCCTGCTGCAGCCGCGTCCGTGGGCTTGCTCTTCGGGGTTTTGGTGCGCCGGTCGGGGGTAGGCGTTCGGGGAAGGGAGGTAGAACTAAATGTCACAGGTAGCGCCGCGCAGGACCGGAGCAAAGCCCGGAACCTCAACTGCGGAGGGTCGCCGCGGGAAGGCCAGCGTCACCGCCCGGCTCGACCGGATTCCGGTCTGGCCATATGAGCGAAAGCTTCTATGGATCGTCGGTGCGGGCTACTTCTTCGCCTTCTTCGACATCGTCACGATCTCGTTCGCGGCGCCGGTCATTGCGACGCAATTCCACGTCTCCAAGTCGACCGTCACGCTGTCGGTCACCAGCAGCCTGATCGGGTACATCATCGGCTCGTTCGCCGACTCGACGATTGCTGACAAGTGGGGACGGCGGCTCAGCCTGGGGCTGTCGGTAGCGGTGTTCTCAATCGGCACGATCCTGGCCGCGTTCAGCACCAATGTCACCGAGCTGATCATCTTCCGGTTTATTGCTGGCCTCGGGATCGGCGCTGAGATCGCCGCGGTGACCACGTACATCGGTGAGCTCTCTCCGGCGCGGCTGCGAGGCCGTTACACCAGTTGGGCCACGACCTGGGCCTACGCCGGATTTGCGGTGGTGCCGTTCGTCGCCCGCGCGCTGGTCCCGACCTTCGCCTCCGGGTGGCGAATCCTGTTCTTGATCGGTGCGCTGGGCGGCCTGACGATCCTGTTCCTGCGGCGCGACATACCGCCCTCGCCGCGCTGGCTGGTCTCGCAGGGACGCACCGACGAGGCACGCGAGGTGGTCGAGACGGCCGAGCAGACCGCGCTACAGAACATCGATTCAGATCGGCTGCCCGAGCCCGAACCGGTTCCCGACGAGGCGCCGGCCGAGCGCGTACCTGTCAAGGCGCTGCTGCGCCGCCCGATGGCCGGGCGCGTCGCGCTGTTCGTGGGTATCTGGTTCTTCTACTACGTCGGCAACTACGGCTGGCTGACGCTGGCGCCGACGCTGTTCACCAATAAGGGCTACAGCCTGGCCGACAGCACCTCGTACCTGGTCGTGTCGGGCATTGGCTTCCTGATTGGCGCGTACGCCACCACCCGCTTCAGCGACCGGTTCGAGCGTAAGTACTCGATCGCGCTCGTGGCGCTGGCGTGGGCGATCTCGCTGTTCGTGATCGGTTACTTCGTCTCGCCGGCCATCATCATCGTGTTCGGCTTCATCGCGTCGGCGACGATCGGCCTGCTGGTCCCGGTGATGTACACCTACACCGCCGAGCACTTCCCCACCAGCGCACGGGCCACGGGTGTGGCGCTGAGCGACGGCCTCGGGCACATCGGCGGCGCGCTGGCGCCGCTGATCGTGCTTGACCTCGCGTACTCGGCCTGGGGCTTCTCGGCCGCGTTCCTGGTCATGGCCATCAGCGGCGTGGTCGCCGGTGGGCTGATCCTGTTCGGCATCCGCGCCACGGGTCGCTCGCTCGAGACCGCCGCCGTCGCCGACTAAGGCGCCGACAATCCGATTAGTCTCTGGCGTGCAGTGAGGTCGATCACGTGAAGGAGCTGACCGGGCGCGGATCCGGCAACACCGCGGCGTCGCCCGCCGACTGCATGGCGCTGCTCGAGGCGATCGACGGCTACCCGACGTGGGCCCCGGACATCGTCAAGGAGGCCGCGGTGCTCGAGCGCGACCCGGCCGGTCATCCCACCCAGGCCCGAGCCAAGCTCCATGTCGAGCGCGGCCCGCTCACGCGCGATTTCAACCTGGTGTTCCACGTCAAGGTCGATCCGGCGGGCAGGATCGAATTGAGGCGGATCCCGCACGAGTCCTCCGACAGGGAGCGCTTCGACGTGACCTGGCGGGTCGACGCCGCCCAGAGCAGCCGGATTGCACTCGACCTGGCCGCGAATCTCGACGTGCCGCGGTTCATCCCGCTCGGGGATGTCGGCGACGCATTGGCCCAGCAGCTGGTCAGCGCGGCGACGCGAGCGCTTCAGTCGCCGGCTTGACCTCACGAGGCTCGAGGCCGAACGCCTCGGCGATCAGCTCGTAGGAGCGCCGGCGGGCCTGGTGGTCGTGGGTGATCGTGACCACGATCACCTCCTCCGCGCCGTACTCGGACGCGACGGTCTCGATATCGGCCCGCACCTTCTCGGGCGATCCAAGGATCGAGCGCCGTCCGGGTCTAGTTCCATTCACGGGCTTTCCTTCGCGCTTGAAGAACTCGACCGCCGACTCTGGAGACGGCACCGGAATCAGCTGGTTCCGGCGCAACAGCGTGAACGCCATGCGGCTGCTGGTCGACAGGAACACGGCCTCGTCCTCGGTCGGGGCGGCGAGTGCCCACACCGCCACCGCGGTCCGCGGCGCCTGGAGGTCGCGACTGGGCTCGAACGAGTCGCGGTAGTGCCTGGCGATGTCCGATCCCTCAGCGTTGATGAAGTCGGCGAACGCGTACGGGAGCCCGAGCTGGGCGGCCCAGATCGCGCTCTGCGGCGAGGAGCCGAGCAGCCAGGGCGCCGGAAGCTCCGGGCGCCCGGGCAGGGTGGCCGCCAGGCGGTGGAACGGGTGATCGGTGGGCAGCGAGTCGTCGAAGTACGCGAGCAGCTCGGCCAGCTGTTGCGGGAAGTCGTCCGGAGACGCCTGGCGCCGATCGCGCTGAAGCGCGAACGTGGTGAGCGGGTCGGTGCCGGCTGCCCGACCGATCCCGAGGTCGATCCGGCCAGGGAACAGCGCGGCGAGCACCGTGAACGTCTCGGCCACCTTGAGCGGGCTGTAGTGAGGCAGCATCACGCCACCGCTCCCGACCCGGATCCCGCCCGTGGCCGAGGCGATCGGGCCGATCAGCGCCTCGGGGCTGGGTCCGGCCAGCATCGGTCCGCCGTGATGCTCGGCCACCCAGTAGCGGTGGTAGCCGAGCTCGTCGGCGAGCCGGGCCAGGTCGATCGTGTTGTGCAGCGCGTCGACGCCGGTCGACCCCTCGGAGATCGGCGACTGATCCAGGACGGAGAGGAGCATTCACTTCATTTTAGAAAGTACGGTCGCCGGGCCGGTTTGCGCCCTCGGGACTGCGGAGGGGAAAGCCGATCGCGGTCGAACTGCTCGAGGTGTCCGATGCCCGGCCTGCCTCACCCGAGCCCCGCGAGCTTGCGCCCGAGACCGAGGCTCGGGTCCGGGCCAGCATCGCGCGGCAGACGATCCTCGCCACGCTCGGGGTCACCGTCGAGCGGATTTCACCGGGGTATGTCGAGCTCGGCCTGGTCAGCCGCGCCGACCTCGCCCAGCAGCATGGCTTTGTCCACGCGGGCGCCCTCACGACGATCGCCGACTCGGCCTGCGGCTACGCCGCCTACACCGGGTTTCCCGAGGACCGCGACGTCCTCACGGTGGACTTCTCGATGAGCCTCGTGGCACCCGCGGCGCGAGCGGCGTTCGTCGCCGCCGGGCGCGTGATCCGCTCGGGGCGGACGCTCACGTTCTGCCGCGGAGAGGTCTACGGGGTTGCCGAGAGCGGGGAGCGGGAGGTGGTGGCGCTCATCCAGGCGACGATGATGGCCGTCACTCGGATGTCAGCGAGCGCCTGAGGAGAGCGGCGTCATCCCCGGCGCATCAGCCGGCCGACCGACGCCATCATCTCGGCCGTCTTCTCATCGCGCTCCTCAGCGGTCTCCGCCCCGATCACGCAATGGTGTGCGTGGTCGTCGAGCAAGCCGAGCGCGACCTTGTCCAGCGCGGCCTGGGCGGCGCCGATCTGAGTCAGGATGTCGATGCAGTAGCGGTCCTCGCTCACCATGCCCTCGATGCCGCGGATCTGTCCCTCAATCCGCGCCAGCCTGGCCAGCAGTTGGTCCTTGGTGGCGGTGTATCCCCGGGTCGGTGGCATCGCTTTCTGCGGTAAGTATACCTATACCCGGTAGGGGTATGCTAGATAGGACGATGAATGGTGTGCTGGATCTGATCTGGCACGTCATCAGGGACGCGTTGCTGATGGCGTGGGAGGTGTGGTGGGCCCTTGTGCTCGGGTTCGCCATCTCCGCGATGGTGCAGGCGTGGGCTCCTCGCGAGCGCGTCGAGCGGGCGCTGGGGGAGGATGGCGCCCGGCCCGTCGGGCTGGCCACCGTCCTGGGTGCCGTGTCCTCGTCGTGCTCTTACGCGGCGGTGGCGATCGCCCGGTCGCTGTTCGCCAAGGGCGCCAGCGCCGCCAGCTCGCTGGCCTTCCAGTTCGCCTCGACCAACCTGGTGTGGGAGCTGGGGGTCGTGCTGTGGGTGCTGATCGGGTGGCAGTTCACCCTCGCCGAGTTCGTCGGCGGGCTGGTGATGATCGCCCTGATGACGATCCTGCTCCGCGTGTTCGTCAGCCCGCGGCTCGAGGAGGTGGCGCGCGAGCACGCCGTCGGCGCTCGCGGCCGTCATGAGCACGGTCCCGCATCATCGGTCCGGCTTGGCTGGCGCGAACGCCTGTCGTCCGCTGAGGGCTGGGGCGATGTGGCGGACAACTTCCGCATGGACGTGCAGATGGTGTGGAAGGAGGTCACGATCGGCTTCATGCTCGCCGGGCTGGCCGCGCAGCTGAGCAACTCGTTCTTCACCTCTCTGTTCGTCACGCACGCGCCGCATCCGATCCCCACCCTCGAGAACGTTCTCGTCGGACCGCTGATCGCGGTGCTGAGCTTCGTCTGCTCGGTCGGCAACGTGCCGCTGGCGGCAGTGCTGTGGTCGGGCGGGATCAGCTTCGCCGGCGTGCTGGCGTTCCTGTTCGCCGACCTGATCGTGCTCCCGATCATCGCGATCTATCGCAAGTTCTACGGCGTCCGGTACACCGTCCGGATCGTCGCGCTGATGCTCGTGACGATGGTGCTAGCCGCGCTGGCCGTCGATGCCCTGTTCAGCCTGCTGGGGCTGATCCCGTCAGGTCCGCGGCCCTCGCGCTCCGCCGTGTTCGGCACGGTCCGCGTCGACTACAAGCTGTTCCTGAACCTCATCGGACTGCTCATCTTCGGCGCGCTGATGGGGTTGAGCGCGCGCCGTGCGGCGCGCGCGCCGGCGCACGCTCACCACCACTGCGCCTAAGCAGCTGCGGCGACGCGCGCGGACTCGGACTCAGCCTCGGCATGTTGGTCCTGCAGTCCGACGAAGTCGCGCTGGCGGATCAGGACGAATGTGAGCACGGCGGCGACGAACGAGACGACCGCGCCGATCAAGAGCACGACGTTCAGCCCGTCGACGAACCCGGCTTTGGCCGCGCCGCCGGCCGCTCCGCGCAGGTGCGCGGGCACGGTCGCCATCGCCTGGAGCACGCTGCCGTTGCTCACCGCCGCGGCGAGCGCGTGGGCCTGCCCGGCGAGCGGGGTGGTGGCGAGATGCGACACGACGGTGCTGTCGGCCTGGCTCGCGAGGATGCTGCCCAGGGCGGCCACGCCGGTGGCGATCCCGATCTGCCGGAAGGTCGAGTTGATCCCCGATGCCATCCCGGCTCGCGCCGGCTCGACCACGCCGACGGCGGTGGAAGCCAGCGGGACGTTGACCAGGCCGGCGCCGATGCCGGCCACGATCATCCCCGGCAGCAGATGCGTCCAGTCATCGCTCGGCGTGATGCCGTGCATGAGGAGCAGGCCGGCCCCGATCAGCACGAAGCCGGGCGCGATCAGCAACCGCGTGGCGACGTGTCCGGTGAGCCGTCCGGCCAGCCCCGCGGTGATGAAGATTCCACCGGTCATCGGAAGCAGGCGCAGTCCGGTCTCGAGCGCCGATGATCCGAGCACGTTCTGCAGGTACAGAACGACGTAGGTGAGCAGCGAGAACAGCGAGGCCGAGATCGCCCAGGCCGCGATCAGGCCGCCGTTGAAGGTGGGGACGCGGAGCAGATGGAGATCGAGCATCGGCGCGCGCGAACGCACCTCGATGACCAGGAACAGCCCGATCAGCACGACGGCGGCGATCAGCGATCCGGCCACGGTGGTGGAGCCCCACCCGTCCGGATGGCTTCGGATCAGCCCGTACACGAGCGCGCTCAGACCGAGAGTGAAGGTGACGAATCCGAGCCAGTCCGGCCGCCTGGCCACCGGCGCCTTGGACTCGCGGACCTCCCGCAGCGTGACCGCCAGCGCGATGACGCCGATCGGCACGTTCACGAAGAAGATCCACCGCCAGGAGAGAGCGCTGGTCAGCGCGCCACCGAGAACCGGACCGATGGCCACGGCGACGCCGGTGACGGCTCCAAACACCCCGAACGCGACGCCCCGCTCCTGCGGTGCAAACGCGTCGGCGAGGAGCGCCAGCGAGGTTGCGAACATGATCGCGCCCCCGACGCCCTGGAACGCGCGCGCGAGAGCCAAGAAGGTCGGGTCGGGCGCGAACCCGCACAGCGCGGACCCGACGGTGAAGACGACGATCCCGAGCGCGAACACCAGTCGGCGCCCGACCAGGTCTCCGACCGATCCCGCCGTGAGCAGGAACGCGGCGAGCGTCAGGGCGTAGGCGTCGATCACCCACTGAAGGTCGGCCAGCGTCGCATGGAAGTCCTGCTGGATGTAGGGCAGCGCGACGTTGACGATCGTGATGTCCAGCAACAGCATGAACACGCCGGTGCAGACGGCGAGCAGGGTCCACCACTTGCGGTCCATGGGCTACCTCCTGGGTCCTTGCGGGTGGTTAGCCTAGCATATATACTGAGTAAATGATCAGTAATTCGGAAGCGTCGCTGCCGCCATTGCCCGATGCGGGGGTGTTCGGGGCCGATCCCGAGCCGCCATCGAGCGAGGGGGGTGAGGCGCCGCGGCGGCGCGGGCGTCCGTCCGCCGGCGGACGGGAGGCGATCCTTGCGGCGGCGCTGACGTTGCTGCGCGAGCGCGGCATCGCGCGGGTGACCTCGCGCGAGGTGGCGGCGCTCGCCGGCGTCTCGGAGGCGAGCGTCTTCTACCACTACCGAGACCGGGCCGGACTGCTCCAGGCCGTGTTCGAGCAGGGCCTGCAACCGCTCAACGACCTCGCCAAGCGCGGGCTGCTGAGCGGCGCCGATGTGCACGACGTGCTCACGAGGCTCGGCACCACGCTCGAGCGGTTCCTTGACCAGGCGCTGCCGGTCATGGCCGCCGCCCAGTCCGACGCCGCGCTGCGCGATTCGCTCGCCGCCTACATGAGCGAGCACGATCTCGGTCCGCACCGCGGCGTCGGTGCGCTCGGCGACTACCTGGCCGCCGAGCAGGCCGCGGGCCGTGTGCGGGCCGGCGCCGATCCGCACGCCGTGGCGATGATGTTCGTGGGCGCGTGCTACACGCGCGCCTCGCAACGCCAGCTGGCGATGCACGCCGTGGATTTGCCCTCGCTCCAGGACATCGTCACCGCCACCGAGCAGCTGTTGCGAGACCAGTAGCAGCGGCCCGCTTCGAGTCCGTGATCCGGGCTTGCCCGGGGATTTATGATCGTGGTGTGCCCGGTTGACGTTAGAGATACGCGCGCCGCGCTTACTCGGCTGCCCCTGAGCCCGAGCGGTTGGGTGGCGGTGCGCGTGCACCGCCTGGGTTGTACGTGCGCGTTTGTCGTTTAGAGGTGTGCGGCGCAGTCGCGTAGCCTTGCCGTCCGCCTGTGACCGCATCGAGCTTGCCCGACCGCACCGAGCCCCCGAAGGTCCGGCTGCGTGCGGGGATTCATCGCGGGCTCCCGTTTGGCCTCGCCGTGTTCCTGATCGCCGCCTCCTACGGCGTGCTGGCGCGGCCGGTGATGGGGACGGTGGCGCCGATCGTGATGTCGATCGTCGTCTTCTCCGGCTCGGCGCAGCTCGGGTCGCTGGCCATCCTCGCGGCGGGCGGTGGGGCCGGTGCCGCGATCGTCGCCGGCATCCTGCTGAACGCCCGCTACCTGGCGATGGGACTCGCCCTGGCGCCCTCGCTGCGCGGCCGGGCGCTGTCGCGCGCGGCGTTCGCGATGCCGGTGGTCGACGCGTCGTGGGCGGCGGCGAGCGCCGGCGACGGCACGTTCGACCCGTGGTACCTGGTAGGGGTGACGGTGCCCCAGTACCCGGGCTGGGTGCTCGGGACGGTGGTCGGGGTGCTGGCCGGAAGCGCGCTCGGTGACCCCGCGAAGTTCGGCCTCGACGCGCTGTTCCCGGCTTTCTTTCTCGCGCTCCTGTTCGAGGAGGTGCGCGGCCGGCGCAAGCTGGCCGCGGCCGGCGGCGGCGCCGGGATCGCGCTCGCACTCACGCCGGTGGCGCCTGCGGGGCTGCCGATCCTCGTGGCGGCCGCAGCCGCGATCGTCGCCTCGAGGATGCGCCCATGAGCGCCGTGTGGATCACGGTCATCGCGCTCGCAGTCGCCACCGCGGCTTTGAAGCTTGTGGGGCCTTTGGTGCTGGGCGGGCGCGCGCTGCCGCCGCGGGCGATGAGCGTCGTCGAGCTGCTGGCCGCCGCGCTCCTGGCCGCGCTGGTGATCGTCGAGACCTTCGGCGACGGGCGGTCGCTGGTGATCGACGAGCGCGTGCCCGGCGTGCTATTCGCCGCGATCGCGCTGCGGCGAGGGGTGCCAGTCGTCGTCGCCGTGCTGGGTGCCGCCGTCGTGGCGGCCCTGTGGCGCGCGGTCTTTTAGCCCCGGGGGGTGCATTTCGCCCGAAATCGTCCCCGGCCGCAACGGTTTCGGGAGATAAGCGTCCGACAGGCGCTTATGTCCCGGTGAGGGGTGGCCGTCGGGGCGGTTTGGCGGGAAATGCACCGGGCGGGGCCGATTGGGGGCGCGGCCGACCGTGAATCTCGTGGCAGACCGTCAGTCTCCGGCCACGGCTACGCAGGCACGATCGCCGGGCCGCCGCCGCTGCCCTCGGCCGGGCGCTCGCGCGCAGGAAGCTCGGCGGTCGAGCGCTCGCGATCGCTGGTGCCGTCGGCGTGGACGATCAGCACGGGAATCGGGCTGTGGTTGAGGGCGTAGTGGCTGACGCTGCCGAGCAGCGACGCTGCCAGCGCACGCCGGCCGCGTGAGCCCATGACGAGCAGGTCGTAGTCGCCGGACTTCAACGCGCGCATCAGGGCGGTGCGGATTGGCCGGCGGCTGATCACGGTGGTCACCGGAATGTCCCTGGGAACGCGTGCGACCGCCCGCTGCATGATCTGGACCGCCTCGCGCTCGAGCTCGACCGCGGAGAGGGCGGCGGCGCTGACGGCGATCGACGAGGCGCACCAGGCCGGCGGCTGTGTGACGGCGGTCAGGATCGTGATCCGGCCGTTGCCGACCCGCGCGATGTCGATCGCTTCGTCGAGCGCACGCTGAGCGTGGTCGGAGCAATCGACGCTAACGAGGATGTTTCGGAACATGACCGTTCCCTCCAGAACCCCGAGAAGATTGGCATGCCAAATATTAGCATTGCAAGCGCGTATAGTGGCAAGGTGAGATGGAGTCAGCCGGGGCTTCCGATTTCCTCGCCGGGTTCGATGCCCTGGCCCAAGCCGTCCGCCGCGCCCGCGGCGCCAACGGCCGTGGCCGGGTCGTGATCGATCGGGCCGGGGTGGCGAACGGCGGTGCGCCGGGGGTCAACGGCAACGGGAAAGACGGCGGCCTGACCCTCTCCCAGTACGGCCTGCTCGAGTTGCTCGCCGACCGGCAGAGCGCCCGGGTGCAAGAACTGGCCGCGCACGCCGGCATCACCCCGTCGACGGCCACACGGATCCTCGACGCGCTCCAGCGCCGCGGGGTGGTGGAGCGAACCCGCTCAGACGAGGATCGGCGCGCGGTGGCGGTCAGCCTGACCGAGGACGGGCGGCAGCTCGTCAACGCCGAACAGGAGTGGTTGCGCGGCCGCCAGCGGACGTTCTACGCCGCCCTCCCGGGGGCCGAACAGGAGCTCGCGCCCGACCTTTTGTTCCGGCTCGCCGCGCTGATCGACGAGCTCGCCGCGGGGCCGGATCACGAGCCGTAAGGCTCACGGATCTGGTCCCTGATTAACAAGACGCTTAGAGTGCGTATACGGCTGGGCAACCCGCCTCCTTGGTCGCCGTCCATATAACGGGCCTCGCATCTGACGGCAAACGACAAGGAGCCATTTGCGTATGCGAAGAGTCACGAGGCTCGCAACGGCGGCCGCGGTGGTCGCGGCCGGAGCCATTGGGGGTTCGGCGGCGGCGGTGTCCGCGCACCAGACCAGGGCGGACCACGACCGCTACGGCGATCAGATCCAGCACGTGTTGCTGATCTCGGTCGACGGCATGCATCAGTCGGACCTTGATTGGTACGTCGCCAACCATCCGAATTCGGAGCTTGCGCGGCTGGCGACCGGGGGCGCGGAATACACCAACGCCCACACCTCCGACCCGTCGGACTCCGATCCGGGTGGCACCGCGATCATGACCGGCGGCGACCCCAAGGTCACCGGCATCTATTACGACGACGAGTACAGCCACGGCGTATTCCCCGCCGGCACCACCAACTGCTCGGGTCCCGTACCGGGCGGCGACGTGATCTACGACTCGCCGGACGACACCCTCGCCAATGTGCCGGACCTGCTCACGGGCAGCACCACCAATACGTTCCCGTCGTTTGACGAGGGCGGCTCCATCTACACGGGCAAGGGCGGTGACACCGGAACGTTCCCGGGCGATGACACGGACCCGGCCCTGATCATGAGCCTGAGCGACCACCCGCAATCGGGTCTGAACCCGGCCACCTACCCGGTCGACCCGAAGACCTGCAAGCCGATCCAGCCGTGGGACTTCGTGGGGGTCAACACGATCTTCCAGGTGATCCATGCCGCCGGCATGCGGACGGCGTACTCCGAGAAGCACGCGATCTACTCGTCGTTCAACGGCCCCGGCTCGAACGGCATGAGCATCGACGACTTCTTCGCGCCCGAGATCGACTCACAGGCGGTCGAGCCGGACGGCACGCCGTATCCGGTCGACGGCGCGTGGACGGCCGACAACGTCGCGACCCAGCAGTACGACTCCTACAAGGTCCAGGCGGTGATCAACTGGATCAACGGCTATGACCACTCCGGCACGGGGCCGAAGGTCGGCACGCCGGCGATCTACGGGATGAACTTCCAGACCGTCTCGACCGCCGAGAAGCTGAAGCACTCGCCGGGGACCGTGATCGGCCACGACGCGAACGGCGACCTCATCGAGGGGCCGTCGCTGCCCGGCGGCTACATGACCGTGAACGGACAACAGGTGCCGGGCCCGCTCCTGCAGATCGCGCTCGACTACGTGAACAACGCCCTGCAGGAGATGGCCGACACGATCCAGGCCGACCATGAGGCCAACTCGACGGCGATCATCCTCACCGCCAAGCACGGCCAGTCTCCGTTGAACAACAACCAGCTGCAGCGGATCGACGACGGTCCGCTCATCTCGGGCGTCAACGCGGCCTGGGCCAAGCTGCACCCGAGCAACCCGAACCTGGTCGTCCAGGAAGCCGACGACGATGGGCTGCTGTGGTGGCTGTCGGACCGCTCACAGGCGGCGGCCGATTTCGTCAAGTCCTACCTGTGGAACCAAACCGTCCCGGCGGTGAACTACGCCGGCCAGACGGTCATGGTCCAGCACTCCGGCCTGAAGCAGATCTTCGCCGGAGACGAGTCGGCGCGGTTCTTCGGGGTCGCGAACTCCGATCCGCACCATCCGGACGTGTTCGCGATCGCGCAGGTCGGCACGATCTACACGACCGGCTCGAAGATCGCCGAGCACGGCGGGGACAACGCAGGCGACCGGGACGTCCCGCTCGTCGTCTACGCCCCGGGCACGGTCCGGCCCGACGAATCGGGCCAGTGGGTCGAGACCACGCAGGTGGCGCCCACGGTCCTGCGGCTGCTCGGGCTCGACCCGGATGCCCTGCAGGCGGTCCGCGAGGAAGGGACTCAGGTGCTCCCGGGCATTGGGCAGCATCGCGGCTGGTAGCCCCGAGGTAAGCACCCAAATTGGCGGGCGAGCGTGTCGAAACCTGGCACGCTCGCCCGTCGTAGGGTTGAAGCCGCAGAATGAGCGAGCGGCCAACCAACCTCAGGAGGCGTGATGCCGCAGTACATGCTGTTGATCTACAACCCGGTCGAGAATCCACTCAGCCCCGAGCAGATGGGCGAGGTCGGGCCGCGCTTCGACGCGTACACCGAGGGACTCAAGAACGCCGGAGTGCACGTCGGGGGCGATGCCCTGGAGGGCGCGGCGATCGCCACCACGCTCCGCGAGCGCGACGGCCAGGTGCAGGTCACCGACGGCCCGTTCGCGGAGACCAAGGAGTACCTGGCCGGCTACTACCTGATCGACTGCCCCGACCTCGACGCGGCCCTCGACCATGCCTCGCGCATGCCGAACCTCGGCTATGGCGCGGTGGAGGTGCGGCCCGTGTGGGACCGGACCGGACCGCCCCTGAGCTCGCGCGAGGAGCTCCGAGCTCGCGCATAAACACTGTCGCGGGGGTCGGTCGAGCTGGCGCAACGCTAAATTCGACCGACCCCCCGCGTGTCGGGTTTGCGGCCCGTGGCCGTTGGCATCCGGCCGGTCACGCGGAACCGTTCTGAGCGTGAGCGTGACTCTCCCCGACACCAGCGAGTCTCTGGCGCCGATCCTGCCGGTCGGGACGGCCGGCGCCGCGATCGCATCGGTGGGGATCAGCGTGCCCGACACGGTCGTTTCGAACGCCGACATCGCGCCGCGCATCGGAGTCTCCGACGAGTGGATCGTGCGCCGCACCGGCATCCGCTCCCGACACGTCGCCCAGCCGTCCGAACGGCTCGCCACCCACGCCACCAACGCCGCCGCGGCCGCTCTGCGCCGCGCCGGCGTGCTGCCCGAGCAGGTCGATCTCGTCCTGGTCGCGACCACCACGCCCGATGAGGTGATGCCGAACGCCGCGCCGCAGGTCGCCCACGCGCTCGGCGCGACGCGCGCCGGGGCGTTCGACATCGGGGCGGCGTGCACGGGTTTTCTGACCGCGCTGGCGGTCGGCACCGGCCAGATCGAGTGCGGCCGGGCGCAGTGCGCGGTCGTGATCGGCGCCGACTTCATGTCCCGGATCCTGGATCCCGAAGATCGCACTACGGCCGCTGTGTTCGCCGACGGCGCCGGCGCGGTGGTGCTGCAGGCGACCGCGCAGGAGACCCGGGTTGGGCCGATCGTGCTTGGCTGCGACGGCGACGGCGCGGATCACATCATCGTCCCGCGCGATGAGGGGACGATCCGGATGCGCGGGCACGAGACCTTCCGCGAGGCCGTCGCCCGGCTCTCGCTGGCGACGGTGCAGGCGGTCCGGGCAGCCGGCGCCAGGCTCGACGATGTCGACCTGTTCGTCTACCACCAGGCCAACGGCCGGATACTCAGCGCGGTGGGCGAGCGCCTCGATCTGGTTCCCGACCGCGTGGTCGACTGCATCTCCCACTACGGCAACACATCGGCGGCGACCCTGCCGCTCGCGCTCGCGCACGTCGAGAGCGAGGGGCGGCTGAAGCCGGGCCAGCTCGTCCTGCTCGGCGCGTTCGGCGCCGGGTTCACCTGGGGCGCGACGCTGGTTAGCTGGGGCGTACCCACTCCCGCGGTGTCATGACCCCGACTCGTGTCGTCATCACCGGCGTCGGCGCCGTGACTCCGCTCGGCGTGGGCGCTCGCGAGCTCTACGACGGCTGGATCGCCCGCCGCAGCGGCATCGAGGACGGCCTGGGCACCTGCGGCGATTTCGACCCCGCCGACTTCATGAGCGTCAAGGAGGCGCGGCGCAGCGACCGCTTCGCCCAGCTGGCGATCGCCGCCGCGGCGCAGGCCGTGGCGGATGCCGGGTGGGACTCCGAGCAGCCGCCGACCGATCCCGCCGACGTGGGCAGCGTGATCGGGTCCGGGATCGGGGGCATGACGACCTTCGAGGCCCAGTGCGAGGTGCTGCTCGAGCGCGGCCCGGAGCGGGTCTCGGCGCTCGCCATCCCGCTGATCATGGGCAACGCCGCCGCCGGTCTGGTGGCGATGCGCCATCGGCTCCAGGGCCCGGCCTTCGGCGTGATGTCAGCCTGCGCGTCCGGCTCGCACGCCATCGGCGAAGCGATGCGGATGATCAGGTCTGGAGAGGTCCAGGCGGTGGTGACCGGCGGAGCGGAGGCGACCCTGACCCCGCTCGCGAAGGCGGCCTTCGCCAAGATGGAGGCCACCTCGCCGACTGGCATCTCGCGTCCGTTCGACGCGCGACGCGACGGGTTCGTGATGGGCGAGGGAGCCGGCGTGCTCGTGCTCGAATCCGAGGAGCTGGCCAAGGAGCGCGGTGCGCGTGTGCTCGGCGAGGTCCTCGGTTATGCCGCCACCGCCGACGCCCACCACCTGACCGCCCCCGAGCCGACCGGTCGCCCGGCGGCCACTGCCATCACCCGCGCGCTGCGGGACGCCGGACTCACGCCCGAGGACATCGACTACATAAATGCCCACGGCACCTCGACGCCGCTCAACGATCGCTCGGAGACCGAGGCGATCAAGCTCGCGCTCGGCGAGCGCGCGTACGACGTCCCCGTGTCCTCGACCAAGTCCGCGATCGGGCACCTGCTCGGGGCCGCGGGTGCCGTCGAGGCGATCGCGACCGTGTTCGCGCTGTCCGAGCGGGTGGCACCCCCGACGCTCAACTACGAGGAGGCCGACCCCGAGCTCGACCTCGACTACGTGCCGGACGGACCGCGGCCCATGGTCGTGAACGGAAACGGACATATTGATTCCGCGGGCCGCACCGACGAGGCCTCCGGCCTCGCGGGCCGCGGACGCGCGATCGCGCTCTCGAACTCGTTCGGGTTCGGCGGCCACAACGCGGTCCTCTGTCTGGGAGCTCCCGCGTGAGCGCGACCCTCGCCCCACAGACCCGAAGCACCGAGGCCCCGCCGGCGCTCGACGCCCTCGGCCGCCTCGAGACCCTGTGCGATCCGGGCTCGCTCGAGCTCATCCGCACCGACGTCCTCTCGCCGGCAATGGGCGACAAGGTGCGCCCAGGCGATGGGGTGCTCGCCGGCGCCGGTGAGATCGACGGCCACCCGGTGTTCTGCTACGCGCAGGACCAGACCTTCGCCGGGGGTTCGCTGGGCGAGCAGCACGCGAACACGATCGTGCGCGTTCTCGAGCTCGCCGACAAGGCGCGCTCGCCGGTGGTCGGGTTCATCTCCTCCGGCGGCGCGCGGATGCAGGAGGGCGTCGCCGCGCTCGGCGGCTACGGCCGCATCTTCCACCGGATCGTGAAGCTGTCCGGGCGGGTGCCTCAGGTGTCGATCGTCACCGGGCTCTCGGCGGGCGGCGGCGCCTACTCGCCGGCGCTGACCGACTGGGTCGTCATGAGCGAGCAGTCGAGCATGTTCCTGACCGGGCCCGGCGTCGTCCGCGAGGCGCTCGGCGAGGACGTCACCGCCCAGCAGCTGGGGGGCACGCGCGTCCACGAGCGCAACGGGGTCTGTCACTTCGTCACGCCCACGGACGCGAACGCCGCCTATCTGGCGCGCGAGCTGCTCGGCTACCTCCCCCGCCACCGCGGTGCCGCTCCGCCGGCCGTCCCGGCCCGCGACCCCCTCGGCTACGACCCGTCGGACCCGGTTCCCGCCGACCCCCGCCGCGTCTACGACGTGCGCGAGGTGATCCGCGCCGTGGTCGACGGCGGCGAGCTGCTCGAAGTATCCGCCGGGTGGGCGCGCAACCTGGTCACCGGCTTTGCCCGGATCGACGGGCGCACGGTGGGCGTGGTGGCCAACCAGCCGCACTACCTGGGCGGGATCATCGACGCCGACGCCGCGCAGAAGGGAGCTCGCTTCGTCGCCAAGTGCGACGCGTTCGGCATCCCGCTGATGGTGCTGGTCGACACGCCCGGCTATATGCCCGGGACCAAGCAGGAGTCGGCCGGCGTGATCCGCTTCGGGGCCGATTTCGTCCACGCGTTCGCCGCGGCCGAGGTCCCGCGCGTGACGCTGATCCTGCGCAAGGCATTCGGCGGCGCCTACATCACGATGAACTCCAAGGACCTGGGCGCCGACTACGTCTTCGCCTGGCCGGATGCGCAGATCGGCGTGATGGCCGCCTCCTCCGCGGTGGGGATCATCCACCGTCGCGAGCTCGCCGCCGCCGAGGACCCGGACGCGGCGCGGGCGGAGCTCGCCCGGAGCTACGCCGAGACCAAGCTGTGTCCGCGCAACGCCGCGGCCACCGGCTACATCGACGAGCTGATCGCCCCCGGGGATACGCGCAAGCGCATGGCGTGGGCGTTCCGGTCGCTGTCGGGGAGCACGGCATGACGTACGCGGATGGGGCGGTCCTGCTCACCGGCGCCACCGGGTTCGTCGGGATGGAGCTGCTGGCGCGCTACCTGGAGCGCACCGACCGGCCGGTCGTCGCGATCGTCCGCGCCGACAGCGACGAGGCCGCCCATGGCCGCCTTGAGGCCGTGCTGGCGAATCTGTTCGGCTACCGCGCTTCTCGCTACAGCGGGCGGGTGCGCGCTGTGGCCGGCGAGCTGACGGCGCCGCGCCTGGGTCTCGGCAAGGGTCGCTGGGAGCGGCTGGCCGGCGAGGTCACCTCGATCGTCCACGGCGCCGCCTCGGTGTCGTTCACGCTGCCGCTCGAGCAGGCCCGCGCCGTCAACGTCGAGGGGACCCGCCGGATGCTCGAGCTCGCCGCGCGCGGCCGAGAGCTCGGCGTGCTCGACCGTTACGCCCACATCTCCACCGCGTATGTGGCCGGCACGCACGCCGGACGCTTCTTCGAGCGCGACTTCGACCTGGGTCAGGACTTTCACAACTCATACGAGCACTCGAAGTGGGAGGCGGAGCAGCTGGTCCGGGACCACGACGATCTGCCGTTCACGATTCTGCGGCCGAGCATCGTCGTGGGCGACCGCCACAGCGGCTGGACGTCGGCTTTCAACGTGCTCTACTGGCCGCTGCGGGCGCTCGCGCGCGGGATGTTTCCGGCTGTGCCCGCGAGTCCGTCCTCGCCGGTCGACGTCGTCTCGATCGACTACGTGGCGGACGCGATCCACGAACTGTGCGAGCGCGCCGGCGAGTCCGGCCAGACCTATCACCTGACCGCGGGCTCGAACGCGAGCACGATGGGAGAGATCGTCAGCATCGCCAGCGGCTACTTCCATCGCCCCGGGCCCAAACTCGTGCCGCCGGCCGAGTTCGCATCGGTGGCCAACGGCGTGTCCAGGACCGTGCTCGAGGAGGGCAGCGCGTACTTCCCGTACTTCTCGGTCGACGCGACGTTCGACGACGCGTTCACGCGGGCCCGGCTCGAGCCGGCCGGGATCAGCGCCTCGCCCCTGCGCGAATACCTGAGCCGGCTGCTCGACTTCGCGACGCGGGCCCGATGGGGCAAGCGCCCGATCGCCCGGGCCGAGACGCGCGCCGCCTTCTAGGGGCCTCGCTCCGCTCGGCGTCCGTGGGGCCATCGCGCCCCATCCTGACCCGGATCGCGAGTACCCACCATGCGGCGCCGCGCTCCAACCGGAGCCGAAATTTCCGCCATTCCGGCGCGGGATCTCCGCCAGGGACGGATTTCTCGGGTTGCAGCCAAGAAATCCGGAACCAGGCGCACCGGCGATCCGTAATGGCGGAAATTTCGGGGTTGAGGGAGGAGGGAGGCCGCCGGCCGGGGCGGGGATGTTGATCAGCGTCAGGACGGGGTTCCTGGCCCCACGGACGCCGCCGAAGGCGGCCCCATAAGGCGCCGCTGTCAGGTGACACCGGCTCACTTCCAGTCCCCCAGCCGGGGGGTTGAGCGGATCGGCGTGTTGCACGCGGGGCGGACGGCGAGCATCCTCGAATCAGTGGTCCTGCTAGCCGACACGGCCAGGTTCCGGACCGACGACCCGGATGCGCTCGTGCGCGCATCGCTCGCCTGTCCGATGTGCTTGCGCAGCGACGATCTCGAGTGGCACGCTGCCCTCGACGGATACGATCCGTCGGTGGAATGCCGATGCCCACGGTGCGAGGAGTCCTGGCGGGTGTACCTGGAGCCGCAGCAGGCGCTGCGCCTCGCGTTGATGGGCGCGGACTGACCTGCCTGGCAACGGGGCCATGACCACGACCGCGGGGTCGGAAGTAGGAGTCGACGCGCTCGAGCTGTTCGTCGAGGTGCTGTCGCAATCCGACGACGGTCCGGCCGCGTCGGACGAGCTGTTCTACGACCGGCTATGCGAGGCGGTATGCCGGCTTGGCCACATGCGCCGCGCTCTGATCTTCCGCTATGACAGCGCGCGGCGGCGCGTACGGGCGGCGGGCGCCCACGGCCTGAACCTCGAACAGTTCGCCAACGCGCACGTGACCGTCGAGTCGGCGCCGGTCGCCGCCCAGTCGCTGCGCGAGGACCGGGTGATCGAGATCGCCGGCGAGATGACCGGCCAGTTCCCCGCCGAGTACATCAGCCTGTTTCCCGAGCCCGTCCGGCTGGTGTGCGCGCCGATGGCGGCGGCGGGTCGCGACCTGGGCGTGATCTTCGCGGACCGTTTGCTGTCGGAGCCCCCGCTGGACGACGCCGAGCGGCATCTGCTGTGGACGCTCGGCAAGGCGGCGGCGCTGGCGTCGGTGGCGCGCACGGTCGCCACCCAGGGAGAACGGGCGCGGCAGCTCGAGCACCGGATCGACTTGGCTCGCGAGATCCATGAGGGCGTGATCCAGCGCCTGTTCGGGATCTCGATGGCGCTCGACGGCGAGGGCGACCTGCCCGCCGAAGCGCGGCAGCGCTGCGCCGCCGAGACCCAGGAGGCGCTGTCGGACCTGCGCAAGGCGATCCAGCGCCCGCTCGGGCGCGCGCCGCGCTCGACCCAGACGACATTCGTGGCCGAGGTCGAGCGCCTGGCTCGCGAGCACCCCGACCTGGGAGTTACTCTCGAGGCCGGCGACGAGGGCGACGTCCCGCCGACGCTCGAGCCGCTCGCGCAGTCAGTCCTGGCCGAGGCTGTGCGCAACGCCCACAAGCACGCGGATCCCAGCCGGGTCAGCGTCCGGATCGAGCGCCGCGACGGTGCGTTCGTGCTCGAGGTGGCCAACGATGGGGTGACCGGTACGCGGCATCGCGCCGGCATGGGCCTGCGGCTGGCCGCGCTAGAGGCGCTCCAGAGCGGCGGCGTGGTCGAGTTCGGTCAGCGCGAGCCCGGGACCTGGCAGGTGAGACTGGTGGTGCCGGTTGACCAGTGAGGCGACGATGCGCAGCCCCGAGCGCCTCAGCGTGCTGGTGGTGGACGACCACGACGTGGTCCATTGGGGGATCCGCCTGATGCTCACCCAGCAGCCCTGGGTCGACCGCTGCCTGAGCGCGCACTCGGGTGCCGAGGCGATCGAGCTGGCGGTCCGGTACCGCCCGCACGTGGCGCTCGTCGACCTGTTCATCGGCGAGGAATCCGGGGCGGAGATCTGCGAGAAGCTGCGCGAGGCCGAACCGATGACCCGCGTGCTGCTGTTCTCGGGCGCCGGCGAGATCTCCCCGCCGGCCGCCCGGGCCGCCGGCGCATCCGGGTTCGCCTACAAGGACTGGCCGGCGCGCAAGATCGCAAGCGCCGTGCGGATGGTCGGCCTGGGCAAGATGGTCTTCGACCACCAGGAGTCTCCGTCGGCCCTGGGGCTGTCCGAGCGCGAGCGCGACGTCCTGAATCTGATGGCCTCGGGCGCCACCAACCCGGAGATCGCCGAGCAGCTGCACCTGTCCAAGCACACCGTCAAGGAGCACACGAGCGCGGTGTATCGCAAGCTGGGCGTGCGCAACCGGACCGAGGCCGTGCAGCGCGGACAGCGACTGGGGCTGCTGGCGTAGTGGGGAGGTCCCGCTGGACGCGGCGCTGAGCGAGATCGCGCGCTTTCTGGGCGCGCGGGCGCCGTTCGATGCGCTCGGCCCCGAGGAGCTCGGAGAGCTGGCTGCGCAGACCGAGATCGAGTTCTTTCTGGCCGGCGCCGCCATCCTCACCGAGGACGGGGGGCCGGTCACGTTCCTGCGGGTGGTCCACTCCGGCGCGGTCGACATCGTCCACGGCGACCGCATGCTCGATCTGCTGGGCCCGGGGGACACGTTCGGCCACGCCGCGATGCTGTCGGGGCTGCCACCCGGCTTCGAGGCGCGAGCCGCCGAGGACACGCTGTGCTACCGGATCCCGGTGGCGGTAGCGCGCCCGCTCCTGGACCGGGTCAAGCAGCGCGAGCTTGAGGTGGGCTCGGCGGCGCCGAGCCACCAGGCGGTCGTGCGGATGATCCGCTCGCCCACCGTGATGTGCCAGCCGATGGATCGGATCCGCGAGGTCGCCAGGCGGATGACCGAATCCGGCGCGACCTCGGCGATCGTGGACCTGCGCAACCAGGGCTTCGGGATCGTCACCGATCGCGACATCCGGACCAAGATCGTCGGTGCTGGCCTGCCGTTGAGCGCGCCGGTGGCGACCGTCATGACCACGCCAGTGTTCACGGTGCCGCCCGAACGACCCGGCGGCGAGGTGCTGTTCGAGCTGCTCGAGCGGGGCATCCGCCACGCCCCTGTGGTGGGCGAGGACGGGCAGCTGATCGGCGTGATCGATGACGCCGACCTGTTCGCGGCCCAGTCCCGTTCGTGGTTCGGGGTGCGGCGGTCGATCTCGCGCGCCGCGACGGTCGAGGACCTGGCGGGGGTGGCGAAGCGGCTGACCGGGGTGGTCGCCGACCTGCACGCCGCACGGCTGCGGGCGCTCGAGGTAGTGCGCGTGCTCTCGGCGCTGATGGACGCCCTGACCACGCGCGCGCTCGAGCTGGTCGGGCCGGCGCCGGCCGCCGAGGGGGTCGTGTGGGTGGCCGTGGGCAGCCAGGCCCGCCGAGAGCTCACCCCGGTGTCGATCCCGCGCGGGGCGGTGGTCGCGAGCGGTCCGGTGCCGCCCGAGTGGGCGGGATCGGTCGCCTCCGCGCTGGCCGCGTGCGGTTTCCCGGACCGAGAGGTGGTGGCGCGGACCGCTGCCGAGTGGTCTTCCTCGGTCCACGGTTCGGCCGACGAGCTTGGGCTGTCGGTGCTGGTCGAGCGGCGGGCGCTGTGGGGCACGCCGGTCGATCCGCTGCCGTCGGTCTCCGACCGCGTCCGGGATGAGGTTCTCCAGGCGTTGCTCGCGCGGGCCCGGGCGGCCGTGCCCCCGACCGGATTCGACGGTGACGTGGTGCTCGAGGCCGACGGGTCCCGCAGCGACCGGCTCGACATCCGGCGCGCGGCGATCGCGCCGATCGTCGAGATGGCCCGGTGGGGGTCGGCGGTGTCGGGGGTGGTCGAGGGGTCGACGCCCGAGCGCCTGCGGGCGGCGGCAGCCGGCGGGGCGCTGCGCGACGAGGACGCGCGGACGCTGTCTGACGCGTTCGAGCTCGGGCTCGAGCTGCGCGTCGCCCACCACATGGAGCAGCTGGCCGACGGCGCGGCGCCGGACGACAGGATCGACTCCGCTCGAATCAGCCCGCTGATGCGCGACCACCTGCGCGACGTGTTCCGCGCCGTGACGTCGGTGCAGCGGGAGCTGCGCGGGTGAGGCTGCGTTCGTGAGGTTGCGGCGCGCCGCTCAGGGGACCGCGGCCGCGGCGTTCGACGCTGCGCCTCGGCCGGGCGAGGGTCTTGGCTGGCGGGATGCCGGTTGGTGCGCGATCGACCTCGAGATGACCGGCCTCAATCCGCGCAACGACGAGATCGTGGCCATCGGCGCCGTCCCGATCTCCGAGGGGCGCGTGGTTCTGGGAGGGGGGATGTACACGCTGGTGCGAGCGTCAAAGCGCTCCCAGGTCGGCGCCGTGCTCGTGCACAAGCTGCGCCTGGCCGACGTGGCCGATGCCCCGACCCTCGACGAGGGGCTCGATCTGCTGTTCGAGGCGCTGGCCGGGCGCGTGCCGGTGTTCCACACCGCGGCGATCGAGACGGCCTTTCTCGGGCGGCCGTTCGCGCGCCGCCACGTCCGGCTGCCGGAACCGGCCGACACGGAGGCGCTGGGACGAGCGTGGCTGCGCCACCGCGACAGCTCCGATGACGCTTACCCGCGGGGGATCGCCCTGGGGCGGCTGGCGGAGGCGCTGGGGCAGCCGCCGGAGGCGCCCCACCACGCGCTCGGCGACGCCTTGACCACCGCCCAGGTGTTCATCGCCCTGGCCAGCCTGCTCGACACGGTGTCGCCACAGACCGTCGGTTCGCTGTTGCACGCGGGAGCCGCCGGCGGCCCCGGCGCCCGGACCACCGGAGGGGTACGGCGTCTCGGCCCGGGTTGACCGGTGTGGGGGGTGATGTGAGCTGGGTCATAGATGCACACTCGAAGCACGACCACGCCCGAGCGTGCGCTCGTGATCCGCATACGTGCCTGAATGCACGTTCACCGCCGCGCGGTGGGTCGAGTGTGCAGATCTGACCCATGGAGTGGTGGCAGCGGCTTAGGGTTGGCGATGTGATCGTCTGCGATTCGTTCGTGGTTGCGGACTGGACCGATCCCGGCACCGAACCGGGGCGCCCGATCGCCGGCCTGCATCTGCACCGCTCCGACGACGAGGCGTGGTTCGTGCTCAGCGGGCGGCTCGGGTTCCGCGTGGGCGAGGGCGAACGCGAGGTGGCCGCCGGCGAGTCGATCCTCGTCCCGCGAGGCACGCCCCACTCGTTCTGGAACGCAGTGGCCGAGCCGACGCGGTACCTGCTCGTCATGACGCCGCGGCTGCATCATCTGATCGAGGTGCTCCACGCCGGCGACCGCGAGGACTTCGCGCGCATCTTCGAGGAGCACGACTCCGAGCTCCTCAGCTGAATCACCTCGCCGTGTAGTGCCCCATCCCGTGTTCGAGCAGGTCGTAGGCCTCCTCGGCGCGCGCGAGCATGTCGGACACCACCCCGGCTGAGTCCTCGCCGGCGGTGAGACGCTCGAGCCCGCAGACCAGAATTGCCATGTTGACGCCGCACAGGGCTCGGGCCAGCGCGTGGCAGATCGGGTCATCGGGTGTCCGGTCCCATGCCCGAGCCAGCTCGGTGCCGACGTCGTGGGCCTGGCGGCCGAACGATGACTCGGCGTAGTTACGCAGCGCCGGGCTGGCCTGCACGATCTCCCAGAAGCCGTGGGTCTGCTGGCCTGCGCGCAGGATCCCGCCGAACCGCTCCCAGAAGGCTCGCGTGTGACCGCGGAACGCGGCCACCAGGGAGGCGCCGTCGGGCTGGTCGCGGACCAGGGTCAGCAGCGTGGCCCCGATCTCGTCCTCGCGGTCGAACAGCATCTGCTCCTTGGTGGGGAAGTAGTTGAACACCGTCTGGCGCGACACGTCGGCGGCGCGGGCGACGTCGTCGATGGTCACGGCGTCAAAGCCGCGCTCGTGGAAGAGATCGGCCGCCGCCTGGGCGATCGCCTCGCGGGTGCGGCGCTTCTTGGCCTCGCGGAGCCCGCTCATGGTCAGAGATCATACACTCAGTCAAAACTTAGACTGAGTCTGTTATTCTCGTCGCCAATGAACGCGGGCATCCAGATCCAGGGACTGACGAAGACGTATCGCGGGCCGGGCGGGGAGGTGCCCGCGGTCCGGGGGATCGACCTCTCGATCGAGCCGGGAGAGACCGTCGCGCTGCTCGGCCCCAACGGGGCCGGCAAGTCGACGACGATCGACATGCTGCTCGGACTGACCCAGCCCGACGCCGGCTCGGTCACCGTGTTCGGTCAGACGCCGCGGGAGGCCGTCGATGCCGGTCTCGTGGGTGGCATGCTCCAGGTCGGGTCGCTGATCCGGGACCTCGCGGTGCGGGAGCTGATCGGGGTGATGGCCTCGCTCTATCCGGATCCGCTCGACGTCGACGAGGTGATCGCGCTGACCGGCCTGACCGGCACCGCCAATCAGCGCACCCACAAGCTCTCCGGCGGACAGACGCAGCGGGTTCGCTTCGCGATGGCGCTGGTGGCCAACCCGGCGCTGCTGGTGCTCGATGAGCCGACCGTGGCCATGGACGTCGACGGCCGGCGCGACTTCTGGCTGACGATGCGCCGGTACGCCGAGCGTGGCAAGACCGTTCTGTTCGCCACGCACTACCTGGAGGAGGCCGACGCCAACGCCGATCGCGCGGTGATGATGGCGCAGGGCCGAATCGTCGCCGACGGCCCCACGACGGAGATCAAGGCGCGCATCGGACATCGTACGATCCGCGCGACTCTGGGCGGGGTCGATCGCGATGAGCTGGCGCGGCTGGACGGCGTGAGCGCCGCCGAGCGCCACGGGGACGCCGTGATCCTGCGCTGCGCGGATTCCGACCGTGCCATCCGCGCGCTGCTCGAGCGCCATCCCGATGCGCGGGATATCGAGATCACCGGGGCCGCGCTGGAGGAGGCGTTCCTGGAGCTGACCCGCGACCCGGACGCCGAGGATCCGGCCGCTGATCTGATGGAGGTGGCCCGATGAACGGCCGGCTGTACACGCGCTACGAGATCGTGCGCACATTCCGCAACCGCCGGTTCTTCGTCCTGTCGCTCGGCTTCCCGCTCATCCTGTACTTCGTGATCGCCGGATCGCAGGCGGGCGATAAGGACTTCTCCGGCACGGGAGTCTCGGCGGCGCTCTTCTACATGGCCGGACTGGTCTCGTTCGGCACGATGAGCTCGATGATCTCCACCGGGGCGCGGATCGCCGGCGAGCGCCAGGCTGGCTGGACCCGCCAGCTCCGCATCACGCCGCTCACCTCCGGGTCCTACTTCCGGGCCAAGGTGCTGACCGCCTACGCCATGGCGGGTCTCACCATCGCTTCGCTGTACATCGCCGGCGCGATCCTGGGGGTCAGCCTGCCGGCGGGTCAGTGGCTCGAGATGACCGGACTGATCCTCGTCGGGCTGCTGCCGTTCGCGGCTCTCGGGATCGCGATGGGTCACCTGCTCAACGTCGATTCCATCGGCCCGGCGATGGGCGGGCTGGTCGGGCTGCTCGCGCTCGTGGGCGGCACCTGGTTTCCCGTGGCTCACGGGTTCCTGCACGATCTCGGGCAGTGCCTGCCCTCCTACTGGCTGGCTCGGGCCGGCCACCTGGGCACGGGCGCGGCGCCCTGGGGCGCGACCGGCTGGCTGATCATCGCGGGTTGGACGGTGGTCCTGACGGCGCTGGCCGGCTGGGCCTACCGCCGGGACACGAACCGCGTGTAGCGGGGCCCGGCGAGGAGGACGCGGCTCGCCCGGCGAGGAGGACGCGGCTCCGGGTCGCGCAGCGAAACCCGGCGCTGGCGCATACGGTATGCGGCCATGAGCTCCGATCGCCCGCGCTTTCAACCTCCGGACGCCAGCGTCGCGCCCCGTTACACCGGCGTCCGCACCTTCGCCCGCCTTCCCCACATCCCGCTACCCCACGACGGGGTCGACGCCGCGGTGATCGGGGTCCCGTTCGACACTGCGACCAGCTTTCGCTCGGGCGCGCGATTCGGGCCCGAGGCGATCCGCTCGGCCTCGGCGCTTCTGCGCCCCTACCACCCGGCCCTCAACGTCGACGTGTTCGCCACGCTCGGCGTCGTCGACGGCGGCGACCTGGAGGTCACGCCCGGCAACGCGCTGCGTACGACCGAGCAGATCGACGCCGCGCTGCAGCCCATCCTGCGCGCCGGGACGGTCCCGCTGGTCATAGGCGGTGACCACTCGATCGTGCTCGGGGAGCTGCGCGCGCAGGCCGCGGTGCACGGCCCGGTCGGGCTCGTCCTGCTCGACGCGCACGCCGACACATGGGATCAGTACTACGGCGAGCGCTACTTCCACGGGACGCCATTCCGGCGCGCGGTTGAGGAAGGGTTGCTCGATCCCTCCCGATCGCTGCTGGCCGGCATGCGCGGCCCGCTCTACGGGGCCGCGGACATCGACGTGCCGCTCGAGCTCGGCTTCGAGGTGATCCCGGGGTCAGAGCTCATCACGCTGAGCCCGGAGGCCTACGGGGAGCGGGTGCGATCGAGAGTCGGCGACGGTGCGGTGTACATGTCGTTCGACATCGACGTGCTCGACCCGGCCTCGGCGCCGGGCACCGGCACGCCCGAGGTGGCCGGCCTCCAACCGCGGGAGGCGCTCGCGTTCCTGCGCGCGCTCGCCGGGATCTCGTTCACCGGGTTTGACCTGGTCGAGGTCGCACCCGCTTACGACAGCCCGGGCCAGATCACCGCATTGAACGCGGCCGCAATCGTCTACGACCAGCTCGCGCTGCTCGCGGTGGCGCGAGCGCGCCACCGCGACTAGACGATTGATATCGCGCGCAGCACCGACGAGGCCTTCGGCCTCGTCGGTGCGGCCCGCTAGATCATCAGAACAGCTGCAGGTAGCGGTCGAGCTCCCACTGCGTGATCTGCTCGTGCGCCGCCCGCCATTCCTTTTTCTTGACCTTGGCGAAGTAGTCGACGTAGTCGCCGTCCCGCGTCTTTCCGAGCGCGCGCCGCAGCACGTCGTTTCGCTCGAGTTCGCGAACGGCATCGAGCAGGTTCTCCGGCAGGACCTCGATGCCCAGCGCGTTGCGATCCACCTCGGGTAGCTCGTACAGATTGGCCGAGTTCGGGTCGCCCGGATCGAGCCCTCGCTCGATCCCGTCGAGGCCCGCGGCCAGCATCGCGGTCGCCGCCAGGTACGGGTTGCACGAGCCGTCCACGGTGCGGTCCTCGATCCGGCCGCCGGCCGGGATCCGGAGCATCTGCGTGCGGTTGTTGTAGCCATAGCTGACGTACGCCGGCGCCCACGTCGCACCGGACGTCGGGGCGCCCACGACCAGCCGCTTGTACGAGTTCACCGTCGGTGCCGTCACGGCGATGTACGCCTTGGCGTTGGCCTTCAGGCCGCCGATGAACTGGTAGGCGAGCTCGGACAGGCCGAGGCCGCGGGGGTCGTCGGCCTCGTCACGCTCGAACACGTTCTCGCCATCGGACCACAGACTGACGTGGAAGTGGCAGCCGTTCCCGGTCAGGTTCGCGAACGGCTTGGGCATGAAGGTGGCGATCAGCCCGCGCTGCTGGGCCAGCGACTCGACCATATAGCGGAAGAACACGGCCCGGTCGCAGGTGGTGAGCGCGTCGTTGTACTCGAAGTTCTGCTCGAACTGGCCGTTGGCGTCCTCGTGGTCGGTGGCGTAGTTGTCCCACCCGAGCCCGGTCACCGCTTTCGAGACCTGCGCGACGAAGTCGAGGTTGCGCGTCAGGGCCCGCATGTCGTAACAGGGCAACTCGAGCGTGTCGAGCTGGTCGGCGACCTCGATCGTTCCATCCTCGCGACGCCGGACCAGGAAGTACTCGAGCTCGGCACCCATCTTCAGCTCGAACCCGAGCTCCTTGGCGCGAGCGAGCTGGTTGCGCAGGATCGTGCGCGGGCAGAACGGCCACGGCTCGCCCTCAACGGTCACGTCGCACGCGAAGCGCGCCACATTGGGCTGCCAGGGAAGAATCGTGAGCGTGGTGGGATCCGGGATCGCGATCATGTCCGGATCGTGCGGTCCCTGGCCAAGGTCGCCGGCCGCGAATCCGGCGAACCCGGCGCCCTCGGTCAGCAGGTCGTCGATGTGGTGGGCGGGGACGAGCTTGGCGCTCGGCTTCCCGTGCATATCGACGAACTGAGCGAACAGAAATTCGATGTGTCGCTCCTGGATGATGCGTTTGACGTCGTCGGCGCTGCTGACCTGCGGCGCGGCCTCGTCGAGTTGCTCGGTTGAGATAGCCATATGCGATGTATAACCGGCTGCGCGGGCTCGCGGTAGTGGCGCCAGGCACGGGTTGCCGGGGGCTACCATGTGCGCTTCGCACATATGGCAACCACGTCTGACGCTCGCGGCCTTCGCGAAGAGAACCGGACCCTCTACAGGGTCATCAACCTAGTCGCCTCGTCGATCGAGCTCGGCCCGATGCTCCAGGGCATCGTCGATCTGGCGACCGAGGCCACCGACTGCCATGCGTGCTTCATCTACCTGCTCCAGGACGGCATGCTGACCATCCGGGCCGCGTCGCCGGTCTACGCCAACGCCGTGGGTGTCGTGCAGATGACGCTCGACGAGGGGCTGACCGGTTGGGTGGCGCGCCACGGCACGCCCGAGTTCATCCGCGAGAAGGCGATGACCGACTCGCGGATGAAGTTCTTCCCGCTGCTCGACGAGGAGCGTTTCCAGTCGATGGTGGCCGTCCCGATCCTGTCGCGGGCGAGCGAGACGATCGGCGTGATCGTGTTGCATACCGAGGCGCCGCGCGAGTTCACCGAGGACACGCTCAAGCTGCTGGTCCACATCGCCTCGCTGGTGTCGGGCGCGATCGAGAACGCGCAGCTGTACGACCAGCAGCGGCGCCGGGTGGACGCCCTGACGAAGCTTTCCGGGCTCGCTCAGGAGGTCGCGGCGGCCAACGACGCGGCCGAGATCGGGCGTGCGGTGACCCGTGGCACCCGGCGGTTGCTCGACGCGGAGGTCTGCCAGGTGTACCGGCTCGACCGCGAGGGCATCGCGCTCCAGCTGCTGTCCTCCTCTCCGGACTCAGCGCCCGAGCCGGAGGTGCTCTCGACCCCTGAGTTGCTGCTTGCCGCGTTCGACGCGGGCGCCTCGCGGCCGCCGGCACGGACGCTGTGGCCGCAGCTCGACGTGGCGGATCTGCTGGTCACGCCGCTCGTGTCCGGCGGCGAGCGGATGGGGTTGTTGTGCGCGGGCGCGCCGCCCCGCCGTCCGTTCAGCGACGAGGAGATAGAGATGGCGCGTGCGATCGCGCATCTGGCCGCGGTCGCGATCAAGCGCTCCGAGCTGATTGAGGGTCTGACCAACGCAAACATCGTCAGGGATCTGTTCGAGGCGCTGGCGGCGGGCGCGACGACGTTCGCCGTGGCCAAGGCGACCGAGGTTCGCTGCGACCTGACCAAGCCCTACGTGATGCTGTGCGCCGTGCCCACGGATGGGCGCGAGCAGGGCTCGGGCCGGTGGCGGGCGACCGCGCAGGCCCTCGGCCAGGGTTTCGGGGAGCTGGCCGCGAGCACTGCGGTCGAGGCTGGGCCCGGTCCGGTGCGCGCGTTGCTGGCGCTCGACGCGCGAGCCTCGCGCAAGCTCGACGATGTGCTGCGGGTGTGCCGCGAGCTTGGCCAGCAGTCGGATGCGGCGATCGGGATCAGCGAGCTGCACGCGGCGCCGCGCGACGCGGCGCGCGCCTACCGGGAGGCGGTCGACGCGGCGAAGATCGGCGCCGCCCTGCTCGCGGCCGGGGGCGCGGTCGCCTATTCGGAGGTCGGCGCGTACCGCTACCTGGTGCACATCGGGGCCGAGGACGCCCCGCACGACCAGATGCGGGCCGCCGTCGACTGCCTGATCGAGTACGACCGAAAGCGGCGGACGGCGCTGCTCGACACCCTGGAGCGCTATCTGACCGAGCGACGCAGCGTGATCGAAAGCGCCCGTGCGCTGTACATCCATCCCAACACGCTGCGCCAGCGTCTCGGCCGGATCGAGGAGCTAACCGGCCTGAACCTTGACGAGGACGATCTGCTGTCGCTGGAGCTGGCGATCAAGCTGGCGCGCCTGCACGGCCGCCCTTGAGCCGGACGCTCACATGGGGATCATCGCGCCGACCGTGGCGGTGCGCTCGACCGGCAGCCGGAAGGCGTCGATGGGGCTCGCGGAGTTGCGCGCCATCAGCATGAACAACACCTTGCGCCAGCGGCTCATGCCGGGCGCGTTGGTGGGCGTGATCGTGATCCGCGACACGAAGTAGGAGGCGTGCTCGAGGTCGAGGTTGCGCTCGAGCAGCCCGCGTTTGCGCGCCAGCGCCAGCGCCGCGGGCACGTCGGTGGTGTCGTGGTAGCCGGCGCGCAGCGTGATGTGCCTGATCTTGAACAGGCCGCTCCCGAGCGTTTCGGCGACCAGCTGCTGATCGGGGTCGACGTGCGGCACGCTGACCGGTTGGACCGACACGATCAGCACCTTGTCGTGGAAGATCCCGTGGTGCTCGACGTCGGCCTTGAGCGCGAGTGGCGTCGTGTCCGTGCTCGGGTTGAGGTAGATGGCGACGGTGCGGCAGCGGTGGATGGGGGGGTCGCTCATCCGAACCTGATAGAGGAAGTTGTCGAGCGGCCCTTCCTCCTCGGTTCGGTTACGGGTAACGATCTCGCGGCCCTTGCGCCAGGTGACCATCAGGATCGCGGTGACGAGACCCAGGCTGAGCGGGATCCACGCGCCGTGGCTGACCTTGCTCACGTTTGAGGTGAAGAACGACAGCTCCAGGGTCAGGAACACCACCCCGATGACCGCCAGCTTCCACTTGGCCATGTGCCAGATCGCTCGCGCGACCGCCAGGAACAGGACGGTGTCGAGCACGAACGTTCCGGTGACCGCGACGCCGTAGATGTTGGCCAGCGCGTCGGAGCTCCGGAAGATCAGGATCAGCGCGATCACCCCGATCGCCAGCGTGAAGTTGATCAGCGGCACGTAGATCTGGCCCTCGAGCTCTGAGGTGTGCTTGATCTTCAGGCGCGGAAGGAAGCCGAGCTGCACGGCCTGGCGCGCGATCGAGAAAGACCCGGTGATCGCCGCCTGCGAGGCGATGATCGTCGCGATCGTCGCCAGGAACACCATCAGGATCCGGCCGCCGGCGGGCACCAGCAGGTAGAACGGATTCCGGATCGCGTCCGGGTGCGCGAGGATCAGCGCGCTCTGGCCGAGGTAGCAGAGGAGCACGGCGGGAAAGACGACGGCGAACCACGTCCTGCGGATCGGGGTGGCGCCGAAGTGGCCGCGGTCGGCGTACAGGGCCTCCGCGCCGGTCAACGCCAGCACCACGCCGCCGAGCGTGAAAAAGGCCGCGATGCCGTGATCGATCATGAAGCGCCCGGCCCAGGTTGGGGACAGGGCCTGGAGCACCGCGGGATGGGCGACGACCTCGCGGGCGCCGAGCACGGCGATGACCGAGAACCAGAGCAGCATCATCGGCCCGAACAGCCATCCGACGGCGCCCGTGCCGTGGCGCTGGAGCGCGAACAGCCCGATCAGGATCGCGATCGAGATCGGAACGACGAGGTGGGCGAGGCTCGGCGAGTCGACCTTCAGTCCTTCGACCGCTGAGGTGACCGAGATCGCCGGCGTGACCATGCCGTCGCCGAAGAACAGGCCGGCGCCGAAGATGCCGAGCGTGACGAGCAGCATCGTGCGGCCCACCCGGCGGCGCTGGATGAGCGCGGCGAGGGCCATGCCGCCGCCGTCCCCGCGGTTGTGCGCGCGCATCAAGAACCCCGCGTACTTGATCGACACGATGATCGTCAGGGCCCAGAAGATCAGCGAGGCAACCCCATAGACCCCGGCCACCGTGGCATGGGCGGCGTCGGCGTGCTGGGTGAAGATCACCTGCTCGGTGTAGAGGGGGCTGGTGCCGAGATCGCCGTAAACGACGCCGAGGGCTCCCAGCGCCAGCACGATCTTGCCGGCGTGGGCGACGACGTCGCGGTCATCGTCGTCCGGTTTGATGTTCGGTCGCCCGTTGCGCTCGCTGGGCTTGACCGGGGTCACCGGCCAGTAGCCGAGCTTGTGGGCCGCCTCGTTGAAGGTGCGGCGGACGCCGGTGGGCATCTGGCCGTTGCCGTTGCCGTTGCCGTTCCCGTTGCCGGCCGGCGATGCCACGGCAGCGGCCTTGTGAGCCGCTTCGTTGAGGCTCCTGCGCGTGGGCGGCGTCATGCCAAATCTCTGCCTACGCCAGTTGTTCTGAGACCAAAGCGGGTCGTAACCCCAGCAGCCGGAGGTCGGTCATCAGGTCTCCGACCTCGTCGTGCAACCCGTTCTCCGAGTCGCGCGGGTGAGGCGGGTGGGGACCTAGTTCTATGCGCAGCAGCAGCGCGCCGCGATCGGAGCCGTTGGTTCGTTCTCGGGCCAGGACCGCGCGCCCGCCGTCCATGCGGTCGGCGAGCCAGGCGCGCAGCTCAGGCGTCAGCAGAGCTGGTCGCTCGAGGCGAATAAGTACTTCCGGCATTGTCCGGAGGCTCGCAACCGGACGGCCCCAACGCTATGGGTGCAAGTGCCTATCTATGAGTCGCCGGTACGGCGTATGCGGGGTTGGCGCTTCAGGGCTCGATCAGCCCGCGCCGGATGGCGTACCGGGTCAGATCCGCGACGTTGCGCATGCCGAGCTTCCCAAGGATGTTCGCGCGGTGGTGGTCGACGGTCTTGCGGCTGATCACGAGCTCGTCGGCGATCTGATCGCTCGAGTGGCCTTCGGCGATCAGCTTGACGACCTGGAGTTCCCGCGGTGTGAGGGGATCCTCGGGCGCTGCCTCTCCCCGCCGCGCCTGCTCGAGATACTCCCGCACCAGCGTCGTGACCGCATTCGGATAGAGAAACGACTCGCCGCGCATGGCGGCGCGGCATGCCCCGATCAGGTCCCGGTTGGCCGACGACTTGAGGACATACCCGCTGGCTCCCGCCTTCAACGCCTCGAAGAAATACTGCTCGTGGTCGTGGACCGACAGGATCAGCACCCGCACCTCGCGGCGACGGCGTCGGAGCTCAGCCGTGGCCTGCAGCCCGGTGAGCCGAGGCATCGAGACGTCGAGAATCGCGAGGTCCACCTCGCCGGCCAGCGTCTTCTCGACGGCCTCCATTCCGTCCTCCGCCTCGGCGACCACCTCGATGTCGGGTTCCCGGTCCAGCACGGCGCGCAACCCACTGCGCACGACCGCGTGATCGTCCGCCAGCAGCACGCGGGTCTTCAGCGGCGTCGGCATGCCTACCCCGCAGTGGGAACGCGCAGGACGACATCGGTCCCGCCACCCGCGGCCGGGGCGATCTCGAGCTCGGCGCTGATCACCATCGCGCGCTCGCGGAGTCCGCGAAACCCGCGTCTGTCCACCCCCGCGGGCAGGCCGCGGCCGTTGTCGCTCACCAGCAGGACGACCTGTCCGTCCTCGCGTCTCAACCCGACATACACCTCGGTGGCATGTGCGTGCCGCAGCACGTTCGTCAGCGCCTCCTGAGCGGTCCGGTAGATGACCAGCTCGACCTCGGGCGAGAGCTTCGGCAGACGCCAATCCAGATCGCGGTGGACCCGCAGACCCTCCTGCCGGTTCATCCGACCGCAGAGCGCGATCAGGGCGTTCACGAGGCCAAGGTCGTCCAGTGCCTCGGGCCGGAGCTCGCGCCCGATCCGCCGCACGTCCTCGAGGCTCGAGAGCGCCGTTTCGCCGATGTCCACGAGCGCGTCGGCTTGCGAGGACGGCTCATCCGCCGCGCGCTCGGCCCGCAGCGCGATCGCGGTCAAGGTTTGACCAACCTCGTCATGCAGCTCGCGTGCAATCCGGATGCGCTCCTGCTCCTGCGCGGCCAGCACGCGACGGCCGCTTTCGCGTCGCTCGCCCTCGAGCCGGTCGAGCATCTCGTTCAGCGCACGGGCGAGCGCGTGGACCTCCGGGCCGGCCGTGTCGAACGACTCCGAGCGGCGACCCGGCTCGGTCGGGTCGACGGCGCTCATCGTTGCCGCCAGCCGGCGGAGCGGGCCCAGTGCGCGGCGGAGCAACACAAGGTCGATCAGCAGCATCAGGATCAAGATGATCGAGAGGACCAGGACCTCGCTCGGGGTGGCGACCCGGTGCACGGTCACTGGCGTCCAGGCCACGATCGCGAACGCCACGACGAACACCGCGGCGTTGCCCAGGAACACGCGCCAGAGCAGCGACAGCCTGCTCCACGGCCGCGGCCGGGCCCCCGGTTCGGGCCCGCCCTCGCGCGCCTCTGCCGGTGGCAGAGGGGCAGGCGGCACGGCGGCCGGACGCTGGATCTGAGTCGACTGCGAGCCCATCGCTCTCGCGCAGGGACGATTCCGGCCGTGCGCGAGTGGTCATTGTCGCACTCCCGCCCGCCCATCCGCCGTCGCCTCCACCAGCATCACTGGCCGCCGATCGCCACCTCGGAGGAGATCTTCCCGTCGGCGTCAAGGGGTCTCAGCCGGCGCTTGTCATCCCACTTGCGGTACAGGTAGAGGGGCAGGTAGGCGACCAGCGTCACCAAGCCGATGAAGTAGTACGGAAGCGTGGAGTGGCCGGCCTGCGAGCACGAGCACGACGCGTAAACCGGGCCGCCCCAGAAGAACACCACGGCGTAGATCAGGGCCAGCGCGATCGCGACGTACTTCATCCATTCGGGCAATCGGAAGGGACGTCGCACGTTCGGCCGGTACTTGCGGAGCAGGAAATAACCGATCAGGACGGGAATGAACGACGAGAGGTAGCCCACGTTCGAGAACGTGTAGATCTCGACCGCGCCGCCCATGAACACGACGATGATCGAGCAGATCACGTTGAAGATCATGGCCCGGTCGGGAACACCGTGCGAGTTGAGATGCCCGAAGAACCGTGGGAAGTGACCGTCGGTCGACATCTGGTGCAGCGAACGTGCGCAGCCGGTGATCGCGTTCAGAGCCGACAGGATGAGCGCGATGATCAGCATCCAGGCGATCAGCCATTTGAGCACGGTCGAACCCGCGCCGGTGCCGAACACCTTTGCGGTGAAATCGACAAACATTGTCTTCGGATCAACCAGCGCGGGGTTTCCAAGTGCGTGGACGCCGAGGACGATGACGAACGCCACCGGGATCATGGTGTAGATGAACACGCCGTAGCCGCCCTCGAGGTTCATGGCGATCTTGGCGTCGCGGTCCGGGTCTCGGGTCTCCCCGATGTAGCACGCCGCGGCCTCCATCGCGATCACGTTCCAGGTGATCAGAAATGAGAAAGCCATGCCGAGGACGAACCAGCTGTGCCCGTACTGGTTTCCGAAGAAACTCGCGCCGTTGGTGTGCTGGAAGCCCCACAGCTGGTCGAAGTGGACCACCCCGAGGTTGAAGATCCACGATATGGCCAGAAAGGTCATCGGGATCATCGACAGAAGGGCGAGAATCCCGGCGAACACCTGGCTGAAGCGCAGGCCGCGGTAGGCGGGTATGAACAGTGCGAGGATGCCGAAGACCGAGATGCCGAGCGTCCACCAGGCGATCGGGGTGTCGATAGGCGTGAACCCGGCCTGGGAGAGGTGAAACAAACCCACCAGGTAGAACGAGGCCAGGATCATGTTCAGCGGCGCGACCGGGAACCAGCCAAACCAGTACGCCCATGCGCAGAAGCCGTTGATGTGCTCCGCCAGCCGTGGCCACTTCTGGCGGTAGGCGACGTACGCGTAGGCCGGCGAGCCTCCGGCCCGATCCGGCATCATCGCCGAGAGCTCGGCCAGGAACAGGCATAGCAGATACCCGGTGATGGTGAAGAAGAACATCCACGGGATCCCCGCCGGACCCAGGGTGGTAACGATGGTGGGGGCGATTCCCGTGACGAGGATGGTCCCGGCCAGGCCGATCACGAACGGTCCCAGCCAGTTCGTCGTCTTTGGCAGGCCCGAGGCTTCGTACTCGAGCTCCTCGAAACCGTCGGCTCCGCTCATGCTCTCCATGGCTTCCTCCACGCCTCGACCGCTCTCCGGGGTTGACACAGCGCCGGGTCACTTACACGAGTGACACGGGCTTTGCGGGGGGGCAGTGTAGGCCCGGACTCAGTGGCGGGCTATGTGTGACATCACCACATTTCTCGGCGTCACTCAGTCACTGCCGAGATGAGTGACACAGTGATTGTGGCAACACGAACCAGGCACGTCACTGTGACGCGCCTGGACCCACCAGCGTCGATTTGGCGTGTGAGGAATGTCGCCTCGGTCTAGGCCTTATGCACCTCCGGCGAACTGAGTAAAACCGTGGTCATGCATCGGCGGGGATCGGGGGCGAGAAGGCAAGCGCATCGAGAATCTGCTCCAGCGCGCGTCGCAGCTCGGACTCGTTGACGGTGGCGCCGTACAAGGGGCCGGCGCCGTCGCGCAGGAGAACCTCGAGCCCCGCGACGCCGCGCGCATCGATCGCTTCGTCGCTCTCGAGCACCTCCACGACCTCCTCGATCAGCTCCTGGACGAGCAGCACCTGGGTCGCCACCGGGAGGGCTGGATCGAACGGGTGGACCGGTCGACCGGCCGCTCGCAGCAGACCGCGGAAGCGGTGGGCGACGTCGACGCGATGGCGGGGGCTGATGAGGCGCTGGGCGCGCAGCGACAACGCCGCGCTGGAATCCGGGCTGGCTCCTTTGGCCAGGGCATGATCGAGCGCGAGCGCCCGCGCACGCACCAGCAGGCGCGCGCATACACCGGAACGGCGCACTTGAACGACGCGCGGATCCGATCCGCGCGTGAGGAGCAGGGTGGTCATCGACCCCTTCCGGGAGCCTGTCTAGGGAGCAAACCTGGCGGCGGGGTTTTAGTACGGCTTCAGGGCAAGGTGTTACCCAGCAACAGCGCTGCTGCTCATGGCCTGTCAGGAGTCCGACCGGCCCGGGCACCCGCGCTGCGACCGAACTTGACGGACGCGAGCGTCCAAGGCACTCTTAGCGCCGCGGCCCGCCGGCACTCCGATCAGACGAGCGGTACTCCACAGCAACAGCAATGCTTGACGGCCACCTTTCCAAACTGAAGGTGAGCACTGGCATCGACGAGCTCGATACGGTCCTCGACCAGCTGTACTGGGGCGATAACGTCGTGTGGGAGCTCGAGGGGGCGGACGCGGATCCGTTCTACGCCGCGATCGGGGCTCTCGCCGACGAGTTCGACCTGCGAGCGTTCGTCTCTGTAGGCGGTTCGATGGAGGCCCGCGGGACGGCCGGGATGACGGTCATCGAGGCCGGACCCGGGACCGCGCTGCCCCAGCCGGCCGATCTCCTGCGAGAGATCCAGCGAGTTTGCCACGACCCGAGCCGGCGGCTGCTGATGTTCGACTCGCTCGATCAGATGGTGCGCGCATGGGGAGCGAACGGTGCGCGTGCGTTCTTCAGCCGCTGCTGCCCATTCCTCCTGGACGCCGGCGCCATCGCCTACTGGGCCATGAGCGTGCAGCAGACGCCCGCCGTGGTGCGGGACACCGTGTATGCGGTGACCCAGTGCATCCTGCGCGTCGATGACCGCAGCGTGCGCGTGGCGAAGGCGGAGGGGCGAGAGCAGGGGGTCACGGGCTCGATGCTGCACTGGCACCTCGAGGACGGGCGGCCGATCCTCGACGAGGCGAACGTCACTGGGCGTGTGGCCGCCTCCCTGCGCTCGCTGCGTCGCGTCCGGGGCCTCAGCCAGCAGGATCTGGCCGGCCTGGCGGGAGTGACGGCCAGCGCCGTCTCACAGGCCGAGCGCGCCGAGCGCGGGCTCTCGCTCTCGACCCTGGCCCGCCTGAGCGCGAGTCTGGGGATCACGATCGACGATCTGCTGCGGGGAGAGAACCCTGACGTCTACCGGATCGGACGGCGGCCCGAGGATCCCCAACACCACGCCGAGGACGCCACAACCCTGATCGGCAGCCCCGACTCCGAGGTGCAGATCGACCTCGTGCAGCTGGCGCCGCGCCAGGACGGCGCTCCGCCCGCGCCACGGAAGGGCACCGGCATCGTCGCCGTCGCCAGCGGGCTCGTCCAGGTCGAGGTCGCGGGCCAGACCCCGGCGGTGCGGCGGGGCGAGGTCCTGGTCGCCGACAGCGAGCGAATCGAGCGCTGGCGTAACGTGGGGCACGGCGAGGCGCTGCTGTTCTGGATCGTGCTCGCCGCAGGCGGCACGTTCAGGCCGCACCGGCCGAGAAGCTAGCCGTCGTCGGCGACCAGGAACACCGGCACCTTGGCGCGCCGGCGTACGCGTTGGGGCTCCTGCGACCACATGAAGTCACCCGCGACACGGTTGCGGTCGGGGTCGGCCGCCATCACGATCGCTTCACAGCTCGAGATCTCGGCTTCCTGCAGGATCACCTTGGTCGACTTACGGGTGCCGACCACGCGGCCGTCGGCTTCGATCCCCTTGCGCTTCAGGCGTTTGACGATGTTTCGCACCATCTCCCTCTGCTCGTCCCACTCGCGCTTGGTCGGCAGCAGGCCCGGGTTCGGGAGGCCGAAGGCCACGCCGTGGACGCGCGCGATCGAGAGCACGTAAACGCTCGCACCCGACCGCCTGGCCAGCTCGAGGACCCGCGCGACAGCGGCGTCGGGGATCTGTCGTCCCTCCGACGCGAGCAGGATTCGCCCGAACGGTCCGGTATCCGTTTCGGTCCGATCCTGCTCGCGCACCGACCCTGTTGTGGCCCTCACGGACCGGTGCCGGTGGCCGCCATCATGCTCGCCTGCTCGGGTGCCGGCGGCGCTTCGCGCTTGTCCTCGACGCGCTTGCGATACCAGTAGAGCGGCAGGTAGGCCAGCAACACACCGATCCCGATGAAGTAGTACGGGAGCGTCGACTTACCCGCCTGTGAGCACGTACACGAGGCGTACATCGGGCCACCCCAGACGTAGATCACCGCGTAGACGAACGCGAGCGCGAGCGCGGCGTACTTCATCCACTCGGGCAGCCTGTACGGTCGCCGGACGTTGGGTCGCCACTTGCGCAAGCAGTAGTAGCCGATCAGCACCGGAATGAACGAGAAGAGGTAGCCCACGTTCGAGAACGTGTAGATCTGGACCGCGCCGCCCATGAACACGACGATGATCGCGCAGACCACGTTGAATGCCATCGAGTGCCCGGGCACTCCGTGCGAGTTCGTCCGCGAGAAGAACCTCGGGAAATGCCCGTCGGCCGACATCTGGTGCAGCGACCGGGCCGTACCCGTGATCGCGTTCAGCGCCGACAGGATCAGGGCCAGGATCAGCATCCAGGCCACCAGCCAGTCGAGCACCGTCGACGCGTTGCTGGTTCCGAACACGGCCGAGGCGAAGTGGACGAACATCGTCTTCGGGTCGACGAGCGCGGTGTTGCCGAGCGCGTGGACGCCGAGGACGATGACGAACGCGACCGGGATCATGGTGTAGATGAACACCCCGTAGCCGCCCTCGAGGTTCATGGCGATCTTGGCGTCGCGATCGGGGTCACGCGTCTCCCCGATGTAGCACGCGGCCGCCTCCATCGCGATCACGTTCCAGGTCAGCAGAAACGAGAACGCGACCGAGATCGTCAGCCACCCGTGGCCGTAGATCGGGCTGAAGAAGCCGCTGCCGTCGGTGTGCTGGAAATGGGTCAGCTGGCTGAAGTCGACGACCGACGGGTGGAAGATCCAGGAGATGGCCAGGAACGTCAGCGGGATCATCGACAGCAGGGCGAGCGCGGTCGCGAAGAACGTGCCGAAGCGCAGGCCCCGGTAGGAGGGGATGAACAGCAGCAGGATCCCGATCACCGAAATCGCGACCGTCCACCACGCGATGTTCGTCCCGAGCAGGTTGATCCCGCTCGTGGTGTTCAGATGGAACAGGTCCGCGAGATAGAACGAGGCCAGGATCATGTTCAGCGGCGCCACCGGGAACCAGCCGAGCCAGTATCCCCACGCGGTGATCCCGTTGATGTGCCCGGCGAACCTCGGCCACCGGTCCTTGAAGGCCACGTAGGCATACGTCGGGGAGCCGCCCGAACGATCGGGCATCATGGCCGCGAGCTCGGCCAGGAACATGCAGAGCAGCCAGCCGCTCAGCGTGATCAGGAAGGTGATCGGAATCGCCGCCGCGCCCAGCGAGGTGACCATCGTCGGCGCGATTCCCGTGACGAGGATCGTGCCCGCCAGGCCAATGACGAAGGCGCTCCACCAGTTGCCCGTCTTGGGGAGCCCGCCGCCTTCGTAGCTGAGCTCGTCGTACTCCGTCGCGGACACGTCCGTCATATGGCTCCTCCAAGAACCCCGGTTGGCAATGACCAGGATTAGGCTCCCACGTGGCCGGTGCACGTCCCAGGCGCGATGCGCACACAATTGCATCGCTTCACATGGAGCAGCTGAACACATTTCTCGCGCGCCACCCGCCGTTCGACGGGCTGAGTCCCGACGAGCTGGCCGAGCTGGCAGTTGGCGCCCAGGAGCAGACCTTCGAAGCGGGCCAGATGGTGCTCGTCGAGGACGGCCCGCCGTCCCCCGGGCTGTGGGTGATTCTCGCCGGTTCGCTGGAGCTCGTGCACGAGGGGGAGCCGGTCCAGGTGCTTGAACCGGGCGAATGCTTCGGCCAGGCCTCGATGCTGACGGGCTTGGCGCCCACATTTACCGTGCGTGCGCGCGAAACCTCGCGGTGCGTCCTGCTCAGCGCGCAGGCCGGACGCAGGGTGCTCGGGACCGAAGCCGGCGCGGCGTACGTCGCCACCTCGATGCGAAAGCGCCTGACCTACACCGGCCACACGGTGCACGGGCTGCTCGACGTCGGCACCGCGCCCGTCTCGGCAGTCATGAGCCGGCCGGTGTTCTGCGAGCCGGAGGAGCCGTTGCGAGAGGCTGCCTCGCGCCTGGGCCGCGACGGGGTCTCGGCCTTATTGATCCGCCTGGATGACGACCGGCTCGGGATCCTCACCGACGCGGGCGTGCGTGCCGCGGTGGCGGTCGACGGGGTCTCACTCGATGCCCCGGTGAGCCGTGCGGCGCGCAGCCCGGTTCCCACCGTGCCCGCGGACCAGCTCGCGATTGAGGCGACCGTGGAGATGCTGGCCGCGGGCGCGGAGCATCTGGCGGTGCTCGAGGGCGATCGCGTGTGCGGGATGGTGTCGGCCACCGACCTGCTCAGCCTGGAGACGCGCAGCCCGATCGCCCTGCGACACGTGCTGCTCGGCGCTCCGGACGAGGAGGCGCTGGTACTGGCCACGGGCCGTATCCCTGGGCTGTTTCTGGTCCTGGCCCGGGCGGGCGTCCCGCCGCCCGATCTCGGCCGCGTGCTCAGCCTCCAGCTTGACACGGTGGTGACGCGGCTGATCGAGTTCTCGATCGCCCGGCATGGGCCGGCGCCGGCCGCGTGGAGCTGGCTCGACCTCGGCAGCGCGGCCCGGCGTGAGTTCACGCTGGCCTCCGACCAGGACAACGCGCTGGCCTACGCCGCGGCCCGGGACGGGGACGGGGGTTCGGCTCAGGACATCGATGACTACTTCGCCCGGTTGGGCGCCGACGTCAACGACGGGCTGGTGCGCTGCGGGATCGGCGTGGACAACAACGGCGTGCTCGCCCGCAACCGACAGTGGCGCATGTCCTCCGAGGCCTGGCTGAAGACATTCGACGACGTCCTGCGGGAACCCGACGAGTCGCACCTGATCCGTGCCACCGTGGCGTTCGACTTCCGCTCCAGCGCCGGCGGCTTGGTCATCGCTCCGGAATTGACCGAGCGGATGCGCGCCGCCCGGAACCATGCCCAGTTCATGCGCCTGTTGGCACGGACCGCGACGGGCTTCCCGGTCGCCCTGGGCTTCCGCGGCCAGCTGGCGGTTGGGCAGCACGGGGATCCGCCCGGCCGGCTCGATTTGAAGCGCGGCGGGGTCATCCCGCTCGTCAACCTGGTGCGCTTCCACGCGGTGGCGCACGGGGTGACGATCTCCGCGACGCTCGACCGGATCGAGGCCGTAGCCAGCCTCGGTGCTCTGGAGCGAGACGTCGCGGACGGGCTGCGCGAGGCGTTCATGGCGATCAACGGGATCCGGTTGGAGCAGCACGCGGCCCAGGTGCAGGCGGGCAAACCCGCCACCAACCTGATCGATCCGGACGAGTTGGATCCGATCGCGCGAGCGGAGCTACGCGAGGCGCTCCAGGTCGTGCGCAGGGCCCAACGGCGAGTGGGCGCCTGGTCCCCGCCGTGACTTCGCGTCACTATTCCCAGTGACTTTTGCCACTAACCGCCGTGACGTGCGCCACTAGGCCGCGTGCGAGGAAGTAGTGCGCGCAACCACATTCGCGGGCGAAAGTGTGCGCGCGCGTGCTATTGGCCGGATGTCCAGCAGGCTCTAGCCTGACTTCGCCATGTGTGGAATAGCCGGTCTTTACACAAAATCAGCCACGCTTCGTGAGCAGCTGGGCTTCCACCTCGCGAACATGCTCGAGCAGCTCTCAGACCGTGGCCCGGACAGCGCGGGCGTCGCGTTCTACCGCGACCCGGCCCCGTCCGGCTGGTGCAAGGTGTCGCTCCACTCGCCGGCGGCGACGCCCGAGTGGGAGGCGCTGACCGCCGAGCTCGAGGTCGAGTTCGGCGAGTGCCTGCCCCCGAAGGTGCGCGCGACCCACGCGGTGTTCATGATCGCGGCCGAGGCGCAGGACGCCCAGTCGTGGCTGCTCGAGAACCATCCCGAGCTGACGCTGATGAGCGCCGGTCGCTCGATTGAGATCTACAAGGAGGCGGATCTGCCGACCCGCTTCGTCGAGAAGTTCGCCCTGCACGAGATCGCCGGCAGCCACGCGCTCGGTCACACGCGGATGGCGACCGAGAGCCGGGTCACGACCGCGGGATCACACCCGTTCTCGACCGGGATGGATCTGTGCCTGGTCCACAACGGCTCGCTCTCCAACCACAACCGGCTGCGCCGCACACTGCAGCGCGAGGGCATGGTGTTCCGGACCGAGAACGACAGCGAGGTCGCGGCCGGCTACCTGACATGGCGGCTGCGCGAGGGGGCAACGCTCGAGGAGGCGCTCGAAGGCTGCCTGTCGGATCTGGACGGGTTCTACACGTTCGCCGTCGGCACCGCCGACGGGTTCGCGGTGCTGCGCGACCCGATCGCCTGCAAGCCGGCGGTGATGGCCGAGACCGACGAATGGGTGGCGATGGCGTCCGAGTACCGGGCGATCGCCGTTCTGCCCGGGGCGGAGGATGCCGTCACCTGGGAGCCCGCGCCGGGGCACGTGTACAGCTGGGGCACCGCGTCGCTGGTTGCGTGAGGTTCAGATGGCCACGCCTGAGGTAATCCAGGAGGCCGTGCGCACGTTTGACCTGTCGGTCGACACCGTCCGTGAGCTGAACCAGGCGCTGCACACCGATCCGTCGCTGGACGGTGTCGCGGCGCGCGTGGTGGTGCGCAATCCGGGTGGCCGGCACGCGCTGGCGGTCGGCATCGACGCGCCCTACGAGGTCGAGATCGATGGCCACGTCGGCTACTACTGCGCCGGCATGAACAAGCTCGCGACCGTGCGGGTGCGCGGCAACTGCGGCGTGGGCGTGGCCGAGAACATGATGTCCGGCCTCGTCATCGTCGAGGGGAGCGCGTCGCAGTCGGCGGGCGCCACCGCGCGCGGCGGCCTGCTGGTCATCCACGGCGACGCGTCGGCCCGATGCGGGATCTCGCTGAAGGGCGCCGACATCGTGGTGCGCGGGTCGGTGGGGCACATGGCCGCGTTCATGGGCCAGAAAGGGAGTCTCGTGGTGTGCGGCGACGCCGGCGAGTCGCTCGGGGACTCGCTCTACGAAGCCCGGCTGTACGTGCGGGGCAGCGTCGACGCGCTCGGCGCCGACTGCGTGGAGAAGGAGATGCGCGCCGAGCACGTGGAGCAGGTGCGCTCGTTGCTCGTCGCTGCCGGGATCGACGATGTGGATCCGGCCGACTTCCGGCGCTACGGATCGGCGCGCCGGCTCTACAACTTCCACGTCGACAACCTGGGGGCATATTGAGATGTCTGCTTCGGTACCGACGAGCGTGAACGGCTGGCATCCGGGACTGCGCGAGTCGGCGACGTTCGATCGCAACTCGATCGCCGAGATCCAGCGGGCCGCCCGTGAGGGCATCTACGACATCCGCGGGTTCGGGGCCAAGCGGCCCGTCCCGCACTTCGACGACCTCCTGTTCCTGGGCGCCTCGGTGTCGCGCTACCCGCTCGAGGGCTACCGGGAAAAATGCGCCACCGATGTGGTGATCGGGACTCGGTACGCGCGCGAGCCCGTGCACCTCGAGATCCCGATCACGATCGCGGGGATGAGCTTCGGCGCGCTGTCCGGGCCGGCCAAGGAGGCCCTGGGACGCGGGGCCAGCGAGGTCGGGACCTCGACCACCACCGGCGACGGAGGCATGACGCCCGAGGAGCGCGAGCACTCTTCCGTCCTCGTGTACCAGCTGCTGCCGTCGCGCTACGGGATGAACCCCGACGACCTGCGGCGCGCGGACGCGATCGAGGTCGTGGTCGGGCAGGGTGCCAAGCCCGGCGGCGGCGGAATGCTGCTCGGGCACAAGATCTCCGACCGGGTGGCGGAGATGCGCGATTTGCCGAAGGGCATCGATCAGCGCAGCGCCTGCCGGCATCCGGACTGGACGGGGCCGGACGACCTGGAGATCAAGATCGAGGAACTGCGCGAGATCACCGACTGGCGAATCCCGATCTACGTGAAGGTCGGCGCCTCCCGCACCTATTTCGACGTCGCCCTGGCCGTCAAGGCCGGCGCCGACGCCGTCGTGCTCGACGGCATGCAGGGCGGCACGGCGGCCACGCAGGATGTGTTCATCGAGCACGTCGGCATCCCGATCCTCGCGGCGATCCCGCAGGCGGTCGAGTCGCTGGTCGAGCTGGGGATGCACCGCGAGGTCCAACTGATTGTTTCCGGGGGACTGCGATCGGGCGCGGATGTCGCCAAGGCGCTGGCGCTGGGAGCGGATGCCGTGTCGATCGGCACCGCGGCGCTGATCGCCCTCGGCGACAACGCGCCCGAGCATGATCTTGCGTACCGGGAGATCGGATCCGCGGCGGGGTACTACGACGACTATCAGGCCGGCCTCGACCCGGCCGGGATCTCGACCCAGGATCCGGCGCTGGCGGCACGGCTGGATCCGGTCGAGGGTGGCCGGCGCCTGGCCAACTACCTGCGGACGATGACGCTCGAGGCCCAGACGCTGGCGCGGGCGTGCGGCAAGTCGCACCTGCACAACCTCGAGCCCGAGGATCTCGTGGCGTTGACGATCGAGGCGGCGGCGATGGCACGTGTGCCGCTGGCCGGGACGAGCTGGATCCCCGGCCTGGTCTCCCAACCGTAGATCCGCGCTCACCGGGTCCCCCGCCACGGTCGGTTGGCGTGGCACCATGGACCCGTGGACGTGGACGAGCTATACGGCCTCCCGCTCGACCGCTTCACCCCGGAGCGCAACGCCCTTGCCCGTGAGCTCCGCAACAGCGGCGAGCGCGAGCAAGGGGCCGAGGTCGCGGCGCTGCGCAAGCCCTCGGTGGCGGCGTGGGCGGTGAACCAGCTGGTGCGGACACAGAGGACCGCGATCGGCGAGCTGTTCGAGGCCGGCGACGGCCTGCGCCGCGCCCATGACGAGGTGCTGGCCGGACGCGGCGACGGCGGGTCACTGCGCACCGCGGTGGAGCGCGAACGCCAGGCGGTGGAATCGCTGATCAGAGCCGCCGGCGGTCTGCTGACCTCGGACGGGCACGAGCTCAGCCCAACGATCATCGACCGGGTCGCGGACACGCTGCACGCGGCCGCGCTCGACGACGACGCGCGCGCTCTCCTCGGCGACGGCCGGCTCGAGCGCGAGCTGCGCCACGTCGGGCTCGGCATGGCCGCGGCCGCTGGCGGCACGTCGGCGCCCACCCGGAGCGCACCGCGCGTACCGCAACGAAGCACCTCTCGGAAGGCCGGCGAGCCGGCGAAGAAGGGTGCGGCCGAGAAATCCGCCGCCGATCGAAGGGCGTCGGAGCGCGGGGTCCGGGAACGGGCGCAGGCCGAGGCCCAGGCTCGGGCCGAGGAACGCGCTCTGGAGCGCGAGGCCCGCCGGCGCCTGGAGCGGGCTGAGCGGGGCGCGGAACTCGCGCTCGAGCGCCGCGACCGAGCTGCCCAGGCGCTAAAGGTGGCCGAGGCGGGGCTGACCGAGGCCGAAAGCGAGCTGCGCGACGCGACGGCCCGGCTCAGTGAACTACAGCAATGATGATCACCACGATCACCACCACCAAGAGCCCGGCTGCGGCGATACTGACCGGACGCTGGCGCCACCAGAACTCGGGGTCGGCGCGGTCGCGCGTGTAGTGGCCCTCGGGCGGGGTACCGACCCAGTCATCGTCGTCGTCGTACGGACTCACACCGCCAGCTTATGAGAGACGACCCGACCCCGCAGGACACCGGCCACACCTCCGTGGGGATGCTGATCGTCCGGTACGGCATCGGTGGGGCGATGGTGCTCGCCGGCATCGTGCTGCTGGCCATCTCGCCCTCGGAGCTCGGACCCGAGGGCTTCGGGATGGCCGTCGGCGGTGGTCTGGCTGTGCTCTTGCTCAACCTCCTCTTCCGGATGGGGGTGAGCGGCGAGCGCGAGCGCGAGGAGGAGGAGCGAGCCCGGGACTACTTCGACGAGCACGGCGAGTGGCCCGAGGACGAACCTTCGACCGGACGCAAGTGGTGGCTGGCGCCGGGGGTGCGAACGCTCGAGGACGAAGAGCGGGAGCGCCGGCGCGAGCACTGACGCCGGGATCGCTAGGTTCCCGGGCATGGACTATCGACCATTTGCACGCACCGGGGTCAAGGTCAGCCCGCTCTGCCTCGGCGCGATGATGTTCGGGGGGTGGGGCAACCCCGACCACGACGACTGCATCCGCATCATCCACCGGGCGCTCGACGCGGGCATCAACTTCATCGACACCGCCGACGTCTACGCGCGCGGCGAATCCGAGGAGATCGTTGGCAAGGCCCTCGCCGGCGGTCGGCGCGAGCACGTCGTCCTCGCCACCAAGGTGCACGGCACGATGGGCGAGGACCCCAACGCGTTCGGCAACTCACGACGCTGGATCATCCGTGAGGTCGAGAACTCGCTCAGGAGGCTCAAGACGGATTGGATCGACCTCTACCAGATCCACCGCCCCGAGTTCGACACCGACCTCGACGAGACGCTCGGCGCCCTGACCGACCTGGTGCGCGCGGGCAAGGTCCGCTACATGGGCTCCTCGACCTTTCCGGCGAGCATGATCGTCGAGGCGCAGTGGGTGGCCGAGAAGCGTGGGCGCGAGCGGTTCGTGTGTGAGCAGCCGCCATACTCGATCCTGGTGCGGGGGATCGAGCAGGACGTGCTCCCCACGTGCCTGCGTCATGGCATGGGAGTGATTCCGTGGAGCCCGCTGGCGAGTGGGTGGCTGAGCGGTCGCTACCACAAGGACGCCGAGCTGCCCAAGTCTCGCCGAGCCGAGCGGATCCCGGCTCGCTACGACATGTCGGTGCCCGCCAACCAGCGCAAGCTCGAAGCGGCGGACGCGCTTGCCCGGCTGGCCGAGGAGGCGGGGATGAGCCTGATCGAGATGTCGCTGGCGTTCGTCCTCTCGCACCCGGCGGTGACCGCCCCGATCATCGGCCCGCGGACGATGGAGCAGCTCGAGTCGCAGTTCGGCGCCGCTGAGGTCACGCTGAGCGACGACGTGCTTGACCGGATCGATCAGATCGTTCCGCCCGGGCTGACCATCAACCCGGCCGACGGCGGCTGGCAGAACCCGGCCCTGGAGCCCGCCGCACGCCGTAGCCGCTGACCGCACAGCTGTTCGAACTTCGGACGGATGCCCGGAAGCGTGACGTCCGGGCGAGCGTTCATTCTTCGGACAAGGAGGATCGAACGGTGTTGGACGCCGACAAGAGCGCGGTCATCGCCGAGGGCTACGTCACGGAGCTCGTGTACGAGTTGCTGGACGCACACGTAGACACGATGCGGATGGCCGACGGACTGGCCGCGGACCCCGCCTGGGCCGCGCATCTCGACTACCTGCGCGACCTGCAGCGAGTCGGGCGCGAGGCGCTGGCCCGCGCCGCGAACCAGGTGGCCTGACCCGCCGTAGGGCGCCGCCGTCAGGCGCCGCCGACCATTCGCGAAGTGACTACGGAACCGCCGGCACGACCGCGACGGGCCCGTCCTCGGTCGGCAGCGCGTCGGTGTCGAAGCCGACCTCGTCGAGCGTGTGAACGTGGGGCATCCGCTCCAGGAAGGCATCGTGAGGCTCGAGGAAGCCGATGCGGTGCGTGCGGTAGTGCATCGGCACGACCCAGCGTGCGCCCACCCGCTCGGCGATCGCCACTGCCTGGTCGGCACCGATTGTGGGACCGTCGCCGACCGGGATGAAGACCAGGTCGACCTGGCCGATCGCGGCGGCCTGCTCGTCACGCAACCCGGTCTGGCCGAAGTCCCCGAAGTGGGCGATCCGCACTCCGTCGAGGGTGAACACGAAGATCGTGTTCGGTCCGCGCTCGGTGCCCGCGGCCTCGTCGTGCTCGGACGCGACCGCCACGACCTCGCCGATCGGTGATTCGAGGCGCCCCGCAGTCGAGCGCAGGATCACCGGGTCGCCCTCGATCGTCTCGACGCCGTTGTGATCGAAATGCTCGTGGGTGACGAGCAGCAGGTCGGCGTCGACGCCGACAGGGAGGGGGTACTCGAACTTCATCCCACGGGCCGCCATCGGCGCGGGATCGCCGAACGGGTCGATGAACACCGTGCCCTCAGGCCCGCTCAATCGAAACGCGGCCTGTCCATACCAATCGACGCGCATGTTGCTCCTTTGGTTGCGATGTTGATCGCGCCCTCGGGGGGCGCGCCCGGAGCTTACGCGTCGAAAGGATCAGTGCATGAAGACGGCTTCAGCGCCGACGATCGCCAGCGTCACCAGCACGCAAAGCGCAATCGTCACGAAGATTCGATGTGCTTCGGTGCTCTCGCCGGTGAGGATCTGGATCAGGCCGGGCCGGTCAGGATGCGACTCCATCAGGGTGCCGGTGGTCTTTCCGCACGTTGGGCAACGATCGAGCATCGCTTCCTCCTTTGCAGGGAAGCTGAGGTTTGGTTTCAGGAGAAATTTCGAGGACGCGGCCGGCAGGGGCGGGCCACGCTATGCAACGGTCCACCGAGGGTCCTACCCCACCTGACCCGGTGGGGAACCCCCTTGAACAGGTGATCGACCAAGGGATGCGGCCCTTGAGGGTCCGCGACTCAATAAGGTGCGGGCATGCCAGAACGCGCTGCACTGGTCACCGGAGGCTCTCGAGGAATCGGATTCGCGCTCGCGGAGGCGCTCGGAGAGGATGGGTATGCCCTCACGATCACCGCGCGCAAGCCGGAGTCACTCGAGCGGGCGGCCGCCGTGTTGCGCGACCGCGGGTTCGACGTGGAGCCCGTCGCCGCGAACCTGGCCGACCAGGACGCGGTGCCCGAGGTGGTCCGCCGCCACCGTGAGCGCTTCGGGCGGCTCGACGTGCTCGTCAACAATGCCGGCGTCGGCATCGGCGCCAAGGCCGACGAGCACCAGACCAAGTACGTCGACATGCAACTCGCGGTGAACCTGCGTGCGCCGATCCTGTTCTACCGCGAGTGCGCAGAGATGCTCCGGGCCGCCGGTGCCGAGCACAAGAAGGCGCTCGTGGTCAACATGGCCTCGCTCGCGGGCGTCTCCCCTCAGGCATGGCTGTCGGTGTACTCGGCGACCAAGGCGGCGATCGCCGCCTACACGGTGTCGATGAACAAGGAGCTCGCCAAACACGGCGTGAAGTCGGTGGCGTTCGCGCCCGGCTTCGTCGACACCGATATGGCCGATTACGTCAAGGACCGGATCCCGGCCGAGGAGATGCTCCGCCCGAGCGACATCGCCGAGGCGCTGCGCTTCGTGCTGCGCGTCTCGCCGCAGGCGGTGATCCCCGAGATCGTGTTTCAACGGCCCGGGGAGATCCTGTGAGCGGGGAGCTCGCCGGGCGCCGGGTCCTGATCACCGGCGCGGCGCGCGGTATCGGCGCGGCGACCGCCAAGCGGCTGCACTCGCGCGGGGCCAAGGTCGTGCTGGCGGGCATCGAGCCCGAGCACCTGGCCCGCACCGCCGCCGAGTGCGGCGACGCGCTGGCCGTGGTGTGCGACGTGCGCGACCGCGAGCAGGTCGAGGGCGCCGTCGAGGCGGCCTCCGAGCGCCTGCGCGGGTTGGATGCGGTCGTCGCCAATGCCGGGGTGGCGGCGCAGCTGCCGCTCGTCGGCGGCGACCCCGAGGTGTTCGAGCGCACGATCGAGGTCAACCTGCTCGGCGTCTATTACACGCTGCGCGCCGCCGGGCCGCACATCGCCCATCCGGGCGGCTACGCGCTCGCGATCTCCTCGCTTGCGGCGGCACTTCACCCGCCGTTGCTCGGTGCCTACTGTGCGTCCAAGGCGGGCGTCGAGGCGCTCGCCGAGTCGTTGCGGATCGAGCTCGCGCCGAGCGGCGCGCGCGTCGGGGTCGCGTACTTCGCCGAGCTCGACACGGACATGGTCAGGCGCGGATTCGGCACCCAGGCGGCTCAGCGGATGAGCGAGGTTCGGCGTCCGGGTCGCCGCGTGGCGCCGCTCGAGGCCGGCATCGACGCGATCGAGCGAGGCATCGCCCGGCGTTCGCGACGGGTGGTGGCGCCGCGCTGGGTGGGCGCGGTTCTGCCGGTGCGGATGCTGGCCCAGCGCGTCGTCGAGGCCGCGACGCGCGGCTCGATCCAGGACACGCTTCAGATCGCGCTCGGGGAGCGGGCACCGCTCTCGACCGAGCAGCCCGCAGTCGGGCCTCGCCACCGCATGCCCTCGTAGCGACTTCTTACGGACCTCCTACCGGGCTCCGACACGCGACGAGGAACGTCCGTGCCGGTCAACCCGAAAGGAGGTGAGCAGATGCTCAGGCTCAAGCCCCTGTTGGTGACGGTCGCCGCGACCGCGGCGATCGCGGGCGGCGGCGCGGCAATCGCGACCGCGGCCACGTCGACCTCGACGACCTCGACCGCCGGCAGCGGCACAACCACGTCCTCGACGACGCCGGCGCGGACCCCGACGACGCCGGGGCAAGGCAGCCACGCCCCGCCCGGGCGCGGCGGAAGCGGCTCGCACAACTGCCCGAACATGTGAGGGCCATGGCATCCGTGGGGTCCGGCGGTCGCGTCAGGACGGGCCCTCCTGGCCCCACGGACGCCGCCGAAGGCGGCCCATCAACCCTTTTCGGCTGGCCGGCCAGCCATTAGGATCGACACGTCGTGACATCGACGCGCGACGACCTCGACGACGTTCTCGTCAACGAGCTCGAGCTCTGGCGGGACGGCCCGCCCCACGAGCTGTTCCGGCGGCTGCGGGCGCAGTGCCCGGTGCACTGGACCGGGCGGATCTCCGCCTACCCCGCGGAGCCCGGGTTCTGGTCGGTGACGCGCCCCGAGGACATCCACACGGTCAGCCGTGACTGGCGGACCTACTCCTCGGAGCTCGGGGGCATCACGTCGGTCGGCGTGTTTCCCCTGAAGCTGATCCGAGCGATGTTCATCGGGATGGATCCACCCCGGCACGATCGCCTGAAGATGCTCTTCCAGGCCGGGTTCACTCCGCGGCGGATCGCCGACCACGAGCCGGCGATCAGGCAGATCGTGGTCGAGGTGCTAGACCGCCTCGAGGGCCGGGCGGAGTGCGACCTGGTTACGGAGGTCGCCCAGCCGGTCGTCTCGCGCGTGATCGGGAGCTTCATGGGGGTCCCGCCCGAGGATGACGCCGAGTGGGCCCGGCTGATGAACTCGTCGCTGGCCGTCGCTGACCCGGACATGAGCCCGCGAGGCATCAACAGCCTGCTCGAGGACTCGATCCCGCAGCTGTTCGAACGCTGCCGGCGGCTGATCGCCGAGCGGCGGGAGCGGCCGACCGACGATCTGACCAGCCTGCTCGTCCACGCCGAGGTGGAGGGGGAGAGGCTCGAGGAGCAGGAGATCGTGATGGGCTTCTTCCTGCTCATGGCCGCCGGCAACGACAGCACCAAGGCGACCTACTCGAGCGGCATGCGGGCGCTGCTCGAACAGCCCGACCAGCGGCGGCTGCTGCTCGATGACCCGTCGCTGATTCCCGCCGCGGTCGAGGAGTCGTTGCGCATGTTCCCGGCCTTCGCCCATTTCGCACGGACGGCGACGCACGACACCGAGCTCGCCGGACAGCCGATCCGCGAAGGCGAGAAGGTCGTCATGTGGTACGCGTCCTCGGGCCGGGACGAGGGCCATTTCCCGGATGCGGATCGGTTCGACGTGCGACGCAATCCCGAGCATCAGGCGTTCGGGGCGGGCGGTCGGCACTTCTGCCTGGGTACCGCGCTGGCCCGGCTCGAGCTGCGTGTGCTGTTCGAGGAGACGCTCGCGCGCTACCCGAGCATGGAGCTGGCGGGCGAGCCCACGTGGGTGGTCTCGACGTTCGTCAGCCAGCTCAAGACGCTGCCGGTCAGGCTCGGCGCGTCGTCGTCAGCGGGTCGATAGCAAGCCCAGCTTGTGCGCGATGCCGGCGGCGTCGACCCGCCGGTTGGCGCCGAGCTTGCGCAGGATGTTCGAGACGTGAACGCCCGCGGTGCTCGGGCTGATGTAGAGCGCGGCCGCGATCTCGCGGTTGGTGTGGCCTGCGGCGAGCAGCTCGAGCACGGCGAGCTCGCGCTGCGTCAGCGCCGGAGCCGCGGCCGAGGATCGATCTGCGGCCGGCGCGTCGAGGCCCTCGAGTGCATCGAGCGCGAGGTCGACAGCGACGTCGAGCTCGTGACGGCGACCGTCCGCGGAGGCCGACGCGAACGTGCCGGCGTTCAGCCGGCGCTCGAGCGCCGCGCGAGCCGCGTCACGATCGGGCGCCTCGGCCGGCGGAACCGGGGTGCCGAGCTGCTCGCGCAGGGCATCCACGGCCGCGAGGACCTCCGCGCCGCGCTGGGGATCGTTACGCACAAGCACCGCGCCGACGATCTCCTCGAGCACGCTGGCTACCCGCCAGCGGTCACCCAGCGCCCCATGCACGAGCAACGCCTCGCGCAGCATCGGCACCGCCTGGCGCGGCGGCCGACGGGCTCGCCGCTCGAGGATCGCGAGCTCGTGCAGTGCCCACGCGATCGCCTCCTGAAAACCAAGGCCGCGCGCGATTGTCAGGGCCTCGTCGAGTCGCTGGCGGGCGAGCGGGAGATCGGCGGCATACAGCGCGGCCGCGCCCAGATTGACCAGCGTGCTCGCGGTGGCCCGCAGATCGCCGGTGCGCTTGAACCGCGCGAGCGCCACCCCGCATTCCTCCTCGCTCGTGTTCGGATCGCCGCTGAGCCAGGCGACGAACCCGAGGTAGTCGTGCGAGGACGCGATGCCGGCTTCATCGCCGAGCTCCTGCCAGATGGCCAGGCTGCGCTGATGCAGGTCGCGCGCGTCGTCGTAGCGGGCCTGCTCGCGGGCGATCGAACCGAGCCGCTGAAGGGCGGTCGCGGCGCCGCGCTGGTCGCCCAGCTCCTCGACGAGCTCCAGGGCGGCGGTGAGATGCTCGACGGCCATCGGATAGTCGCACTGAAGGAACGCGACCTCCCCAGCGCTGATCAGAACGCGCGCGCGCCGGGCAGGGGAAATCTCCTGTCCCCGCGCGAGCAGGTGCTCGAACCGGGTGCGAGCCTCGTGGTAGTAGCCGCGCTGGTACCAGAAGGGCCACAGCAGGCGCGCGAGCCGCGCCCCGTCGTCGATCGACTCCTGGGTGAGCCACTGAAGCGCCGCCTCGAGGTTGTCGTGCGTGACCTCGAGCCGGTCGACCCAGCGGGGCTGGTCGGCGCCGGCGAGACCGTCCCGGGCCGCCAGCGCGAGGCCGAGGAAGTAGTGGGCGTGGCGCGAGTGGACGGTCGGACCCTCCGGTCCGTCCCACAGCTTGGCCGCGGCGTACTGCCGGACCGTGGCCAGCAGGCGATAGCGGGGCTCATCGGGGTAGTCAACGACCTGCACGAGCGAGCGATCGATGAGCACCGCGAGCAGGTCGAGGACGTCGGTGACGTCGAGCTGGTAGCCGGTCGAGACACTCTCCGCGGCGGCCAGCGAGAAAGAGCCACGGAAGACGCTGAGCCGGCGGAACAGGCGCTGCTCCTCGGGCTCGAGCATGCGGTGGCTCCACTCGAGCATCCCGTCGATGGTGCGGTGGCGCTCGGGCGCGGTTCGCGCGGTCTGGCGCAGGAGGCTCGGATCGAGCTCGAGTCGCTGGGCAATCTGGGCGACCGAAAGGACCGCGACTCGCGCCGCCGCGAGCTCGATCGCCAGCGGCATCCCGTCGAGCCACTCGCAGATGCGCCGCATGTTCTCGCGAACGCCGGGCGCGTCGGGATCGAACGAGGTGGACGCCTCCCGCGCTCGCTGCATGAACAGCGCCAGCGCGCCGTCATCCGGGTCGTCAGCGGGACGCACGCTAGTTTCGGCCGCGTCGCCGGTCGCGAGTCCGGGCACGCGCCACACCTGCTCGCCGGGAACGCCGAGAGGCTGGCGACTCGTTGCGATCACCCGCAGCGATGGGGAGCGCTCGAGCAGCGCGATGATCAGCTCGGCGCATCCGTCGACCAGCTGCTCGCAGTTATCCAGGACCAGCAGCATCGACTCGGGGAGCTGGCGGGCGAGCGTCGCCGGAGTCGGATCGCCGCTCACCTCGCCGTCGAGCACGCTAGCCGCGACGACCTGGGGTACGAGCTCGGACTCGAACGTCGTCGACAGATCGACCCACCACGCCCCGCCGATGAAGTCGGGGCGCATCGCGTCGGCGAGCGCGATGCCCAGCCGCGTCTTGCCGGCGCCACCCGGGCCGGCCAGGGTCAGCACGCGCGTGCGCCAGACGAGAGAGCGCAGCTCAGCGAGGGCGGAGTCCCGGCCCACCAGCCGGGTGAGCTGAACCGGCACGTTGCCGGCCAGGGGTTCCCCATGCCGTGATGGCTGGGGGCGGGCGGGCGGGCGCATCATCTGGGCGCGAGTCTCGGTTTCCTCGATCAGTAGAGGTACCTCATGCGTTTTTTGGCGCCGAGCGTCGGACCCCACAGCACCCGGCCGAGACCAAAAGTCTAAAGACCCCGTCGGCCGGTCTAAAAAGATGACAACGAACTCATAAAGAGCCGGAGCAAGACCGTTCATCTGCCCGATGCGCGAGTCCGGCTTTAGCCGCAGGATGTGCCCGACGGTTCTCCCGACTCGAAGCCGTCGTGACCAGACACCCTGACCCGGAGGTTCGCCATGAGATTTCTTCGCTTTCCCTCGCCCTCGCTCGTGCTCAGCGTTGTCGCGCTGTTCGTCGCGCTGGGCGGCGGCGCCGCTGTCGCCGCGACCCAGTTCGACGCCGGCTCGCTCGGCGGCAAGCCGGCGAGCTACTACCTGCCGGCCAAGCACTTCGTCAGCTCCGGCGGCGAGCACTTCTTCGGACTCGGCAAGACGGTGGTGCTCGGTCACGCCGGCCACTTCACCTTCACCGCCAAGTGCTCTAACGATGCCGGCGGCGCCCAGAGCGTGACCTTCGGCGTCAGCACCAACACGTACGCCGATCTCGACGGCAACGGTCCGGGCACCGGGCCACAGGTCATCCACGTCGACAGCGACGCGCTGGACAGCACGTCTTCCAACACGCTCAACGCGGGCGACTTCGCCCAGGTCGGAAGCGCGAGCTCCTCGACGGAGATCGCCGGCCCGGACGGCCAGGAGGTCGACATCTTCTACAACGACGGTGTCAACTGGCCGCGCCAGCACGGCGGCACGATCCCGTGCTTCGCCGGCTACACCGGATTCGTGGGCTAGGCACGCAGCCCGTAGCCGGGGCCTTCCGCCGGGGGCGCGGCGGAAGGCCCACCTCCGCTTCGAGTTTCCGTCCCGGGAGCGATGGGTAAGCCCGGCCCGGAGGTAAATGCCCGAGGGAGGCCCGACCAGCCGGTTGAAGGTCCATCTCGCGCCGCTCTGCCTGGCGGCCGCGGCGTTGCTCGTGTCGTTGCTGGTGTGCTTCGCGCCCGCGAGCGCTGGTGCTGCCACCCCCGCTCAGACCCCCACGGCGGTCACGGCGATGGCGGGATCTTCGTCGGCCACGGTCCGGTGGAGCGCGCCGGCCACCGTCGACGGCGCGCCGACCAAGTCGTTCACGGTCACCGCCTCGAGCGGGCAGACCATGACCGCCGATGAGCCCAACACCTGGGCGATCGTCCCCGGCCTGACCGACGGCCAGCCGGTGAGCTTCACGGTCACCGCCACGAGCGCCGCGGGGACGTCGGGTGCGTCGGCTCCGTCGGCTCCAGTCACTCCGGAGCCGATCGCTCCGCCGCGGAACGTCGTGCGGGGCGTGCCGCGGTCGGTGAGCTACGACCAGTACTCGGTGATCATCGGCCGCCGCCGCGTGCTCATCTGGGCCGGCGAGTTCGACTACTACCGTCTGCCGTCACCGTCCCTGTGGATCGATCGCCTCCAGGAGATGAAGGCCGCCGGGTTCAACGCGGTCAGCATCTACTTCGACTGGGATTACCACTCCTCGGCGCCCGGCGTCTACGACTTCAGCGGCGTTCGGGACATCAACCGGCTGCTCAACGACGCGCAGCGGGTGGGTCTGTACGTGATCGCCCGCCCCGGGCCGTACATCAACGCCGAGACCGACGCCGGCGGGCTCGCGGGCTGGCTGGCCTCCGAGCCGGCCGGGTCGCGAACCAACGACCCGCAGTATCTGGCCGCCGCCGACCAGTGGCTCTCCGAGGTCGATCCGATCATCGCCGCGCACCAGATCACCCGCGGCGGCGACGTGATCCTCTACCAGATCGAGAACGAATACGGCTACACCGATCCGACCGGCGAGGCGTACTTCGGCAACCTCGAGGCCCAGGCCAAGACCGACGGAATCGACGTGCCCACCTACACCAACGACGTCGGCTCATACGCCAACGGGTGGGCGCCCGGCACCCCCGATGCGCCCGACCTCATGGGTTCAGACCAATACCCCGAGGGCTTTGACTGCACCGACACGAACGTGTTCTCAAGCCCTCCGGTGCTGACCGGCTACCACGAGCCGGGGATTCCGCTGATGGTGCCCGAGTACCAGGGCGGCTCGTTCGACTCCTGGGGCGGTGCCGGCTACCCGGCCTGCGCGCAGCTGACCGGGCCGGACTTCGAGAACACCTTCTACAAGTACTACATCGCCCAGGGCGCGACGATGCAGAGCATCTACATGACGGTGGGTGGGACGAATTGGGGGTTCAACCCGGCGCCGTTCATGTACACCTCCTACGACTACGGCTCGCCGATATCCGAGCCAGGGACGCTCTCGTCCAAGTACCCGGAGCTCAAGCTGGTCGGCGAGATGTCCCAGGCCCTGCCCGACCTGACCGAGACCGATCAGCTCACGCCGCCGTCGATCCCGGGTCTGACCACGTTCGAGGAACGCAATCCAACCACGGGCGCGACGTTTCTGTACCTGGGCAACGACGGCACCTCCCCGATCACGACCCAGCTGCCCTATGACCCGAGCGCGACCGTGACCGTGCCGGCGCATCAGGCCAAGTTCCTGGTCAGCGACGCTCGCTTTGGCGGCGAGGACCTGGTCTCGACCACGTCGGAACTGGTGACGCAGATGTCTTCGGAGGGGCGCTCGGTAGCGCTGCTGGACGGGAACGCGGGCGCGAGTGGCGAGACCAGCCTGTCATTTGCCAATCGGCCGGCGGTTCGGGTGCTGGAGAATCCCTCGGGCGCGCCGATCGGCGTTTCGTGGAACCCCAGCGCACATGTGCTGCGCCTGAGCTACGTCCACGACGGCTTGAGCGAGGTCGAGATCGACTCGGGGCACGCGCGGCTCCTGCTACTGCTCGCCGATACCGATACCGCGGGGCGCTTCTGGGTGGAGCACACTTCTGGTGGGCCGCTCTTGGTCGAGGGAGGTGAGCTGCTGCGCACGGCGGTCGTGCATGGGGACCGGGCCGTGCTGAGCGGCGACACCAGCGCGTCCGGTCCGCTGCGGGTGTGGGCCCCGACGGGTGTTCGGAGGCTGAGCTGGGACGGTGTCGCGCTGTCGAGCCGGCGCGGCTTCGACGGCTCGTTGAATGCGGCGCTGCCCGGGCCGCCCGGGTCGGTGTCTTTGCCGTCGCTGGCGCGCGGCTGGCGCTTCCAGTTCGGCTCAGCCGAGCGGCTCCCCGGCTTCGACGACTCGACCTGGCCGGTCGCCGAGCACCAGGTGACCGACAACCCGATCCAGCCATCCAGCACGCCCGTGTTGTACGCCCAGGACTATGGGTTCGAGCACGGCTTCGTTTGGTACCGGGGCCACTTCACCGCCACCGGGAGCGAGACGGGCGTCACCGTGACCGCCGACACCGGTCCGTTCGGCTCCTTCGCGGTCTGGATCAACGGGGTTTACGTGGGCTCGGCCAGCACTCCCACCTCGACCCATCCGTTCGCGAACATGGACGACAACACGGTGACCCAGACGTTCACCTTCCCGGCCGGTGCGGTCAAGGCGGGGCAGGACAACGTGATCGCGGTGCTGGCCGAGAACATGGGTCAGGACGAGTCGTTCGAGAACTCGCTGTCGCTGGACTCCAACAAGACCCCGCGAGGGCTGGAGAGCGCGGTCGTGAACGTCTCGAGCGGCTCGGCGCCGACGGTTACGTGGCGGCTGATGGGCGCCGACGCTGCGCAGGCCGAGCGCGACCCGGTCCGCGGCCCGACCAACCCGGCCGGGCTCGGAGAGTCGAACGCCGGCTGGGCACTTCCGGGTTATCCGGACGCGTCCTGGAGGAGTGTTTCGTTGCCCGATTCATGGGCCGCCCGCAACGTGCCGCCGGGGGTTGGCTGGTATCGCACGACGTTCTCGCTGGACATCCCCCACGACGTGTGGGCACCGCTGGGGCTGCGGCTGACCCCGCCCGGCGGTGGTGCTCCCGGCTCCGGCAAGGCCAACTTCCAGGCGCTGATCTACCTGAACGGATGGCTGATCGGCCGCTACATCAACGACCTCGGCCCACAGAACACGTTCTACCTGCCACAGGGACTGCTGCGCACCGACGGCCAGAACACGTTCGCGATCGCCGAGTGGAGCCTGGCTGGTGGAGCCGGCGGGCTTGGTCAGGTGAGCCTCGTCCCCTACGAGATCCTGCGGGGCGGGATCCCGGTCAAGGACGTGGCCAGTCCCGGCTACTGACGGGCACCTCACGCGAGCCGCCGGGGGCGTTCCGGGTTGGTTTGCAACGTGCCGCCTGTCGTTGCACTAGGTTTCGGCTGTATACCGAGGGGTACAGGATCCTCGCAAATAGCGGAACAAGACGCCCCTGGACTGGTCGTGTTCTTCTCCGCAGGAAGGGATTCACGCCATGAAGCTGCGCTCAGGACATCGCCAGGCACCCCGTGCAACCCGGCCCGAGGCCAAGCCGGTGGAGGCAAAGCCGGCGTCGCCACAGCCGCCCGTCGAGCCGGCGCCGCGGATGTGGTCCCTGCTGCTCCCGCCGGCCTTCACGAACGACCGCCGGTAGTTAGCGTCGCCTCGCGTCTCGCGTCCGCCGCGCGTCAACGGGCTGCGCGACGCAGAGAGAACGCCAGCAGGGCTAATACGGCCAGCGGCATGACCCACCAGGCGGGCGCGCCGGCGCTCGCGATCAGCGCCGTCGCGCCCAGCGCCACCACCACGCCGAGCGCGGTCAGTGGGTCGTCGCCCACAACGAACTCCCACACGGCATGAGCTGCGCGGATCAGCCAGCTCACGTCACCCTCCCGACAGCGGGGGCGATGGCGCGGCTCCGCAGCCACTGGGCCAGCCCGAGTGAGGCGACCAGCACGCCCGGGACGATCACCAGCAGCGCCGCATCGCCACCCGGCCACGACGCGCCGGCGCCCTCCGTCCCCCAGAAGATGCCGAACGACGTGAGCATGACGCCGACGCCGAACTTCATCGCGTTCTCCGGCACCCGCGCGAGCGGGGCGCGAACGGCAAATCCGGCCGCGGTGACCACCGCCACCGCGACGACCGCGGCGAGCGCGGCCAGTCCGATGTCGTGCTGGTTGGCTCCGAAGGTCAAGACGATGAACGCGACCTCGAGGCCTTCGAGCAGCACGCCCTTGAAGGCGATCGTGAACGCGTAGCCGTCGAAGCCGCCGCCGACGCCCGCAGCGGCCCGGGCGGCTTCGGTCTCGGCGGCGAAGGCCTTGGTTTCGTCGTGCAGGGCCTTCAGTCCGGCGGCGCGGAGGACCGCCTTGCGAAGCCACTGCAGCCCGAACACCAGCAACAGCGCGCCGACCACCACTCGCAGGACGTTGAGCGGCAGCGCCGTCAGCGCCGGACCAAGCGCCGCGACGATCACGGCCAGCGCAACCGCGCCAGCGGCCACTCCGAACAGTGCCCAGCGCCAGCCACGGGTGACGCCGACCGCGAGCACGATCGTGAGCGCCTCGACCGCCTCGACCGTGCAGGCGAGGAACACCGAGATCGCGAGGCCAAGCTCCTGACCGGACACGCTTCTCAGTATGCCCTCGAGTAGAAGTGTGAGCGGGGTCTTAGGCGTTGCCGTTCGAGCCCAGCTCAAGCCCGAACTGATCGCGCAGTCCGTCGTATCCGGCGTCGCTGATGTGCACGGCGCGGCTCCGATCGGCCCGCCGAACCCAACCTAAGTCCAGCATCCGCGTCGCCATCGCTGCACCCAGTGAGCCGGCGAGATGATGGCGCTGCTCGCTCCAGTCCACGCAGTAGCGGATCAGCGGCCGGCGCGGAGGCAGCGAGTCGAAGTCGATCCCGAACGCCTTCAGCTCGCGGACGCCGGTGTCGGTCAGCCGGTAGTCAAGGTCTGAGCCGAACGCGGCCAGCCGGTGCTCGCGCGCCGATTCGGGGTCGAAGACGCCGTCGCCGCCGGTCATGAGCTCATGCTCGAGCAGCGCCTGCATCAGCTGCGTTCCGAGCATGCCCGCCAGATGGTCATAGCAGGTGCGCGCGAAACGAACCGCGTGGGCCTTGCTGCCCTGCTTGAGCGAGCGGACCGCCGCCGGGGGAGAGATCCGCGCCAGCGCTTCGATCAGCTCGCCGACCTCGGGACCGGCCAGGCGGTAGTAGCGGTGGCGGCCGTGGCGCTCGGCCCGTAGCATGCCGCCCTTGACCAGCCTCGCGAGGTGGGCGGAGGCGGTTGAGGCGGCCACACCGGCCTCGTCGGCGAGCACGCTGGCCGGCAGTGCGCGGCCGTCGCCCAGCGCGAGCAGAATGCGAGCCCGCCCGGGATCGGCGACCAGGGCCCCGATGCTCGCGATGTCGGCATCGCCGTGCATGACACTCAGGGTAGCGCGGCGATATTTCGTTCCCGGGCGAAACGTGTCACGGGTGTCATCATGATGGCGGGATGAGTTCGGGAAATCACGGATTCGCAGCATCGATGGGCGCCGGAGGCTCCGGGGCGATGCGCTCGCTGCGCCGGGCGGGCGGGTCTGACAAGAAGCCGCCGCCGCTGATGGACCCGACCCGGGAGCGCGACACCGGCCGGATCCTTGCCCTGTTCAAGCCCTACCGCCTGCGCCTGGCGGCTGTGCTGGTGCTGATCATCCTCTCGGCCGGCATCGCGATCCTTCAGCCGTTCCTGCTTCGGAGGGCGCTCGACGTCGGAATTCTCAAGCACGACGAGACGGTGCTGACCGTGAGCGTGCTGGCGATGATCGCGATCTCGATCTTCACCAACGCGACGAGCGTGTGGCAGACGTACATGTCGAACGTCGTCGGCCAGCGGGTGATGCACGACCTGCGCGCCGCTGTCTACCAGCACCTGCAGAAGATGTCGCTGGCGTTCTTCACCCGCACCCGCACCGGCGAGGTGCAGTCGCGGATTGCCAACGACATCGGTGGCCTCGACAGCGTCGTCACCACGACCGCGACCACAATTGCCCAGAACGCGACGACGGTGGTCGCCTCGCTCGTCGCGATGTGCCTGCTCGACTGGCGCCTGGCGATCATCTCGCTCGTGTTCGTGCCGCCCTCGGTGTGGATGACCCGGCGGGTGGGTCAGATCCGTCGCAAGATCACGACCGAGCAGCAGCGCCGCCTCGCCGACATGTCGGCGCTGGTGGCCGAGTCGCTGTCGGTCTCCGGGATCATGCTCGGCAAGACGATGGGCCGCGGGACGGACCTTGCCGGCCGGTTCACGGGCGAGTCGAAGGACATCGCCGACCTGGAGGTCCGTTCGCGAATGGCGGGCCGCTGGATGATGGCCACGATCCAGTTCACCTTCGCGGTGCAGCCCGCGATCATCTACTGGCTCGCCGGGCAGACCTTCATCGGCACCTCGATCTCGATCGGAACCGTGGTCGCGTTCACGACGCTCCAGACCCGGCTGCTCTTCCCGATCCAGTCGCTTCTAGGGGTCCAGGCCGACATGCAGTCATCGCTGGCCCTGTTCGACCGCATCTTCGAGTACCTCGACCTGCCCGTAGACATCGTCGAGGCCGAGCACCCGGTAGAGCTGCGCCCCGACGAACTGCTCGGCGAGGTGAGGTTCGAGAATGTCTCGTTCCGCTACGGAGGGGAGCGCGATCAGACCCCGAGTTCCGCTGGCGCGAGAGCCCCGAGTTCGGCGCCAGCCGAACTCGCCAGGGAATCGGCGCCAGCCGATTCCCCGGCGCCAGCCGATTCCCCGGCGCCAGCGGATTCGCCATGGACATTGCGCGAGATCGACCTCGTCGTCCCAGCCGGGACGCGAACCGCGGTCGTGGGTGAGACCGGCGCCGGGAAGACGACCATCGGCTACCTGGCGGCGCGGCTTTACGAGCCCCAGCAGGGCCGGGTGACGATCGACGGCGTCGACGTTCGCGACGCGTCGCTCGCCTCGCTTGCGGCCACCGTCGGAGTCGTGTCCCAGGAGACCTACCTGTTCCACGCGAGCGTGCGCGAGAACCTGCGGTTCGCGCGGCCCGACGCCAGCGATGAAGAGATCGAAGAGGCCGCGCGCACCGCGCGGATCCACAACCTGATCGCCTCGCTGCCGGATGGCTACGACACCGTCGTCGGCGAGCGCGGCTACCGCTTCTCAGGGGGCGAGAAGCAGCGGATGGCGATCGCCCGCACGGTCCTGCGCAACCCGCCGGTGCTGGTGCTCGATGAGGCGACGAGCTCGCTGGACACCCAGACCGAGGCGGCGGTGCAGGCCGAGCTCGAGCGACTTGCCCAGGGCCGGACCACGCTCACGATCGCCCATCGCCTCTCGACCGTGCGCGACGCCGACCAGATCGTCGTGCTCGACCACGGTCGGATCATCGAGCGCGGCACGCACGAGGAGCTGATGGAGCGCGGTGGCGCGTACGCTGCGCTGGTGGCGCGTGACGTGACCGACGAGGTGACCGGGATCAGCGAGATTGCCGGGAGCGACGAAGTGGTCGGCGAGGCCTCTTGAGCGAGGTGTCTTTGAGCGAGGCGTCTTGAGGCGAGGCGTCTTGAGCGAGGCGTCTTGAGCGAGGCGTCGTGAGCGGACGGGCGGCCAGCGAGTTGCTGCTGGTCGGGAGCCTGCCGGCGGACTCCACCGAGCAGGCACTCCGCGCCGGCGCCGAGCTGTTCGGTGACATGGTGTTTGCGCTGCCCGATGGCGAGACGGGTCCGCGCCGGGCCTGGGTCGGCTACGAGCGAGAGCAGCTGGTCCGGCCCAATCCGGACGTCGAGGTGGTCGAGGAGACCGAGTCGCCGACCGGAATCCCGCGCCACGCCTACGAGACACCAGTGTTCAAGATCCGCGCCGGGGCCGGCGAGCTGCACTGGGACACGTGGCCCCGGATCGACGACGCGATCGCGTCTTATGAGGTGTTCCGCGAGCTGCGTTCCGATGGCGTGATCCCGGAGGCGCTGCGCTTTCAGGTCGGGCTGCCGTTTCCGTCCAGTGCGCTAAACGGGTTCAAGGCCGACTTCGCCGCCGACTATCCGGTCGCCGAGCGGGCCTATGAGGAGCTGGTCGGGCGCGAGCTCGTGCGGCTCATGTCCGAGATTCCGCCGGCCCAGCTCGCGATCCAGTGGGACATGGCCTACGAGACGCAGGACATAGAGGGCGTGCTGGCGTGGACCGCGGAGGGGGCGTGGGAGCGGTTCGCCGGCCCGGTGTCGCGGCTGACCCCGCAGATCCCCGAAGAGGTCATGCTCGGCTACCACTTCTGCTACGGCACGTTCCCGGAATGGCCGATGTACGAGGCGCGCGACATGGGGCTGCTGGTCCGGATGGCCAACTACGCGGTGGCCAATTCGGGCCGCCAGGTCGACTGGGTGCACATGGCCGGCCCGCGCTATCTGCGTAGCGAGGACCGAAGCTTCTTCCGGCCGCTGGTCGACCTGGAGCTTCCGGTCCAGACGCGCGTGTTTCTCGGGATCGTGCAGCCGATCGACGGCGTCGCCGGGTTGCGGCGCCGCCACGCGACGGCGTCTCGATACCTGAGCAACTTCGGCGTGGCCATGTACTGCGGGTTCGGGCGTCAGCCGGGCGCGGACGGGATGGAGACGATGCGCGAGCACCAGCGGGTCGTGCGCTCGCTACTCGACCAGAGCTAGGGCGTTCCCGATCCGAGGCTGGTCGAGAAAGTCGCCATATATTCGGCTTTCTCGCCCAGGCCTAGCCAGCGAGCCAGGTCGTGATCAGATAGTTGCCGATGGTCCCTGGGGGCGGAATGGCGATCCGCTCCTCTGACAGCGCGGCTCGGAGCTCGCCGCGCTCGAACCACCGGGCATCGACCAGCTCGTCGGGCTGAGGTTCGGGCACGCCCGCGCGGTCGGCATCGGCAAAGGCCCAGAAGCCGATCATCAGCGCGGCCGGGAACGGCCAGGGCTGAGTGGCGAGGTACTCGACGGCCACGACGTCGATGCCGGTCTCCTCGCGGGCCTCTCGCACCACGGCTTGCTCGAGCGTCTCGCCCGGCTCGACAAAGCCGGCCAGCGCCGACCACCGATTCCGGGGTGCGCCGTGGCGTCGGCTCAGCAGGCAGCGCTCGCCGGCGGTGACGAGCATGGTGATCGCGGGATCGGTCCGTGGGAACACGACCAGGCCGCACCCGGGGCAGCGGCGGCGATGGCCGGCCGCCTCGACCACGGTGGCGTCACCCGAGCGCCCGCAGTAGCGGTTGACGCGATGCCAGCCCACCATGCCGACCGCGTAGGCGGCCAGCGCGCCCTCCGGCGGGTCGAGCTCGGCAGCCAGGCCACGGAGCCCGACGAACCGCTCCTCGCGCGCGGGGACCGCGCCGTCGCCGGCCGCGCCGTCGCCGGCCGCGCCGTCGCCGGCCGCTCCGTCGCCGGCCGCTCCGTCGCCGGCCGCGTCGTAGGCGAACACCGCCGTGCCCGAGGTTTCGAGGCCCAGGAAGGTGAGCGCCGCGTCGGCGGGCAGCTCGGCGAGCGGCACCCGCACGAGGGCACCATCGGGGCCGAGGGCGACGTCTTGGCCGGCCCCGACGAGGACCGCGCGCGAGCTGTCGAGCCCGCGCACGCGCTCGAACTCGGCGTCGGCGCGCAGGTGGGGGGCCCGGTCGAGCGTGTCGCCGGCGAAGGCGACTGCGGCCGGTGTGTGTCTCCTGACAGGTGTCGCCGGTTCTGTCATCGCGCTGTCGATTGTGGGGGATTCGCCCCGGAAGGGCCGGGTAGAAACATGAGTGGCCGGGAACTCCAGCGAGGAGGTGCTGCAAATGGCCACTATTTCAGGCACCGCTGAGGAAGGCCTCGGCACGATCGAGACCAACATCCCGGCGCGGCTGGACCGTCTGCCGTGGTCACGCTGGCACTGGCGGATCCTGGTCGGTCTGGGGACGGTCTGGATCCTCGATGGCCTCGAAGTGACGATCGTCGGCTCGATCGCCGGCGCCATCTCGGCCAAGGGCAGCGGAATCGACATCTCCTCGGCCGAGGTCGCGGGATGGGCGGCGTCGATGTACGTCGCCGGAGCGTGCTTCGGCGCGCTGCTATTCGGCCGGCTGACGGACATCTTCGGGCGCAAGCGGCTGTTCATGGTGACCCTGGGCGTGTACCTGGCGGCCACCGTCGCGACCGCGTTCGCCTGGACGCCACTGTTCTTCTTCGCCTGCCGATTCGTAACCGGGATGGGCATCGGCGGCGAATACAGCGCGATCAACTCGGCCATCGACGAGCTGATCCCGGCCCAGCACCGAGGCCGGATCGACGTCGTCATCAACGGCACGTACTGGGCCGGGGCTGCCGCGGGCGCGCTCCTGTCCGTGGCCGCGCTGCACATCTTCTCGCCGCTGCTCAGCTGGCGCGTGTGCTTCGGCCTTGGCTTCGTACTGGGCACGGCCATCCTGATCGTCCGCCGCCACGTCCCGGAGAGCCCGCGCTGGCTGTTCATCCATGGGCGCGAGGACGAGGCGGAGGCGGTCACGCAGGACATCGAGCGTCAGGTGATGGAGTCGACCGGCGCCGATCTCCCGGAGCCGGACGAGGACCCGATCACGGTCAGGCAGCGCAAATCGATCGGCCTGTGGGAAATCACCCGCGCGATCGTCCGCAACTACCCGCGGCGGTTCGTGCTCGGACTGGCCCTGTTCATTGGGCAGGCGTTCCTCTACAACTCGATCCTGTTCGGCTACGCGACGCTGCTGAGCACGTTCTTCCACGTGGCCACGGCGGACGCTCCCTACTACCTCGTGGCGTTTGCAGCCGGGAACCTGCTGGGGCCGCTCCTGCTCGCCCCCCTGTTCGACACGGTCGGCCGCAAGCCGATGATCGCCAGCACGTACATCCTCTCGGGCGTCCTGCTGCTGATCACCGGATACCTGTTCGACCAGCACCAGCTGAATGCGACCACGCTCACGATCTCGTGGGCAGTGGTCTTCTTCTTCGCCTCGGCGGGCGTCAGCGCCGCCTATCTCACGGTCTCAGAGATCTTCCCGATGGAGACCCGGGCCCTGGCGATCGCCGTGTTCTACGCGATCGGCACGGGCATCGGAGGGATCATCGGGCCCCAGCTGTTCGGGCGCCTGGTGCCCACCGGGAACACCTCGGACGTGTTCTTCGCTCTCGCCATCGGCGCGATCCTGATGATCGTCGGCGGTGTGGTCGAGCTCTTGTGCGGCGTGAAGGCCGAGCGCTGTCGGCTCGAGGGCATCGCCCGCCCGCTCACCGCGGTCAGCGGCGCAGTTCGCACGGGCGCACAGAAGGCGGGGTCCGCGGCGGCGCGCACCCGGTCCCGGCGGCCCTCGCCGTCGCCCCACGCGCCGTAGCGAAGAGCGGTCGGCCCCCGGCCTCGCACCGCGTCGCCGCCAACGGCGGCGACGCGCGGTGCGGGCTCTAGGAGACCTGCAGGTAGGTCATCACCACCGGCCCGAGGCGGATGACGTCGCCATCCGCGATATTGGTGGCGATGATCGGACGGCCGTTCACGAACGTGCCGTTAGCGCTGCGGTTGTCGAGCAGGCGCGTGCCGTGGCCGTGCCGGACGAGGATCGCGTGGCTGCGAGAGACGCGCTGCTCCTCGATCCGCACGTCGGAGGTGAGACCACGACCGATATGTATGACCTTGGAAGCCAGCGGCACCAGCCACTCGGTGCCATTGTCCGCGAGCGCCAGGTAATGGCCGAAGGGGGCCAGCCGCCGGCTGATCGCCCGGCTGCGGGTGCGATGGTCCAGCAGCGGGAACGAATCCAGGACCGGCTCGGTATCTGGCGCCTGGAGCGAAGCGGTCTCCTGATCGGGGACCGTCGCGACTTGGGACTCTGGGATCTCGGAGGGCGCTTGGGTCGTCATGGGTGAATCACACCAGTCGTCCGGCAGAGCAACGTCAACCTCTCATAAGAGGTCATGAAGATGGCCGTTACGCGGTCGTGACGTTGGTAACGAAGCCCGCCCGCCCGCCGTCAGGCGAGCGCCAGCTGGTCCTGCTCGAGCAGCTGGGCCAGTTTGGCCTGGGTGTCGTTCTCGCACGTCGGCGAGTAGACGACCAGGCGCTGCTCGGTTCGCTCGCCGTGAAGGAACACGGCGTGGGCGAACGAGAGCCGGCCGACCACAGAATGGTTGAGCTCCTTGCGCCCGTCGCCGCTGCCTGCCACCTCGTGACGCTTCCACAGCTTGCGGAACTCGGGGCTTGAGGACTCGAGTGCCGAGATCAGCTCCTCAAAGGCGGGATCGCCGATGTGCCGCGCGCTGTCGGCGCGGAACTTCGCCACCAGCAGGCGAGCGCTGTTCCCCCAGTCGTTCGCGCACAGCTCGCGCCGCGCCGGATCCATGAACCACGCCCACACGTGGTTGCGCGACAGCGGCTCGGGCCCGGGCTCCCAACCGAACACGCGCTCGAACGCCGTGTTCCAGGCCAGGTAGTCCCAGCGCCGGCCGAGCAGATACACGGGACCGGGGCCGGTGTTCTCGACCAGCTGACGGAGCGTCGGCGAGACCTCTTCGACCGGCGCCTTGCAGGGCGGGGCCTCCTCACCGCGGCCGAGCAGAATCACGTGCGCCCGCTCGGCCGGCGTCAGCCGCAGCGCGCGCGAGACGGCCTCGAGCACGTCAAGCGACGCGCGCACGTCACGGCCTTGCTCGAGCCACGTGTACCAGGTGGTGCCGACCCCGGCCAGCAGCGAGACCTCCTCACGGCGCAGACCGGGCGTCCGACGCCGGCCGCCGTCGGGTAGCCCGACGTCCTCGGGCTGGAGGCTGGCCCGTTTGGTGCGTAGGAAATCGGCGAGCTCGGCGCGCCGGCGGTCGCCGTTGGTGCCGCGCGGACGGTCGCCGTTCGCTGCTCTCACAGATCCGGATCCGTTGCCGTTCTCAGAACTGGGTGGGAGATCTACTACCAGGATAAACCCCTCTCTTGTACCTGGATAGGGATTGTTGCACAGTGTCCCTCGTGAACTCAACTACCGCCACTAGCTCCAAGTCCGACCGCTCGACGAACGCGCTCCTCATCGTCGTCTGCCTGGCCCAGTTCATGGTCATCCTGGACGTCGCAATCGTCAACGTAGCACTGCCCTCGATGCGCTCCAGCCTGCATTTCTCAACCACCGGCCTGCAGTGGGTCGTCAACGCGTACACGCTGACCTTCGCGGGCTTCCTGATGCTGGGCGGGCGCTCGGCCGACCTCCTGGGCCGCCGCCGTGTGTTCCTGGTCGGCGTCGCACTGTTTTCGCTGTCCTCGCTCTTGTGCGCGCTCGCCGACTCGCGCGGTCTGCTCATTGGCGCGCGCGGTCTGCAGGGATTCGCCGGCGCCGTGCTTTCGCCGGCCACCCTGTCGATCATCACCTCATCGCTGCCCGAAGGCCGCGAGCGCAATCGTGGCCTGGCCGCGTGGGGCGCCGTGGGCGGCCTCGGCGCGTCGTCGGGCGCGCTGCTCGGTGGCGTGCTCACCCAGGCGTTCGGCTGGCCGGCCATCTTCGCCGTCAACGTGCCGCTCGGAGTCCTCGTGGTCGTGCTCGGCCTCCGAGTGATTCCGGTTCACCTCCCGGCCGAGGGACGGCGCCACTTCGACGTCACCGGCGCGGTGCTCGTGACCGCCGCGCTCGTCAGCTTCACGTTCGGGATCGTGCGGACCGACACGCTCGGATGGGGCAGCGCCGGCGTCCTGGTGCCTCTGATCGGAGGGTTGGCTCTGCTTGGCGCGTTCCTGCTCGTCGAGGCGCGCTTCGCCGAGCAGCCGCTGGTGCCGCTGTCGATCTTCCGGATCGGGCACCTGCGCGCGGCCAACTTGGTGGTCGTGCTCCTGTACGCCTCCCAGTTCCCCAGCTGGTTCTTCCTGACGCTCTACCTCCAGCAGGTGTTGCACTACAGCGCGATCGAGGCTGGACTCGGGTTCCTGCCGATGACCCTGTCGATCTTCGCGGCCTCCACACTGGCGCCGCGAGTGGTCGCCCGCTTCGGTCCGCGGCGCGTGATCACCGCCGGGATGCTGACCGCCGCCACCGGCCTGCTGCTGCTGAGCGACGTGGCGCCGGGTGGCACGTACATGAGCGACGTCCTCCTCGGTGCGTTCCTCTCGGCGCTCGGGATGGGCTTCTCACTGGTGCCCTCGACGATCGTCGCGATGCAGGGCGTGCAGGGCCGCGAGAGCGGCGTGGCGTCGGGTCTGCTCAATACCTCGCGACTGGTCGGCGGTGCACTCGGGCTCGCGGTGCTGAGCACGATCGCGGCCGGGCAGACGAGCGCGGGGGGCGCAAGCGCCCTGGCCGTGACCAACGGATTCGAGCTCGCCTTCCACGTCGCGACCGTGATCGCGCTGGCCGGTGCGGCGATTGCCGCCTTCTGGCTGCGCGAACCGGCCGCATCTCAGGTAATGGAGATTCCGACCAGTGAGGAGGCTGAGCATGAGGCGCTGGCTGCTTGATGTGAGCGCGCGTCCGGTTGTGATCCGCGAGGTGTCGGAGCCGGTGGCGGACCCGCCGGCCCGGACACTCGAGCGCCGGCCGTGGAAGCGGAGCCGGAATGCGATGATGCGGGAGTCCGCATGCTCCCCACGCGCCATCTCCCTGAGTTCCTTCTCACGATCTACATCCTGATCGTCATCCCGGGCCCGAGTGTGCTGTTCACGATCAGTCGGGGCGTCGCGCTCGGGCGCCGGGCGGCGCTGACGTCGGTCGTCGGAAACGTCGGCGGCCTTCTCCTCCAGCTCGTGCTCGTGGTGATCGGGATCGGCTCGGTCGTCGCGAGCTCGGACGCGGTGTTCACCGTGATCAAGCTGCTCGGCGCGGCGTACCTGGTTTATCTCGGCGTACGCAACATCCGCCAGCGCAAGTCGCTGGCAGCGCTGTTCACCCCGGTCGTGGCGGTCGAACCGAAACCGATGCGCCGGATCCTGCGCGAGGGCTTCTTCGTCGGCGCGACCAACCCGAAGGGCGTGCTCATTTTCACCGCGGTCCTGCCCCAGTTCATCGACCGCTCTCAGGGTCACGTCACACTGCAGCTCGCGCTGCTCGGAGCGATTTGCGCCGGTGTCGCGCTTTTATCCGACGGCAGCTGGGCGATGCTCGCGGGGAGCGCGCGTCAGTGGTTTGGACGCTCGCCGCGTCGCCTGGAGCGGATGACGGCCGCCGGCGGCGCGATGCTGGTCGCGCTCGGGTTCGGCCTGGCCGTGACCTCGCGCAGGAGCTGACCGCCGAGGTGAGCCCGCGAGGCTCGCGCCGGAGCGCCGGCATCCTGCTGCACCGCCGGCGTGGCGATCGGCTCGAGGTGCTGCTCGTCCATCCCGGCGGCCCGCTCTGGGCACGCCGGGACGACGGCGCGTGGTCGATCCCGAAGGGCGAGTACGACGAGGGTGAGGAGCCGTTGGCGGCGGCGCGGCGCGAGTTCGAGGAGGAGCTCGGCAGCGCACCGCCGGCCGATGACGCGGCCGAGCTGGGGGAGGTTCGCCAGAAGAGCGGCAAGTTCGTGCGCGCGTGGGCGATCGCCGGCGAGCTCGATCCCGCCACGGTGGTGAGCAACACGTTCGAGCTCGAGTGGCCGCCGAGGTCGGGCCGGCGAATCGAGGTCCCGGAGGTCGACCGCGCCGAGTGGTTCGCCCTCGACGCCGCGCGCGCGAAGATCAATCCGGCCCAGGTCGCGCTGCTGGATCGACTCGCGCGACTCGTGGCCGGGTAACAGACTTCGAAGTGAGCGTCGCCAGCGACCGCATCGGTCCGACCGCGCACTACACCGGTTACGTGTGGGCGCGCAACGGGCTCTCCCACCCGCAGCTCGCGACGCGTGAGGGCCGGCTCCTGTTCGACTCGCTCCAGCCGGTCATGCTGGGCAGCCGCGCGATCGGCGGCCCGACGCTCGAGTCCTACCTGCTGGCCCGTCACCGGGCGATCGACGCGCTGCTCGAGCGGGCGATCGAGTCCGGCGAGGTCAGCCAGGTGATCGAGGTGGCGGCCGGTCTCTCGCCTCGCGGCTGGCGGTTCACCCGCCGCTACGGCGAGCGGCTCGTCTACATCGAGGCCGATCTGCCGGAGATGGCCGAGCGCAAGCGGGCCGCTCTGGAGCGAATGCGATCGCTCGGTGAGAGCCATCGGGTGCGAGCCCTGGACGTGCTCAGAGGCGACGACGGGCCGGGCAGCCTGGCCGCGGTGGCGGGCGGGCTCGACCCTCGCCAGGGGCTTGCGATCGTCACCGAGGGCCTGCTCGGGTACCTGCCCAGCGATGCGGTCGCCGCGAGCTGGCGGCGGTTCGCGGACACATTGAACGGGTTCGCCGCGGGCCGGTACATCTCCGACCTGCACCTCGGTGGCGTTGTCACGCCTCAGGTCCGCGTCTTCCGGGTCGCACTGTCGGCCTTCGTGCGCGGGCGCGTGTACCTGCACTTCTCAGACGCCTCGCAGGCCGAACGCGCGCTCGTGGCCGCCGGGTTCGCCACGGCAAAAGTACGGCGTGCGATAGACGTGTCCGGACGCGCGGCAAGCCGGGGAAGCCGGTTAGCTAACATCCTTGAGGCGTCAACCACCTAAGGCGCCGCCGCCAGGCGCCGCCGCAAAGCCCCACTTTCCCCGGAGGCGTCCACGACATGATTTCGGCGACCCTGTACAGCGATCCGGCCTGCCCCTGGGCCTACTCCGAGAGCCCCGCGCTCCGCGTGATCGAATGGCGCTACGGCGATCAACTTGACTGGCGGCTCGTGCTCGTCGGGCTCACCGAGGACGCATCGCAGTACGAGCGACGCGGGTACACACCGATCCGCGGCGCTCTGGGCCAGGCGATGTTCCGGCGCCGGTACGGGATGCCGTTCGCGCCCGCCCCTAAGTCACGGCTGAGCGCCACCTCGCGCGCCTGCCGGGCGGTCGTGGCGGCCCGCATGAGCGACCCCGGCAGCGAGTGGCGCGTCTTCCGCGCGATCCAGCTCCACAACTTCAACTCGGCGATGCTGCTCGACGACGACCAGGACCTGGTGACCGCGCTGCGCAACGTGCCCGGGATCGACGCCGAGCAGATCGTCGGCCGGATCGACGCTCCCGATGTGGTGGAGGCCTATCGCACCGATCGCGAGCAGACCCGCATGGCCGAAGGGTCGGCCGCCGAGCTCCAGGGCAAGACGGCCACCACCGACGGGCCGGTGCGCTTCACCGCTCCCTCGGTGGTGTTCGAGTCGAACGGGACGCGGCTCGTGGCCGGCGGCTTTCAGCCGGTCGAGGCCTACGACATCCTGGTCGCCAACATCGACCCGAAGCTTCACCGCGAGCCGCCGCCCGAGGAGCCGGCGCCGCTGCTCGAGCGCTTCCCGGAGGGCCTGACCACTCAGGAGGTCGCGGCGCTTTTGGCGGGCAACAACGAAGCCCCGGACCGCGCCGCCGCCGAGGCGGGGCTGCTCGAGCTGGTCGGGGCCGGCGCCGCCGTGCGCGACCCGCTCGGCGACGACGCGCTGTGGCGCTCGGCGGTTTATGCGGAGCAGGCGGCCATGGTCCCGTCCGCAGCGCAGGTCGTCGCCGTGAGTTAGTCGCGCGGCAGGCACGGTTGCGGTTGAGTTTTCTATGAATAGTTCACAGAAGACTCAACCGGATGGCATCGCCGCGCTCGCGATCCCGATCGTCCAGGCACCGATGGCCGGCGGCCCGTCGACGCCGGCGCTGGCGATCGCGGTGTGCGAGGCCGGCGGCATGGGCTTCGTGGCCGCCGGCTACAAGCGCGCGGACGCGGTCGCTGAGGAGATCCGCGCCGTACGGGCGGGCACGGCGAAGCCGTTCGGCGTGAACCTGTTCGTGCCGGGCGCGCAGCCCGCCGATCCGGACAGCGTCACCAAGTACCTCCGCGAGCTCGCCCCCGAGGCCGAGCGCCAGGGAGTCGAGCTCGGCGAGCCCCGGTTTGAGGACGACGACTGGGCGGCCAAGCTCGACGTGGTATGCGCCGAGCGGCCCGCGGTGGTCTCGTTCACCTTCGGCTGCCCGGCAGCCGACGTGTTCGAGCGCCTGCACGACGCGGGCGTGGCCGGCTGGGTGACCGTCACCAACCGGGCGGAGGCGAAGGAGGCCGAGGCGGCCGGCGCCGACGGGCTGGTCGTCCAGGGAGCCGAGGCGGGCGGCCATCGCGGGGGCTTCAAAGACGACGGATCCGACGAGGGCGGCACCGGGTTGCTGGCGTTACTCCGCCTCCTCGCAGCCGTAAGCAAGCTGCCGCTGATCGCCTCCGGTGGCATCGCCGACGGGGCGGCGCTGGCCGCGGTGCTGTGCGCCGGCGCGAGCGCGGGCCAGATCGGCACCGCGCTGATGCTCGCTCCCGAGGCCGGCACGGCCGATGCCCAGCGCGCGCGGCTGGCCGAGCCGGCCCCGACGCGCGTGACCCGGGCGTTCACCGGCCGGCCGGCGCGCGGGATCGTCAACCGGTTCATGGCCGAGCACCACGACGCTGCTCCGCTCGGCTACCCGGAGATCCACCACGTGACAAGCGCGCTGCGCGCCGCGGCGCGGAAACGGGGCGATGCGGACGCCTTCAACCTGTGGGCCGGGCAGGCACACGAGCTCGCACAGGCGCGCCCCGCCGGCGAGATCGTGCAACGCATGGCCGCCGAGGCGCAGACCGTGCTGGCGCGCGTCAGCGCGGGCCTGCGCGATCCAGATACCAGTGGCGGGTAGCGTTGATCGCCCAGGTGACGCCGTCGTCGTGTTCGTGGGGGAACGGGATCAGGCTGTAACGGCTGATCGTGCGCTGTTCACCGACCTGGTCTGAGTAGAGAAGCTCGATCGACACGGGTTCCTTGTGCGTGATCGCGGCGGCAATCTCGGCCTGCTGGGGATCGTTGGCTTCGCGTATCGCCCCCTGCCAGAGACCCATGTCGCCGGCCGGAATGTAGAGATCTCGCCCCTGGAGGCGGAACTGGTCCTCGGGGGAATGCTCGTTGATCCCGCGTAGCAGTCCGGGCTGGACGTGCCAGCCCTGGCAGACACCGATGCCCGCACCGATGTTGCGCAGGCTCATCACCAGGTAGACGATCCCGTCAACGTATTCGGCGGCGCCGCCGCTGCCGTCGACCGACACCCAGTGCTGGTCGCCGAACATGATCCTCTCGGTGGCGTCCTCGTTCCGTGACTGGGCGAACAACGGGCGGCGCTGCTCCCGGAGCGCCAGCTCGGCGATCCGGGCCGAACGGTTCGACGATCGCACCGCCTGGAATGTCGCCACCGCGAGCACCAGTGTCCCGCCGGCCGTGGCCAGCGATGAGATCGTCGCCCAGTCGGCCATCAGGCCCCGGTGAACGCCGGCGCGCGCTTCTCGACGAACGCGGTCGCGCCCTCCAGGAAGTCGTGGGTGCGCCCGAGCGCGTGCTGGAGCTCGGCCTCGAGGTCGAGCTGCGCGTCGAGATCCCCGTAGATGAACTGGTTGAGCGCTCGCTTGGAGCCCGCGTAGGAACGCGTCGGCCCGGCCGCGAGCCGGCGCACCAGATCCTCGGCCTCCTCCATCAGGCGATCGTCGGGGTACACCCAGTTGACGAGTCCCCACTCGAGCGCCTGCGGGGCCGGGACCCGCTCGCCCAGGAAGGCCATCTGGAACGCGCGCGCCCGCCCGATCGACGGCGGGACGAGCGCGGTCGAGCCACCGTCGGGCATCAGTCCGACGTTGACGAACGCCAGCCCGAAGAACGCCGACTCGGCCGCCATGATCAGATCGCACGCGAGCGCCAGCGAGCAACCGATCCCGGCCGCCGGCCCGTTGACCGCGGCCACCACCGGCTTCTCGAGCCGGCGGATTCCGGCGATGATCGGGTGATAGATGTCCTTTAGCTCGTGGCGGAGGTTGGGCATGCCATCGTCCGCCGGCTCGAATCCGGCCTTGAGGTCCGCTCCCGAGGAGAAGCCCCGCCCGGCGCCGGTGATCAGCACCGCGCGCACCGCCGGGTCGGCCGCGTCCCGCTCGATCAGCGTGCGCAGCTCGAGGCCGAACTCGGGGGTCCAGGCGTTCAGTGTCTCGGGCCGGTTGAGGGTCAGGCGGCCGACGCCGCCCGACAGCTCCCAGGTGACGGTCTCATAAGCCAAGTCAGTTGCTCCTTTCCAGCTCCAGCTTCAGTGGCAGTGTCTGCATTCCATAGATCCCGGACGGCGTGCCGAACTCCGGCTCGCCGTCGAGCGCGAGCGAGCTCACCCGCTCGGCCAGGAAGGCCAGTCCCTCCTGCATCTCGGCGCGGGCCAGGTTGGCCCCCACGCAGTAGTGGATGCCCGCGCCGAAGGTGAGCAGGCGGGCGCGCCCGCGCGAAACGGTGATGTCGAACTCGTCGGGACGCTCACCGTCGCGATGGCCGTGCCAGGCCGAGACGAGCACGATCGACCCGGCGGGAAACGTCACCCCCCGGTACTCCACCTCGTCGACCAGGATCCGGGCGGTGAACGGCGTGATCGGCTCGAAGCGGAGCGCCTCCTCGACCGCCACCGAGGCCAGCCCGCGAGGATCGCCGCGCAACCGCGCCCATTGAGCAGGGTGTCCGGCCAGCAGCCGGACCGCGTGCGCGAGCTGGCTCTGGCTCGTGTCGACGCCGCCGACCAGGATGTTCAGCACCAGGTTGCGAAGCTCGTTGTCGGAGAGCCGGTCGCCCGCCTCCTCGGCCTTGATCAGCGCGGAGATCAGATCCTCGCCGGGAGCGGAACGCCGGGCGGCGATGAAGCGATCCTCGTATTCGTAGAACTCGGCCACGGCTTGCTCGATCTGCTCGCGCTCGCCCATCAGGCTCGTCGGGTCGAACTGGCGCTGGATCACGTTCGAGAAGTGGTGAAGGCGCGGGGCGTCCTCGAGCGGGGCGCCCATCACCTCGGCGATCACCAGCGACGGGTACGGCTTGGCGAAGTCGGAGATGAACTCGCAGCGGCCGTCGCTCGGCAGGGCATCGAACAGCTCCGACAGGAAGCGGCGCATGGCCGGGCGGTAGCGATCCACGGCGCGAGGCGACAGCGCCGGGTTGACGAGGTTGCGCAGCCGGCGGTGGTCGTCGCCGTTGACGTTGATGATGTTGCGGACGATCTCCTCACGCAGCGGACCCTCGGTGATCCCGAACAGATCCGCGATCGTAAGCCCAGGGAACACCGCATGACGAGTCCGCAGGAAGAACTCGCCGGCCTCGCGGTCGAGCACGATGAAGCCGAACGGGCTGGCGGCCAGCCAGCCGTCGTGGCCGTGGAGCTCCGCCATTGCCTCTCGGTAGCGTGGGCCGCGCAGCGAGGCGTCGGTGTGGTCGAAGCTGGGGAGGTCGAGCTCGGCGGCAAGCGGCACGGCGCGAGCATAGTGCGCTCAGGCGAGCCCGGACCCCACCCAGTCAGTCGCTCCCCGGGTCCCCGGTGGGGCGAAGAAGTAGCCGCCGCCGACCGGGGTGATGTAGTCGACCATGGGCTCGGGGCCCAGGCGGTTCTGGATCGTCGCGTACTGGCGGACGGGGTCCTGGTTGTACGCGATGAACATCAGACCCTGGTCGAGGTCGCCGGCCTCGTCGACGCCGCGGTTGTAGTTGTAACCGCGGCGCAGGATGCGCTGGTTCGCGGTGGCCGCGGTCCGCGGGTTGGCCAGGCGGATGTGCGCGTCCAGCGGTATTCGCTTGCCCTTCGGGTCTTGCGGGAAGTCGGGATCCTGGAACTCGCCCGTGCCGCCGAGCGGAGCGCCGGTGACCCGGTCGCGCCCGATCATCTGCTCCTGCTCCAGCAGGCCGACGCGATCCCAGAACTCGACGTGCATGCGGATCGTTCGCGCCACCAGGTAGGTGCCGCCGACGGCCCAGTCCGGCTCGCCGGCGCCGGGTTGAACCCAGATGAGCTGGTTCATCAGGCTGGCGTCGCTGACATCCGGATTACCGGTCCCGTCGCGAAACGCGAACAGGTTGCGCCGGCTGCTGTGCGGGCTGGGGCCTCGCTGCGCGCTCTGGAACCCGTCGATCGTCCAGCGGATGACCAGGTTGCCGGCTACGGCGCTCATCAGCTGGCGGTAGGTGTGCACGACCGTGTCGCGCTGGCCGGCGCAGATCTGCACGAGCACGTCCCCGCCGGTGCGGTAGGGATCGAGCTCGTCGTGGGCGAACGCCGGCATCGCCGTCAGGTGACGAGGGCGCTGGGCGGCCAGCCCGTAGCGGCCGTCGAACAGCGAGGCTCCGAACGCGATCGTCACCGTGAGCGAGTCCGGGGCGTTGACCGGGCCGAGAATCCCGGAGTCGGGCGGCGGATCATCGATGCGGTTGGTCGGGATCGGCCCGCCCTGGGTCAGGGTTCGCGCCACCCCCGACAGGGCCTCCAGCGCGCTGAAAAGGACGTCCTGATTCGGGGCGATGCTGTCGAGGGCCACGAACGTGGCCTGGTCCTGGCGCGTGGTGAGGACTCCGGCCTGGTGGGGGCCGTCGAACGGGATCCGGACGTTGAGGTCGGGGGTGAGGCCGTTCGCCGTCGAGGCTGACTTCGGTGCGCTCGCCTCCGCCCCCGGAGCCAGCGTCGCTCCCACCGCGGCGCCGACGCCGCCAACGCCGACGAGCGCGGCCGAGCGGGTCAGGAAGTGTCGGCGATCGAGTGGCTTCACTTCGACGCGGGGATCCTCGGAATTACCGGTATCCCCGTGGTCTCGAGGCTTCCGGGGATATTCGAGAGCGGCCCGAGCGCGCCGGCCATGGTGCCATTGAGCTCTTCGCGTTGGGTCAGGGTGAGCTGCCCGAGCGACGGCCAGTTTCCGCCGTGGGCGGCGCGGAGCTGACCCAGCACGGTCTGAAGCCGGTCGAGCCAGTTGTTCACGTCGAGCAGCGTGCCGTCGCGCTGCTCGAGCAGCGGGGTCAGCGTGGAGACGACCTCCTCGGTCGCGGTCACCCCGGCGGCCGTCGCCAGCACCCCGGCACCGCTCCAGGGGACGTCGACGCCGCTGAGGAAATCGCGCTGGGCGTCCTCGAGGATCTCGTGCGCCCGCGTGGCATAGTCGAGGGGGTCGATCTGGACCGCGGGCAGGACCCGCTGCAGCGTCCCGACGTCGGTCTGCAGGCGGTTCGCCCAAGACACGAGCGAGGCCGGCGGCGCGCCCGTCCAAAGGCCCATCTCGATCCGGTGCAGCCCGGAGAACGACAAGTTGGGCGCGCCCGGGCCGGGGAGCGCGTGGGGCAGCCCGTCGATCCGCGCGTCGAGCGTCCCCGGTAGCAGGCCATAGACGGCGCCCAGATGCAGGTAGTCGCTGAAGGCGATGCCCCACTGACGCTCGGCGGCGGCACGGCCGCCTCCAGCAAGCGCCGCGCGCAGACGGGGAACTTCGCCGGCCAGCGTCGCGGCCCAGCGCTCGGCGTAAGCGCGGTATTCGGCCGTGGGTCCGGCGAACGCGGCCGGGGAAACCGGGCTGATCGGGGCAGCCGGGGGAGCACCCGGCACCGCGCCGTCGTCCGTGTCGGAACCCTGCTGCCGTGAGAGCTCGTTTCCGTATTGCTTGGCCGGAACGCTCGAGCCGACCACCGTGGTGATGTGAAGCGGGTACGGATTGCTGGACTTCGAGTGGGATGCCGCGGGGATCAGCTTCGCGCTCTGTCCGCCTGACCCGGTGCTCAGCACAACGGCCGTCAGCGCCGCCAGCACCAGCACGCCGAGCAGCGCCGCTCGAGCGGACGGGCGCGGGAGCCGGCCGCGCCGCGGCCCCCCCGAGCCGTCCGAGCTCGTTTCGGATGAGAGCGGGCTCACCAAGACCGTTGGCCAAGGTAATGACCCGTGGGGCACGACTTGTTAACGAGAAGTTGTCGGTTCCGAACGATTCGAGGACCGATGCGCCGGTTTCAGGAGCGCCATTCGAGCTCGTTCACAACCCGACAACAACCGGGTTACAAGCCAGTCACTCGCGCACGCTGCCGGCTCGGAAGAGTGATGCCCGCGGCGCCCAGGCCGGACGCCGGGGTAATCACCACCGACCAGAGGAGCGTTCATGGCGCGAAAGCGCGTGTTCTCGTTGTTGGTCGCGGCACTCGTCATAGCGGGAGTGACCGCTGTCGCGGTGGCCCAGGCAGAAAGCTCGGGTCATTCGCACAAATCCGCTCGACTGAAGGCATCCACCGCCTCTCAGGCGACGTTCACGTACTACAACACCGATCCGCGCACGACCACGCCGATCAAGCACCTCGTCGTGATCTTCGACGAGAACATCTCGTTCGATCACTACTTCGGGACCTATCCGCACGCGACCAACCCCCCGGGTGAGCCACCATTTCACGCGGCGCCGAACACCCCGAGGGTGAACGGCCTCAACGACGCGCTGCTCTACCACAACCCCAACAGCGCCAATCCTCAGCGCCTGGACCGCTCCCAGGCCGTGACCTGCGACCAGAATCATGGCTACACCGCCGAGCAGAGCGCGTATGACCACGGCCTGATGGACCAGTTCGTCCAGGACACCGCGGGCAGCGGCTGCACGGACAAGAGCATCGTCATGGACTACTACGACGGGAACACCGTCACCGCCGAGTGGAACTACGCCCAGAACTACGCGATGAGCGACAACAACTGGGACACCACGTTCGGCCCCTCGACCGAGGGCGCGATCTCGGTGAGCTCCGGCTTGAGCTCCGGTGGTTACGCGGTCACCCCGTCCGGCACCAAGACGAGCGACCCCAACGCGGTTACCTCCGACGGGACCATCTACGGTGACCTGGACCCCTACTACGACCAGTGCTCGGACTCCGACCACACCTCCACCAACCCGGAGGGCGTGCTGACCGGCCAGAACATTGGTGACCTGCTGAACACCAAGCACATCACCTGGGGCTGGTTCCAGAGCGGGTTCGACCCGACCTCGCACAACAGCGGCGGTGCGGTCTGCGGCGCGGAGAGCGAGAACATCGCCGGCACCGAGCTGACCGAGTACACGCCGCACTGGAACCCGTTCAACTTCACCGCCAGCACGGCCAACCCGGCTCACCTGGCGCCGACCTCGGAGGCCGCGATCGGCCGCACCGACCAGGCCAACCACCAGTACGACCTGGCGGACTTCTACGAGACGCTGAAGGACGGCAACATGCCGTCGGTCAGCTACCTGAAGCCCTCGACCGCCCAGAGCGGCCACCCGGGTGAGTCCGACCCGCTCGACGAGCAGAAGTTCATCGTCAACACGGTCAACCAGATCGAGAAGTCCAAGTACTGGGCCTCAACCGCGATCGTCATCACCTACGACGACTCCGACGGCTGGTACGACCACGTCGCGCCCAAGCTGATCAACGGGTCGCACAACTCCACGATCGACGAGGCCGCGTGCGCGGCCACGCCGATCAAGATCGGTACCGCCAACGGCCGCTGCGGTTACAGCCAGCGTCTGCCGATGATCGTCATCTCGCCGTACACGCGGGATAACTACGTCAGCAGCAACCTCACCGACACCACCTCGGTGGTGAAGTTCATCGAGGACAACTGGCTGGGCGGCGCGCGCATCAAGGGCTCGTTCGACGCGACGTCGGGCAGCCTGTACGCTCCCGGCGGGCTGCTTGACTTCAACGTCAGGCCGCATCTCACGCCGGTGATTCTCAACCCGACCACCGGCGCTGTGGAAAGCGGAGGTGGCTGGGGCTGAAGTTCGGCTAGCTAACCGGCTATTGGCCCGCCCTCGCGGTTAAACCCGCGAGGGCGGGCCATCCACGTTCTAGCGTCCCTTGCGCAGGAACGCCAGCAGCCGCGGCAGCGGCCAGGCGTTGATCACGTCGTCGCGCGTCAGCCAGCCGCGCTGCGCGGTGCCGACGCCGTAGCGCAGGTAGTCAAGGCCGCCGGTGAAGTGCGCGTCGCTGTCGATGGCGAACTTCACCCCGGCGTCCTTCGCCTCCCTGATGTGGGCCGACGGCAGGTCGAGCCGGTTCGGGTGCGCGTTCACCTCCAGCGCGGTGCCGGTCCTGGCGCAGGCCCGGAACAGCTCGGGCAGGTCAACGTCGACCGGCGGCCGCTGGCCAATCTTCCGGGCCAGCGGGTGGCCGATGATGTTGACGTGCGGGTTCTCGCAGGCGGCGATGAACCGCCGGGTCATCGCCGGGCGCGACTGGTCGAAATTCGAGTGCACCGAGGCCACGCAGACGTCGAAGCCGTCGAGGAACTCGGCGGGCCAGTCGACCGTCCCGTCCGGCGCGATGTTCAGCTCGGTGCCGTGCAGCAGCGCCATCGGCTCGCCGCCCGGCGCGTCCGGCGCAGCCGCCAGCTGTGCTTCGAGGCGGCGCACCTGCTCCCGCTGGGCCAGCATCTTCTCATCGGTCATCCGCTGCATGAACAGGTTCGGCGCGTGGTCGGTGATCGCGTAGTAGGCATACCCCCGGGCCTGCGCCTTGGCCACCATGTCGGCCAGCGTGGCCACGCCGTCGGTCAGGTCGGTGTGGGTGTGCAAGTCGCCGCGCACGTCCTGCTCGGTAACCAGGTCCGGCAGGCCGCCGCGCAACGCCGCGGCGATCTCGCCGGTGTGCTCGCGCAGCGTGGGCGGGATCCAGGGCATACCGAGACGCCGGTAGACCTCTTCCTCGGTCTGCGAGACGATCTTCTCGCCGGTCGCCGCGTCGAACAGGCCGTACTCCGACAGCTTGAGCTTCTTGCGCACCGCGATCTCGCGTATCGCCACGTTGTGCGCCTGCGATCCGGTGAAGTACTGCAGGGCCGCGCCCCACGAGTCCAGCGGGATCACCCGCAGGTCGACCTGCAGGCCCGCGGTGGTGCGGACCGAGGTCTTGGTGGGGCCCGAGCCGATCACCGAAGCGGCCTCGGGCATTCCGGTGAGCGCGGCCATCAGCGGGCCCGAGTCGTCGGCGGCGGCCAGGATGTCCACGTCGCCGATGGTCTCGGCGAACCGGCGCAGCGAGCCGGCCGGAGCGCACCGCTGGCATCCGGGAACCGCGCTGACCACCTCGACGACGCGGGCCGCGGTCTCGTCGGCGACGTTCAGCAGG
>DATJRS010000111.1:0-11909 GCA_035504535.1 Solirubrobacteraceae bacterium | reverse complement strand
CAGGTAGCCGTCCTCGTCGAGCGATCCCAGGTCGCCCGTCATGAGCCAGCCATCTTCGGTGAAGGTGGCGTTGGTCGCTTCGGGGTTGCGCCAGTACTCGCGGAACACGTTGGGCCCCCTGGTCAGGATCTCGCCGTCCTCGGCGATCTTGAACTCGACGCCCGGCATGGCCCGGCCGACGGTTCCGAACCTGATGCTGTCCAGCGTATTGACCGAGCCGACGGCGGTCGTCTCGGTCATGCCCCAACCCTCGAGGACCGGCACGCCGCACGCGTAGAAGAACTCGAGGATCTCCTTGGCGATCGGTGCCGCGCCTGAAACCGCCTTGCTCAGGTGGTTGCCGAACAGCCCGCGGACCTTGCTGTAGAGGGCCTCATCGGCTTTGTCGTATTGCGTTTGCAGCTCCGGCGGAATGGCTTCGCCTTGACGCTCGAGCTGGCGAACTTTGAGCCCGAGTTCGACCGCTCCGCGTAGCTGCTCGGGATCGTCGGCCATGGCCTGTGCCAGTGCGTAGATCTTCTCGAAGATGCGCGGGACGGAAGGCATGTAGGTGGACTTGGTCTGCTGGAGCTCGGGAACGATCTGCTGGGGGTCGCCGCCGAAGTAGACGATCCCGCTGCCGACGTCGAACGACGCGAGCTGCACGGTCAGGGCGAAGGCGTGGGCCAGGGGCAGGTACAGGTAGGTCATCTCGCCTTCGGTGATGAACTCGATCTCCTCGACCATCACCCCGACCGAAGCGCAATTGCCGTGGCTGAGCACGACCCCCTTTGGGGCGCCGGTCGTGCCCGAGGTGTAGATGATCGTGTAAGGGTCCGCGGGGGAGACCGCGTCGCAGCGGCGCTCGAGCTCGGCACGGTTCGCGCCGGCCGAGGAACCACGTCTGCGAAGCTCGTCGATGGTGGGGCTGCCGTCTTGTGTCTCGGGCTCGATCAGGACGACGTGCTCGAGATCCTTCAGGTTGCCGCGGACCTGCTCGATCTTGGCCGCCTGGCTCGCGTCCTCGCAGATGACGATCCGGGAGTCCGAGTTGCCGGCCACCCACTCGCACTCCTCGGGCGAGTTGGTGGGGTAAATCGGGACGACGATTCCTCCTGCCCTGGAGATCGCCAGGCTCGAGTACGTCCACTCGGGCCGCGTGTTAGACAGCAGGCTAACGCGGTCGCCGGGCTCGAGCCCGAGGTCGATCAGGCCGACCGCGAGCTCGTCGACGATCTGGCCGACTTCGGCGAAGGTGTTTTCACGCCAGTCGTCGTCGCGGCGATACCGGACCGCCGTCCGCTCACCGAACCGCTCGGCGGCGTTCGCCGCCGCCCGCGCGATCGTCCTCTTGCTCGCCTGCACCGCGTCTGTGGCCATCGGTCACCTCCTGGTCTTGGTCCTACCCTAGTGGCGAGCGCTCCACCGGGCCATCTTCACGAACAGCTCGGGCGGGGAAAGCACGGGCAGCTCGGGGTCGAACTCCCGGTAGAGCTTGGCCACATTCGCGGCGATCCGCTCCGGGTCGCCCCAGTCGCGGAAGTCACCGATGTCGATGTCGTCCGCCGCTGCGTCCTCGTCCATGCCGGCGTCGAAACGCGTGCGCGCCTCGTCGCGGATGTAGGTGAGGTAGTGCTGGACGTCGCGGACGCCTGAAGCGTCGGTGACCGGGCCGTGGCCCGGGATGATCGTCGTCGCGCCCAGCTCGATGATCTTTTCGCACGAGTCGAGCCAGTTGGAGACCGGACCGGCCCACATCATCGGCGTGCCCTCGATGAACAGGAGGTCGCCCGTGAACACCGCGCTGGCGTCGGGCACGTAGGCGATCGAATCGCCACTCGTGTGCGCGGGTCCGAGCTCGAGCAGCCGGACGCGGCGGTCGCCGACATCGAGCACGTGGTCGATTTCGAACGACTCGGTGGGCAGGCGCTCGGTCACGGAGGCGAAGTCGAACTTGCGCATGGTGCGTTGCGCGAAGGCTTCGAACTCCGGTCCCAGGTCGAGCTGGTTGAACAGCATGTGGACGGCGGACGGGGGTGCGGCGCGCATGTCCTCGATCGCGCGCGTGCTGGCCACGATCGAGATGCCATCGGGGAGCAGCTCGTTGCCGTACCAGTGGTCGCCGTTGCCGTGGGTGTTGAAGGCTTGGTCGATCGGGCGCTGTTGCGTGATCGGACGCATGGCGGCGAGCATGTCGCGCGTCAGGTTGAGGTCGAACAGCGTGTCGACGAGCAAGGAGCTGTTCTCGGCCGTGATCAGCCCGGCGTTGCTCCAGCCCCAGCCGCCGTCGGGCTGGAGATAGGCGAACAGCCCGTCGCCGAGCTCGTGCAAACCTCGTGTGTAGGCCAGGCTCGCCATGCGCTCGTTTAGAACTCGGGCTCGGCTGGAAGGCCGACGTAGTTCTCGGCGAGGCTGCGGGCCGCCGCCTCGGAGCGATCGACGTAGCCGAGACGGGCGAGCTGCACCTGGCGCTGGAAGGCGCCGTCGCCGAGGTCGTGGAGCATCTGGGTCATGTAATTCGAGAAATCCTGTGCGCGCCAGACCCGGTTCAGGGCGGCATCGGTGTAGCCGTCGGCGCGCTCGGTCTTCCCGTTCCTGATCAGCTCGGTCAGTGCCGGAGCGAGGATGCGGACATCGTTGACGGCCAGGTTCAGGCCCTTGGCACCGGTCGGCGGCACGATGTGGGCTGAGTCGCCGGCCAGGAACAGGCGGCCGTGCTGCATCGGCTCGGCGACGTAGGAGCGCATCGGCGTGATGCCCTTATCGAAGATCCTGCCCGCGTTGACGCTGCCCAGGCGCGCGTGGAGTTCGCTCCAGATGCGATCGTCGGGCCAGTGGTCGATGTCCTCGTCGGCATCGACCTGGAGGTACAGCCGGCTGATCTCCTGCGAGCGCATCGTATACAGCGCGAACCCGTCCTCGTGCCAGGCGTAGATCAGCTCGTCGGTGGCGGGCGGAGCCTCGGCCAGGATCCCCAGCCAGCCGAACTGGTAGACGTACTCGTACTCGGTGATGTGCTCCGCGATCAAGGGGCGGCTGACGCCGTGGAAGCCGTCGCATCCCGCGATCGCGTCGCACGTCAGCTCGTCGGCTTGCCCGTCGTATGTGTAAGTGATCCTGGGGTGGTCGGTCTCGATGTCGTGAAGCGCGACGTCGCTGACCTCGAAGCGAACCGGGACGCCGCGGTCGAGCAATGCCTCGGTGAGGTCCTTGACCACCTCCTGCTGGCCGTAGATCGTGATGTGCCGGCCGGTCAGCGCGGCCATGTCGACGTAGTGGTTGTGGTCGTGGTAGCGCAGGTAGATGCCGTTGTGCTCGAGGCCCTCCTGATCGAGGCGGTCGGCGACGCCGAGCTCGCGCATCAGGTCCACCGTGTTCTGCTCGAGCAGCCCGGCGCGAACCCGGTTCTCGACGTAGGCGCGGTCGCGTGCCTCGAGCACGACGGTCTCGATCCCAGCCTGGTGGAGGAGCATGGCGAGGGTGAGGCCGGCGGGGCCGGCGCCGACGATGCCTACCTGGGTTCGCACGGCCGCGAGTCTAGGCGGCCGGGTCAGCTTCCGTCTGGGCGACGACGATCACCTCGAGCCGCCGTGGCCCGTGGACGCCGCGGACGCGGACCATCTCGATATCGACGGTCGCGGATGGCCCCGAGATGAAGGTCAGCGGGCGGGTTGGGTCTTTGACGTGCTCGATGGCCTCGGGCACGGAGGAAACGATCTGCTCGTGCCTGACGACGCACAGGTGGTAGTCGGGGAGGAGGGTGAGGGCGCGGCGGCCCATGCCGGGGCCGCCGTCGAGAACGATCGTGCCGGTCTGGGCGATGGCGAGAGCACACGTCGTGATGACCCCATCGGAGCCGTCCAGGTCGTGCGCCCCGAGCGGGGGGTCGTCGCGGAGCGGCTCGACGTCGCTTGTCCATACGTCCGGGATGCCGGCGGGGGTGACGAGCCGAGTGACGTTTCGATGCTTCAGGGTCGCCCGGACGGTGTCGGCGAGGTCGGCTTCGTCGACCTGGCGGGTGGTGGCCTCGTAGTGCGCGAGGCGGTCGAAGAACGTCGTCAGGTCGTCGTCGGTGGCGGTCCGGTAGTCCCGCGGTATTGGTCCTGCGCCGGGGGGTGCGGTCGTCCCGGGTGGTGCGGTCGTCCCGGGTGGGGTCGTCCCGGGTGCGCCGAGCGCGGCCCGGATCCTCGCGAGGATCTCGTCGCGGGCCGTCATGGGCTGCGGCGTTTGCTCCACCAGTCGCGGAACGGCTCGGGCGGGGGATTGGGGAGGTCGCGCGTGGCGGTCCAGTTTGAGAGCGGCGGTGGCGCGGCGTGGCGGACGAAGCGCATGAGCCTGGCCGTTTTCAGGGCCGCGCTCCAGCGCCGCCGGCCACCCATCGCGCTTGCCGCGGCCGCGAACGTGGCGTCCTGCGCCTTGTGCTTCTTCGCCTGGACCGCGTCGTGGCGGAGCTTGACGAGCACCGTCGGGATGTCGATCTCCACGGGACACACCTCGTAGCACGCGCCGCACAGGCTTGAGGCGAACGGCAGCTCGGGCGCGTGCTCGACACCAGCCATCAGCGGGGTGAGGATCGCGCCGATCGGGCCCGGGTAGGTCGCGCCGTAGGCGTGGCCGCCGGTCCGCTCGTAGACGGGGCAGACGTTGAGGCAGGCGGCGCAGCGGATGCATCTCAGGGCCTGTCTGCCGGTGTTGTCGGCCAGCGCTTTGGTGCGACCGTTGTCGAGCAGGATGATGTGCACTGATTGTGGCCCGTCGTTTTCGCTGACCCCGGTCCAGATCGAGTTGTAGGGGTTCATGCGCTCGCCGGTGGCGGAGCGGGGGAGGAGCTGAAGGAAGACCTCCAGGTCTCTGAAGGTGGGGATGAGCTTCTCGATCCCGACGACGGAGATCAGCGTTTCGGGAAGCGTGAGGCACATGCGGCCGTTGCCCTCGGACTCGGCGACGAGGAGGCCGCCCGTCTCGGCGATCGCGAAATTGGCGCCGCTGACCGCTGTTTTTGTGGTGAGGAAGAGTTTGCGCAGGTACAGCCGGGCTGCTTCGGCGAGGGCGTGGGGATCGTCGGTCAGGTCTTTCGGAGCGTCGGGCAGGTGGTCGAGGAAGATCCGGCGAATCTCGGCCCGGTTCTTGTGGATCGCCGGGACGACGATGTGGCTCGGCCGGTCGTGCGCGAGCTGAACGATCAGCTCGGCGAAGTCGGTCTCGTGTGCCGTGATACCGGCGCGTTCGAGGGCGTTGACGAGGCCGATCTCCTGGGTGACCATCGACTTGACCTTGATGACCTCGGTCTGGCCTGTTCTATGGACGAGCTGGGTGACGATGCCGGTCGCTTCGTCCGCGTCGCGGGCCCAGTGGATATGGGCGCCTTGTTGCGTGGCGTTGCGCTCGAAGCGCTCGAGGTAGGCGTCGAGGTGGTGGAGGGTCTCGTCCTTGATCGCGGCGCCGGCCCTGCGTAGCTCCTGCCAGTCGGGGGTCTCGGCGACGAGGCCGGCGCGGCGCTCGCGGATGGTGGCGGTGGCCTTGCGGAGGTTGCGGCGCAGCTGGGAGTCCTCGACGGCTCGCTGCGCGTTCTCCGGGAAGGGCGGATCATCCGTCCAGATCAGCTCGCCGCTGGTCACGCCGGCGCCTCCTCCGTCCAGATCAGCTCGCCGCTGGTCACGCCGGCGCCTCCTCCGTGCTGGCCAGGATCTCGGCGAGGTGGAGCGTTTTCACTCCGGCCCGAATCCGCTCGAGGCCACCACCGATGTGCATCAGGCAGGAGCGGTCGCCGGCGCACAGGACCTCGGCGCCGGTCTGCATGACCGCCTCCATCTTGTCGGCCAGCATCGCCGCCGACACGTCCGGGTTCTTGATCGAGAATGTGCCGCCGAAGCCGCAGCACTCGTCCTGTTGCGGGAGGTCGACGAGTTCGATGCCGCGGACGTTGCCCAGGAGGCGCAGCGGGCGGTCGCCGACATTGAGCATCCGGACCGAGTGGCAGGTCGGGTGGTAGGTGACGCGGTGGGGGAAGTAGGCGCCGACATCGTCTGTGTGGAGGACGTCGATGAGGAACTGAGAGAGCTCGAAGGTCTTGTCGGCGGTGGCTTGTGCTCTAGCCGAGAGCGGGTCGTCGTGGGCGTTTTTGGCGATCATCGCGTGCTGGTGGCGGATCGCGCCGGCGCAGGATCCGGACGGGACGACGATCGCGTCGTATTCGCCGAAGGTGTCGACGTAGCGGCGGACCAGCTTCGGCTCGAAGTAGCCGCTGTTGGCGTGCATCTGCCCGCAGCAGGTCTGCTCGAGGGGGAACTCGACCGTCTGGCCGAGCCGCTCGAGGAGCTGCACGGTGGCCTTGCCGGCGTCAGGGAAGAGCGCGTCGACCAGGCAGGTGGCGAACAGGGCTACGCGCATCGCCTGCATCATGCCCGGTGGCGGGCGGTGGCGCGTAGTGGCGCCCCGTTCGTCACGGGTCCGTGTCAACTCTGCAAAAAATTGCCTGTATTTCGGTGGTTTTGGGCGTGGCGGGTGGACACTTGCCGGCGTGTCCCCCGATCGCCACGATCCCGTGCCGGAGAACTCGCCACTCGCCGCCTCCGGGGCGGTGAACGGTCGTCCACCCGGCTCTGGCGCGGACAACGCGTCGCTCGCTCGGCGGGGATCGTCGAGTGGCGAGAAACCGGCCCTCGCGGACGCACGGGATCTGGCGGCGTCCCGAACGGCTGCCGGTCAGAAGACGTTGCTCAGCACTGAGGAGTTGGTGTCGTGCGGCCTGGGAGAGGATGCCGTCGCCTACCGGCTCAAGACGGGTCGACTCCACGTGGTCTTCCGCGGGGTGTACTCGTTCGGCTGCGGTGAGCTGCCGCCGTTTGCCCGGGAGCTCGCCGGGCTCAAGGCGTGTGGCGGCGGGAGCTTCGTCAGTCACCGATCGGCGGCGTTCGTCTGGGGAGCGCTGTCACGTCCGCCGGCGGAGGTCGACGTCTCGGTAGTTGGCAGCGGCTCCCGCTCGCGAGACGGGCTACGGGTGCACAGGCTCCGCGCCGTCGAGAAGCGGGAACTGCGCTGGCAGGAGGATCTTTGGGTCAGCTCGCCGGCGCGGGTATGCCTCGAGATCGCCGCCACCTCACCGTCAGACCTGCCGGACGTGATCGATCACGGTCTGGCGAACCGGCTGCTGAGCAGACGGGAGATCGAGGATGTGCTGCGCCGTCATCGCGGTCAGCGTGGCGCCGCCCGCCTGGCGGCGGTTCTGGGCGACGAGGCGGCGATGACGATCACGCGATCCCGAGCGGAGAAAGCCATGCTCAAGCTGATACGGGACTCGCGTCTTCCGCGCCCTGAGGCAAACGTGACACTCGGTCGTTACCGGCCGGACTTCCTATGGCGCGACCACCGGTTGATCGTCGAGTTGGACAGCTACGGCTTCCACGGCGGTCCCGAGGCGTTCCGGAACGATCGCGAGAAGGATCTGTTCTACCGGGATCTCGGCTTCGATGTCCTTCGTTTCACGCGCGCACACGTCGTGTACGAGCCGGCGATGGTCCTCGTGAGGCTGGCGCGGGCGCTGGCGCTGCGCGAGCGCGCGTAGGTCAGGCGGCCTGGACTTCGGTGGCGCTCCGCCGCTGCACCTCGGCGCGGACGGTCGGAGCCACCTCGGTCCCGAACAGCTCGATCGAGCGCATCACGTCCGCGTGCGCAACCGCGCCGACGCTCATCTGCCCGATGTAGCGCTGGTGGCCGAACAGCTCGTGCTCGAACAGGATCTTCTCGGCCACCTCGCTCGGCGAGCCGGCCGCGAGCGCGCCGCGGGGCGATCGAAGCGCGTCGTACTCGGGCCGTCCGGACGGCGGCCACCCTCGCTCGCGGCCGATGCGGTTCATCATCGCCAGGTACGGCGCGGCGAACGCCCGATTGGCCGCTTCCGTGGTTTCGCCGACGAACGCGTGCGTGTTGATCGCGACCTTCGCTGCGGCGGGATCGTGGCCCGCGGCTTCGAATGCCTGCCGGTACAGATCGACGAGCGGCACGAACCTCTCGGGCTGCCCGCCGATGATCGCCACCGTGAGGGGCAGACCAAGGGCGCCGGCGCGGACCACCGACTGGGGCGTGCCGCCAACGGCAACCCACACAGGGAGAAGGTCCTGAACCGGGCGCGGCCACACGCCGGCGTCGTTCAGCGGCGCGCGGTGCTTGCCCGACCAGGTGACGTGCGTTGACTCGCGGATCTGCAGGAGCAGTTCGAGCTTCTCGGCGAACAGCTCGTCGTAATCGTCGAGGTCGTAGCCGAACAGCGGGAATGACTCGATGAAGGAGCCCCGCCCGGCCATGATCTCGGCCCGGCCGCCCGAGATGAGATCGACGTGGGCGAACTGCTGGAAGACGCGCACGGGGTCGTCCGAGCTGAGCACCGTAACGGCGCTGGAGAGCCGGATCCGCTCCGTCCGCGCCGCGATCGCCGCCAGCGCGACCGCCGGCGAGGAGACGAGGAAGTCGGGCCGATGGTGCTCGCCCACGGCAAATACGTCCAGACCAAGCTGGTCGGCGAGCTCGGCCTCCGCGAGCAGCTCGCGCATCCTTTGCTCCGGGCTGACGCCCGAGGCCAGGTCGGCGAAGGTGGCAAGTCCAAGTTCCATGTCGATCAGGATAGCAGGCAGTTGTGGGCACAACTATCAGTGCCGGAGTCGGCCGGCGCGAGGGTGCGACCGCCCGGAGTTGCCCGGCGCCCGGCGGCGACGGCGGCGTGGGCGGCGACGGCGGCGACGGCGATGACTACTCGACGAGCGGCGGATCGCGCAGGTTCGAGTTGATCTGCCGCGACAGCGCCTCGGACGCGGCGCGTTGGGCCAGGCGGCGCTGCTCCTCGTCCTCCCGGCCGAGCAGGGCGGTCCGGTAGGCGTCGGCCGCGACCTCGTAACGCTCGTGCTCGCGCTCGGTGGCGAGCGCGGCTTGCCGGCGGAGCGCCTCGGCGCGCTCGGTGACGGAGGCGGCCGGCTCGTCGGGCGGGTGGAGCTCGCGCTGCTCGATCTCGCGCACGAACGTGAAGCGCTCCTCGCCCGACTGAACGGGGCGGTGGCGCAGGGAGCAGATCGCGATCGAGCCGTCGTCCTGGACCTCGGTGCTGACCTCGAACCGGGTGTAGGGCTCGATCGAGGCGAGCCATTGCTGGCGCCGCTCGATGACGTCGGCGTGGCTGCGGCCCTCGAGCGAGTTGGCGGTCAGCTCGGCCACGTGGACCCAGCCCCAGTGCGTGGAGATGAGCAGCGCCCCGAGCACGATGGCCACAATCGGGGCCGCGTCGATACCGCTCGAGATCGCGTCGACCACTCCGAGCAGGACAAGCAGGACGCCGATCACGAGCGAGGCGGCGGTGAGCGTGGCGCCGGCGCCGACGATCCCACCCCGGGCGTGGCCACGCGGTACTAGCGGGGGGCGGCCGGCGGCCGCGGGAAGCTTGTCCAGATCCTCCCCCAGAAGTCGCTCGTCCGGCTGGTATCCGACGAACTCGGCTGGATTGGACGCCTCGTCCATACGGGGTGACGGTACTCCTCAGGGGAAGCGGCGGCGGCGCCTTGGCCTCGATCAGGTCGTGCAGTGGTGCTTAACTTGGATGGGCCAACCACGCGCCGGTCGGGATCGGCGAGCGCGGGAGTCCCAGCCCTGGAAAGGGGGCAAGAATGCCGTTGTTTTTCTTCACCGTCGAGCAGCAGCAGCGGGCGATCGTCGAGCGGTTCGGAAAGTTCGTGCGGGTCGCGGGTCCCGGGCTCCAGACCAAGACGCCGTTCGTCGAGCGCGTGGCCGGGCGGGTGAGCCTCCAGGTCGACCAGCTCAACGCCGAGATCGAAACCAAGACGAAGGACAACGTGTTCGTCCATGTCAAGCTCGCCGTGCAGTACAAGGTTGGCTCCACCGACCAGCAGGTCCAGGACGCGTACTACAAGCTCGATGACCCCGAGGTGCAGATGCAGTCCTACGCCTTCGACGTGGTCCGTTCGCACATCCCGAGCATGGAGCTCGACGAGGCCTACGCCGACGCGGACACGATCGCCATGCACATCCAGGACACGCTGCACCGGCAGATGGCCGACTACGGGTACGAGATCGTCAAGGCGCTGGTGACGAACATCGAGCCCGACCAGCGGGTCAAGGACGCGATGAACAACATCAACGCCTCCCAGCGCAACCAGATCGCCGCCGCGGCCCAAGGCGATGCGCAGAAGACCCTCGCGGTGAAGAAGGCCGAGGGCGAGCGGGAGACGATGCGCCTCCAGGGCGAGGGCGTCGCCGCCGAGCGCAAGGCGATCGCCGAGGGACTGCACGAGTCGCTTGAGATCATCGCTCAGCACGGGCTCGATCCCCGCGAGGCGATGGCGCTGGTCGCCCTCACCCAGTACACGGACATGATCCGAGCGCTGGGCGAGGCAGCCCAGACCAACACGATCCTGCTGCCACACTCGCCCAGCGCGGTGGGCGATCTGATGGCACAGATCCGGGACGGGATCCTGGTCGGCGATCTGGCGGCTGAGAACTCGACCGGTGGGGCTAACAGTGGGGCGCTCCCGCCGGGACGGCGGCCCCAGCCGCCGAACAGTTGAGGCTGGCGCCAGCGGACACCAAAACACCTGGGAATCGAGCGATTCGCGAGGTAAGGCCGGGTCGGCTCAAAGTAAGGCCGTCGACCCACGATCAAGCTCCGAATTGCCGATGAAAGACGGCCCGGCCTAGCCCAGACTGGTTCCTAGCGAAGTCCGAAGCCCGCAAGGGCGACAACCTCGAAAGGAGCCAGCATGTTCACATCGGCCACATCCCGGACCAAGCAGGCGGTCAAGCGGCTGAAGCGACTGTGGGGCGAGCTCGACTACGCCCAGCGACGCTCGTTCGAGCTCCAGACTGGAGTACCGACCGGCGCGCGCCGCCGCGCGCGGATCAGCCGCAGCATCGACGATCTCGAGCGGCTCTACGCCGCCTGAGCGAACAGACGACGTGATCGCGGCTGAGCGGGGCCGAGTGGATCACTCTCGAAGCACTCGGCCCCGCGGACGGACCGCGTGATCAGCGGGCAAGGACGCCCGCCTCCTCCATCGACCCTCGGACCACCGGACCGCCCGTTGAGCGGACCGAGTTCCGGTCAAATAGACCCCGCGAGTGGGGCCATGGACTCGCGCCGGACGAGGGGATAAGATCGCCGACGCTAGAAGGGATCTCTGAGGAGGGTCGATGGCAAACGTAGCTACGCCGCCGGGTGATACGTCGGCGGTCGTTCTTGACGCCGAGGGGCTGGATCGAGGAGTTGGCTTCCTCGGGCTCCTGTGGGCGTCTGAGACATCAATCATCGGGTCCGGCTGGCTCTTCGGAGCGCTGACCGCGGCCACGATTGCGGGACCGGCGGCAATCATCGGCTGGGTCCTCGGTTCGGTGATCATCTTGATCCTGGCCCTGGTCCACGCCGAGCTCGGCGGGCTGTTCCCCGTCAGCGGTGGCACCAGCCGCTTCCCGCACTACGCGTTCGGCAGCTTCGCCGGCGCGACCTTCGGGTGGGCCTCATACCTACAGGCCGCCAGCGTGGCGCCGATCGAGGTGCTGGCCGCCGTCCAGTACCTGTCCACGGCCCATTGGGCCCGGAACTTCTTCCATGCAAATGCCGCGGCGGGCGGTGCCGGCGGGACGCTGCATGGCTGGGGCTACCTGGCCGCCGCGATCATGCTGCTCCTGTTCGTGATCATCAACATGTGGGGCATCCGCTACTTCGCGCGGATCAACAACGCGATCACCACGTGGAAAGTGATAATTCCCGTGGTCACGATCCTGATCTTCCTGATCGGGCACTTCCATGGCTCGAACTTCGGCTCCGCCGGCGGCGGCTTCTTCCCGAAGACGGGCGCGATAAAGGCCATCCTGCTCACGCTGCCGGCCGGGATCATCTTCTCATTGCTCGGCTTCGAGCAGGCGGTCCAGCT
>DATJRS010000110.1:0-12753 GCA_035504535.1 Solirubrobacteraceae bacterium | reverse complement strand
CGGCTGGGTCGCCCGTAGGACTCCATGATGCGGCCGGCCACGAACGTCGAGTTGGCGACATAGACGTCCGGTCCGGCGGCCCGCTTGCGATCCACCAGCCGCAGCCAGGCCGTACCGGCGGGCAGGAGCCGGCGGGTGACCCGCCCGATCGCCTCATCCTGGAGGAAGCCCGGGTCCCATGCGTAGCGCATCGGCGTGTGGCAGTAACAGACATGAGGGGTTCCTACCCCGACACGCACATTCTTGGCGCAGGCGTGATTGGAGGACACGACGAGATCGAAGCCGCTCAAGTCGAACGAGCGAAACGCTCCGTCCATCAGGGGAAGCAGGTGGCTGTAGCGCTGCTTGGCTCCCGGCACGCGATCGAGCAGCGAGGCGTGAACGGGCCGGCTCGTGATCAGCTCGGGCCAGGGGGCGGGATCGTAGATGGAGGTGAACAGCTCGGCCTGCGGCAGCAGCCGCAGGATCGCGTACACCACCTGCTCCGAGCCGCCGGGAATAGTCAGCCACTCGTGTACGACGGCCACGCGAGGGAACCGTTCCGCCAGTGTCGTGGTCATCTGTCCGAGATGATGGTAGGCCCTCCTACCCTTGCCCCGTGCGGATGCCACCGCCCAAGTGATGATCGACCTGCACACCCACGTCCTGCCCGGTGTCGACGACGGGCCCGACACCCTTAAGGAGTCGCTCGAGCTGTGCCGGGCGGCGCGAGAGGAGGGGACGCGCACGCTCGTGGCCACGCCCCACGTGAACGGGGAATATCCCAACGTGACTGCGGCCGTCGTCCAGGAGCAGGTCGCGCTCCTCAACCGCGCGCTGCGGGCGGAAAACATCGACCTGACCATCCGGACCGGGGCGGAGGTCGCGCTCTCGCGCGTGGGAGAGATGTCCGACGTCGAGCTCGACCTGCTGACACTGGGCGGGGGGCGGTACGTGCTGCTCGAGCTGCCGTGGACCTCGGCGCTCTCGGGCGCCGTCGCGGCCCTGCGAGCGTTCGCGGGTCGCGGCTACGAAATCGTCCTGGCACATCCGGAGCGATCGCCGATCGCCCAGCGCGACGTCGGCCTGGTGCGCCAGCTCGTGGAGTCCGGGGTCGTGTGTTGCCTGGACGCCGCCTCGCTCACGCCCCGGGCCGACCGGCGAACGCAGACCGCCGCTTGGGAGCTACTCACGGAGGGTCTGGTGCATGCGATCGCTTCAGACAGCCACGACGCGGTGCGGCGACCACCGAAGTTGGTCTCCGTCCTGCACGAGGCTGGCCTGACCGCGGCCCAGATCGACTACTTCGCGTCGGCGGCGCCCCAGGCGATCCTCAACGGCCAGGCGGTGGCGCCTCCGCCCGAGGTGAAGGACCGCCGCCCGCGCCGGCGGTTCCGTCGGCCGTGGTGAGCGTGGATTCAAGGTCGCGGCCCGGGAGCAGTGCGCGGACGTAGACCTCCTCGGTCTGCTGCGCGATCCGATCCCAGTCGAAGGTCTGCTCGGCCCATTGCCGGCCCTGTTCCCCCCGGCGCCTCAGCTCGGCGCGACCAAGCCCCCCGGCCTCGCGGAGCACCTCGGCCAGCGCCTGCGGGGACGCGTCGCGGCAGATCCATCCGGTCACGCCCGCGATCACCGCTTCGGTCAGCCCGCCCACGGGGTAGGCCACGACCGGCCGTCCGAACCCGTAGGCCAGGTGCAGCACGCCGCTCTGGCTGGCCTGCCGGTATGGAAGCGCGACGAGGTCGGCCGCGGCGAACAGCCGGCCCACCCGCTCGATCGGTTGGAATCCCTCCCGCACGGTGACGCGCTCCTCCAGCGGCGGCGCCGCGATGCGGCCCGCCACGCCGTCCAGGCCGCCGTGGTCCTCGCCGGCGATCAAGACATGCCACTCGGGAGCGTTCGCGGCCGCCTCGAGTATGTCGGCCAGCCCCTTGTCGGGCCTCAGAACGCCGAACATCAGGACGACCGGCGCCTCCGCCGGCAGCCCGAGCTCGGTACGGGCCTGCGCCGGGTCGACGGACGCTGCCCGGTCGGCCACGGCGCCGTAGTGGCCATGGGCAATGACCACCGGCACCCGGCTCACCCGGGGGCGATCCGCCTCGGTGTGCACGATCGTCTGGCGCGAGAGGGCCGGCATCAGCTGGGGGCTGTCGAGCAGTCCCGGGGCGCGCTCAAACGTGTTGTGGGCCGTGTACACCAGGGGCACGCCCGAAGCCCGAAGCAGCAGCATCGCGACCAGCCCGAGCGGCCGGGCCTCCCAGCCCTGGATGTGCGTGACGGCATGGCGCCGCGCCAGGACGCGCAGCGAGGGCAGCGAGGCCAGGAACCACAACCCGTTGGCGAACCGCCCGAGACCGGCGCGACGGACCAGTCGGGCGGCCGGCGAATGCCCCCGGACATAGCCGAACACCGTCTCGACACGGACGCCGGACGAGGGCCGGTAGAGGTGATCGTCGGCGGTGGCGATGGTGACCGGGACGCCACGAGCGGACAGGCCCGCCGCCAGCAGCCCGGTGTAGTCGGCCACGCCTCCGCGTCCGCCCTGCTCGACGATCAGCACTCCCCGGCGCCGGAGATCGTGCGACGCGCGAGCCACGCCTCGATCGTCGGCCGTCACGGCAGTGGATACCCTTGTTGACGATGAGCCGCGCCGTGATCCTCGCCGGCGGGCTGGGGACTCGGCTTCGTCCGTACACAACCGTCCTGCCCAAGCCGCTGATGCCGGTCGGAGACCGGCCGATCCTCGACATCGTGGTCCGGCAGCTCGCGCGGGCCGGGTTCGATCGGATCACGATCGCCACGGGGTACCTTGGCGAGCTGATCGAGGCGTTTTTCGGGGACGGGTCGCGCCACGATATCCCGATCGACTACTTTCGGGAGGATGAGCCTCTCGGCACCGTCGGCGCCCTCAGTCTGATCGACGGCCTCGAACACGATTTCCTCGTCATGAACGGTGACATTCTGACCGACATGGACTATTCGGCTCTCCTGGAAGGTCACCGGGAAGGCGGCCAGGCGGCGACGATCGCCGCCCACCGTCGCGACGTCCAGGTGTCGCTCGGGGTGATGCGCTTCGGGCAGAACGCGGATACCACGCTCGTGACCGACTATGTCGAGAAGCCGATCCTGTCCTACGTGGTGTCGATGGGGGTCTACTGCTTCTCGCCACGCGTGCGGGAACACATCCCGACCGGCCAGCGCCTGGACTTCCCCGACCTGATTCTGCGCCTGATCGCGTCGGGCGAGACCGTGCGCGCGTGGCCCTCCGAGGATCACTGGCTGGACATCGGGCGCCCCGACGATTACGAGCAGGCGCAGGACCAGTTCAATCAGCTGCGTGACCGGTTCCTACCGGACGCATAGCATCCGGCCGCTGTGAAGGTACTCATCGTCGACGAGGGCCTCGACAGGGCGTCGGTGGCCGCCGCGCGGGCCTTGGCCGCGGCCGGGTGGACGGTGGGAGCGGGCTCGGCGACTCCGAGCCTGGCGGCGCGCTCGAGCTCGACCTCCGCCTGGCACCGGATCGCGTATACCGACCAGGACGACGACGCATTCGTGGCCGAGATAGACCGCGTCGCGCGAGAACACGGCTATGAGACCGTTCTGCCCGGATGGGAGCGCGCCGTCGTGGCGCTGTCGGCTCGACGCGAGCGCCTCTCGTTCCCGCTCGGCTACGGCCGGCATGAGGGCATCCTGCAAGCGACCGATAAGTGGCGGCTGCGCTCGATCGCGCAGGAAGCGGGGCTGGCGGTGCCACGCACGGTCCTCGCGACGGCGGCGGGACTCGAGCAGCTACACGGGGACGTGGTCGTCAAGCCCGCCTCCCAGTGCACGGCGCGCGTCAACGCCGGGACCTTCACGGATCGCCAGAAGGCGCTCGAGCACGCTCACTTGATCGAGCGCCAGGGCGGCCAGGCGATCGCGCAAGAGTGGCTCCAGGGCCGCCTCGACGCCGTGTCGCTGGTGGCGGGTCCGGACGGGATCGTGTCGATCGCCCAGCAAGTGGCCGAGCATTGCTGGCCACGACCCGTCGGCGTCACCGCGCGCGGTCTCACGGTCCCCGTCGACCCGGACCTGCGCGCGGCGATCGAGCGCCTGCTCCAGGCGCTGGGCTGGTGCGGGCTGGCCCAGCTCCAGTTCCTGACCAGCGACGACGGGCAGTCCCGTTTGATCGACTTCAATCCACGTTTCTACGGGTCGCTCCCGCTCGCGGTGAGTGCGGGGGCCAACCACCCGGACACCTGGGCGCGACTGGCCACCGGCCGCCCGGTCGCCGCCTCGGAGGGACGTCCCGGTGTGCGTTACCAGTGGTTCAGCCGCGATCTCAGGGCTAGCCTGGCGGACGAGAACCGGCTGGGGGAGACCGCGAGGTGCCTCGCGACCTGGCCGCTCGCGGCCCACACGCTGTGGAGCTGGCGCGAACCGGCGCTCGCCCCGGTGTTCCTACTCGAGCAGGCCCGGCGCGCCGTCGGGCGGCGGATCGCGCGTACCGGCCCCGACGCGAGCGCGAGCGCGCGCCTGCACGGGGCGAGCCCGACCCCCGCTTTGACCCGGGCGCTCCGGACGCGGCGGATCCCGACCTGGCCCGAGCGTGCCGGACAGCGCCTGGCGATGAAGCGGGGAGCCCTCGACTGGAATGCGCAGTGGCTGGCGCCGCTTCAGGCCGCCCGCCGCAGCGCGCTCGGGCCGGCCGCGGACGGGCCGCCGAAACTGCTCGTGCGGGTCGACGAGTTCCCCTACTACTCGGGCTACGACAATCCCAAGTTCGGCTACGACGCGTCGTCGCGCTTTCACTCGGTGATGGCCGAGGCCGGAGTTCCGTATCTGATCGCGGTGGTACCGCAGTGGACCCACCAGGCGCTTGCACCCGAGTCAAGCGGCGGCCGGCCGCTGGACGACCGCGACCGGGAGTTGATCGAGCGGATGCGCTCGGACGGGGTCGCGTTCGCCCAGCACGGGGCGACGCACCGGACTCGCTTCGCGAATCCGCGCCGCCACTCGGAGCTCTCCGGGCTCGACGACGCGGCGCTCGCGAGCCTGCTCGACGGCGGCCGGCGCCGCCTGGAACAGGTGGGGTTGAACCCTCGCGTCCTCGTGCCCCCGTTTAATCGGTTCGACTCCTCCCAGTGGGAAGTGCTGGCCTCGCGTTACGACGTGATCACCGGCGGACCCGAGAGCGTCCTGAACATGGGCTTTCACGGCGGCCCGCAATGGCGAGGCGCAGCCGTGTACCTCCCGTGTTACGAGCCGCTGTACGCGCGGGCCGAGGTGGTGCTCGGAGCGGTCGAGCGCGTGATCGAACGGGACGCCGGCACGTGGGTTCCGGTGGTGCTCCACATGGGGTGGGAGGTCGACGACGATTTCGCCGCGCTGAGGCGGCTGGCGGAGCGCATCAAACCGTACGCCGCGCCGTGGAGCGAGTTCCTGCAGGCAGTTGACGCGAGCCGCAGCGAGTGACCCGGAGGGTGGAGCGCGTGGTCGTCGGCATCGCCCGCCGGCTCGAACGGCCCGCCGGGAGGGTGCTTGCGCACCGGTGGCTCCGGGCCCGGCTCCACCGCCGCGCGCTACGCGCCTGGCGTGGCAGCGACGCGCCGCTGATCGCGTGCTACGGGAACATCAACCGCAGCGCCTTCGCGGCCGCGCTCGCCCGCAGTCGTGGCCGGCCCGGGGCCCGGGGCGGCGGTTTCTACCGCGAAGTGGGACGACCCGCCCCGGATGCGATGATCGCCTGCGCCGCGACCCACGGAGTCGACCTCGCCGATCATCGGTCGCGGCGCCTGACGCGCGACGATCTGGCCGCCGCGCCCGCCATCTTCGTGTTCGACCTGGAGAACGTCGCGCTGGTCGCGGTGGACAATCCCCGCGCGCTCGCCCGGACCCACCTGCTCGGCTCGCTCGACGGCGAGCCCCAGGTGCTGATCGGCGATCCCCACGGCCGACCGACACCCGTCCTCGAGCAGACCGTGGCGCGGATCGCGAGGGCGGTCGATCACGCCGAGGCGGCCCGGTGAGCGACAACACGCTCGCAGGACGCGACGTGGTTTGCGTCGGCTTCAACGACTGGGACAACGAGGTCTGGACCAACCAGCATCATCTGATGTCGCGGCTGGCGCAGACGGGCAGCCGCGTCGTGTTCATCGAGTCCCTCGGTCTGCGCCGCCCGGCGCTCGGCTCCGGCCGCGACCTGCGGCGGATCGCGCGACGGCTGCGACGGGGGCTCGCCCCACCGCGCCGCGCGGCCGGCGGGGTCACGGTGCTGGCGCCGCTGGTCCTGCCGGTCCATTCGAACGCGGCGGTCCGCGCCTTCAACGCCGGGGTCCTGCGCATGACCGTCCGTCTGGCGGTGCGGCGCATGCGGCTGCGGGCGCCCGTGTTGTGGGCCTACGTGCCGCAGGCCGAGGCGCTCCTGAGCGCGCTCGAGCCCGGACTCGTCGTCTACCACTGCGTCGATGACATCGCCGCCCAGGACGGCGTCGACGAGGCAAGCTTCGCCGCGGCCGAGCGGCGCTTCGCGGCGCGCGCCGATCTGGTCATCGCGAGTTCACCGGCGTTGACTGAGCGCATGCGGACGATCTCGACCCATGTCCTCTACGCCCCCAATGTCGCCGACACCGAGCACTTCGCGACCGCACTGGATCCGGGACCCCTCGACTCCGCGCTGTCCGCGCTGCCGGAGCCGAGGATCGTATTCGTGGGAGCGGTCGTGGCCAAGAAGCTCGACCTCGACCTGATCGGCGCGCTCGCCGCCGCCCGACCCGAGTGGACCTTCGCGCTCGTGGGGCCGGTCGGACTGGGGGACCCTGACACCGACCTGTCCGTGCTGGCGGCCAGGCCCAATGTCCGGCTGCTCGGTGCCCGCCCGCACGGCGCCCTGCCCTCCGTGCTGCGCGGTGCCGCGGTCGGGATCATTCCGTATCGACGCTCGCGCTTGACCGAGAGCATCTTCCCGATGAAGGTGTACGAGTACCTCGCCGCCGGACTCCCGGTGGTCGCGACCGGCGTGCCCGCGGTGGCGGAGGTCGACGGCGTCGAGCTGGTCGAGGGCGCCCCGGCCACGCTGGCCGCGATCGAGCGGGCGCTGGGTGAAGATTCGCCCGAACTCCGGCGCCGGCGCAGCGAAGCGGCCCGCCGGCACTCGTGGAAGACCCGGCTGGAAGAGATCGGCGCCGCCCTGCCCGGATGAACGACCTGCTCGTGACGTCGATCACGCCGACGCTCCAGAGCGGCACCGGCCTGCGGACCTACGGCGTCACCGCGGCGCTGGCCCGCCACCATGCCGTCGAGGTCGCCTACGTCGTGTGGGGCGGGGGTCACCCCGCGGACGGGTACGGGCGACTCGGAGAGGTGACGCTGCGCCCGCTCCACGCGTCCCGCGGCCCGCGGCGAGGAGCCGAATACCTGCGGGCGCGCGCCCGAGGCGCGACACCGCGCCTGGCACGGGGAGCGTCGGCCGAGCTTACGCTCGCCGGGCGCACGGCGCCCCCCGACGTGCGCGTGATCGCCGACGGGCCGGTCGTAGCGGCGGCGCTCCTGCCCCTGGCGCGCAAACGTGAGGTCGTCTATCTGGCGCATAACCTGGAATCGAGCGGCTTTCGAGGGACGGCCAAGGTGTCCGGGCTCGGGCAGTTCGAGCGCCGCGTCCTGCGGACCTTCTCCGAGGCCTGGATGGCCACACGGGCCGACGAGCAAGGCGCTCGCGCGCTCGCGGGCGAGCACATCGCCACGCGCTACGTCCCGAATGTGCTCGACACGGCGGCGATCCGGCCGGTGATGCCAGCCGGAGCCAGGCGGCTGCTGTTCGTCGGCGACTTCAGCTACGCGCCCAACCGGGAAGCCTTCGGCTTTCTGGCCGACGGCGTCCTACCCGCGGTGTGGCGGCGGATGCCCGACGTGCGGCTGACCGCGATCGGCCGCGGCCTCCCGGAGGCCTCGCGTGACTCCAGGATCGAGACGCCGGGCTTCGTCGAGGACCTCGCCGACGCCTATCGCGCGTCCGACATCGCGCTGGTTCCGTTGCTGCGTGGGGGAGGGTCGCCACTCAAGTTCATCGAGGGTCTCGCCTACGGGCTGCCGATCGTGGCCACGGCGCACGCCGCCCGCCTGATCGAGGATGGCGTGCCGAACCGCGATTTCGTGGCCGCCGACGGGGTCGCCGAGTTTGCCCAGGCGATCGAGGCGCTGCTGGCCGACCCAAGTCGTGCGGCGGCGATCGGGGCGGCCGGCCGCGCGCTCGCGGTGCGGGGCTATTCGGTCGACGCCCTGGCTAGGCTCCTGGTATGAGCGAGGCGTCGCCCCTCAAGATCGTGAGCGCGATGACCACGAACTCTGCCGGCGGGGCCGAGTTCGCGGCCGTCGAGATGCTGGCTGCGCTCGCGGAGCGCGGTCACGAGGTGGTGATGCTCACCGACCTCTCGGGGATCGCGGCCAACGGAACGGTCCCGATCGTGCCGGTGGCCATCGGCCCGAAGCTGTCGACGCGGAGCTGGCGGCACCTGCTGACCAACTGGCTGGGTTACGTATGGCGGTTCCGGCGAGCGCTCGAGCGCCAATCGCCCTACGACGTGCTGATCGTGCACTACAAGAAAGAGCAACTGATGATCCCCTGGCTCCCGCGCCGGCTGCGCCCCCGGGTGGCGTGGGCCGAATGGGGGCCGGTTCCGTATCAGTTCCGTCGCGGGCTGCCCCGCCGGGCTTATCTGCACGCGAGCCGTCAGGCCAAGGTCGTGATGGCCGTGTCGGCGGGCACCAAGTCCTCGGTCGAATCGGTGGGCGTGCCGGCCAGCAAGGTCGTACTCGTTCCTAATGTCGTCAACGCGGACGCGATTCGCTTCACCGAGGAGGGCCGCGAAGCGATCCGCGAGCGTCTCGGCATCCCGCCCGACGCGTTCGTGGTGGGATGCGTGTCGCGTTTTCATCCCAAGAAGCGAAACGACGTCGTCATCGACGCCGTCCTCGCGCTCGATGACCCGCGGGTCCAGCTGATCATGGCCGGGGACGGGGAGACCGAGGCTGCGTTGCGCGCGCAGGCCGCTCCGCTCGGCGAGCGCGCTCACTTCCTGCCGATGCCCACGGGCGAACTGGCGGACGTCATGAGCGCTCTCGACGTCAGCGTATTTTGCCCCTCCCCGACGGAGGGAGCCCCGCGGGCCACGATTGTCGGCATGCTTGCCGAGCGGCCGTGCCTGGCCAGCGGTGCCGAGGGCGTAGCCGACCTGATCGCGCCGGAGTTCGGCGCGATCGCGCAACCCGACCACGACCCGCGCGCCCTCGCAGCGCTCCTGCGCAGGTATCTGGACGATCCTTCCCTCGGGCCGCGCCAGGGACGCGCGGCGCGCGCGTGGGCTGAGCGCCAATACGCCGGCCCGATCGTCGCGGCACAGATCGAGCATCTGTTGTCGGGAGAGCGCTGAGCGCGTTCTTGCAAAAGCTCCGACCGGCCAAGATCCGCAGCGCGTTGCGCCGGCGGTGGTTCGAGTGGCGGTTGGCGCGGCTGCCGATCGAGCCCGGAACGCCGACCGTTGAGCTCGGTACGCCGTATGGCGGGTGGAGGATCCCTGAGGGGGTGCTGGGTGAAGGAGACATCTGCTACTGCATCGGCGCCGGTGGGGACGTCAGCTTCGACATCGAGTTGGTGCATCGCTACGGCGCCACCGTGCGCGCCGTCGATCCAGTACAGGCCTACGAGGACGGCGCGTTGAAGGAGGCTGCCGGCGATCCACGCTTCAGCTTCCGCGTCGTCGCCCTCGCGCTCCGCGATGGACCGATCAGGATGCAGCCCCATCACGAGCGTTCCAGCGGGTCGCTGTCGGCCGCCGGTCTCTACGAGACACAGGAGTGGGCCGAGGTGCCCGGACTCACGCTCACCACGCTGATGCGGGAGTTCGGCGACGATCACATCAACCTGCTGAAGCTCGACCTCGAGGGGCTCGAGTACGAGCTCGTACCCACGCTCGACCTCGTCGCGCTCGGCGTGCGCGTGTTCGCGTTGCAGCTTCACCATGTCGGCTCGGTCGCCCAGGCCATGCGGTTGATCGAGCACCTGCGGTCGCAGGGGTTCAGCCCGGTGGCGCAGCGGCCGACGGTGAAGCTGACGTTTGCCCGCCCGGCACCTGTTGAACGATGAACGACTGGCCGGCGAAGTGGAACTGACGCCAGGGCGTCAGCATCACCCCCGGATTGTGCTCCAGCCATTCCGCGCACGCGCGCATCTCCCCGTGCCCGGGTGAAGCCCTGAACGTGAACCAGTCGTCGAAGATCAGCACCGAGCCGGGAGCGAGACGCGCAGTCAGGTAATCGAGCACCGGCACGGTGGAGGCGTACAGGTCACAGTCGATCCACGCGACGGCAACTTCCTCGAGCCCGATGCGCTCCGGGTGTAGCAGGGTCTGCTCGAGTCTCCCCTCGATGATTCTGGCCGCGCTCGACGGCATGCGTGCGCGGCGGAGCCGGGCCTCGAACTCGGCACGGCTATGCCTGAACTGACCGGCCGTGAAGGGGCCGCCCTGATCGCCGGCGTCAAGCTCGGGCAAACCTTCGAAGGAGTCGAAGGCGAAGAAGCGCCGTGGCACGGCGTACTTGGCGGCAACGCGCCAGGCCTCGATGAATGTCCGGCCCATCCAGACGCCGAACTCGGCGTAGTCGCCGGCAACCCCCTCGGACTCAACGTACTTGAAGGCAAGCGACAGCATCCGCGTCTGCTCGGAGTACAGCGACAGCTCGGCGTTGCGGTTGAGGAGCAGCGTCAGCGGCTTCAGGCCGGCACCCAGCCGTGACGCTGCGAGCGTGTCGAGTGCCTCGTCGATGGTGACTGGAAGCCGCTTTCGCATCATTCGAATCGCTCAGGTGACAGGCTCGCGCCGGAGGAACCCCAGGACCTCGGACCACCTGAGCGCGCCCAGGGCGAACAGCAACCCGACGTACAGCGCGGCCCCGAGCGCGACGAGTGCCCCCAGCGGGAGACCGCCGGAGTGAGCGAGGGCGACCGCCCCTCCCATCGCCGCGGCCGCGACGAGCACGCGGATCATGCGCGACCAGTCCGGTCGCATGTCAAGCGCCATCAGCACCCGGCGCATGATCAAGGACATCACGGTGAATTCCGTGACGAGCGTTACCCATGCGGCCGCCTGGAAGCCAAACGGGGGAATCAGAATCACATTGAGCACCGCGTTGACTATGAGCCCAACCGTGGCGTAGGCGAGATATCGGTGCTGGAGTTTGAGAATGACCACCATGTTCCCCGCCAGATACCCAAACGAGATCGACACGAACGCGCCCATCAGCACCGGCAGCGCGCTCCCCGCGGGTGCGAACGCGGCGCCAAACAGGAGGACCATGATCTGTCTGCCCGCGACCACGGTGAACGCCACCGCGCCGAGCGAGCCGATCGACAGATAGTCCGCGGAGGTTTGCAGCAGGCGTCGCACGCGGGCCAGATTGGCGGGATAGACCGAGGCGATCAGGGGGAACAGCGTGGCCATCACCGAGCCGGGCACGAACTGCGCCTGGTCCAGGATGCGGTAGGCGGCGGCATACAGGCCGGCTTGACGGCTGCCGGCGAAGGTGAGCACCAGCACCTGGTCCAGGCGCACGTAAGCGGTGACGATGATGCCGGCCGCGCCGAGGACCGCGCCGATCCGCAGCATCGGCTCCCAGAATGCGCGACTGCCAACCAGCCGAACGGATGTGATCCTGAGCACAAGGACGATCGTCACGGCCGTACTGACCAGATTCGAGACGAGGAAGGCCACGGCGAAGGCCCGGATGTCCGAGGTGTAAGCGGCGACGATCGCCGCGCCGCCCGTCCACAGGACGCTCTGGATCGTCAGCACGAGCATCGACAAGTCGTTGCGGACCCGCACCTGAAAGGCCGCCGACAGCGAGCCGGCAGCCCCGACGAAGGCCGTCGACGCGATCACGACGCCGGCGACAGCCGCATGCCGGTTCGGCGCGATCGCGAGCATCGCCACGAGTTGCAGCAGGCAGATCGGGACGCTGAGCAGCAGGCGCAGGCCGAGCAATGCGCCGAGCCACTGCGGTTCGGACGCGGGATTACTCGCGGCGCGGCTCACCGCCACCTGGGTGAGACCGAGGTCGCCGAAGCTGGCGGCGATCTGAGAGATCGCGAACAGTGCCGACCACTGTCCGAACCCGCGCACGCCCAGCCCGCGCACGACGATCAGCGTCACCACGACGCCCAGCATCAGGTTGCAGGCGCGCGCGACGACCTGGATCCCGATGTCGCCGACGATGCGGCGCCGGCCGATGCTCAGTGGCGCCGGTGCACGGTCTTGCTCTTGAGTGACGGTTCCCGGGGGCGGCGCCTCTGCGGACACCGTGGGATGGTAAACGCAGGCTGTGAACCGCCCCGAGACGGGAAGAGCGGACCGTTTCCGACCCTACAATCAACCGCCATGCCGATGCCGTTGAGAGCCCGCGCGCGAGAGGGCGGCCCGCGGGAGGTGCTTCTTTCGGCGCCTGTCACCGGAGCGCTCGCCGCCGTCCTGGCGGCGGTCTTCGCGATCGTCCTGTACAAGGTCGGAAACCCCCAGCATCAGCTCAAGGTCGGCCTGGGAGTAGTGGCGGCCATCGTGGTGGTGCTGGCCGCGACGCGGCCGGTGTTCGCGCTCGGGCTCGTCTTCGGGTTGCTGCCGTTCGAGTACCGCGTGTACGGGATCGGCACGGACGAAGCGTTGATCTTCACCGTCGGCCTCGTGCTGGCCCATCGGATCCAGCGGCGGCGTCTGCCCATGTGGATCTTCCTGGCCGGGGCGGCGC
>DATJRS010000109.1:0-97848 GCA_035504535.1 Solirubrobacteraceae bacterium | reverse complement strand
GCCCCGCCGCCGAACGACGGAAGCATCGACTCGTCACGCTCATGAATTGCACCCCCAAAGGTGTCCCCGGTTGTCCCAATGTCCCGCTCGCCGGCCCCGAGCGCGCCGCCACCCTACAGGAGGAATGAGTACGTTGCAACCGGCCGGAAGCCAGAAGGCTGACGGGCGCCGCGCAGTTACGAATCGGCGGGCCGCGCGAAGCGGCCGACTAACCGAGCGAGGTCATGCCGAGGCTCGTGAACGAGCCCGGTGTCACGTCGAGCGCCTTGACCGCTAGGTCGGCGAACAGGATCGCCGGCTCGAGGTCTTCCTGGCTGTAGCCGCGGCCATCGCGGCGGTCGAGGATCGACAGCGCCCCGATCTCGAGCCCGGCTCGCCGCATGGGCACCACCAGCATCGTGTAAGGGACATGGCCGGTGCCGCGGGCGATTCCGGCCGCGAAGCGGGGGTCGGTGCGGCAGTCCGGCACCGCCTCGGCGACGCCGGATTGGACTACGCCGCCGGCGATGCCGGTGCCGGGAGGCATCCGGACGCCCACGATCTCGCGGGCGCCGGCGCCCCAGGCCGACTGGTAGACGAGCTCGCCGGTGGTCTCATCGACCAGGGCGATCGACGCCGCCGCAGCACCAAACACACCGGCGGCGGTATGCACCACGGCCTCCATCAGGCTGCGGGACGCGTCGGGGCTGTCGATCGAGACCGCGAGGGAGATGCCGGTCTCCGTCCGCAGTGGGGCGCCGAGCGCCTTGGCGAACGCGGCGACGGAGGCGACCCGCCGCTCGGGAATCATCTCCAAGCCGGCCGCGATCGTCCGCTCGAGCTCGGGGGTCACGTCCGAGGCAACGGCCGAGAGCTTGGTCGGGTCCGCATACACAGGTGTCCGGCCGGCGATCAGCGTCCACAGGGTGGCGGCGACGCCGAACACGTCGGTGCGGGGCGAAACGCTGCCTCCGGCCAGGACCTCAGGCGCCATAAACCGGGGGGTGCCGATCCCGATCGTGCCCGAGTCACCGTCGTCGAGGAGGCGCGCGATGCCGAAATCGACCACGGTGACCCCGCTCTCGCTGAGGATCAGGTTCTGGGGCTTGATGTCCCGGTGCACGATCTGCTGGTCGTGCACGTACTGGAGGGCCTCGCACGTCTGGCGGACATACTCGATCGCCTGATCGACCGGAAGGCCCGGCTGTCCGCGCTGCTTGAGGAGCATGCCCAGATCGAGCCCGCGGATCAGCTCCATCACCAGGTACTGACCGCTGGGGACGGCGAAGTGGTCGAGGATTCGCACCACCCGAGGGTGCTGGAGGGCGCTCAACAGTCGCGCTTCGACCTCGAACCGCTGGTCGTGGTGGGGGTTGGTCGATTGCTTGAGCGCGACCTCACGGTCGTTCTCGATGTCGACAGCGCGATAGACGGCGCCCATGGCGCCGGCGGAAATCGGCTCGACTACGCGGTAACGGCCGCGCAGCGTGCGGCCCATTACCTGGGATGCGGTACGTGGCTCAGCCAGCCGACTGAGCGTACCGACGTTTCCAGCCATTTCCTGCCCCATCCGTGCTACCCCCTGGCACCGTTCGGCTACCCCGCCCCGAAAGTGTAGCCCAGCCCGCTGAGGCTCCGCAAGCCTGCGTTGAGGGTCGCTGACGCGCTTTCGACGGCCCGTCCGGCCCGGTTATAGGCGGTCGTCGAGCCCGACTTCGCGGCGGCCGCGGCCTGCGCGTAGGCCGCCGAGAGCCGCGTGAGGGAGCCGACGATCTCGCTCTGCGCGTCGCGCAAAAGCGGGGAGACGGTGGTGCCACCCAGGCTGTGGGCTGCAGCCGCGTAGGCGCCGGCCAGATTTCGGGCCGCCGTGGCCTGAGCCGCGGGCGTGCTCGCGGCCGCCAGGGCGGCCAGGGGAGCGGCTGTGTCGGCCCGCAGCCGGTCGAGCGTCGCTGACAGCTGATGGCCGTAGGCGGCGCTGGGGCCGAGCGAGTAGGCGGTGGCTCCCAGCAGGTGAAGGGTCGCCGCGACCTCACCACAGTCGGTCTGGAAGGTGGCGGTTGCGGCGCTCGAGGACCAACAGGCGAGCGTCACCGTACCCGCAGAGGTCGGTGCGGCGTAGAGCGTGACCGTTCCCGGCAGGCCGGCAACGTGGAGGTCGCTGTAGCGGTAGGCCTCGACGCCGCCGAGCTGGACGGGGGTGGGGGTCGGCAACGCCCCCGCGACCCGGGCACGGAACGCAGGCGCGAGCAGCGTCGGGCCGCCGGCCGCGGGAACCACGCCGGCCGTCAGCCCTGCGCCTCCGGGGCTCCGGCCCAGCACCACCGGGCCAGCGAAGCTGATGCCTGGAATTGCGGGCAGCGCGGCGCCGACCTGCCAGCCGGTCGGATAGCGCACCTGGATCGGACCGACGGTGGCGGAGTTGGAGAAGGAGGGCGAGCTCGACCCGCTTCCCGAGCTCCCCACCAGCAATCCCACCACGACCGCCGCGATGCCCAGCACGGCGACGATCGCGATCGGACCGAGCCGACTTGGTCGTGAGGAGCGCCGCTCGACGGTTATCGATGAAGCCGCCGCGCCGTCGGCCGCGGCGGGCTCGGCCAACGGGGAGGGCGTCGCCGCCGGCTTGGTCGCTACGGCGGCGGGAACCGGCGAGGGGTCCGACAGGGCGGTGGCGTTCTCACTCGGCGCCGGCGTCGGGGCAGAGGCCACAGTGGCGACGGCGCCGGGGCCCTGAAGCGCGTCGCCCGCATCTGGTCTCTCGGGAACCGGGGTCAACCGCGTGACCTGTGCGCCGCCGGCGACCTGCGCACCCGGCGCCAGCGCGAGCACGGCCTGGCGGATCATCGCCACCGCCGAGGCGGGGCGTGCGGAGGGGTCCTTGGCCATCCCGGCCGCGATCACCTCGTCGATCCCCACCGGCAGGTCGGGGCGTTGCTCGGTCACGCGAGGCGGCGGCTGGACCACATGCGCGTGCAGCACGGCTGCCTCATTGGCCCGAAGGAACGGGACCTGGCCGGTCAGGGATTCATAGAGCACGGCGGCCAGGGCGTAGCAGTCGCTGGCAGCCGTCGCCGGCTCGCCTTGGATCTGCTCGGGGGAGACGTAGTCGATCGTCCCGATGAACTGCCCGGTGTCGGTCAGGCGAGCCTCATCGGGAGCCTTGATCAGGCCAAAGTCCGCCAGGTACACGCGGTCGTCCTGCTCGATCAGAATGTTCTGGGGCTTGATGTCGCGGTGGATCAGGCCAGCGTCGTGTGCGGCGTCGAGTGCCTGGGCGACCTGGGCGAGGATCCGCAGGCTGCGTCGTGGATCGAGCTGGCGCTCGAGGATCAGATCCTTCAGGGTGGGGCCGTCGATCAGCCGCATCGCCATAAATAGGCCATCGGCGGTCTGGCCCGCCTCGTACACCGGAACGATGTGCTCGTGCTCGAGCGCGGCCTGGAGCTTTGCCTCCCGCTGGAAGCGCGCCCGGAAGCCCGGGTCCTCACTCAGCTCGGCGGCCAGGAGCTTGAGCGCGACCTCCCGGCCCAGCGATAGCTGAGTCGCGCGATAGACAACTCCCATCCCTCCTCGACCGAGCACGCCGTCGATGCGGTACCCGGCTACGATCGTCCCCCGGTCTAGCAAAGCTCGACGATTCTACTGCCGGGTCGGGCCGCCACGGACCGGATTTCGTCGACCTGTTGCCCGCCTGAGTGCGGTCATCGAACGGGCCGCGCTGGGGCCGCCCTCACCCGCCGACGATCCCGCCCGTGCCGCCGCCGGCACCGCCTGAGCCGCCGCTGCTGCTCGGCGGTGGGGAGCTCGAAGCGGGGGGAGGGCTCGAGCTCGATGCCGGCGGGGAACTCGATACCGGCGGCGCGCTCGAGGTGGACGAGCTGGGGGCGGAGGAGCCGCTGTTCGATGTCGCGGTGCTCGCCGGGTGCTTCGGCTTCGGCGGCTGTGGCTGGGGCCGAAGCGCGGGCAGCGCGGTGGTGGCCGGTGGTGCGCTCACCGCGACCGATGAGGAGGGGGCGGACAGCTGGGTCGGGCCGGGGGCACTGGCGCTCGTGCCGCTCGCTTTGGCGACGAGCAGCGCGGCGGCGAACAGTCCGCCGAGCAACAGCGCGAGCAGCCCAACCCGGACCGGCGAGGACACGGTCATTGACATTTCGACCTCGGCTTGCTCGAGCCCGGCTCGGTGCAGAAGGTCTGCTTGCTGAAGTTGCCGGGCTGGATCGTGTACTGGACCAGCGCGCCGATCGAGTGGGGGGCGGTGACGTGGATCAGGAGCTTTGACCCAGACGGCATCCGTACGCCACTCACGGTGGGGAATTGCAGGGTGTTCGAGCCGAAGCGAGGCACGTTTTTCGAGACCGACCGGCAGAGACCTCCGCAGCTCACCGATACCTTGGCCCCGCGCGCGGTGCTGACCGTCAACGATGAAAGGTCGAGTCCGTTGCTGAGAGTGCTTGCCTTCAGGAACGTGGTCGCGGTCAGCCGCTTGGGCGGGGTCTTGAAGAAGTCGAACAGGACGTGGATCGGCCCGGGGTTGCTGATGGCACCGACCTGGACGGTGTAGTCGGCGCCCTTCTTGACCGATGCGACGAGCTGGCCCGAGCCAAGGCTCGATACCGCGCATTGAGCCGTGCCAAGCTCGGGTGCCAGCGACTGCTGGTTGTACTGATAGACCGTGATGACGTTGTCGAACAGCGCCTGGGTGCGGATGCTGACGAGGCCCTTGGCGTTCGGGTAGAAGTCGTACCAGATGGTGTTGGCGTAGCTGGTGCCGTTGCATGACGTCACCTCGGCACCGCCCGACGGACAGTTCGTCAGCCCACAGGGGCTAAAGATGTTGGTCTGGGTCGTCGCGGTCGCCAGGTTCTCGGTGTCCTCGAGCGTGTCGGTGCTGTTCAGCGGCTTGCCTGGCGCGTTGAAGTTCAACGAGCACAGGTAGTTGTCGTTGATCGGGTTGGTGCCGGCGCAAAAGCTCGTGGAGCCGCTCGCCCCGCCGGCTGCGCCAAGCATAAGCATCGCGACCATCGCCCCCGAGGCGATCCACCGGCCGATCTTTATTTGCAAGACCGAATCTCCTATCCTCAGTGAATCGACGAGAATCATACTTCGATCTCCGGCCTCCGCAACCGGAGAGGCGATCCCGCCGCGAAGGCGCGCCGGCGGAACGACTCGAGGAGAGCATGAGCGAGCGATGAACGACTCTCGCGTCGGAACGAAGATCGACGGCTATCAAATCGACAGTTTGCTCGGCGAGGGCGGCATGGGCAAGGTCTACATCGCTACCGGGCCCGACGGGGGCCGGGTGGCCTTGAAGCTGGTCAAAGAGGACTACGCGCGGGACGAGACCTTCCGACGCCGCTTCTCTCGCGAGGCGCGGATCGCCCAGACGGTCAAGCACCCCAATGTGGTGCCGGTGATCGCGACCGGCGAGGTCGAGGGCGTGCCGTACATGGCGCAGCGGTTCATCGAGGGCCAGTCGCTCGACGAGAAACTCAAGCAGGACGGCACACTCGACCTGGACACGGCGCTGCGGGTGTGCGCCGATGTCGCCGCCGGGCTCGAGGCGCTGTGGGCGGCGGGGATGGTGCACCGCGACGTCAAGCCGGCGAACATTCTGCTCGACACTGGGGGCCAGGGATACATCACCGACTTCGGCCTGGCCAAGGACACCCAGGGCAGCCTCCTCACGCTCCCCGGCCAGGCGCTGGGATCGATGGACTACATGGCTCCGGAGCAGATCCGCGGCGAGCCGGTCACCGCCGCCACCGACGTGTACGCCCTGGGCTGTGTGATGTACGAATCGCTTTGCGGCCAGCCGCCATTCGCCGAAGCGCAGGGGATGCGCATCCTCTGGGCCCACCTCCAGGACCAGCCGGCGGATCCGTGCACGCAGCGCCGGGACCTCTCGCCGCAGTTCGGGCAGGCGCTACTGACCGCGATGGCCAAGGCTCCCGAGGAGCGGCCCCAGAGCGCCGGCGAGTACGCCCGGAATCTCGCCGTGGCGGCCGGCAGGGCCGCGTAGACGGTCGCTTCGACCTGGGTGGGCTCAGCGCCAGGGTACGGCGTACACGGTGTGCTCTCCGTGCAGCCCCTTGAAGTGGTACTCGCCGTGCAGCTCGAACCGGAAGCTGGGATCGGTCTCGGTGTACTGCCTGACGTTGGATGAAACGAGGATCTCGCCGCCCCGTGCCTGCCCGGCGATGCGGCTGGCCAGGACCACGTTGCGGCCCATCAACTGCTCGGGGTTGGCGATCACGAAGCCCGAGTGCAGCCCAACCCGGACCTGGATGGCCGTGGCGCCGGTGTCGCCTGCCCGCCCGCTGAAGGTCCGCTGCAGCTCGACCGCCGTGTGCAGGCCGGAGTGGGCGCTGTTGAACGAGGCCAGAAACCCGTCGTGCTCGAACCTGATGACCTGTCCATCGTGATGGCCGACCACCTGATCGACCATCAGGCGGTGATCGGCGAGCAGCCGCTCCCAGCGATCGGGACCGAGCTGCTCGGCCACGCTGCTCGCGTCGGCGACGTCGCTCAGCATTAAGGTCAGCGCCCCGTCGGGCGAGCTGACCGCCCCGAGCGTCGGAATCACCGGCTCGAGGGCCGAAGCGATCACGTCGATCGAGGTGAGCTGAATCTGATGTTCCACTGCGAACTTCCTTGCGCCCAGCGAGGGCGCCGGGGCCACGCGGCGAGCATACCTTGACACGTGTCGATGACCTGAGCAGAATCGCTGGCGGATGATGGGGGCTTCTGATCACGCGTTTCACGCTGCCTCCGATCATGGGATCCGGATCAGTGCCTTCCCGCCGATCGGGGACTATGCGTTCCTGTCCGACTGCGAAACGGTGGCGCTGGTCGCGCCGAGCGGCAACGTCGAATGGATGTGCCTGCCGCGCATGGATTCGCCGAGCGTTTTCGGGGCCATCCTGGACCGGGACGCGGGCACCTTCCGGGTCGCTCCCGCCGATGTGAGCGTCCCCGCGGGCCGGCGCTACATACCCGGAACGATGGTGCTGGAGACCAGCTGGGAGACTCGGATGGGTTGGGTGATCGTGCGCGACGCGCTCAGCATCGGGCCCTGGCACCATCAGGACGAGCGCTCGCGCAGCCACCGGCGCTCGCCGACCGACCACGACGCGGATCACGTGCTGCTTCGGGTGATCGAGTGCGTGCAGGGCTCTGCCGAGATCAAGCTCGAGTGTGAGCCGGCGTTCGACTATGGCGGTCTGGCCGCCGATTGGGTCTACGCCGGCCCGGGTTATAACGAGGCGGTCGCCTCCTCGGAGGGGATCGACATACAGCTGCGCTTGGTCACCGATATGCGGCTCGGCTTCGAAGGTCCACGGGCGCGGGCACGTACGACACTGCGCGAGGGGGACCGCGCCTTCGTGGCGCTGGGTTGGTCCACTCATCCACTGCCGGCCGACTACGAGGAGGCGGCCGCGTGGCTGGCCCGAACAGGCCGTTTCTGGCAGGAGTGGCTCAAACACGGCACGTTCCCCGACCATCCATGGCGCTCGCACCTGCAACGCAGCGCGCTGACCCTCAAGGGGCTCACCTACGCGCCTTCGGGAGCGATGGTCGCGGCTGCCACCACCTCCCTGCCCGAAGCCCCAGGAGGGGATCGGAACTGGGACTACCGCTACAGCTGGGTCCGCGACTCCACGTTCATGCTGTGGGCGCTGTATACGCTCGGCTTCGACGAGGAGGCCAACGACTTCTTCTACTTCATCGCCGACATGGCCGAGGCCGGCGAGGGCGGGCTGCAGATCATGTACGGGATCGGCGGCGAGAGTCGGCTGGAGGAGCAGGAGCTCGAGCATCTGTCCGGATATGACCAGTCCCGTCCGGTACGGATCGGCAACGGCGCCTACAACCAGGATCAGCACGACGTATGGGGGGCGGTGCTCGACTCGATCTACCTCCACACACGTTCGCGTGACCAGCTGCCGGACCGGTTGTGGCCGATCATCAAGCGACAGGTAGAGAGCGCGCTGGCGCACTGGCGCGAGCCCGACCGCGGAATCTGGGAGGTGCGCGGCGAGCCCAAGCACTTCACCTCATCGAAGATGATCTGCTGGGTCGCCGCGGACCGCGGCGCGCGCTTGGCCCAGATCCGCGCCGACGAGACGACGGCAGCGCGCTGGCAGGCGGGTGCGGACGAGATCCACGCCGACATCTGCGCCCACGGCGTCGATGAACGCGGGGTGTTCGTCCAGCACTACGAGACCACCGCGCTCGACGCATCGCTGCTGCTGATGCCGCTGGTGCGGTTCCTGCCGCGCGAGGATCCGAGGGTCCGGGACACGGTGCTGGCGATCGCCGACGAGCTGACGGAGAACGGCCTGGTCCTGCGCTACCGCGTCGAGCAGACCGATGACGGCTTCGCGAGCGAGGAGGGGACGTTCACGATCTGCTCGTTCTGGCTCGTCTCGGCGCTGGTCGAGATCGGCGAGCTGGGCCGTGCCAAGGGCCTATGTGAGAAGCTGTTGTCACTGGCGAGCCCGTTGGCGCTGTACGCCGAGGAGATCGACGCGGTGACCGGTCGCCACCTGGGCAACTTCCCGCAGGCCTTCACCCACCTGGCGTTGATCAACGCGGTCGTGCACATCATCCGTGCCGAGCGGCAGCTCGAGCTCCAGGCTATGGCGCGCGAGCCGGAGCTCGACCCGCTCAGAGTCGAACGCTGACAGGGGATGCCGTGGGTTCAGATCTTTGCTGTTTTTGTCGTGTCGCACGCGGTCGGCGATTACTTCCTGCAAACCGAGTGGCAGGCGGTCAACAAGCACGGCGGGCTCACCGGCACGCGCACGCAATGGCTCGCGCTCACTTCTCACGTCACGACCTACACACTGGCGTTCGTGCCGGCCTTCATCTGGCTGTGGAGCAGCCTGCACGGCTGGGTGTTCGTGCTCGCGGCGGGGATCTTCATCCCCCACTACATCCAGGACGACGGCAGGCTGCTGGCTGACTACGCGAGGACGGTCAAGAAAGCTGACATCACCAGAAACGCTTCGCTGGGGCTGGCGCTCGACCAGAGCTTTCACCTGGTCACGTTGTTCCTCACCGCGTTGATCGTGGCAAAGTGAGTGCGCCCAGCTCTACGCCGAGCTCGCCTGCGCCTGAATCGCGGTGATCGCCACCGTGTTGACGATGTCGGGGACCGTGCATCCCCGCGAGAGGTCGTTGATCGGCTTTCGCAGCCCCTGGAGCACCGGGCCGATCGCCAGCGTGCCGGCCGACCGCTGGACCGCCTTGTAGGCGATGTTGCCGGTGTCGAGGTCGGGGAAGATGAAGACCGTCGCGCGGCCGGCCACTTCGCTGCCCGGCAGCTTCAGCTGTGCGACGTGGGCGTCGACGGCCGCGTCGTACTGGATCGGCCCCTCGACGCTGAGGTCGGGGCGACGCTCGCGCACGAGCTCGGTCGCCTCGCGGACCGCGGTGACCTGCGGTCCTTTGCCCGACTCGCCGGTCGAATAGGAGAGCATCGCGATCCTCGGCTCGACCCCGAAGCCGGCCGCAGTGTCGGCCGAGCTGATCGCGATGTCGGCGAGCTGCTGCGCGTCCGGGGTCGGATTGACCGCGCAGTCGCCGTAGACCAGGACTCGATCGGCCATGCACATGAAGAACACGCTCGAGACCACGGATACGCCGGGACTGGCGCGGATGATCTCGAACGCGGGGCGGATCGTGTCAGCGGTCGTATGCGAGGCTCCCGAGACCAATCCGTCGGCGGCCCCGGTGTGAACCATGAAGGTGCCGAAGTAGCTCGCCTCCCCCACAATGTCGAGCGCGAGATCCGGCGTGACGCCCTTGTGCTTGCGGAGCTCGTGGTAGAGCGTGGCGTACTCGCTCCGAAGCGGGGAGGCGATGGGATCCACGATCTCGGCCCCCTCCAGGTCCAGGCCGCGGGACGCCGCCTCGCTCTTCACCGCTTCCTCGGCGCCGAGGATCACCAGGTCGACCGCCCCCCTGCGCAGCAGGATGTCCGCCGCGCGCAGGATCCGCTCATCCTCTCCTTCGGGAAGGACGATCCTGCGCCGGCGCTGCTTGGCGCGTTCGAGCAACTCGTACTGGAACATCATCGGGTTCCTCGTGAAGGGACGGGGGAGCGCGATCCGCTCCGCCACCTCTCGTGGGTCGACGCCCGCCTCGAACACGCTGACCGCGCTGGCGATCTTCGGCTCATCCTCGAGGGTGATCACGGGGTTGATCGACTCCACCGCGGCAGCCGTCTCGAAGGTCCGCTCGGAGACCTCCATCACCGCGAACGGGGCACGCTTGAGCAGCGACATGATCGACGCCGGGAGCGCGTAGCCAGCGGTCAGCACCAATCCGGCCACCGCCGGGAGCGCCCGCGACTGACTGGCCGCGAGGCTTGCGAGCATGATGTCGGCGCGGTCGCCAGGAACCACCACGAGCGTTCCGTCAACCAGGTCATCGAGGAAGTGCTCGACGCTCATCGCCCCGATGCGAACCTCGCGGACCTCCTGCGCCAGCCGCCCTGCGCCGCCGACGAGCACGCGCGCGTCCAGCTCCCTGGCCACCTGCGCCACGGTCGCGTGCCCGAGGGCGCGGTCCTCCGGAAGCACGTAGAGCGGCTCGTTGGGGTCGTACATCACCGAGTGAGCGCGCATCTCGGCCAGCAGGTCGGCCGGAACCCGGTTGACGATCACCCCGAACAGCGAGCAGTTGCGGCGGGTCAGCGAGGCGCGGGCGACCCGCACGGCCGAGGCGATCCCCGGAACCGAAGAGCCCCGGATCACCACCAGGACGGGGCAGCCGAGCTGGTTGGCGAGGGTCGCGTTGAGGTCGAAGTCCAGTGCCGGGAGCACGCCAACGAAGTCGGTTCCCTCGCAGACGACCACCTCGAAGCGCTGCTCGAGCCGCTTGTAGGCGTCGAAGACCTGCTGCTCGAGCTCACTGTGGCGTCCCGCGGCGATCAGCGAATGCGCCTCCTCGGCGGACAGCGCGTGCATCTCCTCGTAGGTGCTGGAGAGCCGGTAGCGGCTTCGGATCAGCTCGACTTGAGCGTCAGGGACCTCGCGAGACGGAACGATCGGGCGAAAGAACCCCGCCTTCTGCGAGCGGCCGGCGAGCGTTTCCATCAGGCCGAGGGCGACGACCGACTTTCCACTTCCCGATTCCATCCCGGTGATGTAGAGATTGCGTACCACGTCAGCCCCCATCTTGGTCAATCGGCAAAGGAGGCGTCAAGCCAATGAACGCGACGGCGCAACTGCTGGACAACAATCATGCCTACGCACAGAGCTTCGCGCACGCCGCGCTGCCCGCCCCCCCGCGCCTGAAGGTGGCGATCCTCACCTGCATGGACGCGCGGGTCGACCCGGCACGAGTGCTCGGACTCGAGCCTGGCGATGCGCACGTGATCCGCAACGCCGGCGGGATCGTGACCGACGACGTCCTCCGGTCGCTGTCGATCTCCCAGCATCATCTCGGGACCGAGGAGATCGCCGTCATCCAGCACACTCAATGCGGACTGCTCACGTTCTCCGACGAAGTGTTTGCGAGCGATCTGGAGCGCTCCGTGGGCCACCGCCCATCGTGGACCGCGGGCACGTTTGACGATCTCGACGCGTCGGTGCGCGAAGGGGTACGGCGAATCCAGGAGGATCCGTTCATCCCGCGTGTCCAGAACGTCAAGGGGTTCGTGTACGACGTCGCGAGCGGACAGCTTCGGGAGATCGCGTGACGAATTGACGCTGCGGGCCCGAGGACCCTTCATCGACACCTTGCGATCCCCCTCAGGGCGCTGGTAGGTTTGCATTCTCACTGATGCGGCTGGTGGTGCGGCCATCCAATCGGAGGTGTACATCGATGCCGGGGCGGAGATATCTGTTGCTCGCCGAGTCGAGACGGACCGGTGACGCCGGCGTCGCGTTGCGCGCGGTGGCCTGATGCGACGGGCGGCCATTACGGGGGTAAGCGTCGTGTCGGCGGGGGGAGTCGGCCGCGAGGGCTTCTGGGATCTGATCACGTCGGGCCAGACCGCCACCCGGCGAATCTCGTTCTTCGACGCCTCCGCGTATCGCTCACAGATCGCGGCTGAGTCTGACTTCACGCCGGAGGCGGCTGGAATTCCGCCCGAGGAGGCGGGGCGGATGGACCGGGCGGCTCAGTTCGCGGTGTTCTGCACCGGAGAGGCGCTCGCGGACAGCGGCCTTGAGGCGTCCAGCCCACCGCCTGAGCGCGTGGGTGTCTCGATCGGAAGCGCGCTCGGGTCGATCACCCGCATGGAAGAGGAGTTCGTGGCGGTGAGCAACAACGGCCAGGACCACCTGGTCGACTACACGGCCGCCTCGCCGAACCTGTACGGCTACTTTCATCCCAGTCAGATCGCCGCTGAGGTTGCCTGGGTCGTCGGCGCCGAAGGCCCGGCTACCGTCGTGTCCACGGGTTGCACCTCCGGGCTCGACGCGGTGGGATACGCGTCCGAGTTGATCCGCGACGGCGCTGCCGACGTGATGATCGCGGGCGCGACCGAGGCACCGATCACACCTATCTGCCTTGCCTGCTTTGACGTGATCAAAGCGACGACCAACCGTAATGACACACCGGAGACGGCCTCGCGGCCGTTCGACGCCAGTCGCAATGGGTTCGTGCTCGGAGAGGGGGCCGCGGTGTTCGTGCTCGAGGAGGCGGAGCGAGCGAAAGCCCGAGGCGCTCACGTGTACGCCGAGGTCGGCGGCTATGCCACCAGGTCCAACGCGTATCACATGACCGGCCTCAAGCCGGATGGGCGGGAGATGGCGGAGGCGATCCGCGTGGCACTCGATCAGGCCGAGCTCAAGCCGACGGACGTCGCGTATATCAACGCCCACGGCTCTGGCACCAAGCAAAATGATCGCCATGAGACCGCGGCGTTCAAGCTGACCCTCGGCGACCACGCCTACCGAATTCCGGTCAGCTCGATCAAATCGATGATCGGACACTCGCTCGGGGCGATCGGATCAATCGAGATCGCGGCGTGTGCGCTGGCCATCGACCGGGGGGTGGTCCCGCCGACGGCCAACCTTCACGACCCCGACCCGGAGTGTGACCTGGATTACGTCCCGCTCGTGGCGCGCGAGCACATCACCGATGTCGCCCTCACCGTCGGCAGCGGGTTCGGCGGTTTCCAGAGCGCGATGATCCTCGCACGACAGGGGAAGCTCTCATGAGCAGCGCAATCGTTACGGGGGTCGGTGTGATCGCGCCGAGCGGGACCGGAACCGAGGCGTACTGGACGGCGACCCTCTCGGGCAAGAACGCGATTGGCGAAATCTCGAGGTTCGACTCGTCGTCGTACCCGGTCAGCCTCGCCGGTGAGGTGCGCGATTTCGATGCGGCTGAGCACATCGAGAGCCGGTTGCTGCCGCAGACCGACCACATGACACGGATGGCTCTCGTGGCCTCCGACATGGCACTGGCCGACGCGGGCGTCGATCCCGCCCAGCGGGACGAGTACGGCGTCGGGGTGGTGTCCACCAATTGCTACGGCGGATGGGAGTTCGGCCAGCGCGAGATGGAACACCTGTGGGCGACCGGCCCGCGGGCGGTCAGCGTTTACGAGTCGTTCGCGTGGTTCTATGCGGTTAACACCGGGCAGATCTCGATCCGCCACCGGATGCGTGGCCACTGCGGAGTCCTCGTCAGCGAGGAGGCCGGCGGTCTTGACACGATCGCTGCGGCCCGGCGACAGGTTCGCCTCCGCACACCGCTGATGCTGACCGGCGGGATGGAGGCGCCGATCAATCCGTGGACCCTGTGCGCGCAGATCGCCGGCGGGCGGCTGAGCACCTCGACGTCCCCGGACGAGGCCTACCGGCCGTTCGACGTCGCCGCCTCGGGTCACGTGCCCGCCGAGGGAGGGGCGATCCTCGTCGTCGAGTCGCCCGACTCAGCCCGGCGGCGTGGTCGCAACCGCTCGTACGCCGAGGTCGCGGGATACGCCGCAACGTTCGACCCCCGCCCCGGCTCCGATCGTCCTGCGGGTCTGCGGCGGGCGGCCGACCTTGCGCTCGCGGACGCCGGCGTCAACCCCGAGGCCGTCGACGTCGTGTTCGCCGATGCGAGCGGCACGCCAGAGCTCGACCGGATCGAAGCCGAGGCGATTGCCGGCCTGTTCGGACCCGAGGGCGTCGCGGTCACTGCCCCCAAGACGATGACGGGACGGATGTACGGTGGCGGAGCGTCGGTCGACGTGGCCGCCGCGCTGCTGTCGCTGCGCGATCAGGTGATCCCGCCGACGATCAACGTGTCGAGCCCGGCGCCGGGCTCTGAGCTCCGGCTCGTCGTGGATCAGCCGCAGGAGGCGAAGCTGCGCACCGCGCTGGTGCTCAGCCGTGGCTACGGAGGGTTCAATTCGGCGCTCGTCTTGCGGGCGGTGTGAGCGCGAGGTAGCTCATGCCGCCGGACCCCAACGATTGAATTCCGACTAGGCCCAATTTGGTCAGGAGAGGTATAGATGTCTGAGAACGGCAAGCGCGTTGCGGTGGTGACCGGAGCCACGAGCGGTATCGGCTTGGCGGTCGCCAAGAGCTTGGCAGCGGACGGCATGAGCGTCTACATCTGTGGACGCGACCAGAGCAAGCTGGACGCCACGGTGAAGGAGCTCAAGGATGCGGGCTACGATGTCGACGGCTCGACCTGCGACGTCACCAAGATCGAGGACATCAAGAGGTTCGTCCAGGCTGCGGTCGACCGCTACGGACGGATCGACGTCCTTGTCAACAATGCTGGTCGCAGCGGCGGCGGACTGGTCGCAGAGCACTCCGACGAGCTGTGGTTCGACATCATCAACACGAACCTCAACAGCGTCTACCTGATGACCAAGGAGGTTCTGAACGTCGGCGGGATGCTCGAGCGCAAGCAGGGTCAGGTGATCAACATCGCCTCGACCTCGGGCAAGCAGGGCATTGCCGCCGGCTCCGCCTACTCGGCGTCGAAGCATGGCGTCGTCGGGTTCTCGAAGTCACTCGGCTTCGAGCTCGCCAGGTCCGGCATCACTGTCAATGCCGTGTGCCCGGGCTTCGTGGAGACACCGCTTGCCGAGCACGTCCGGGAATTCTTCGCGCAGCAGCGCGGGACGACGCCGCAGGAGGTCCTGGACTCGTTCAATGCACGAATCCCATTGGGCCGATACACAACTCCTGACGAGGTCGCTGGGCTCGTTCACTATCTGACGACGCCGACGGCGGCTTCGATCACCGCGCAGGCGATCAACGTCTGCGGCGGTCTGGGGAATTATTGACGGCGGCGGGTGACCGGCAAGTAACCAGGAGAGGAGCGCTAGTCGTGGAATCGCCATCCAATCACCTTGAGCACAGCATCGCCGTCTCGGCCCCCCCGTCGGCGGCGTTCCGCGTCATCGCCGATGCTGTGAACTGGCCCATAGTCTTCCTGCCGACGATCCATCTCGAGCGCGACGACCTCGGCGGTGGTGAGGAGCGCATCCATGTGTGGGCGCTCGCCAACGACGAGGTCAAGGCATGGACTTCGATCCGAAACGTCGACCCCGATCGTCTGACCGTGCAGTTCCGACAGGAGAAATCCAGCCCGCCGATCGGCGCGATGAGCGGTGAGTGGATCGTCGAGGCGCAGCCCGATGGCGGATCGCTTGTCAGGCTGCTGCACGACTTCAGCGCGATCGACGACGATCCGGCCTCCCTGCAATGGATTGCCGACGCGACCGACCGCAACAGCCAGACCGAGCTGGCCACGCTGAAGGCCGCGGCCGAGCAGGCCGACGAGCGGGACTCCCTGATCGTCTGGTGGGACGACTCCGTGCCGAGCACCGGCGCCCCGGACGATGCATGGGAGTTCATGTGGAACGCCCGCGAGTGGCCATCGCGGGTACCGCACGTTGAGCGGATGTCGCTCGAAGAACCCGAGCCGAATATCCAGCTGATGGAAATGGACACGAAGACCAAGGATGGCTCAGCGCACACGACCAAGTCGATCCGGGTGGGCTTTCCCAAGCGGAGGCTCGTGTACAAGCAGACGACGCCGCCGACCCTGCTGTCCGTGCACACCGGCCACTTTCTGATCGAGGACGCCCCGAAGGGCTTCATTCTCACCTCGCGTCACATCGCGATGATCAGGCCGGAGAAGATCGCCGAGGTCCTCGGCGCCGATGCCACCGTGCAGGACGCGCGCGAGTTCATACAGTCGGCGCTCACCGCCAACAGCCGAGTCACGATGGAGCACGCAAGCGCCTTCGCAGAGGGGGCCAAGGTCGGCTGATGGCCTGCGCGGTCGCCCGAGGGCCGCGCTACGCCATGCAGTGGAGAGGCCTGCCGCCGCGGTACTGCACCATGCCGTCGAGGGCAGCGCCGTAGTCCACCGGCGCGCCCGGCTCGGCGCCGCGGTGCTCGGCCATGGCACGGAAGAGGTTGCCGACGAGTCGCTCGGGGTCGTGCAACTGAGAGAACTCGCCGAGATCGGCCTGCAATGCCGCCTCCAAGGGGGTCAGCTCGGCCGCGACTGCGTCGGCGGCGATGCGCTGTAAAAACCGGAGGTACGCCGCCTGGCGGCCCAACAGCTCCGGGCCGCCGACCGCTCCGTGACCCGGCACGACGATCTCCGCACCGAGACGCTCGAGTTGGGCAAGCGCGGCCAAGCTGCCGCTGACCGATCCGAACAGCACGAACGGGGTGCCGCCGTTGAACACCAGGTCGGCCGCGAGCAGGACTTTCCGTGCGGGCAGCCACAGGACCACGTCGCTGGCCGAATGGGCCGGGCCGACGTGCCACGCCTGGATCTCCAGCTCGTCCACCCACAGCGTCAGGCGGTCACGGAACGTGACCGTCGGCGGCCGCAGCACGATGTCGCCCCATTCGACCCCGGGGAAGATCTCCTTTACCCCGAACCCCGCCGCCAGCATGGCCGGGCCGCACCGCTCATGCCCGATGATCGTCGTCGTCGCCGGCAGCATGAAGTTGCCCCACGTGTGGTCGCCGTGCTCGTGGGTGTTGAACAGCGTGCTGATCGGCAGTTCGGTCACCTCGCCTATCGCGTCCAGCAGCGCACGCGTCCGGCGCTCGGTGTAGCACGTATCGATCAGCGTGACGGCGCCCCCGCCGACGAGGAAGGCGCAGTTGTTCAGCCCCCACTGGCCGTCGAGCTGGACATACGCGTAGACACCCTCGGTGACCTGCTGGACCGTCGGCGTGGGCGCTGTTTCGGGGCCCTCGTCGGCGAACGGTCCGGGCGCGGATGTCAAGTCGCCGCGCCCGCGGGCGCGCCGAACAGCCATTCGAGCCCGCCGATCTGCTCGAGCGCCTCGCGACTGGTGAGGCCGGGTCCCTCGAAGAGTCCCTCGGCCTCCCAACGCTCCGGCTTCAGCCCCACGGCGTAGGGATTGATCGGCTTGTCCTCTGGGGGCGCCTCGTCGAGCGCCTCGGCGGCACGGTAGAAGAGCGCCACGGCCAGCGCCTCGGCGATCGAGACCTGCGTGCGCAAGGCATCGCGGAGCCCCTCATCGTCCACGTCGGCATTGAGCCGGCCGATGGCGTCGCGCAGCAGTTGGTTGACTCCGCTGGGTGGCCCCGTGAGCGGGCGTTGCTCGATCTGGTTCCACTCGCTGAACAGGCGCTGCATGTTCAGGTTCAGACGGTGCAGCCGCAGCAGATCGTCCTCGACGGAGTCCATGAACTCGGTGTCGGTGAGCTTGTCCTTCACCATCAGCATGACGACACCAGAGTGATTGAGCTGACCATCCCAGACGATCTTGGCGGCGGTGACCCAGGCGTTGCCAAACGCGGGGTAGAGGTTCTCGGTGCGAGCCATCGCGCCGGCCCAGGTGCGCAGGTAGAAGTCGTTGTGGCGCGTAACCCGGTCGCCGATGTCCTCGCCGTCGAGGTCACGCGTGATCAGATCGGTCGTGAAGACGTTGCTGTAGCCGATGAAGTCCGATCCGGGACTGTAGAGCGGGTCCGCGAAGGCTCCGGCCTCGCCGACCAGGCACCAGCGATCCGGGGAGAACACGCGCTCGACCCCGTAGGCGAAGTCCTCGACGCGGAGAAAGTCCTCGATGTCGTCGGTCCTGGCCTCGATTACGGCCGCCATCTGCGGCTCGTTCCGATGCAGCCAATCCAGGAACGCGTCGAACGTGGAGATCTCCTCGAACGGGTGGATGCTGCCGTCGGCGCACACGCCGATGCTGATAGGGCCGCTCGACAGCGGAATCAGCCACATCCAGTAGCCGTTCCCGAACAGGTGGTTGGTGCTGAACATGCGCTGGCCGGGCTCCGACATGCGCGCCATGAACCCCGCATCGTGCCGACCCCAGTCCTCGAGATCGAAACCGCCGGCCAGACGCAGCCAGGCCGAGTTCACGACATGGCCGACCTTCGTCCCCATGCCGAGCTTGCGCTTCAGGAAGCTCGCGCGCCCGCACGCGTCGACGACCCAGCGCGCCTTCACGGTGATCTCCTCGCCGAGTTGCGAGAACGTCACCGAATGGCCGGTCGGATCGAGCGTCACGTCGAGCGCGCGCGCGCCCTGCAGCAGGTCCGCGCCGGCACGCCTGGCGCGCCTGGCCAGCTCATTCTCGAACAGCCCGCGGTCGATCTGCACGTCCGAGTGTGGAGGAAACGCCGAGGGGCCCAGCTCGCGTCGTTGGACGAGATCGGTGTTCTCGCCGGCTCTCATCCAGAACCGCAGCCCGCACTTCAGCAGGTGCTTTTCTGCGAGATGGTCCCTCATGCCGGCGACGTCCCTCATGTAGTGCGCTCCGGACGCCACCGTGGATTCGCCGACCTTGAACGCCGCCAGCGGCGCGGGCCCCTCGCGCTTCTCCAGAACGAGCACACTCGTCTCAGGACGAACCCGCTTGAGCTGGATCGCCAGCGTCAACCCGGCGAGCCCACCACCGAGGATCGCGACGTCGTACTCCTCGGCGGCGCGGTTCAATGCCACGCTCTCGACCATCGACTTGGAGCGATCAGCCGTCATCTATCCACCCCCGGGATCCAGCCATTGTCACCAGAAATTCCTACCACATGCTACCCGCGACACGAGAAAAGTTTGCCGGCGTGGGCCGGGCGTGGATGTCAAGTCGCGGCGCCCGCGGGCGAGCCGAACAGCCATTCGAATCCGCCGATCTGCTCGAGCGCCTCGCGACTGGTGAGGCCGGGTCCCTCGAAGAGTCCCTCGGCCTCCCAACGCTCCGGCTTCAGCCCCACGGCGTAGGGATTGATCGGCTTGTCCTCTGGGGGCGGCTCGTCGAGCGCCTGGGCGGCACGGTAGAAGAGTGCCACGGACATCGCCTCGGCGATCGAGACCTGCCGGCGCAAGGTGTCGCGAATGCCATCGTCGTCCAGTTCAGCCTGGAGCAGGTGGATTGCTTGGAGGATTAGCGGGTTGTTTCCGCCGGGGCCGGTGAGCGGGCGTTGCTCGAGCTCGTTCCACTCGCTGAACAGGCGCTGCATGTTCAGGTTCAGACGATGGAGCCGGAGCAGATCCTCCTCGACAGCGTCGACGAACTCGGTGTCGGTGAGCTTGTCCTTCACCATCAGCATGACGACGCCGTAGTTATTGAAGGGGATGTCCCAGGCGATCTTGGCTCCGGTAACCCACGCGTTGCCGAACGCCGGGTACAGGTTCTCGGTACGAGCCATGACGCCGGACCACGTGCGCAGGTAGAGGTCGTTGTGACGTTCGACCCGCGCGCCGATGTCCTCGCCGTCGAGGTCACGCGTGATCAGATCCGTCGTGAACGCGTTCCCGTAGCCGATGAAGTCCGATCCCGGGCTGTACAGCGGATCGGCGAAGGCTCCCGCCTCGCCGACGAGGCACCAGCGATCCGGGGAGAACACGCGCTCGACCCCGTAGGCGAAGTCCTCGACGCGGAGAAAGTCCTCGATCTCGTCGGTCCTGCTTGCGATCACCTCCGCGACCTGCGGCTCGTGGCGGCGCAGCCAATCCAGGAACGCGTCGAACGTCGAGATCTGCTCAAACGGGTGGATGCTGGCGTCGGTGCAGACGCCGATGCTGATCGGGCCCGTCGACAGCGGGATCAGCCACATCCAGTAGCCGTGTCCCATGAGGTGGTTGGTGCTGAACTTCCGCAGCCCTGGCTCCGTCATACGCCCCATGAACCCCGCATCGTGACGGCCCAAATCCTCGAGATCGAAACCGCCGCCCAGGCGCACCCAGGCCGAGTTCACGACATGGCCGACCTTCGTCCCCATGCCGAGCTTGCGCTTCAAAAAGCTCGCGCGCCCGCACGCATCCACGACCCAGCGAGCCCTGACGGTGACCTCTTCGCCGAGTTGCGAGAACGTCACCGAATGGCCGGTCGGCGCGAGCGTCACGTCCAGCGCGCGCGCCCCCTGCAGCAGGTCAACGCCGGCGCGTCTGGCGCGCCTGGCCAGTTCGTTCTCAAACAAGCCTCGGTCGATCTGCACATCCGAGTCAGGAGGGAAATTCGGTGAGCCCATCTCGCGCCGTTGAACGAGATCGCTGTTGTCGTCGGCTGTCATCCAGAACCGCAGACCGCACTTTCGCAGGTGCTTTTCGGCGAGGTGATCGCTCATACCGACAACGTTCCTGAAGTAGTGCGCCCCGACAGCGACCGTCGATTCGCCCACCTTGAACGCCGCCAGCGGCGCGGGCCCCTCGCGCTTCTCCAGAACAAGGACGCTGGTGTCAGGGCGAGTCCGCTTGAGCTGGATCGCCAGCGTCAACCCGGCGAGGCCACCACCGAGGATCGCGACGTCGTACTCGTCGGCGGCGCGGTTCAGCGCCACGCTCTCGACCATCGACTTGGAGCGATCAGCCGTCATCTACCCGCCCCCCGGGATCACGGACATTGCCACCACAAATTCCTACCACATACGAGCCGCGACGACGGAAAAGTTTGCCGACGCGCCGGGGGTCTGGCCCGTGCGCGATAGGCTGTTGACGGCGTCTGTGGCAACCCTCGGTCAGATCCTGGCGACCCGAGCGCAGGACTCTGCGGATGCGCTGGCGTTCCGCTTCTCGCGGGACGGCGTCCACGCCGTGGAGGATCTGAGCTACGCGGAGGTGCACGCGCGAGCGCAGCGGATCGCTGCGCAGCTTCTCGACCAGGCCCCTGTCGGCTCTCGCGCCCTGCTGCTGTTCGGACCCGGGCCCGATTTCGTCTCGGCCCTGTTCGCGTGTCTGCAGGCAGGAGTGGTCGCGGTGCCGGCCATGGCGCCTCAGCCCGGCCGAATGCATCGGGTTCTGCCACGGCTCGAGCGCATCTCGCGCGACGCCGAAGCAAGCGTCGTCCTTACGAGCGCGGAAAGCCTGCAGACGAGCCAACCGCTGCTCGAGCCCGGCTCGAGCCTGGCCGGGGCCCGGTGGCTCGCGGTGGACCAAGTGCAGGCCCGTCACGGCCCGGGTGTCCTGGCGCGGGACGCCGAGCAACTGGCGCTCCTTCAGTACACCTCGGGCTCGACGGCCGATCCGCGCGGGGTGATGCTGAGTCACGCGAACTTCCTCGCCAACTCGGCCGTGCTCGCCGCCGGGCTGCGCCTGTCATCCGAGAGCCGCGGCTTCTGCTGGCTGCCGGCGTCGCACGATATGGGCCTCATCACCGGGATCCTGCAGCCGGTCATCCTGGGGTTTCCCACCGTGCTGATGCCGCCACTGGCGGTGCTCAAAGAGCCGCACCGGTGGCTTGCTGGAATCTCCGGGTTTGGCGCGACCTTCAGTGGAGCGCCGAACTTCGCGTACGAGCTTGCGGTCGCTCGCACCACTCCGGAGGAGCGGGCGCAGCTATCGCTCGGTGCCTGGGACGTCGCCTTCTGCGGCGCCGAACCGATTCGCGCGGACGCCGTCGAGGCGTTCTGTGACGCGTTTGCGGCATGCGGTTTTCGCCGGTCGAGCTTCTACCCGTGCTACGGCCTGGCCGAGGCGACGCTGATGGTCACCGGCCCGCGCCGCCGACGCAATCCGACGTTGCTCGGACTCGATGCCGAGGGCCTCGAGTCTCGCCTGGCCCGACCGCCGCATGCAGGCAGCCGGGTCCAGGTCGTCGTCGGCGTCGGCGAGGTGGGCGACGGCCATGAGGTTGCCATCGTCAACGAGCACACACTGCGCCGCTGCGCGCCCGATGAGGTGGGCGAGATCTGGGTCAGCGGCCCGAGCGTGGCAGCGGGATACTGGCCCGGCGATAGCGGGACTGACGCCGAGTTCGCGGCGAGGATCGAGGGCGAGGAGCAGTCAAGGGCCTACCTCCGCACCGGGGATCTAGGGTTCCTGATGGACGAGGAGCTGTTCATCGTGGGCAGAATCAAGGATCTGCTGATTATCCGGGGGCGCAACGTCCACCCGCACGATCTCGAGCACGCCGCCGAGTCGGCGCACCCGAAACTCAGACGCAATTGCAGCGCCGCGTTCTCGGTGGCTGGTGACAACGGCACAGAGCTCACAACGATCGTGATGGAACTCGGCCCGGATTCTGCCGACGAGTTCGGCGAGGTGATGCGTGCGGTCCGGCGCGAGGTTATGACCACGGTCGACGTCGGGGTGCAATGGGTGGTGCTCGTCGGTCCCGGTGCGGTCCCGAAGACGACCAGCGGCAAGGTGCAACGCCGTCTGTGCCGCACCCGACTGTTGGCCGGTGAACTCGAGCCATGCGCGGAGTGGCGCGTGCTGGCGCCAACTCGCCGCTGAAGGCGCGACTTACGGGTGGAAACTCGTCAGGGCCGCCGCTCGGGTGGCTTGCTGTTCCTCTTTCGGAGCGAGTTTCTCGGCCACCCAGTCGGCGGTCTGTTGTGTGTAAACGTTGATCACGTTCATGCACACGTGGGCCTCGCGTGCGTGAACCTCAAGTCGGTGTTGCGGTCCCCAGACTCGGTCAAGATCTTCGAGTGCCCCGACCGGAAAGATGTCGTCGAGCGCACCGTGGATGCTGACGACCTGCGTGGCCGGAGGTTCACCTGGATCGATGGCGAGCGCGTCGAACCGCGCCTGGATCTCGTCCGTGTCATTCATTAGAAAGGCGAACCGGAAGTCATCCTTGAGCCGCCGCGGCAGGCCGGCGAAGTCGGCAAGGCGCGGACCGCCGCCGAAGTTGGCCACGCACCGGAAAAGGTCGCCGAGGCTGCCTGCGACCCTCAGGGAGATGTAGCCGCCAAAGCTGATACCCCCGAACGCCAGCCGGCCCGTGTCGATCCGCGGATGCTCGGCGGCCAGCCGCCGCACCAGGTCGGCCACCACGGTTTCCATCTCGATGAGCACAGGCGTCTGCCCGGCCTGAATGCCCTGCCCTGGCCCGTCGAACAGGACCGCCGCAATGCCCCGCTCCAGGTACGCCTCGGCCAGTGACAGCACCTCGACCTCAGTCATCGAGTCAAGGCCATTGGAGAGTATGACTGCAGGCAGAGCACCGTCCGGACGGACACGCTCTGGCGGCAGCACGATCCAGTAGGGCACGGCAGGGCTGTCCGCGCTCGCCGGCAGCTCGTTCTGGCTGAGCTCGATGTCGGCGCCCTCGAGACTGGCCAGAAAGGCGCGGCGGAGCTGCTGACGAATTTGGAGCTTCAGCCCGGCGTCGTCGAAGTACATGAACTCGGCCCAGTGGTAACAGGCCGCGGCTGAGCGCAGCGCCCGGGTCCGGCCGGCGACCGTGGTCGATCGATCGGCGACGGCGAGGTAATCATCGGCACGCGCCGACCACCGCAACCGCCACTCGTCCCAGAACGCGCTCGAACTTAGGTCCAAATTGTCGGTCGGGAATCCATCCAGCGCGAGAGCGACATCACCCCAGTGCACTTGCGGGGCATAGCGAGCGTTGAGGAACAGCAGCCGGGTGCCCAGGTAGCCGAGCGCGTTGTAGATCTCGGTTGGGACTCGAACAGGTCGAACCGACTCTGTCATGACCATCCAACGCTATATCGAGGTCCCGCCGCTTGCAAGCTTCGCGGCCTCCTCGAAGGTTTGACGCTGCCTTAGGAGTCCTGTAGGCTGGCGCCGTCAGTACGACACCGGGGGGTCGAAGACGTCTGAGCGAGTTGCAGATCCGAGCTCTCCCGTCACCACGCCCAGACCGAGCGCGAGTAATCGGTTCAGTGGCGTAGATGGCTGACGGAACCGAGACAACCCCTCCCGCAAAGCGGCGCCAGCTGATCGGCGAGGCACACGTAGCCGTCGGCGCTGACGCCGGGTTGATGATCGCGTTGGCGGATGGGACCGTCGTTGGCCGTGAGGGCGCCGATGTCGAGCTCTCCGACGCCACCGGCGAGCTGTCGCGCAAGCACGCGCGCTTCGCGCTCAGGGACGGGGAGCCCGTGGTCGAGGACCTCGGGTCCACGAACGGTACGTACGTCAACGATCAGCGGATCATCGGTGCGCACCGGCTGCAGCCCGGTGACCGGATCCGGCTCGGAGGGACGACGCTCGAGTTCTCGCCCCGGCCGGATTTGGCACCGGTGGCACGGCTACAGGCCACGCGCGCCCGCGAGATCCCGGTCGACGTCACGCGGGTGCGGCCCGTGCCGCTCGAAGCCACACAGGCACGGGCGACTCCGCCCGTCGTCCCTGGACCGACCTTCGCCCCGTCGGGCAGCGACGGCGAGCTGATCATCCTGTCGGGCCCGGGAGCCGGCACGGCCACCGCTGTGACGGGCAGCGCGACGATCGGGCGCGAGCCCGAATGCGACCTTCAGGTGCTGGACCCCGAGGTCTCTCGGCGCCACGCGAAGGTCGTGATCGGCGACGCCAGGGCATCGATTGACGATCTTCACTCGGCAAACGGGACCTATGTCAACGGCGAGCGGATCCTCCGGCCGTACACGCTCGCACCTGGGGACCAGATCCAGATCGGCGAAGCCACGATCCAGCTGAGCTCACCCATCCTCCGGGGCGTTGCGGAGCACAAGAAGCCGCTCCAAGTCACGGGCCTCAGGCAGGCGCTGGCTGAGGCGCCCCAACTGCTGACGGCGGAATCGAGCAACCGTAAGTGGTGGACGCTCGCGGTGGTGCTGAGCTCGACCTTCATGCTGCTGCTCGACGTGACGATCGTCGCCGTGGCGCTGCCGACGATCTCAGCCGCGCTGCACGCGAGTTTCTCGGCGGTGCAGTGGATCGTCGACGGCTACGCGATCATGCTCACGACGATGCTTCTGGCGGCCGCCTCGCTGGCCGACATCATCGGCCGCAAGGTTGTGCTGAGACTGGGGCTGATCGTGTTCACGCTGGCGTCGGTGGCGTGCGCGCAGGCGCCCAACGCGACGGTGCTCGACTTCGCCCGAGGCGTCCAGGGCATCGGCGGGGCGATGATGTTCGCCTGCTCCCTGGCGCTGATCGTGCAGGAGTTTCCGGCCCAGGAACGGCAGGTGGCGTTCGGCGCCTACGGAGTCACCACCAGCGTCTCCATCGCGCTTGGCCCGATCATCGGCGGCGTACTGGTGCAGGCGATCGGCTGGCAGGCGATCTTCTACGTCAATGTGCCGATCGGAATCGCGGCGTTGATCATGCTGCAGCGGAAGGTGGTCAACCTTCCCGGTCCCGAGACCAGCATCGATTGGGGCGGGCTGGTCACGTTCACCGCGGCCATGTTGCTCTTGATGTACGCGACGATTCGGGGCAATGACGACGGCTGGACCAGCCCGACGATCCTCGGCTGTTACGGCGCCGCGATCGCGCTGTTCGCCGTCTTCATCCCGCTCGAGCTGAGCCGCAGGTTTCCGATGATGGACCTGAAGCTGTTCAAGAATCCGACCTTCATCGGCTCCTCGGTATCAGCATTCGTCACCGCCTTCTCGGTGCTCTCGCTGATCTTCTTCATCACGGCCTGGTTTCAGTCGATCCTCGGTTACTCCGCCGTCGAAGCCGGCCTGCGGATGCTCGTATTCACATCGGTCGCGTTCGCGGTCGGCCCACTGGCCGGTCGGATGACCGCCACGGTCGACCCCCGGATCGTGCTGACGGCCAGCCTCATGCTCGGTGCCATCGGAGCGGCGATCATGACCGGCGTCAACGGTCACTCAAGCTGGACAGTCCTGATCCCCGGGCTGGTGCTCACCGGGGCCAGCTTCGGCCTCATCGGGCCCACGCTCGCTTCGACCGCGGTCGGCGTCGTGCCGCCGTACCGCGGCGGGATGGCAGGCGGCATCAACGCCGCGTGCCGTAGCTTCGGGACCGCCGCTGGGCTTGCGGTTCTCGGTGTGCTGCTGCAGCACCAGGTCGTGACCCATGTCAAAAGCGCAGTCGCTTCTAGCCCGTTCGCCCCGGTCGCCAAGGGGCTGGCGAACGGGATCTCCGCCGGTGCCACGCCGCAACTCCTGCACAAGTTTCCTGCGGCCGTCCGGCCCGGCCTGCAAAACGTCGCCCGCGATGCTTACGCAGCCGGCCTGACCACGGTCTTCACGGTCGCCGCGGCGGTCGCTGCGGTCGGCGCGATCGTGGCCTTCGCGCTCGTTCGGAAGCGGCATCTGCTGCGGCCCGGGGGGCCGCCTCCCGGAGGCCCACCCGCCGGAGGCCGGCCCACCGGAGGCCCGCCCACCCCGCCCGACCGGCCCGGCGGCGGCCCGGTGGTCAGCCGCCCTCGACTTGGCCGATGACCTTCGCCCCTAACACCAGCCGCTCCCGTGCGGCAGGCACGGCAGCAAAGAAGAGTCGTTACCGATGGTCGTAGTCGACGCGTCGATATTGGTTTAACAACTCACCATCGACTCGGACAAGAATGTCATTAACCACACAGCTGACAAACTCCGGCTTTTGCCCGGGACGGTTCTTGACGACTAGGCAGTAGACGGTCGACTTGATACGGCCGTCATCCAGCGGCTCGAGATTCACCATGTTGAACCAGTGTCGCCGCTGCTCTGTATTAGCTCTTAACTGCTCGGCGACCTTGTGCACGTCACGGATGATGCCGTCCCGGGTGTGCGATCCGGGCTGCCCCGCTGTATGGATGAACTCGGCGTCATCGGTGAACGTGGCGGCGTACCCTTCGACGTCCAGACCGTCCAATCGCTGCATCTGCGCCGCGTAAAACTGTTGAACCTCTGCGTAGAGGTTAGTCGAGCTGATCACATTCATCGAGTTCGATGCCTCCGTTAGGAGTGGCACAATGGCGCCGGGGCCGCTCGCCTCATCCTGTGCGTTTCGGTCCAACGGCCGCAAAAACGCCTCGCAGACTACCACAGGCGAGACGGCGGGTGGAGCCGTTTTGGGTGCGCATCGGTCCTGGGGAACCTCCGGTTTCTCACACGCGTTTATTGGCGGCAAGTAGACTCCTTTAGCCGTGGCCGTCGACCAGATCGAGCTTGCTCACTCGCCGCTGTTCGCCGGGCTGTCCGCAGCTCGCCTGAGTGAGATTGCCGGGGAGATGACGGCGCGGCTTTTCGAGCCAGGAGAGCACCTTTACTGCGTTGGCGATCCAAGCGATCGCATGTGGGCGATCACGGGTGGACTAGTGCATGTGATCGCAGCGGGTGCTCGCCAGGGATCGGGTGAGGTCGTCGGCCGGCTGCGCCGCGGCGACACCTGTGGCGAGGTCGGTGTGATCGTCGGCGAGCCTCGCACCGAGGCGGCGATCGCGCGCACGTCGACATCCGCGATGGAGCTCGGCGGCGCTGAGTTTGTGGAACTGGCGGCTCGCGAGCCGCGGATCCTCACCAACATGGTCCGCCTGATGCGCTCGGATCTCTCTCGCGCCCACCAGCAGCTGGATAGCCGTCGCGGCGAGCAGGTAGCGCTGGCGTTCGCAGATTCGGTAGCGGGGATGCGTCTCCCACTCATCTCGGCAGCGACCAGGGCAACTCCGAGGCCACTGACGGCACTGGACCGAGAGCTGTCCTTTGCCGGCTCGGTGGTCACCGCCGACCACATCGCCTCGGACGGCGTGACCGTCATCCTCGACTCGGAGTTCGACCCCGCCTCGCTGGCGGCAGTGGCCGGGGAGGTCGACCGTGTGATCGTGTTCGCGGGCACGGTCTCGGAGACCGCCCGGCTCGGTGAGCTCCACCGCGATGGCGCAACGCACGGAGATCCGATCGAGGTAGTGCTAGTCGGGGACGAGGCTTTCTCGGCGACGCGAGCGTGGCGCGCCGACTCGTCGTTACGGGTCATCCGGCGCTGTGCGCGAGTCGGCGGCGATCAGATTTCCGGTACCGACCTCGGCTGGCTGGCGCGGCACATCACACGCACGAAGCTCGGTCTCGCACTCGGGGCGGGAGGGGCCAAGGGCTTTGCTCACCTCGGGGTGCTCGACGTGCTCGAACGCGCCGGTTATGCGATCGACTACGTCTCCGGAAGCAGCATCGGTGCGATCGTCGCCACATACATCGCGCTCGGCATGGATGCCGCCGCGATCGACGGCGCGCTGCGGCAGGCATTCGACGCAGCGACTGTGGATGCGATCTTCAAACGGTCGCTGGGCGGCGCCACCGGGTTCTACCTGCTCGAGCAGCGATTGCGCGAGACCACATGCGATCGGACGTTCGACGACACGCTGATCCCGCTGACCGTCATGACCGTCGATCTGTCGACCCGCTCGCCGGCCCCGCTGCGCGAGGGTCCGCTATGGCAGGCGTTGTTGGCCGCGACCGCGCTGGCGGGGGTGTTCCGGCCGTACGAGCGCGACGGCCGCAGATTTGTGGATGGCATGGCCTTGGTACCGGTTCCCACTGGTGCTGTGCTGGACGACGGCGCGGACTTGACCGTGTCGGTCAACTTGCTGTCCGACAACATGCTCGACCGTTGGCCGGGGGAGGCGCCCCCTGCGGCCCCGTCCGAGTCCCGTCGCCGGCCCGGCATGCTCGACACACTGCTGGAGGTCATGGACCTCAGCCAGGTCGACGACAGCGTCCGTCATGCGGCGCTTGCCGATGTCGTAGTGTCGCCTTGCTTTGGTCCCTGTGACTGGCGCGACTTCCACCTGGCCGACCTTTTCCGGGCCGCCGGCCAACAAGCTGCTGAAGCCGAGCTGTCGCAGCTCCGAGCGCTCGCCCGACCCGTGGCCTGAGCGTCCACACCGATCGAGAGGAAGCACATGAACGAGACTAGAAGAGTTGGGTTGGAAGATCTGAAGCGGATCCTGGTCGACCGCGTCGGCCTCCCCGCAGAGGACATCCCGGACGATCTCACGACGACCTTCGACGAGCTCGGCCTGGACTCCCTGGCCTTCATGGAGATCTCGCTCGCGGTCGAGCAGGAATACGGCCTCCAGGTCGATGAAGAGGACGCCGAGCGCATCACAACCCTCGGTGAGGCGCTCGACTACGTAAACAGCCGTCTCGCCGAAGAGGCGTCCGCGTAAGCGCCGAAATCATGGGCAACACAGCGTTTGTTTTTCCTGGGCAAGGATCACAAAAGGTCGGGATGGGAGCCGACCTACGTGAAGCCCGGCCCGAGCTGTTCGATCGCTACATGGGGCTCGCTGACAGGACATCCGGGCTGGAGGTCAGCCGGCTGGCGTTGGAGGGACCGATTGAGGAGCTCACTCGGACCGATGTGGCTCAGCCGGCGTTGTTCGCGCTATCGCTAGCGGTGATGGAGCTGGCGAGCGAGGCCGGGTTGCGGCCAGCTGTCGTCGCAGGTCACAGCCTCGGCGAATACACCGCTGCGGTCGCGTCGGGCGCGCTTGCGCTGGAGGACGGGATGGGGCTGGTTTCGCAGCGTGGCCGTTTGATGGCGAGCATCCAGAACGAGCGGCCCGGAGCGATGGCGGCGATCATTGGGCTGGATCGGGACGCCGTCGAGCGTCTCTGTGGCGAGGTGGCGAGTCTTGGCGTGGTCGCCCCGGCCAATCTGAACACTCCCGAGCAGATCGTCGTCTCGGGTGAAGAGCGTGCCGTTGAGCGCGTCGTGGAGCTCGCGCCTGGCGCGGGCGCCAAGCGGGCGGTGCGACTTCAGGTCGGGGCAGCGTTCCACAGCCAGATGATGAAGCCGGTCCAGGAGGAGCTGGCGGTGGCGATGGGGGCGATCTCATGGAGCGAGCCTGCGGTGCCGATGGCCAGCAATGCCAGCGGTGAACTGGTTTCGACCGCGGAGCAGGTGCGTCAGGCGCTGATCGACCAGATCGCGAGCCCGGTCCTCTGGGTCCAGTGCGTGAGGACGATGATCGGACATGGATGCCGGACCTTCTTGGAGCTCGGACCCGGCCGGGTCCTTGGCGGGCTCGTGCGCCAGATCGACCGCGACATGGAAGTGTTCGCCGCTGACTCTCCGGCCAAGCTCGAGCAGTTCAGCGCAGACCAAGCCACGGTGCATTGACACTGGCTCAGCGAAGCGGTTAAGGTCCCGTCCGTGGCATCAGAGGTACCACAGCAGGTGTTGGACTACCTAAAGGGAGAGAACACCGTCACGCTCGCGACCGCGTCATCCGACGGTGTCCCTCATGCCAGCACATTCATGTATGTGAACGACGGCCCGGAGCTCTACTTCTGGGCTCGCCCGACGTCGACGACCGCGAAGCACATCCAGGCGAATCCCCGTGTCTCGTTCGCGATCGACGAGTATGTCGCGGACTTGAACAAGGCCAAGGGGATCCAGGGCGACGGCCAGTGCCAGCTCGTCTCCTCCGGAGACGATGTCGCCCGGGCGGTGGGCCTGTTTGCCGAGAAGTTCCCGTCGCCCTCGTCCGGCGCTTCCACCACCAATATCTCGTTCTTCAAGATCACTCCGGCTTCGCTTCAGTTCATCGACAACTCCGGTGCCACGATCACCATGTCCGAGGATGACTTCGGCATGGACTTTTACCGTCAGCAGGTGCTTTCCGAGTGAGGACGTGACGGTCGCGGCTTCGGCGTGACGCCGAGCGAAAAATCTGCCTAAACCGGTGCGACCGGTCTGTAGCGCCCGCCGTGGAAGACCAGCGGCGAGCCGTCGACCTCGAACCCCAGCTCCAACACCTCGCCGATGAAGATTTCGTGGTCCCCCGCGACGTGGGTTGCGTGGAGCCTGCAGTCGAGATAACCAATCGCCCCCTCGAGAACCGGCGAACCACTGGTGGCGATGCGGTGCGGAACCTCACGAAAAGCGTCGAGCCCGCGGGGCCGATCGCGCGACGCGAAGTAGCGAGAGATCGGTTCCTGCTCCTCGGCAAGGATGTTGACCGCGAAGCAGCCGTTGCGCTGAATGTGCTCGCTGCCCACTGACTGGCTGATCACGCACACCAACACCAGCGGGGGGTCGAGCGACACCGAGGAGAAGGCGTTGGCGGTCATGCCGTAAGCGTGCTCCTCGCCGCGGGTCGTAACGACGGTCACGCCGGTCGCGAAAGAGCCGACGGCGGACCTGAAGTCCTTGCTCGTGAACTCGGGCATATTCGGCGGTCCGGGCTACTCGCTGCTCGGGGCGTCCATCCGAGCACGGATCACCTGATCGAAATCTGGGGTGATCTGCATCGCCTCGGCGACGAGGTCGCGGAAGTCGTCACGCTCCAGAGCCAGCAGCTTTGCGTCGGTCGTCGCCCGCACGGTGGCGGAACGTGGCTGGTCGCGCATGATCGAGACCTCTCCGAAGAGCTGCCCCGCCTTCAGCGACGCGATCCGCCGCTCGGTGCCGTCCTCGTCGCGCAAGGCCTCCGCCTCGCCCTCCACGAGGATGAAGAACTTGTCCGCCGGCGCTCCCTGCCGAACGATCGTCTCGCCGGCCGCAACCTCGCTGCTCTGCAGACTCGCGATGACGCTCTCGACACGTTGCACGGGCAGGTCGGTGATCACGCTATAGGAGCGCTCGCGATGAAACTCGACACCGAACGTCCCCGGAGCGCTCTCGGCATCTCCGGACCCCGCCGTGTTGTCGATGAACTGCAGCTCGGTGGGAGTGATACGGAAGAACGAGATGCTCATCGTCGAGCCGGGTGACAGCTCCGGGAACTTCTGACCGAACAGGTCGGCCACGCGGGCGATCTGCTCGCCGCTCAGTAGCACGGAGCACTCGCCGGTTCCCTGCACGCCGCGCGTCTGGTTCAGGTCCTCGGTGTAGTCGTCGACTGTGAATGCGACTACGGGATTCTGGGCGAGCTGGCGCGCGGTAATGGTGGTGGCACGGCTCCAAAAGTAGAGCGTGGGACCTTCGCTGACGTACAGGAACGTGCTCGCGCGCGGAATCGCCGCCGGCGAGGCGGTCGCGAGCGTCAGCGTCTTGTGTTGCTGCAGGTACTCGAGCACCTGCGGCGGCACGTCAAGTGTCGCCTGGCCTGCGCTCATCGGTGGCTCCTTTCTCGGTCGGGACGGGAGGGGCGAGGCGCCAGGCGCCGCTTTCGAGCACCAGCCGCACCGGCTCGGCGCCCGCACCCAGGGACAACCGCGCCTCCTGGGCCGCGAAATCGATCTGGAGCTGGAGAGACAGGGGAGGGCGTTCGTGCTCGACTGTCGGTATCTCGGGTCCGGCCCCCGGGACCACGGTCGACGGCAGGGGGGTCGGGCCGGGTGCAGGGCCGGGCGGTGGGCTAGTCGCGGGCTCGGTCACGGGCGGGATCTCCCGCACAACCAGCGTGGTGCCGCCAAGCTCGATCGTGTCCCCCTCGCGGAGCGCGTTCGGGGAGGTGATCCGCAGCCCGTTCACGAACGTGCCGTTGGTGGAGCCCAGGTCCTCGATCGCACACACTCCGCTGTGGTCGAGGGTTACCCGCGCGTGCTGGCGAGAGATCTCGTCATCCTCGGCCAGACGGCCGGGCCCATCGGCTTGGCGCCCGATAAACAGCTCGTCCTCCACGACGATCGACATCCCGCTCGCCTTGCCGGCGACGACCTCCAAACGCGCGCCCGATGCGTTCATGGGCGGACTCTATCGAGAGCCACGCCGCCAAGGGCGCCAGTTCCGCGCCGGTCGTTGCGGTGTGGTGACCGATCGAAGTCAACGTCGATCGAGTGCTCGACCTCGTTTCCGCCAGACATCACGACTCTCGGTCATCGACGCGCCATTGGTCGTGCTCGAGCACGACGCGTATCGGTTCGCCCGTCCCGTGGACCGAAAGCTGCGCGGTCGTCTGCTCAAAGTCGACCTCCAGTCGGACGGTCAACGGCGCCTCTTCGATTGGAGCTGCGGGCTCGGTTGGCACCTGCGCCGCTTCGACTCCAGACGCGGGCTCGGTTGGGAGTTGTGCCTCTTCCTCCGGAGGGCGGCTCGTCTCTATGACGCCTCCGACGAGCGTCGCCGCGCGCACATCCACCTCGGGCTGCCCTGCCGCCGGCGCCGGCGCGACCGGGGCCGACCGGACGACAAGCTTGGTGGTACCGATGTCAATCTCATCACCGACCGTGAGCACGGCGGGCGTGTTCAGCCGGGTCCCGTTGACGAATGTGCCGTTTGTCGAGGACAGGTCCTTGATCGTGAACTCACCGTTGGGCGCGCGCACGATCTCGGCATGGTGGCGCGAGAGCTCGGGATCGTCTGCGAGGCGTCCGGGCCCTTCCGAGTTGCGGCCGATGACGAGTCGCTCGTCGACCACGAAGCTGAACCCTCGTGCCCTGCCCGCCGCGGCTTCGAGGCGCAACTCGTTCTCGGCTGTCACGCTGTGACCGACCCCCTGAGGCTCGTGTGTCATGCGTATGTTAGACCGGCGAAGGCCCCGGCAGCGCCGGGGCCTTTCGCCTACTTGGCCGGGGTACGGGCCCCGGCCCCAGATGTCGAGTGACCTAGTTGACCGCCAACCCGCTCAGCCCAGGGCTCGCGATTTCGGGGGTCGAGGCGACGAAGCTCAGGGCCCCGTCGTGACGGATCCTGTACACGTTGATCAGGCTGTCGTTGCCCCCCGCCGTCTGGCTCGGCGGACTGGCCTCCATAAAAGAGACCACGTACACGTACCTGTCATCGGGCGTCACCGCGTCGTCCGTCTCGAGGAATTGAGACAGTGGCGCCGTGTTGCCGATCAGCCTCAGCCCGCCACTCGGCGACAGCTTGTACTCGGCGATGCTCGGCCCCGGCGTTTGCGTACTGGTCACGCCGTTGCCCGAGTTGACCACATACGCGTAGCGCTGATTGTGGGTGATCGCGACCCAGCACGGGGCGAACCCGTTCGTCGACAGGCCGCTGATCGGGGTCATCGTCCCGGAGTTCGTCACGCTGTAGGTCTGGGCGGTGCCCGCGCCCGGCGCGAAGCTGTCGACCTGCGCCACGACGGCGGTGCCGTGCGAGTCGAACGCGAACGCGAACGGGAAGTTCGAGGTCGAGTCGTGCGCGGTCCCCGCACCCGCCACCCCATTGGTGACCGGGAAGGTGTCGATCGTGTCGGCCGTCCCACCGACGGGCGGCGGCCCGGCCGCGGTTGCCAGCACCGTGACCATCAGCAGCTTGCCGCTCGGGTTGAAGCCGATCTGCCTCGGAGCCGTCGGAAGAGCTCCGTCGAGGAGCGGCTGCGTCGAGCCCGCGAGCGCGGTCAGCGCTCCGGTGTGGGAGAAGCGGAAGCCCGCGATGTTGTCGCTGTTCGAGTTAAGCACGTAGAGCACGTTCCCGTGAACGGTCAGGCTGTTGGGGAACACGCCGCCGGAGCCGATCACGCTGACCTTGCGCAAGCCGGAGCTCGTCACCCGGAACGAGGTGATGTTGTTACTGCCGGCGTTGACCACGAACAGCAGGCGACCGTTCGGCGCCAGCACGACCTCGCTCTGCGTGTCCAAGGACGGACACCCTCCGGGGGGGTTGCACGGCCCCTGCTGCTCGTGCCCGCCGGTTCCACCCGTCGACACGGCGCCGGCCTGCTTGAGCATGCCGTTCGCGTAGCGGTCGAAGATCAGAACCTGGTTGTTTGGCGCAGCGTTGGTCTCCGTGTAGACGAAGCCGACTGGCTTGGCCGCATACAGTCCGCCCCTGCGTCGATGTTGTTTGGCGGCGAGCGCAGCGGATGCTCCGAACGCCAGCACAACAACGCCGACGAGACTCAGCAGTGCGAGTCCCCTGAGGGGATGAGAACGCCCCGGTAGTCCCATCTATTTGCCTCCTGGTCGATGCCCGGTCCGAGACTGTACCCGATCCCCGAGCATCGAAGGATTTGGATTCATCTTTTGTTCACACAGAAAATCGCAGTGCCGCTGCCCTGCCTGATCGTCATCGACAGGCCGAGCGAAGGCACCGAGATAGAGCAATCGGCGCACGGCTGGGGAGCGCTCGGGTAAGCGGTCCGGCCGGCGAGTCAACCGCCCGCGTCTCTTGCAACCAACGGCAACGGCCGGTAGTGTCCGATCCAATCAGCTGGGGAGCGCGGATGGCTGAAGTCAAGCTTCAAGTGGTGGGCGGCAGTGCAGCTGGAACGTTGATCCAGCTGGAACACGAGTTGGTCTTCGGGCGGGCGGCCAGCCCCCCGGCCGATCTGGGCGGTGACCCCGCGCTGTCGCGCTATCACGCCCGCGTGCGCCGTACGAACGAGGGTCGGATCGTGATCGAGGACCTTGGCTCCGCCAATGGCACCTACGTCAACGGTACGAGGATCAACGCGCCGCAGGTGCTCTCGCCGGGAGACAGGATCGAGCTCGGCGACTCCGTGCTTCAGGTGGCTAGCGCAGTTCCGGAGAGGACGCAGGTCAGTCCTGTTGCCCCCGGAGCCGGCGTGACGCGGGCTGCCGCCATCCCGCCGGTCGAGCCGGCCGCGCCCCCGAGCGAGCCAGTCGCGCCGGTCAGCGCGGCCGCGCGAACCGGAGGCCCGCTGCTTCCCCCCGGCGTTCAGAGTGCGCCGCTTTCCCCACCCAAGCGGGGGCCCGGACTGTTGGTGCCCGTCCTTGCCGTGATTGCCGTCCTCGGCGTGGCCGGGGCGATCGTCGGGTTCGCGACCCGCTCGTCGAGCACGAAGACGACGACGACGACGGCAAAACAAGCCGCGGCTGTTGCCGCCCCGGCCCTTCCAGCTGCTTTCCTCAAGCCGACCGTCCCGCCTGCGGATCTGCCAATTCCCGCGGCATCGCCGGTTGCTGGCTGGATCTACACCGAGTCGGATAGCGGAGCATCCAACAGCAATGTCGTGTATGCGCTTGCGTACGGACAGGATGGTTCGCCCCGGCCGCTCGATATCCGGGAATGGCCCACCGGCGGCACCGGGGTTCCGCTCGTGCCCGGGAAGTCTGCGGGTGCGTGGGCGGGGGACGGACAGGTCACGCTGAGTCCGGATCACAAACTGTTGTTTGCGGTCAACCAGGGCTCCGACACGATCTCGGTCTTTAGCGTGAACACCGCCACGGGCGATCTCACTCCGGTTCCCGGCTCGCCGTTCCCGTCTGGCGGCCACGCCCCGATCAGCGTCGGCTCCAACGGCCGATTCGTGGTCGTCGCCAACCACGGTTACCTCACCGGCGAGAAGCCACCGGGGATTCCTTCTCAGACGGGCTATATGTCGTTCTCGGTTGCCCCGAGTGGCGCACTCCAACAGATCTCGACAGTCCCAGACCCAGCCGCGGGACCGATCGAGGCGGACCTCTCGCCGAGCGGCAACATTGTGTTCAGCTCCGGTTTCTTCTCGTTCAAGATTCATGTGCTGCAGCTCGCCGCCAACGGCCAACTCACTACTGCCCCGGGCTCTCCGACCTCGTTTCCGGCGAGCGTAACCGCAGGGCAAAAGGCGCCGCCCCAGCTTCCCCCGCCGGCGGTGGCATTGCCGTTCGGCCTGGCGGTAAACCCCGTAAAGCCGTATGTGTACTACCTTGCCACCGTGGCCGGGCGCGTGGCCGTGTACGGTTACGATCAGTCGGGTGGGCTGACGTTCGTCAATTACGTCAATAACAGCGGGCTCGCCGGCTGTTGGGCCGCGATCACCAGTGACGGGCGGTTCCTGTATGTGGCCAACAGCGGCTCTCGTTCAGTCGCGGCCTTTGCCGTGTCCGCAGCCGGCGATCATCTCACTCAGATTCAAAACATCCACACACCTTCCGACGGGACGACCCTGAATCTGGCTATCGACCCAACCAACCGGTACTTGTACGTCACCGCCGACCATCAGGATCCAGATTTTCCGCGGCCCGTAGCCGCCTACGGCAACTTTGTCGACGCGTTCAGCATCGGGAGCAACGGCGCGCTGACGCCGATCGCATCGGTCCCCTTGCCCGTTCAGAGCAGCGATGAGCCGGCCGGGCTGGCCGTGCTTGCGAAGTAGGGCCGCCGGCGCGTATCGCTGAGGATCGACAGTGGTTGCAGGCGGTCAAAGACAACTGTACGCTGCGCGTCGTGGCTAGCCTGGAGATCAGGAGCGGCCCACTCACGGGGCGGACGATCGAACTGAAGGACGAGGTCGTGATCGGCCGTGAGAACGCTGACCTCACGATCGACGACGCCGAGATCTCACGGCGGCACGCGGTCGTGCGAAGTGTCGTCGGCGCGGTCGAGGTAGAGGATCTCGGCTCCTCGAACGGGACGTTCGTCGACGAGCAGCGGATCGACGCGCCTACCCGCGTTGGCGGCGGTGCCAAGATTCGGCTCGGGGCGACCGTGCTCGAGGTGACGGGCGTGCTACCCGTCCAGGCAACACGAGTGAGCGAAGTCGCGGACCCGCAGGTGACCAGGGCCCGGCCGATCGTCGACCCTCAGGTGACGAAAGCCCGGTCGATCGTCGACCCTCAGGTGACCAGGGCCCGAGCGACCGTCGACCCCCAGGTGACCAGAGCTCGGCCGATCGCCCAGCCTCAGACAGTCGACCCCGGGAGGGCACCGGCCGAGGTCGCAGCGGCTGCGTCCGTCCCCGCGCCATCGACACGCGCGCCGGCGGCGCCAGCGGCCGCGCCGGGTTCCGCACGCAACGTCTCCCTCGTCGTGGGCGAGTTCGTTCCGCCGACCGCGAGGCGTAGCCGCGGCCTCGCGTCACGTTCCTGGGTCCCGACGGTGCTCTCGTTCGGGACCGCCGTGCTCACCGCGATTGCGCTCGTGATCTACTTCGCGGCTCAGTAAGGACGGCGGCGGCGCGCTCGCGCGCGCGAACGCCGGCGAGCGCTCCGGGTCGTGGCCGCGCGCCGAGAGCGCAGATGGCTACCGCGTCGCGAAGTAGATGATCAAGGCGAGCGCGACCAACATAAACAGCGCCAGTGGCGCCAGCTGTGCCCGGCGCCGAACGCGGACATCGAGGTACTTGTCCAGCTCGCCTGTAGTCGTCCTCGAGTTGCTTGGCTCGATCTCGGCATGGATCACCTCGGGATCGACGTACGCGGGAGTCAGCGGCGCGGCGACGAGTCCAACCGGGACCGCGCGAATCGCCGAGGGCTGAGCCGCAACCTGGGCTGCGCTGCGCAGTTCGATCACCGTCACGCCGACGAGCAGTTCATCGCCCGGATCGAGGCGGGCGGGTCCCTGCAACTCGTTCTGGTTGACGAATGTGCCGTTGGCCGACCCGAGATCCTCGACGACCGCGGAGCCGTCGGTGGCCGGGCTAACCCGGGCATGGTGACGCGACACCTCGCCGTCCTCGAGGACCAAATCCGTGTCTGGTGCCCGGCCGATCACGATCGGCCGCTCGAGGAGCACCCGCTGACCCGCGTTCGGGCCTTCGACGATCTCAAGTGTCAATGGCTCAGGCATCGCGGGTGAGAATAACCTCCGGCGGGCCGCGGTGGGTCTTTTGTGCCTCCGAAGATTTCCTTCCCATCGAGGCCGCGGGCGGATACGATCCGCGGAAGATGGGGGCATCGGCACCACGAGACTCGGTGATCGCCGTGGTTGGGGACGGCTTCGGTTCGCTGCTTGTCCACGGCACCGCGCGCTACCTCGGCTTCACCAATGAGGAGCTGACGATCTTCGGGCCGAGCGACAACCCCGTCGGCACCTACCAGCAGTTCGCCTACAACCTCGGCCAGACCGTGCTGAGATCAGAGTCGGAGTCGCATTTCCTCGCCCCCGACTGGCCCACGTTCGCTCAGCTCGACGCGTGGGCGCACAAGTCACCGAAGCCGCTGTGGCGCTCGATCACTCGGAAATACAACCCGGGCGTGCCGGAGATCCTGACCGAGGCCGCGGTCGTCAAGGAGCGTATGGGCTGGGAACAGTCGCGTGTGCCGCTGCGCGTCGGCTGGTTGCAGCGGGAGATGCACCCGATGCCGCACTTCGTCATCTACGACGAGCAGGCGAACTTCATCGGCCGCGCCAAGCACGTGATGCTCGCGCCCGGGCACGGGCCGCTGTCATTCCCGCCGGTGCTGGCCAAGGCGCGGCAGGACCCACTTGTGGCCGACCGGATCGTTCAGGCATATGAGCCCAAGCAGTACGCCCCGGACGGGCGCTACATCGTGCTCGGGGCAGGGATCGCCTCCGTCAACGAGTGGGCGAACATCCTCGACGTCGGCGCCTCGGCGCTTGCGCTGACCCGCAACCCCCAGCCTGACACGCAGGACCTCAACGTCCCGCGCTGCCTGTTCGAGTCGATCGGGGTCGATGCCTACGTCTCACTCACGTTCGAGGAGCGAATTCAGTTCCTCGGGAAGGTGCTGGCGGGGACCCGGCCCAAACGCAGGCAGTGGCTTGCGAGGATCGAGGATGGCAAGCAGGACGGTCGGTTCGACGCCCTGGTTGGTGAGATCGACCAGGTCGAGCCAGGGCGGGCCGGACTCCGTGTCCACGTCACCAGCCGCCATGGTGAGGACCCGGGATGGCTGGACGTGACGGGAGTGGTTGCCGGCACCGGCTTCAACAAGTCGGTCCTGACCATCCCGTTGCTCAGGCGGCTGATCGAGTTCTACAAGGTTCCCGTCGTCCAAGGGAAGATGAGGCTTCAGACCAACTGCGGCGTACCCGGTCTCGACCGCCCTGACTCGCGGCTGTGCTGCATGGGCCTGATCGCCAACAACGTGATCCCGCACGGCGACACGATCGCCGGCCTCAAGTTCATCGCCCGGCGTTTTGTGGCCGACTGCGCGCGCGCGGAGCATCTCCACAAGCGCGGGTTCGGCTCCCGGCTCACGCTCCAAGTCTCGATGGGGCGTGATGTCGCGCACGCGCTGCGTAACGTGTCCCCGACCCAGCAGCTCGCCTAGCCAGGGTTCTCGATGTGCCCCACTGTTCTAGGCCGCGTGCAGACCAGGTGGGCGATCCTGATCATCCCCGCGATCATCGCGGCGGTGATCTCCGTGGTCACGCACAACCCCAGTTGGATCGTGCTGATCGGGCTCTACTTCGTAATCGGGGTGGCGCTCGACACGACCTTTTACCCGTTCATCATCCGCTGGCAGCCGCCGTGGCTGACGTTCACGCTCGCGGTCGGCGAGTTCATCCTCGTCTACATCGCGGCCAAGACGCTGAAGGGAATCCACTTCGAGTCCGACATCGAGCCGATCCTCGCGTACTGGATCGCCTGGTGGATCGCAATCTGGACGAAGGTCGTGATCCTGCCGCTGGTGTCGCTGAGCTGGATCGAGGACGCCGGCGAGTTCCGCTCCACCGGCTGGTCGGTCGCGCCCGAGTACCTGCCGCTGCCGGTGACGGCGTTCACGCCTCAGCTGGAGGGAAGCGGACCGCCGCCGCTGGCGCGGAGGTTCTCTGCAGCGGTGATCGAAATCCCCGAGGAGCTGCGCCGGGCGCCGAGCCCGTCGGGCGTGCATCGGGTCCCGACCGGACCGCCGCCAAGCTGACGCTCCGGTTCCTCGACCGCGACCAGCGGTCAGCCGGCGGCTACCGCCGCCGCCTCGCCGGCCATGAACTGTTCGACGAAATCCGTTGACACGTCGCCGGAGCGGAAGCGCTCGTCGGCGAGGACCCGTCGATGGAACGGGATCGTGGTCTTTACCCCGCGGCCCTCGATCTGGAACTCGCTCAAGGCCCGGTCCATACGCTCGATCGCCTCCAGGCGGGTAGGCGCCCAGACGATGAGCTTGGCGATCAGCGAGTCGTAGAACGGGGCGATCGACCAGCCCGGGTAACAGTGCGAGTCGACGCGGGTCCACGGTCCTCCGGGCGGCACGTACACGTCGAGCTTGCCGGCGGCGGGCGCGAAGTCACGGTCCGGATCCTCGGCGTTGACCCGGCACTCCATCGCGTGGCCGCGCAGCTTGACATCGGCCTGCGTGACAGACAGCGGCTCGCCGGCGGCGACCCGGATCTGCTCCTGGATCAGGTCGACGCTGGTGATCATCTCGCTCACCGGATGCTCGACCTGGATGCGTGCGTTCATCTCCATGAAGCTCAGGTTGCCGTCGTAGTCGAGCAGGAACTCCATCGTGCCGGCGCCGGTATAGCCGACCGACAGCGCGCCCTTGACGGCGCGCTCGCCGATGTCCCGGCGCTGCTCGTCGGATAGGTGGATCGAGGGTGCCTCCTCGATCAGCTTCTGATGTCGCCGCTGGACCGAGCAATCGCGCTCGAAGAAATACACACCGCTGCCGTGCGAGTCGCAGACGAGTTGGATCTCGGTGTGACGCGGCGCGTCCAAGTAACGCTCGATGTACACCGCGCTGTCCTTGAACACCGCCTGCGCGGTGGCGCGGGTGGTCTGGTAGAGCCGCGCCAGGTCCTCCTCGCGACGCACCACGTTCATTCCGCGGCCGCCACCACCGGCGACCGCCTTGATGATCAGCGGATACCCGATCGAGGAGGCGATGTCGAACGCGTCATCAACCGTTCCGACCGGCTCGATTGTTCCGGGTAGGAGCGGCAGCCCGGCCTTCTGCATCAGGTCACGGGCGACCGCCTTGTCGCCGACCTTCTCCATCACGTCCGGCTTGGGACCGATGAACGTGATCCCGTTGTTGGCGCAGATCTCGGCGAAGAACGGGTCCTCGGAGAGGAACCCGTAGCCGGGGTGAAGCGCATCGGCTCCGGTTTTCAGTGCCGCGCCGATGACGTTCGGGATGTGCAGGTAGCTCTTGCCGGGATGGTTTGGACCTATGTGTACCGCCTCATCGGCGAACTTCACCACGGCGGACTCGGCATCGCAGGTCGAGTACAACGCGACCGATTTGATCCCGAGTTCCCGGCATGCGCGGGCCACGCGCAGGGCGATCTCCCCGCGGTTTGCGATCACGACCTTTTCGAACACGGTCAGCCCCTACGCCTCGCCCGGCTCGAGGTACATCAGAACCTGCTCAAACTCGACCCACTCGCCGTTTTCGACCGCGATCTCGGCCACCTTTCCCGTCTCCCCGGCGACGACCTCGTTCATCATCTTCATCGCCTCGACGATGCACACCGGCTGGCCGGCCTCGACCACCTCGCCGACCTCGGCGAATGGCTTGGCGCCAGGCTGGGAGGAGCGGTAGAAGGTCCCCACCAGCGGCGCGAGCACCGGGATCCGGTTGTCGGCTGGGGGCGCGTCGCCGAGCGTGAACACTCCCGAGGCCATGCGCGCCCCGGGAGCGACGCCCAATCCGGGGCCGGCGCCGGTGGCGACGGGCTGCCCGCTCGAGATCGCCGCCTCGCCGTTACCCGCGGCCGCTGCCGTGGGTAGGGAAACCGTGACCGGCGCGCCGCGCTCGATCTCGATCCTGTACTCGCCGGCGGCAACCGCGAACCGTTGCACGGTCGTGCCCTCGAGCTTCCTGACCAGATCGCGCGCCTCGGCCCAGACCGATTCGATCATGTCGCGGTCGGGATGCTTCTCGTGTGATTTGTTATCGCTCATGTGGTGTCACCTGTGATCGGCGGCAGCACCGGCTGTCTGCCCGGCGCACCGAACTTGCGGAAGCGGTCGTAGCGCTGCGTGAGCAGCTCGTCGATATCCAACGGCAGAAGCTCGGCCAGGCTCGCGACGAGCGCGGCGCGCAGGTTTGCCGCAGCGGCATTCGGATCGGTCTGGGCGCCACCTGCGGGTTCGGGCACGACCGCGTCCATCACCCCCAGACGGAGCAGCTCGGGGCTCGTGATCCGGAGCGCCTTGGCGGCGCGGGGCGCGGCACTGGCGTCCTTGAACAGGATCGTAGAACAGCCTTCGGGGCTGATCACCGAGTAGTAGGCGTTCTCCATCATCAGCACGCGGTCCGCGGTGGCGAGCGCGAGCGCTCCGCCGCTGCCGCCCTCGCCGGTCACCACCGTCACGGTCGGGATGGGCAGGCGCGACATCAGCAGGATCGACTCGGCGATGGCGACCGACTGACCACGCTCCTCGGCACCAATCCCCGGATACGCGCCGGGTGTGTCGACGATCGTGACCAGCGGCAAGCCGAACCGGGCGGCGTAGCGCATGAGCCGCATGCCCTTGCGATAGCCCTCGGGCTCGGGCATGCCGAAGTTGTGCTCCACGAGCTCGCTGGTCGCGTGGCCCTTCTGCTGACCGATCACCATGATCGGAAGCTCGCCGAGGCGACCAAGGCCACCGATGATCGCCCGATCCTCACCGAACAGGCGATCGCCGCGCAGCTCGTGGAACTCGTCCAGGGCGAGCGAGACGATGTCGAGCATCCGGGGCCGGTCGATGTGACGGGCGAGCTGGACCACATCCCACGGATCGGTGGCGTTCAGCTGATCGGGATCGGACACCGGCGGGGTGCCGTCCGTGTCGGGGAGTCGGCCCAAGCGGGCCGGTGTGTCCTCGCTGCGCGCCTTCTCGGCCAGGGCGTGAAGCGCCAGCAGGTTGCGCAGCGTACGCCGCAGGTTCTCCCGCGGCTCGACCATGTCGAGCATCCCGTGGTCGACCAGGAACGACGCCGTCTGGAAGCCGTCGGGAAGTTTCTGGTGGATCGTCTGCTCGATCACCGATGGCCCGGCGAAGCCGATGTGCGCGCCCGGCTCGGAGATCAGTACGTCGCCGAGCGTGGCATAGGAGGCGCTGACGCCGCCGTAGGTCGGGTCGGTCAGCAGTGAGAAGAACGGCACGCCTTCCTCGTTCATGCGCGCGACCGCCTGGCTCGTCTTGGCCATCTGCATCAGCGACACGCAGCCCTCCTGCATCCGGGCGCCGCCGGAGGCCGAGATCACCAGCAACGGGACGCGACGCTCGAGTGCCAGCTCGGCGGCGCGCGTGATCGCCTCGCCGACGGCGCCGCTCATGCTGCCGCCGACGAACCCGAAGTCGATCGCTGCGACCACGATCGGCAGCTCCTCGATCGTGCCGATGCCGTACAGCGCCCCCGATTTCAACCCGGTCTTACGCTGGGCGTCACGGATGCGATCGGCGTAGGCCTTGGAGTCGAAGAACGAGAGTGCGTCGAGCGGCTCGAGATCGCCGGTCAGCTCCTCGAAGCTGCCCGGATCGAGCAGCTGAGCAAGTCGCTCGGAGAGGCGCACGCGGAAGTGGTGGTTGCACTCGGGGCACACCCCGAGGTTGCGCTTCAGGCGCTTGTGGTAGACGAACGCCTCGCAGTTGGGGCAGCGGAACCACTCCGCTGACACCGCTCGAGTGGGCGTGGCAACGTCAGCCAACCAGATCACCTCCCCTTAACAGACGGTCGTCGGCCAGCATTCGGCGGTAGTCGGCCAGCGAACCGGCCAGGACGGCGTCCACCTCCTCGCGGGTGGGCGCGGGCGCCGACTCGTCCGCGTCGTCGTCGCCCGCCTCTCCGGTCTGTTCGCGCAGGAACACGACCAGCACGGTGCTGAGGCCGTGGGGGTCGATTGCCGCGGCCTGAGTCACCAGGTCGCTTGCCGGCTCCCATCCTTCCCGCGCCAGCTCGACCTGGATCATTCCGTGCACCGGGTAGGCCTCGTGACCCGGTACCTCGTCGAGCTCGCGCAGTCGATCGAACGCGGCGCGGGCCTCGTCGAGCCGGCCGGTCTGGAGGCTGAGCTCCGCGACGTCGAGCCAGGCGAGCCGGTCCTCGGGGGCGGAATCTGCGATCAGGTGGGCCTGAGCGAGCGCGTCGTCGTACTGACCAAACGAGCGATACATGTCGACCAGGCTGATCGACGCGCTGGAAGCGGCATGGGCGAGGTCTGCCGCCTGGGCGAGAAAGCCGACGCCCTCGTCGCGTCGGCCCGCCGCCAGCGCGGTGTGCCCGAGATGGGTGAGTGCCAGCTGGTCGTCGGGGTCGAGCTCGACGGCGCGCCGGAACGCCCCCTCGGCTTCGTCCATCGCGCCCTCGGCCGCGAGTGCCTCACCCAGGTGATGCCACGCGCCGGCGTTATCGGGAGCCAGCTCGGTGGCTCGTCGCAGGTGCTCGATCGCGTCGTCTGATTCCACTTCCACGCCGGCTCGACCGGCCAGCACCAACAGCTCGACGTCGTCCGGCGCCGAGCTCAGCCCCTCCCGGGCGGCGCTCAGACTCGCGTCGAAGTCGGCCCCGTCCAGGTAGCCCCGTGCCCGGTCACGCGCGTCGTCTACGGTCGATCCCATGAGCCCCCTTTGTCAACCAATTGATTGTCTCTTCCGCCGGTCGTTGTAGTCAAGCTCCGCTGATCAGGCCGGCACCGGTTCGCCGCTCGGCCACACCCACTCCTTGATCTCCGGCGGGTCGTCGCCCAGCTCGCGGATTTCGCGGCGGATCTCCTCGCGGCGGCCGGTGAGCTTGGCGATCGCCTCACGGGCTCCGGAGACGGTGCGGACCGCAAAGTCGCCGGACATTCCGCGCACGAGCTCTGAGACAGCGATGTCGGCGCGGCTCAGAGCCTGGACCGCCAGGTTGAAGCGGTCGACGCCATTCATCGCCAGCAGCTCGAACGGAGTCGTCGTCGTGCCCTCCTCGACATACCCGCTCACGTGGAAGCGCTCCTGGTGGGGACGGCGGTGGATCAGCTGGTGAACCGCCGACGGGTAACCGTGGAAGTTGAACAGCACCGGACGGTCGTCGGTGAACAGCTCGCGGAAGTCCGCCGGCGACAGGCCGTCCGGATGCGCGTCCGGACGCGCCAGCGCGAACAGGTTGGTGACGTTCACGAAGCGCACCTTGAGCTCGGGGACCTCGGTGCGCAGCAGGCTCGTCGCCGCCAGCAACTCGACGGTCGGAATCGTTCCGCAGCCGGCCATGATCACGTCGGGCTGGCCGTCGTCGTTACTGGCCCAAGCCCAGCGCGAGGCACCACGGCGGACGTGCTCGATCGCGTCATCCATCGGCAGCCATGTGGGCAGCGGCAGCTTGGAGGCGATCACCAGATTGATGCAGCCGGTCGCCTCCAGGCAGTGCGCGACCGTCGCCAGCAGCGTGTTCGAGTCCGGCGGCAGGTAGACCCGGGCGCTCTCCTCGCGGCGGTTCAGCATCGAGTTGATGAAACCGGGCATCTGGTGCGAGTAACCGTTGTGGTCCTGCCGCCAGCCTTCGGAGGTCAGCAGGTAATTGAGCGAGGCCACCGGCTCGCGCCACTTCGCCTCCTCACGTGACATCTTCAGGAACTTCCCGTACTGGTTGACCATGCCGTCAACGATCGGGATGAACGCCTCGTAGCACGGGAAGATCCCGTGACGGCCGGTGAGCACGTAACCCTGCAGCCAGCCCTGGCAGTTGTGCTCGGAGAGCACCTCCATGATCCGCCCGTCCGGCACGTAGTCGGGGCTGACATTCCGGTCCACGGGCCATTCGTAGGCGTGGTTCTCGGCTTCGAAGACGGCGTTCAGCCGGTTGGAGGCCACCTCGTCCGGGCACATGATGCGGAAGTTGCGCTGCTCGTCGTTGAGGCGGAACACATCTCTCAAGTACTTGCCGAGCGTTCCCAGGGCGCTGTCGGTGGCAGCCCCGGGGCTGTTCACTACCACGCCATGCTCCTCGAGCGAGGGCAGGGACAGCGGCACGCGCAGTCGCCCGCCGTTGACGTGCGGATTGGCGCCCATCCGCCTGTCCCCGGTCGGGCACATGGCCAGCACCTCGGGCCGCGGGCCGCCGTTCTCGTCGAACAGTTCCTCGGGGTGGTAGGACCGCAGCCACTGCTCGAGCGCCTGGAGGTGGACGGGATTCGTCCGCGCGTTCATCGCCGGCACCTGGTGTGCCTTGGAGGTGCCCTCGATCTGGATCCCGTCGAGTTCGCGGATGCCGGTCCAGCCCTTCAGCGAGCGCAGCACGATCATCGGCCAGGCTGGACGTTCGGGTCGGCGGCCGGCGCGCGCCTGCGACTGGATCTCGCGAATGTCGGCGTAAGCCTGATCGAGCGCGGTGGCGAGGCTGGCGTCGAGGTCGTCTCCGGAGACGATCAGTGGACGCCAGCCGAAGCCCTCGAACAGCTTGGTCACCTCCACGTCGCTCATCGTCCCGTAGATCGTCGGGTTGGCGATCTTGTAGCCGTTGACGTGCAGGATCGGCAGCACGGCGCCGCTCCCTGCCGGATCGAGGAACTTGTTCGAGTGCCACGCACCCGCCGTGGGACCAGTCTCGGCCTCGCCGTCGCCGATGACGGCGGCGACGATCAGCTCAGGGTTGTCGAGCGCGGCGCCGAACGCGGTGGCGAGCGCGTAGCCGAGCTCGCCGCCCTCGTGAATCGTGCCGGGCACGATCGGCGCGATGTGGCTGGGGAACCCGCCCGGCCAGGAGAAGTCACGGACCAGCCGGGCCAGCCCGTCACGATCGCGGGAGAGCTCGGGCTTGACGTCCTCCAGGCAGCCGTCGATCCACAGGTTGGCCAGGTTGGCCGGAGCCCCGTGGCCCGGGCCGGTGACCAGCAGCACGCTTGAGTCGGTGTCGAGAATCAGCCGGTTCAGGCCGGCATAGATCAGGTTCAGGCCGGGCACCGTGCCCCAGTGACCGAGCAGTCGGTGCTTGACGTGCTCAGGCGCGAGCGGCTCCTCGAGCATGTGATTGCCCTGCAGGTAGATCATCGCCGCCGCGATGTAGTTGGTGGCACGGCGGTAGAGGGCCAGCCTCTCGCCGGTGGCGGTTGGCGCTTCGGTAGACAAGTTGCCCTCCTGGTTCCGATCCTGTTGTTGCGAACCTACATGGCTGGCCCGGGCGCTGGCAAGGGCTCGGGTTCGCCGGCTTTCCCGACCCCGATCGGCTCGGGACCTTCGCTGATCGACCACAGCTTGATATGGCCCTGGCGCCCGCGAATCTCGGTCTCACCGACCTCGACGAGGTCGTCCGGCGTAGACAGCAGTGCCTCTTTCGTCGAGTCAGACATGAACAGCTGGTGTGGCGTGCCCTTGGTCAGCGACTCGATCCGGGAGGCGGTGTTGGTCGTGTCGCCGACAGCGGCGTACTCGACCCGCCGCTCGGAACCGACGTGCCCGGACATGACATGCCCGCTGTTGAGGCCGATTCCCATCCGCACCCCGTCGCTCAGCCCTTCCTCACGTAGCCAGGCGTTGAAGCGGGGCAGGCGCACATCGAGCATCTCGCGCGCGGCGGCCACCGCCCGGTCGGCGTGATCGGGCAGCTCGAGCGGCGCCCCGAACACGGCAAAGATCCCGTCTCCCATGTACGAGACGAGCGTCCCACCGTGGTTGAGGATCGCATCGCTCATCTCGCTCAGGTAGTGATTGAGGACCTCGATCACCTGCGGCGGGGTGAGCGTCTCGGCCAGTGTGGTGAAGCCCCGCACGTCGGAGAACAGGATCGTGGCGTCGCGCTGCACGCCACCCAATCTCAGTCCGTCGGCGCTCTCCAGCACCTGGTCGACTACGTTCTCCGGCACGAACCGGCTGAACAGGTCGCGCGTCCGGATGCGCTCAAACGCCTCGGTCACCATCTGCACCGCCAGCGAGCCGACGGCGCTCAGGATCAGGGCACCGAGCGGGTACACGAAGGCCACGATCAGGCCGGCGTTGAACACCAGCTGTGCGACGATGGCGAAGACCACCCCGGTGGCCACCGCGATGGCGATCGAGATGACCGGGCGCACGCGCAGGGCGAGGAGGGGCACTCCGACGCCGAACAACACGATGAGAAGGACGTTGATCCAGTCCGGAACGGAGTTGAGGGGGAAGTTCCGCAGGACGGTGGCCGCGGCGTCAGCCTCGATCTCGACCCCGGCCATCTGCGGGTCGGTGGAGGTCGCGTGGAAGTCCTCGAGGGACAACTGCGTCGCGCCGACGAACACCACCTTTCCGCGGAAGTAGTTCGACGGGAGCGGGTGGGTCCAGCCGTTGGGCGGCCCGTACTTCCGTGGATCGAGGACGCTCGAGAAGGAGACCCAGGGAATGGTGTGTTGGGCTCCGGGATAGTCGATCCAGCGATTGGTGCCGAACTCCTTCTTGGTGATGCGCTTGTGGCCGGCCATCTCGGCCGCGACTACGTACAGGGCCGGGACGTTCTGGACCGAGTAGAGCATCTGGCGGTACACGTCGCCCGGTTGGTTCTGCGGGAACAGCGCGGCGCCCGCGCGTGAGCCCAGCTGGTTGAGCAGCGTCGTCCCCTCGGTCGAGCCCAGGAAGCGGATCTGCCCGCTCCCGTTGGTCTCCGGTGCGGTCGTGTCGAACGCGGTGACGCCGGGATGGTTGCTGATCGCGGTCAGGAGCGCGAGGTCATCACACGGGTACGAGGTTCCTTGGATCTTGCACGTCCCGCCGACCGTGGTCTTGTCGGCGAGCTCGATGTCGAACACGATCGCCTTGGGGTGCTCGGCGGCGATGTTGTTGATCAGCTGGGCATAGTCGGCGCGCGGGAACGGGAAGTTGTTCAGGTCCTGAAAGGTCTTGTTGTCGATCGCCACGATCACGAAGTTGTTCGGGGGCCGCTGCGTCCCACGAATCGAGAAGCGCTTGTCGATCGTCTGACCCTCGAGTGATTTGAGCGCGTCGGTCGCGTAGAGCACGAGCCAGATGCCGGTCGAGCCGACCGCTACCAGCACCAGCAACAGCCAGCGCAGGTGTTTATTGCTGGCAATGCCAAACCGCCGCCTGCCCCGCATATCACCTCACCACTTCCGAGTCCCCGGTTGGTGCCCGGTCCGCCAACCCAACCACGCCCGTCGAAGGTCGGCTGACGGGGCCAGTCTACGCCCAAACCGGCGCACCGACAAGGGGCCGCCCGGGGGTGCGGCGCCCTCGTGTGTGTCTCCCGATTAAGCGACGCCTAACGCAAAAGGACGAATCTTGGATAGTTAGCATTGCAAAGGGTTTGGCTTGCTGGTACGTTCGCCGCCGAGCCGTTTTTTGGGTCCAATGCGTAGTCGCTGCCACGTAGACGTGGCGGCGCAAAGGGGCAGGATGGTGCAGTGCCGGTCGCGTAGTGCTCAGCGTGTTCTGTTGGCGCTGGCTGCGCTGTTGGTGGTTGCGCTGCCGATGACCTTTGCTGCCCCCGCCAGCGCCTCCCAGGCGCCCGGGATCACCAGCGCGGACTACACGACGTTCAAGGTGGGTATCCCGGGCTCGTTTACGGTCACGACCTGCGGTGATCCGACGCCGAGTTTGTCGGAGTCGGGGCCCCTGCCGTCGGGGGTGAGCTTCACCGACAACGGGAACGGGACGGCGAGCTTGTCGGGGACCCCGGAGGCGGGGTCGGGCGGTGTTTATAAGTTCACGATCATCGCATCCAATGGGGTGGGTTCGAACGCCACTCAGACGTTCACACTCACGGTGGATGAACCGCCCGGGATCTCGAGCCCGGATTCGGCCACGTTCGTGGTCGGTACGGCGGAGGCGTTCACGATCTCCAGCGGCGGGTACCCGCCGGCGACGAGCTTGTCCGAGTCGGGGGGGTTGCCCTCGGGCGTCAGTTTCACCGACAAAGGGAACGGCACCGGGACCTTGTCGGGGACGCCGGCAGCCGGGTCGGGCGGCGTCTACGACTTCACGATCACGGCTTCGAATACGGCCGGTTCGACCACCCAGCGGTTCACGCTGACCGTGAACCAGGCGCCGGCGATCGGCAGCGGCACCGCGGCGAGCTTCGCGGTCGGAACCATGGGATCGTTCACGGTCACGAGTTCCGGGTTCCCCACGTCGGGCCTGTCGGAGTCGGGCGCGTTGCCGTCGGGGATGAGCTTCCAAGACAACGGTGACGGCACGGCGACCCTGTCCGGCACGCCGGCGGCCGGCTCGGCGGGGATCTACAACTTGACCATCACCGCGGCGAACGGGGTTGGCCCGGGCGCCGGGCAGCCGTTCACGCTCACCATCGACGGATCCCCCGGGGTGCAGCCGAGCGCGCCGGCGGTGCAGAGCGCGGGCGGGGTGGCGTTCGCGGGCACGGTCAATCCCGAGGGCTTGCCGACGACGGCGTACTTCGAGTACGGAATCGACCTCGCCGAGCGGGGACCCGGGTCCTCGACCGTCCTGTACGACGAGACGACGCCGGTGGAGCCGATCGGATCTGACTCGAGCAGCCACGCGTTCTCCTCGTCGGCGACGGGGCTGCAGCCGAACGCGCTCTATCACGTGCGCCTGGTGGCGACCAACAGCGCGGGGACGACCGTCGGGCCAGACCAGCTCTTCGTGACCGCGGCGACTTCGTCAGCGCCGCCGCCGCCGGTGCTGGGCAAGGCGGTGAATGTGGCGCCGGTGTCGGGACACGTGTTCATCCTGCTGCCGCCCGGCAAGTCCCTGGGCGCGGGCGATCAGAGCGCGCTGGCCAAGGGGCAGGGATTCGTGCCGCTGACCGAAGCGCGACAGATCCCGACCGGGTCGGAGATCGACGCGCTGCAAGGCTCGCTGACGATGGTTAGCAACACCGGCAAGGTCGGCAAGACCCAGACCGCCACCCTCACCGGCGGGGTGTTCAAGCTCACCCAGGACCGAAAGGGAATCACGAAGGGCCTGACCATCTTCAAGTTGATCGAGAGCGCGTTCGACGGCGCCCCGAGCTACGGCCTGTGCAGATCCGCGGCGAGCGCCGACGAGGCCACAATCGCCAAGCTTTCCACCCGGACGCTGCAGCTACTCAAGGTCAGCGGCCACGGCAAGTTCCAAACCAGCGGTCGCTACAGCTCAGCGACCGTCCGCGGCACCATCTACACCGTCGCTGACAAGTGCAACGGCACCCTCACCCACGTCATACGCGACACGGTCCTCGTCGACGACTTCGCACGACACAAGACGATCTTGCTTCACGCCGGCCAGAGCTACCTGGCGAGGGCAATCGCTTCCCGCAAATAGCGCCGGGAGCGAGGCTGCGATGCTAGGCGACGAGCCGCCCGATGATCTCGTCGCGGTCGGTCCCGTGGGCCTCGAGGACGACGTCGAAGTCGGGGCTGTAGAACTGGATGACGGCCACGAGAATGTCGCCGGTGCCGACCGCGGTGGCGCCGCGGGTGCGGGCGATCGAAACCGCCAGGTTGGTGATCGTCGCAACCGAGTCTCCGTCCCCGTGGGAACTCGACGGCCCCGCTTCGGCTTCTTCCCCGTCCGCGACCGGCGCCTCTCCGACGCCGAGTGCGTCGAGCACACGGGCGGCCTCACCGTTGAGGCGGAGGATCCGCAGCCAGCGCAGGGCCTCCGCGCGACGTGAGGTGGCGAAGGGCATGGCGGTCGACGCCAGGCCGACGGCCATGGCCGCGTCGGTGCTCAGCGGCAGGCCCCGCTGGGAGTCTGCCCCCAGAGCGGCGTCGACGGTGGCGAAGCGTTCAAACGACGCGTCGAGACCGGTCAGCTCGAACAGCTTGTTGAGCTGCTCCGGCATGCAGGCAAGGGCCAACTTCGCGTCCGCATGCAAGCGCTTGCGAAACGCGACCAACACGCCGAGCCCCATCGAGTCCATATGCGTGACCCCTGAGAGGTCGAGCACGTAATGGCCGTAGCCCTGGTGAAGCAGTTCGACCAGCGTCCACTTCAGCTCGGGCGCGGAGGCCAGATCGAGATCTCCCTCGACCGCGACCACGCAGGTCCGGTCGTCGATTGTCCGGTGGCTGATCCCGAACTCGTTCGGGGGCGGCTCCGGCTGGCGGAGGCTGCGGAAGGGGTCATGCATCGTGAAGTCTGTTTCGACAGATGCAGCGGTTAGTTTGCGAGCAAGCCGGGTCGCTCGACAAACGTCTAAGCGGTTGGACTTTCGTCCAGACGGGCGGCGTTGCCCGGCCTGGCCGAGCGAGCCGGCACGCCCGTAAGCTCAGGGTTGACGAGGGGCAGTGAGGCGCTTTACCTTCACCCCAAACGTGTCGGCCAGCTCGCCCATCACGATCGTGATCGCCGATGACCATGCGGTGGTGCGGCAAGGTCTGAGGCTCTTGCTCGAGGCCGAAGAGGATCTCGCGGTGGTCGGCGAATCGAGCGACATTCCTCAGACCTGCGCGCTTCTGCGGGATCACGCACCGAAGGTGGTGCTGCTCGATCTGCACATGGGCCGTGAGCTCAGCCTGAGCGCGCTGTTCGAGCTTCGCTCGGCCTCGGCCTCGACCGCCGTGGTCATCCTCACGATGGAGGACGATCCGGCGTTCGTGGCGCCGGCGTGGAACGCTGGGGCGGCCGGCTACGTCCTCAAGGAAGCCTCTCGCGTCGACCTCGTGCGCGCGATCCGCACGGTCGCCCGGGGCGGCCGATACCTCGATCCCGCGATCGGAGGCTGGGCGCTGACGAGTGCTGAGGACGCGGCCCTGACCGACCGGGAGCTGGAGGTCCTCCGGCTCGTCGCCCTCGGTCACACCAATAGCGAGATTGCCGCTCGTCTTTACATCAGCCCCCGCACGGTCGAGACCCATCGCGCCAACCTGCAGGCGAAACTCGGCATCGCCGGCCGGCCCGAGCTCGTGCGTTACGCGCTCGAGCACGGGGTGATCCATCGATGAGCACGACCAGCCGGGCACATCGGATCGAGCTCGAGGCCGCCGAGCGTCGCGTCATCGAGCGACTCAAGGCGAGCGCGCCCCGGTCCACCTCGAACACGAAGCGCCTCGGGATCGTGGCGCTCGCGGTCGTCCTGTTCGCCGCCGCGTTCAGCGCCCGGCTGGCGGTGAACGACCCGAACGCGCTGCTGGCCAACTTCTACATCGTGCCGATCGCCGTGCTGGCGATCGAGTTCGGCACGCGGGCGGGCCTGATTGCCGCCGCGGTGGCGTTCGCACTCGTCCCCGCGTGGAGTCTGATCAACTCGGTGCACGTCGACGCTCTCGGGTACGTCTCCCGCGGAGCGGCGTTCCTGGTCACCGGGGTGATCGTGGGCGGCTTCTCCGACCGGCTTCGCCGGGACATGGCCGAGCGCCAGGAGGCGCAGCGCGACCTGGCCCTGTACGCCGATCAGCTCGAGGGCTCAAACACCGTCCTCGCCCGCAGCGTCGAGCGGCTCGAAGCGTTCGCCGAGATCGCGCGCGCGGTCGGGGGCGAGACCGACCTCGAGCGCATCCTGTCGCTCATCCTCAGCCACGGCCGGGGGATCGTGTCGGCGCGCACCCTGGTCATCTACCTGCCGAACGGGGACGAGTTCGCCGCCGTCAGCGGCGCCGCGCGTGCGGACTCTCAACTCCGGCTGCCGGTGCGCGGCTCCGTGGCCGGGGAGGTGATGCTGACCGGGATGCCGCAGCGGCTCGGGACGGACGCGGACCCCGCCCAGCTCACGCAGCTGGCGCCCGACGCGAAGGCGGCGATCCTCGTCCCGCTCATGTTCCGCGGCGAGATGCTGGGCGTCCTGGCCGGCATCAACGGCGCCGACGAGGGGCCGTTCGATGAGGAAGACGAGCAGCTTCTGAGCTCGGTGGCGGCGAGCGCGGCGACCGCCGTTGCCACCGCCAGGTCGGTCGCCGCCGCGCGCTTACGCCTGAGCCTCGAGGCCGCCGACCAGGCGCGGGCTCGCTGGGCCCGCGAACTGCACGACGAAACGCTGCAGGGGCTGACCGGGTTGCGGATGGTCCTATCGGCGGGACTCGCGCGGGCGGATCCCATCGCGCTGCGGCGCGCCGCCGAGACCGCCGACAACCACCTCAGCGAGGAGATGCGCAAGCTCCGCGATCTGATCGCCGAGCTGCGTCCGGCAGCGCTCGATGACCTCGGTCTCGGTCCGGCGATCGAGTCGCTGGCCAAGCGGCAGGCGGCGATCGGAGGGTTCGCCGTCGAGGTCGACATCGATCTCGGGTCCGACGGGAGGCTGGCCCGCGACACCGAAACCGCCGTCTACCGGATCGTCCAGGAGGCACTCACCAACGCGGTCAAGCACGCCGGCGCCGAGAAGGTGAGCCTGTCGGTCCACCAGCGCGCCGATCAGGTAGAGGTCAACGTGCAGGACGACGGTTGTGGTTTTGACCCACACGGCGTGCGGGCCGGGTTCGGTCTGACCGGGATGCGCGAGCGCGCGCTGCTCGCCGGCGGTCGCCTGTCGGTGATCGCCGGCGATGGCCGGCAAACCCGCGTGGCCGCGGTACTCCCGTTGCCCCCTGGCAGCTAATCCGTCTCTGAGTCCTTGGTGACCGGCGGGCCCACCGGCTCGCTGCGGGAGGAACCGAGCAACCCCGAGGGTGTCCCCGCCATCGACCAGCGGAACTGAGTGACGTTCTCCTTGGGGGCGAACAGCCCGGGCCGGGTGCCACGCTTGACGAACAGCACCGGTGCGGGAGCCGACCTGGCGATTGCCGAGCGCGTCGCCCCGAGGCCCTCGTGTCGCCAGCGGTCCGACAGTCCGAGCACCAGCAGGCCGGCGTCCTTGGCCGCCTCGACGACACCGTCCCGTCCACCCGCCACGACCAGCGGTTCGGTGGCGATCCCCGTCGCCTGCTGCACCAGCAGCCCGGCGTCGGCCAGCATCCTGGTGACCGACTTGCCTTCGTCGGTCTGCCCGGCGGCGCCGAGCAGCTTCAGCGGCGCGCCCGAGGCGGATGCCAACCACGAGCCCAGCTCGAGTGCCGCCCAGTCGTGCTCGGCACCCCCGAACGGGACGACGACGGGCGCATGGGGGCCGAGTTCGATCGGGTCGCCCTCCTTCGCCACCAGCACCGCCACGTCGCAAGCGGACTGCTCCATGAGCTCCCCGACGTCGCCCAACGGAACACCCTCGCCGATGATCCGCCGGCGCCCCTCGGTGAGGACCAGGTCGATCGGCTCGCGATCGACTATGTGGGCGAGGTCGGAGCCGGGGTTGGTCGAGGTCAGGGCCACGCCCCGGGCGACGACGCCGTCGGAGGCGAGCCGCTCGCGCGTGTCGTTGATCGCTCGCGACGCCCGTTCGAGGGCCAGGTTCTCGGACTGAAGTCCGCCGCGAACGCCCGCACCGGCGCCGCGTGGCGGGCGCACGAGGCGAGCGATGATCAGCTCGCGTGGCGGCACCGACCGGGCCAGCGGCTCGGCGAGCGCCACGATTTGGGGGAGAGCCGCGTCGGTCTGCGGAGCGACCAGGATTGACCGATCCGGCACCGGCAGCTCGGGATGCGCTTGAACGGCCGCCAGTGCCGCGTCCGCGAACTCGTCCTCGACCCCCCGCCCGTACTCGTTCTTGGGATCGAGCAGCTTGAGCAGCGGCCCGGCCATCAGCGTGGTCACGACGGCCATGATCACGAGCATCGCGAACAGGGTGTTGGTGATCGCTCCGGCGTCGAGGGCCAGGTTGAGGACGATCAGCTCCGTCAGCCCGCGCGTGTTCATCAGCGTCCCGATCACCGCTGAGGCCTTCCACTCGTAGCCGGTCACCCGGGCGGCGGTGGCCGCGCCGGCGAGCTTGCCGACGATCGCGATCGCGATCAGTGCCAGCGTGATCCACCACAGCTCGGGCCGGTCGAGCAGCCCGACGTTGGTCCGAAGACCGGTGTAGACGAAGAAGATCGGTAGCAGCAGCGTGACGACGAAGTCGTCGATCCGGCGCGTGATCTCCTCGCTCAGCCGCGCGTGCCGCGGCATGACCATGCCCATGATGAACGCGCCGAAGATGAACGCAATGTTGATCTCCTGCGTGACGTAAGCGGACAGAAGTACGCCGATGATGATCGCGGCGAACCATCCGCTCGGGATCCGCCCGACCTCGTCGAACGCGGTCGCCATGCGAGCCAGAACGCGGCGCACGACAAGCACCATGAACAGGGTGAAGGCGGCCGCCTCGGCGATCGTCTTGACCACATCCCCGAACGTGCCCGACGCCGCCACCGCCGTGGCGAGCGCGATCAGGAACCAGGCCGTGACATCGTCGATCGCGGCGCACGCGATCGTCAGCGCCCCGACCGGGCGCTTGATCATCCGCCGCTCGGCCAGGATGCGAGCGAGCACGGGGAACGCGGTGATCGACATCGAGACGCCGATGAACAATGCGAACGCGACGAACTTCTTGTCCGGCCCAAGCACCTTGTACAGCGGCAAGGCGATCGCGAGGCCGAGCAGCATCGGGAGCGTGACGCTCGCGTTGGAGATGGCGGTCGCCGCGGCGACCTTGCCCTTGAGCTGACCGCGGTCGACCTCGAGCCCGATCAGGAACATGTAGAAGATCAAGCCCAGATTCGCGATCGTGCCGATCGCGGCCAAGGTGTCCGTGGGGAAGAAGGTGGCCTGCCAGTTGGCCGAGATCGCGCCGAGCAGCGACGGGCCGAGCACGAGTCCCGCAATCACCTCGCCCATCACGCGGGGCTGGCCCACCTTGGTGGCGAGGTAGCCGAAGATCCGGCACACGATCAGCACGATCGCGAGGGCGAGGAAGACCGCGGCCACGAGGTCGTTGAATTCGCTGCGCTGCTTGGTGGCGGTGAACTTCTCACCGGCCGGGCCGAGGCCGGACGGGGTGGTCAGCACCGGCTTGGCCGTGGGCGCCGCCGACGGGACTGGCGTGGCCACCTGGAGCGGAATCACGGTGACGTTCTGGAGCAGGATGTCGTTGGCGGTCGCGGTCATCCGCGCGGTCCCGCCCTTCACGCACCTGACATCCCCGAATACTCCGCCGGTCTTGTTCGAGTAGGTCAGCAGGCCCAGGTTCTTGCCGGCTGAGGAGTAGAGCGTGGCTACCGCGCCGGTCCCGTGGATCGAGAACGAGCTCCCGAAGCACGTGGACGCAGGGGAGAGCGCGAACGTGCCCTGGATGTTGCTGGGGGTTCGCGGCGCGGCCGCCCCAGGAGCAGGCGGGGCGGACTTCAGCGCGGCGGCGAACGGGAGTCCGCCCAGAGTCCCCTTGATCGCGCCCTTGGCTCCCGGCACCGCGATCGCGTTGAGGCTGAGCGACTTGCCGCTCACGCACCCGACGTTCCCGGTCAGGCGGTGCGCATTGCCCGGGAGCGCCTTCTCGTTCAGCCGAAGCTTCCCGCCGAGCGTGCCCTGGTTGTTCGTGAAGTTGACGAACTGTCCGGACTGAAGCACGTTGAACGACGGCCCCGTCGCCGCGGCCTGTGCGGGCGCGGTCGCCGGCAGCGGCGTGCCGCCCACCGGCTTGGGTACGGGTCCGATGCACGGGCTCGGCGTGCTCGCCGTGTAACCACCGGCGATCGCCGGCTGGGCTTTCTCCGAGCCGCCCTTGTCGACCACGAAGATCACCACCGCGACCCCGATCACTGCGATGACCCCGTAGAACGTGATCAGGCGCTTTACCAGACGGCTCCCCGACAGGGCGGCCATCTCTCCCGGCATCTGAGTCCCCCTAGTGCTCGCTACGAGTGAGTTGCGGTAGACCGGCGCAGCCCCGCCGAACCCGGTCGCGCGCAAGGTAGCTCATCAGCCCGGGCTGCACATCCGGCAGATGCGAGGAACTGCATCCGTATAGGACCGCAATCTTGCTCCGGAGGCTGGCGCAGATCTCGGTTGCGTAAGGTGAGCTGCGCATGAAGCCGCGCATTCACGTCATCACGCTCGGCGTGGCCGACCTCGAACGGGCGCTGAGGTTCTACCGCGACGGGCTTGGGTTCCGCTCTGAAGGCATCACCGGCACCCAGTTCCCGGGGGACGACGAGAATCCGGCTGGCGACGTCGTCATGTTCACGCTCGAGGACGGGCTTGTGTTTGCGCTCTATCCCCGTTCGGAGTTGGCCAAGGACGCCGGGGTCGGCCCCGAGGCGGTTGCCGGGTCGGGATTCAGCATCGGGCACCTGGTCGAGAGCCGTGAAGAGGTCGACCGGATTCTCGACCTCGCCGGCCGAGCCGGCGGGCAGGTCCTCGGGCCGGCTCACGAGCGGCCATGGGGGATCTACTCCGGCTACTTCAGCGACCCCGACGGTCACCTGTGGGAGATCGTGTACTTCCCGCCTATGGCGAATCCGGGCGGGTCAGCGCCTTGACGAAGTCCTCGAGCTGATCCGTGCGCCAGCACTCGAACGCCGTGCAGTGCTGCTCGTAGGTCGCGATCACGCTGTCGCCGTAGTTCCAGTACAGCCGGGGCTCGGGATTTAGCCAGAACGTGCGGCCGGCCTTCTGGGTGATCGCCGCGAACACGTCGTCGCGCGGGGGGCGGCCGTTGGTGCGGGCGTCGCCGAGCACGATCACCGTGGCGCGGGGATGCAGCTCGTCCTCGATCGTCGTCAGGAACTCGAGCCAGACGCGGCCGTAGTCGGTGTAGCCGGAGACGTCGGCCACGCCGGCGTCGCGGGAGATCGCCTCGCTGGCGGCGCGGAAGTCACGCTCGCGCTCGAACACGTCGGTGACCTCGGAGATCCGCTCGATGAAGACGAAGCTGCGGAGCTTGCGGAACGCGTCGTGAAGGGCGTGCAGAACGCTTAGGAAGAACGTGGAGGCGCTGGTAACGGAGGTCGAGACGTCGCACAGGACGAAGATCTCGGGCCGTCTCGGTCTCTTGGGGCGGTACTTGAGGTCGATCGGGACGCCCCCGGTCTGGAGGCTCGCGCGCATGGTTCTTCTGAAGTCGACGTGGGCGTGCCGGTTGTGGCCCTTGAGCTCATGGCCCTGGGTCGCGAGCCGTCGCTTGAGCTGGGCGACGACCTTGTGGACGGCGGCCAGGTCCTGGATCGGGCCACTCGGGAGGGCGCGGTCGAGCTCGTTCAGCGGGCGCTTGGGGGGGAGGCTGGCCGTGCGCTCGATCAGGTTTCTCTCGAGCTCGCGCCTGAGGTGCTGCTCGAACTTTCTGAGCTGGTCTCGTGGGAGTCCGTCGTGTCTGGGGTCGTCGGACGGTAGGTCCGGCTGTGGCTCGGTTCTCAGGCCGAGGGCCCTGCGGATTCTCTGCACGTCGACGCCGAGGACGCCGGAGCCCTCGCCGCGGCCAAAGGCGGCGATGGCCAGCCGGGCGAGGTCGCGCAAGGCGTCGTCGGATCCGTCTCTCAGGGCGGCCGCGATCTGCTGCCTGAGCGTGTCGAGGTTGATGTCGTTGTTGTTGGGTCCGTTCGACCCCGGAGACTCGGTGATGTTCGCGCGGGCGGCCTGGGCCTCGGCGGCGCGGAAGAAGAAGCGGTCGAACACCAGGTCGAACACGCGCCGGTCGTCGGCCGACTTGGCCAACGTGGCGGAAAGGGCCTCCTTGAAGCTCTGCTGCTCGCCCCACTCGACGTGGGCAATGGCCTCGAACGCGTCGAGGATCTCAGAGGTTCCGATCGCGACGCCCTCGTTGCGCAGATCCTCGGCAAAGGACAGGAGCTGGCCGTCGAGCTTGCCCGGCGGTTGCTCGGGGATGCCGCCGTAGATGGCCTTGGCCGGATTTGGACTACGCGGCGGAGGCATCGGCCGGCTGGAGCGTCACGCCGACCCGTGCCGCCACCGTGTCCAGGTCGGTGCGGTGCTTGACGATCACGCTCATCGTCTCCTTGAACGTGGCTTGGTCGATGTCGCCCGAGCCGAGCAGCAGCAGCGTGCGCGCCCAGTCGATCGACTCGGCGATCGACGGCGGCTTCTTGAGGTCGAGCTGGCGGACCTGGTGGACGATCTCGACGAGCTTGCGGGCGATGGCCTGGTCCAGCTCGGGCGTGTGGAGATGGACGATCTCCAGCTCGTGCTCGAGGCCGGGGTAGTCGAGCCACAGGTACAGGCAGCGGCGCTTGAGCGCCTCGGTCAGCTCTCGGGTGTTGTTCGAGGTCAGGAGGACCACGGGTTGGGTCCTGGCTTCGATCCTGCCCAGCTCGGGGATCGAGATCTGGAAGTCGGATAGGAGCTCGAGCAGCATCGCCTCGAACTCCTGGTCGGTCTTGTCGATCTCGTCGATCAGGAGCACGACGGGTTCTTCCGATGCGATGGCGGTCATGAGCGGCCTGGGGAGCAGGAACTCCTCGCCGAAGATGTCGTCCTGCACGTCCTGCCATCCGGCCTGCTGCGATTCGACCTGGATGCGAAGCAGCTGCTTGCGGTAGTTCCACTCGTACAGCGACTTCGCCTCGTCGAGCCCCTCGTAGCACTGGAGCCTGATCAGGGTTCGATTGAGGTGGCTCGCGAGCGCCTTGGCCAGCTCGGTCTTGCCCACGCCGGCCGGGCCCTCGACCAGGACCGGCTTGCCGAGCTTGATGGCGAGGAACGAGACCAACGCGGTCGAGTCCCCCGGCAGGTAGCCGACCTGCTTGAGGCCGGCGGCCAGTTCCTGCGGACTCTGGGGCGTAATTGCTTCGGTCTGCATCGGCGCCGTTCAAATATAGGCGCAGGGCTGTTTCAAGTCGGGGCCGCCCGGTCGTGGCGGGTGCATCCTGGGTGGCGTGCGGTTCGTTTGCATGGCCCATATCCCGGATCTCGCCCCCCGCCGGGCGGTGAATTCCGATTTAGTCGCCTATGTGGCCCACGAGGGCGGACTCGGCAACAGCGGATGGTCGAGTTCCGGCATATGACCCCGGGGCGCGATGCCGCGATAGCCGCACTTGCCGGTCGGCAGCGGACGATCGTGGGACACGAGCAACTCGTTGCGCTCGGGTCCGGGCGGTCCGGCATCGCGCACTGGGTGAAGCGGGGCCGCCTCCAGTCGGTCTTCCACGGCGTCTACTCAGTCATTTGCGGCGAGCTGCCGCCCCTCGCCCGAGAGCAGGCAGCTCTCATCTCGTGTGGCAAGCACGCCTTCCTCAGCCACCACACGGCGGCGGCCGTCCGGGGCCTGCTCCGAGAACTGCCCACCGACGTTGAGATTTCGGTGGTCGGCCGACGCTGTGAATCGCGGAATGGAATCCGGGTGCACCAGATCAAGGCGATCGACCGGCGCGAGGTGAAAGAGCACGAGGGCCTCTGGGTGAGCACGCCGGCGCGAGCCGTGCTCGAGCTTGCGGCGACCGGAACAGCGGACGAGTTGACCCGCGCGATCGACGAGGGACTCGCGCATCGGCTCTTCACGCCGCGCGAGCTCCGGACCGTGCTCGCTCGGAACCGGCCCTGTCGCGGCGCCGCGCGCCTGGACGCGATCCTGGGCGATGAGACCGCCACTGCCGTCAGCCGCTCGCGCAACGAGAAGCGTCTGCTCAGGGGGCTACGAGATGCGCGCCTGCCGCTACCCGAGACGAACGTTCCCTTTGGCCGCTTTGAGGCCGACTTCTTGTGGCGCCGCGAACGGCTTGTGGTCGAGGTGGACGGCTACCCATTCCATCGCGGCCCGCGTGCGTTCAACCGCGACCACGAGAAGGATCTGGTGTTCAAGGGTGCGGGTCTCGACGTCTTGCGCTTCACCGGCGACCACGTGGAGAAGCAGTTGATGATGGTGCTGGCCAACATCGCCGGCGAGCTGGCTCGCCGCGCTGTGGCCGACTAGTGCTCGGGGCGGCGACGGAGGGGGAGGGTGTCGTCTGTCCCGAGGGGAAGGGTGTCGTCCGCGCCGAGCGGCAAGGTCTCATCGGTGCCGAGCACGAGTGTGTCGTCCGCGCCGAGCGGCTGGGTGTCGTCTGTCCCGAGGGGCAGCGTGTCGTCCGAGGTTGGCTTACGCGACGACCCTAGCGACGGTCGGCGCGACGGCGTGATGCGCCCGAAGCGCATGGCCGGCGGATCGTCGGGGACCACGCGCTCGAACAGCTCCTCGGCGCTGGCGCGGCGCCGGCGCCGGGGCGGCGGGGCGCCGCTCGTGCTGTCCCGGCCCGCGGCCAGACTGTGATCCGCCGCCGACACCGGGCGATCAGCCGATACGGGCCGATCGACTGACACGGGCCGATCAACTGACACGGGCCGATCGACTGACACGGGCCGATCAACGGACGCGGGCCGCGGCGTCCGCGCCCGCCGGTGCGGCTCGCTTCGCCGCTCGCGCGGTCGCCGGGGCTCGGTTGTCGCGTCCGCCGCGGCGTTCGACCCCGCCGGCGGGTGGTCCTCGCCGGGGAGGGGCGGCTCCGGTCGGTGGGCGGCCCGGATCCGCGAGCCGCTGTAGGTCAGGAACGCCCCAGCCGCGAGGGCGACGAAGATGCCCCATTCGACGCCCGAGCTGGTGGCGGCTGGGCCGTTGGTGGTGGCGACCTGCTTGTCGAAGATCCGCCAGACGATCAGCACACAGGTCCACACGCCCGCCGCCGTGATCACCCCGCCGTCGCCGCCCGGGAGGTGGAACGCCCGCCCCTCGGCCCGTTGGAACAACAGGACCAGCACGGAGGCGGCCACGAGCAGGACGGCGGCCTCGACGAAGGAGAAGGCCCCCCAGCCGGTGATCGTCGCGCTGGCCGACTGCAGCGTCGCGCTCTGAGCCCGGGCGATCAGGGTCACCTGGTACCAGGGCAGAAACAGCGTCAGGAAGAGCGCGATCGATGCGCACGCCGCCAGCTGCGACTCGTGCGGCAGTGCCCGCCAGGCGCGGACGAGGCGGGTCGTCCCCGACCCGACGCGCCGCGCTGCGGCGGTCGGTGCGTCGCTCATGCCCCGATTGTAAATGTCGGGCCAGCGCCCTCCCGAGGGGTTGGGGGCGAGGGCCGGTGCCCGCTAGAAGATCGGGATGTCCTGGACCTCCACCGCCTGCTCGCGCCGGCGCTCGAGGCGTTCGAGGTACCAATCGATCAGCGCGCGGACGGCGAGCAGCAACTCACGCAGCGCGGCGACCAGCCGGCGCTGGAGCTCGGGCGGGATGAGATCGCGCAGGGCCTGGATGAAAGCCACGAGCGGGTCGAGGTCGGACCAGGCGGCGGAGGGAGCATCCTCGGGAAGCTGCCACCCGGCCGGCGGGGGAGTTGGGGCGCCGTCGCCATCGGGTTCGGCCGGATCGGCGGGCCCAGCCGGCTGAGCACCGCCGGCGGCCGCCTCGGCGGCCTGCGCCATCAAGCGCTCGGCCGCCTGCGAAGCGCGATCGAGTCGTTCCTCGATCCGCCGCAGCGCCTCCTCGGCCGAGCCGGGTGGCGCGGGGCTACGCCGGCGCTCGGGCTCGTTCGGATCGTGGGACTCAGGCGGGTTCGCCATCGCGGGCTCCCTGGAAGGTGACCTCGAGTGCCCCGTCCTCGAACGTGGCACCCGTGGGGGCAAATGCCGCCAACGCCGCGGGCAGGATGATCGTGCGCCGGTAGCCGTCCACGCCGACGACCAGCTCGAGTCCGATCTTCTTCAGCGAGATGTCGCCCTTCTGGGCGAACGGGAGCGTGAGGCGAAGTGACGCGCCCTCGTCGGACAGGCTCAGCTCCTGGGTCAGGCGATCGTGCAGGACGGCCGCCGGGTCAAGATCACCGGAGCCGAACACGGCGCCGGCCAGACGGTCGAGCATCTCCGGGCCGAGAACCTCCTGGTCGAAGTAGGGTGCGCACAGAACGGGCACCGGGGCGAAGGCCGAGCGGACGAGCTGTAGATGCTCCTCCTGCACCCGCCGCCACCCCGAGAAGTAGTCCCCCACCTCGCCGGGAAAGATCCGGTTCACGACCACCGCGTCGGTCAGATAGCCGTAGAGGTTCAGGTAGGTGAAGGTGCGCATCGCTTCCCCGATGACCATCTTGTCCGGGTTCATCACCAGCCGGACCGTGCAGTGCTCGCGGTCGCGGAGGATCTCGTTCATCGCGATCAGGTTCGTCGACAGGCGCTGGATGTCGGCAAACACCGCGGAGCTCGGCAGCTGGATATCGAGCAGCGAGCGCGCCAGCGGGCGCGCCGCGGCCAGGAGCTGGCGCTCGAGCGGGAACACCTTCTCGATCCACCAGCGGGCGACATCCGGGAACGAGAGCAGGCGCAGGGTCTCGCCGGTGGGCGCGCAGTCGACGATGATCGCGTCCCAGTCAGGCGACTCGTGGGCCGCCTGGAGGCGCAGAAGCGAGAACAGCTCGTCCATCCCGGGCGGCACGGTCAGCTCCTGGGCGGAGATCCGGTCCACCCCGCGCTCGACGAAGACCTCGCCAAGCCATTCCTGCACTCCCGACCAGTGGCGCTCCATCTCCTCCTGGGCGTTCACTTCCTGGCCCCACAGGCGGTCCGCCACCGGGGACGGCTCGCCCCCCAACGAGGCGCCCAGCGATTCGGACAGGCTGTGCGCCGGGTCGGTCGAGATGATCAGCGTGCGGAGTCCGGCTGCCGCGCACGCGCGTGCGGTGCAGGCGGCCACCGAGGTCTTGCCGACGCCGCCCTTGCCGGTGTAGAGGATCGTCCGCGGGGCCATGATCGGGCGAGTCTAGGCGCTCCCGACGCGCCGCGAACCGGCGCCCCGGCCGGGACCCGGTGCTAGATTCGACCGCGCCATTCCAGTGCCAGAGAAGCCAGGGGCGACCGTAATGCATCACCGACGAACCGCGCTCATCACGTTGCTCGTGCTCGTGGCGGCGGTTGCGGTGGCGGCGTGCGGCAGCGCCACGAGCGGGAGCTCGGGGAACCCCAACACGCTCCTGAGCGAGACCTTCAGCGGCAGCCACAAGGTGTCGAGCGGGAAGCTCAGTCTGAGTCTCACGATCGACCCGGCCGGGTCCTCCACGCTCAGCGGCCCGATCACGCTCAGTTTTGGCGGACCCTTCCAGACCCGGGGAACCGGAAAGCTGCCCGAATCGAACTTCACCGTCAGCGGGAGCGCGCTCGGCCAGAGCGTCGCCGTCGGCATCATCTCGACCGGCACCGCCGGCTACGTGACGCTTCAGGGCAGTAGCTACCAGCTGCCGCAGGCGACCTTCCAGAAGCTCGAGTCGAGCTTCTCGCAGTTGGGTGCGCAGGGTGGCGGCTCGACCTCCGGGTCCGGGACCCTGTCCAAGCTCGGGATCCAACCGCTGCACTGGCTGACGAACCCGACCATCGTCGGCACCGAGAACGTGGGCGGCGCGCAGACCACGCATATCCACGCCGGCGTCAACGTGCCGGCGTTGCTGGGCGACCTGAGCACCGTGCTCCAGCGCTCCTCCTCGCTCGGCGGCTCCGCGACCAACCGCCTCGCGTCAGGGCTGTCCGCGGCGACGCGCCAGAAGCTCGCCGCGGCGGTCAAGAACCCAAGCGTCGATGTGTGGACGGGCAACAGCGACCACACCATCCGTCGGCTCACGATCGCGCTCACCATTCCGGTCACGGGCAAGGCCTCCTCCGAGCTCGGGGGAATGACCTCGGCCGACATCAACCTGACCATGCAGTACGCCGACCTCAACCAGCCCCAGACGATCACCGCTCCGACCAGCCTGCAGCCCTTCAGTCAGTTCCAAGCCAAGGTGGACGCGTTCATTCAGGGACTGTCGGGCGCCGCGGGCGGACTGATCAGCGGCGGGTCAAGCGCGGGTGCGACCGCCGGCGGCGGGGCCGGGACAAGCACCACCGGCTCGTCGGGAAACGTTCAGAAGTACAGCCAATGCATCCAGCAGGCCGCCGGCGACGTGAGCAAGATGCAGAAGTGCTCGTCGCTGCTCGGCAGCGGCGGCTAGCGGCGGCCGGTTATTGATTTCGCGGGCCGCACCGACGAGGCCTGCGGCCTCGCGGCCCGCCTAGTCCTCCCGGCCGAGCTCCTCGACTTCTTCCTCGTACTCCTCGGGCTCTTCGTCGGGGTCGGCGTCGAGGTTCGCCCCGGTGTGCCGGGTCTGGAACGCTTCCAGCAGCTCGTCGCGGCGCTCCTCGTCCACCGGCACCTCGTCGGCGACCAGGACCCAGTCGGCGCCCTCGAACTCCTCCAGGTTGAAGATCTCGGCGTCGAGCTCGGGTGAGTCGTCGACCACGACGAGCACCTCGGTCTGGGGATTGAAGTACGTCCCCGGACGGTTCATGAGCTCCTCGACCTCGAATCGGCGCGGATCGGGCACGGGGCCGGAGACTACCGGTTATAGCCGTTGAGGTCCGAGATCTGGCGTTCGATCTCGGACTCGACGTCGAGCGGGGGCTCGCCTCGGCGCTCGCGGCGGGCGTTGCGAGCCACCACGAGCTGGCGGATCTCCTCGCGCAGCTCGGGGTCGACGGCCGGCGCGGTCAGCCGGGCCAGCTCCTGCTCGACGTCGATCGGCGGCTCCCCCCGCCGCTCCCGCCGCGCGTTGCGCGCCTCGAGCAGCTGGCGGATCTCGGTGTCGCGTTCGGCCGCACCCGAGGGGGCGGCGCGACCCTCGTCGCGGTCGAGCACGAACTGCCCCTTGCCGAAGTCCTCCCACGTCTTGCGGCTGGCAATCAGCGCCGCGAACGCGACCACCAGCGCCAGGATGCAGACGACCCAGATGACGATGTTGAACGTCGAGTGGATGACGAAAGTCTGGCGCATAGCCCGAAAACGGCCCTTTGGCCGGCACGGGATATGCGAAACCGGGTTGGAGCCGTCCGTTGTTCGGGTAGCATTAGCTCATTGACTGACTAGTCAATCTACGCTTCCCAAGGAGAAACCCACGTGGTTGATTTCACGCTCACCGACGAGCAGAGGAGCATGCGCGAGATGGCGCATGACTTCGCCGAGAAGGAGATCCGACCGGTCGCCTGGGATTACGACCGGGACGGCACCTGGCCCCAGCAGATCATTGACAAGGCCTGGGAGCTCGGGCTGATGAACACCCATCTTCCGGAGGAGTACGGGGGCCCGGGCCTCGGCTACCTGGAAGGCTGCGTCGTCGAGGAGGAGCTGAGCTGGGGGTGCTCGGGCATCACCACGTCGCTGTCGTGCAACGGCCTGGCCAGCGCGCCGATCGCCCTGGCCGCCTCGGAGGATCTCAAGAAGGATTACCTGGGCCGCCTGGCCGAGGCGCCGCTGCTGGCTTCGTTCTGCCTGACCGAGCCCGACGCCGGGTCAGACGTGTCCGGGATGAAGACCACCGCCACGCGCAAGGGCGACAAGTGGGTGATCAACGGCTCCAAGTGCTTCATCACCAACGGTGAGTACGCCAACTGGTACACGGTCTACGCCAAGACCGACAAGGACGCCGGCCACCGCGGGATCTCCTGCTTCATCGTCCCGCGCGACGCCGGCGTGGTCGTCGACAAGCACGAGGACAAGATGGGCCAGCGGGCCTCGAACACCGCGACGATCACGTTCCCCGAGGTCGAGATCCCGCTCAACCACCTGGTGGGCGAGGAGAACAAGGGCTTCAAGATCGCGATGATGACGCTCGACCGGACGCGTCCGGGCGTCGCCGCAATGGCCACCGGAGTGGCGCGCGCGGCGATGGAGTTCGCGATCGATTACTCCAAGGAGCGCGTGCAGTTCGGCGTGCCGATCGCGATGCACCAGGCGATCCAGTTCATCATCGCTGACATGGCGACCAAGGTTCACCTCTCCCGGCTCGCGACCTGGCAGTCCGCCGCGCTGCTCGACCAGGGCAAGCGCAACACGATCGAGTCATCGCACGCCAAGCGCTTCGCCGCCGACAGCGCGATGGAAGTGACAACTGACGCGGTTCAGGTATTCGGCGGGTACGGTTTCATCAAGGAATACAAGGTTGAGAAACTGATGCGCGACGCCAAGATCCTTCAGCTGTACGAGGGCACGGCGCAGATTCAGCGACTTGTCATCGCACGGGAGACGCTCCTGCCGCGCAAGGCGGAGCAGCCGGCGCCGGCACACGCATAGGCTCATCAAAGCCAGTGGGGCTGGGCGGGAGGCGCTGGGACGGCCAAGCAGGGGCGTCCCAGCGCCTCACTACATCCAGCGCTTGTGCCTGAAGAAGACCACGAAGCCCACGATCGATAGGACCAGCAGGCCGAGTCCGAAGGCGATGAACGACCAGGTCGAGTCGATGATGTGGCCGGTCAGGAACGAGAAGTTCTGACCGAAGAAGCCGGTCAGGAAGGTCAGGGGCAGGAACACGGTGGCGATCATCGTCAGCTGCTTGTTGACCTCACCCTGACGGTTGGCCACGGTCGACAGGTACAGGTCGGTGGCACCGCTCAGCAGGTCCCGGTAGGAGTCGATCAGGTCCGAGATACGGATCTGGGTGTCGTACAGGTCACGGAAGTAGAGACGCTCGTCTGATTGCAGCCCGTGGATCTCGCCGATCCGCTCGGCGTCGCGAGCGAACACATCGCGCTGGGGTGTGACCACCCGTCGCATCGCAACCAGGTCGCGCTTGAGCGAGAAGATCCGGGTCAGGATCTCCTCGGTTGGCTCCGAGACGACGTCCTGCTCGATCTCGTCGATGTCGTCGTCGATCCGGGCAAGGACCGGGAAGAAGGTGGCGGTGACCGCGTCGAGGATCTTGTAGACCAGGAACAGCTCGCTGCGGATCTGCTGGTGCTCGTAGCGGTCGTGCAGTTCCTCGAGCGCCGTGAACGGATGGCGGTGGATCGTGATCACGTACTCGCCGGAAACGATGATGTGGATCTCGCGCAGCAGCGGTTGGCCCGAGCGCGTCCCGGGATCCACGCCGTAGGCGACCAGAAACACGTATCCCGCGTACTCCTCGAACTTCGGGCGCTGATGGAACGTTCGCGCATCCTCGACGGTGAGCGGATGCAGGCCGAACACCTCAGCGACCTGATCGAGCTTCTCGTCGCTGGGCCCGATCAGGTCAAGCCAGAAGAAGCGCCGCTTCTCGACATGCTCGAGGATGTCCTTGTGTTCCGGGTTGACGAGGAACGGAACCGACAGGCTCGGGACCCGCGGGACACCCCGGTTGACAGCTATCCGCGCTCGTCCCCGTCGACCTGGTAGAGCCCGAAGCCGCTGGCTTCGAGATCGTCCATCATGGAATCGAGCGCCGCGCGCCGATCATCCTCAGGCATCTCAGAAAGGGCTTCTAGCGCGCGATCGCCTTTCTCGCCGCGTTTCCCCAGTCCTGAGCGCAAGCTCTGACTGAGCAGCGACCTGGCTTTGTCGCGGGTCACCCTGGTCATAGCCTGAACTGCATTCGCGGCGCGCTCCACCGCTCCCACATCGACCAGGCTCTCATCATGGCTGATCAAATCGAGCGGGTCCGGCGGCCGGACGGGCTCGTCCGCTGGAGGACGGACGCTCTCGCCACACTTCTGACAGCGCTCGCGATCGGGGTCGTTCACCCAAGAGCACTTCGGGCACTGCCATTGTCCTGAGTTGAGCCAGCGCCCAGTCGGGTCAGGCATCAGAATCCTCCGAACGGTAGATGCTGCGGATCGATTCGTCGGTGGTTACCCACGTCTGACATACCCGAGTCGAATAGCCGGCGGGATCGGGCGGCTCACTGGGAAGAAGCGAGCACCTTCACCTGAGGGCCAGCCGGAATGACGAGCGCGGACTTCGGCTTAGCGGGCTTCGACGATGGCTTCTGCGACATCGCGTAGACGCCGAGCACGACGACCCCGATGACGATCACGCCGCAGACAGCGGCCAGCACGTAGCCACCGGCCCGTGCTCCTTCGGATCCACCGACCTCCGCGTCGTTGGTCCCGAGGCGGTGCGCGAGCTTGAGGCCCAGCAAGAGGAATCCGAACACGATCACAGTGCCGGTGCCCGCGATCAGCACGACGAGGAAGATCTTCCACATCGCGTTCCAATCCACGATGGCGGTTGAGGCAGCGAGGGCGAACATCGGGCTAGTCAGGCCACGGCCGGGGCGCCGGCCGCCTCGGCCCGCTCTGCCTCGATCTCGGGCGTGATGCTGGTGCGGTCGAGGTCCTGTGCCGTGACTTGATTGCGCTTCGACAGGGTCCACAGACCGAAGGCGATCGCGGCGACCAGCACTACGATCACGATCGCGCCCGCGGTGCTGTTCTTGCCGAACAGGTTCGAGATATTCCAAGCCGCGGCCCCGACCAGTCCTGCCGAGGGCAGCGTGATCACCCACGCAATGACCATCTGCCCGACGACCGGCCAGTGGACGACGCCGCCCCGCTTGCCCAGGCCAGCGCCCATGACGCCCCCCGAGACGACCTGCGTCGTCGACAGCGGGTATCCGTAGTAGGACGATGCCAGGATCGTGGCCGCGCTGGACGCCTCGGCCGAAAAGCCCTGCGGCGACTCGACGGTTGTGATCCGATTGCCCATCGTGTTGATGATTCGCCAGCCGCCGGTGGCGGTGCCGAGCGCCATCGCGGTCGCGCACAGGAGCTTGACCCAGATGGGGATGGTGAAGTGGGCGGCGCTGAGGTGGCCGGTCGAGATCAGAGCGAGCGCGATCACGCCCATCGTCTTCTGGGCGTCATTGGTCCCGTGGGCCAGCGACACGAGTGATGCCGACCCGATCTGGCCGTATCGGTAGCCGGCTCTGGCCTCTTCCTGGCCGAGGCGGCGGATTAGAAGGTAGGCGGCGGACGTGGCGAGGAACGCGCCGATGCCGCAGACGAAGATGGCGAGGATTCCCGGAGCCACGACCTTCTGGAAGATCCCGTGGACGCTCACCGCGCCGCTTCCCACTGCAGCCAGCGATGCCCCGATAAGCCCGCCGATCAGGGCGTGGCTCGAGCTTGAGGGAATCGTGAAGTACCAGGTGATCAGGTTCCAGGTGATCGCGCCAAGCAACGCCGCCTCGACGACGAAGAGCCCAGAGGTGCCCGCGGTTGCCGACGAAGACACGATTCCCTTGGCGATCGTCGTCGCGACGGCGATCGAGATGAACGCGCCGAGGAAGTTGAGTGCCGCCGAAATCAGGACGGCGACCATGGGCTTGAGCGCTCCGGTGGCGATCGACGTCGCCATCGCATTGGCGGTGTCATGGAAGCCATTCGTGAAGTCGAACGAGGCTGCCGCGGCGACCACGATCACGAGGATCAAGGTGGTGGATCCCATACCGGGGCGGCAGCCTGGCAGGTAGGCGACTTACCGAGGTGAACGTCTTGTGACCGACTAAGGACAGTCTTAGTCAGGTCTCGTCGCTGGCGCGTGATGCCCTCGACGGACCGTGGCGACGGACCGCGGCGAGTGACCGCGTCGCCTTATTCGGTGCGCGAGAACTGCCAGATCGCCACGCCGAGGCACAGCAGGCCGATGGCGGCGACGACGGCTACCTCGACGAGCACCGGCACGTGCCAGCCGAACCAGGTGACGCCCGGGTCGAGCACATGGCGCGCCTCCGGCGAGATGTTGATCTGGCTGAACACGAGCCGCTTCATCGGGTCGACCGCGTAGGTGAGCGGGTCGATGCGGTTCAGGAACGTGAGCCAGCCGGGGAGGTTCGCCACGGGGAACAGCGCGCCTGAGATGAAGAACATCGGCATCACGATCATCTGCATGACGCCGAAGAACGCCTGCATCTGCTTGATCCGCACCGCGATCATCACGCCGAAGGCGGTGATCGTGAACGCCAGCAGCAGCTGCAAGGCGAAGATCCCGACGATCAGCTGGAGGCTGTAGGGAACGCCGACGAGCGGGGCGAGCAGGATCATGATCACGCCCTGGGTGCAGGCCACCGTGGCCCCGCCGAAGCACTTGCCGATGACGATCGAGCTCCGCCGGATGGGCGCGACCAGCATCTCCCGCAGGAAGCCGAACTCCCGGTCCCAGACGATCGAGGCGGCCGAGAACATCGCGGTGAACATCACCGAGATGCAGAGGATGCCCGGGTAGATGAACGTCTTGAGGTTGACGCCGTGCGTGCTCGCGCTCGAGAGCTGCTGAAGCCCGGAACCGAGCACGAACAGGAACAGCAGCGGCTGCACCAGCGTGGCCAGCATCCGGACGCGGTCGTTGATGAACCGGATCAGGTCGCGTCGCCAGACGATCCGCATCGCCCGCAGCTCGGAGAAGATGCTGTGCGGGGGAACGTGGACCTGGATGGTCGGAGCGGTCGCGGGGGCCTGGCCCGGGATCTGAGCCCGGTCGGTGGTGGTGCTCATCGCCGACCTCCGTGCATCATCTGCATCATCATCCGGTTGCGGTTCTTGCCGGCGTCCTCCTCGGCGTCGCGGATCGTCGTCCCCGTGTAGGACATGAACACGTCGTCCAGCGTCGGACGCGAGACGCTCACCGCCTTGATCGGCGGGAGCGTCGGGTCCCAATCGGCGAACAGGCGCGGCACGAACTCCTCGCCTCCGGGCACGCCGAACATGACCGCGCGCTCGGCCATGCGAGCCTCGACGCCGAATCGCTCTCCCAGCGCCGCGATCGCAGCCTCGTTGTCGTCGGTGTGGATCACCACGCGGTCGGTCCCGACCTGCGCCTTGAGCGTGTCGGGCGCGTCGAGCGCGACGATCTCTCCGTTGTCCATGATCGCGATCCGGTCACACCACTCGGCCTCGTCCATGTAGTGGGTGGTCATGAAGATCGTGATGTCCTCGCGCTCCTTGAGCTCGGCGATGTAGGACCAGATCGACCGGCGGGTCTGGGGATCCAGACCGATGGTCGGCTCGTCCAGGAACAGGACGCGGGGCGAGTGGAGCATGCCCCGGGCGATCTCGAGCCGGCGACGCATGCCGCCGGAATAGGTGCCGACCGGGGAGTCCTTGCGCTCCCACAGCCCGACCATCTCCAGCACCTGCTGCATCCGCGGCGCGACCAGGTCGCGTTGCAGGCCGTAGAGCTCGGCGTGCAGGCGCAGGTTCTGGACCGCGGTGAGGTAGTTGTCGAGGGTCGGATCCTGGAATACCAGGCCGATGTTGCGTCGGACGTCGTCGCGCTCATTCACGACGTCGTGGCCGGCGACCTTGGCCGAGCCGGCGGTGGGGGTCACCAGCGTGCACAGCATGCTGATAGTGGTCGTCTTGCCGGCGCCGTTCGGGCCGAGGAACCCGAACACCTCGCCGGTCGAGACCTCGAACTCGACGCCCTTGACCGCCTCGACTTCTGCGTAGTTCTTGACCAGGCCGCGGACCTCGATGGCCGCGGCCGGCCGGCTTCCGTTCCCGCCCGTCATATCGCTCACAAGCTTAGGGCCTCAGACATTCGTGTCCGGCTCGTCGGCGTCGGGCTCGTCGGCGTCCTCGGCCTCGGGGTCGTCGGTGTCCTGGGCGAGGATCCCGTAGAGGGCGCGTCGAGCGTCGGCGAGCGTCTGGCTGGCCTTCTCCACCTGGCGCTCGTCGCCCTCCTGGGCCACCTGCCAGGCCGCCTTGGCGATCTGGAACATCTGGGTGCCGATCTCCGAGAAGCCATGGGGGCCCGGCTCGTCCTCCTCCGCCCACGGCGCGGGGTCGGTCTTGGACTGTGCGAGTCGCTCGTGGCCCGCGTCGGTGATCTCGAACAGCTTGGTGCCCTCGTGGTCGACGGCCCGGATCAGGCCCTCGTCCTCGAGCTGGGCCAGGGTGGGGTAGACCGATCCCGGGCTCGGACGCCAGCGACCGCCGCTGCGCTCCTCGATCGTCTGCATCAGCTGGTAGCCGTTGCGCGGCTCCTCGGCCAGCAGCATGAGCAGGGCCAGCCGGACGTCGCCCCGGCGCCGGCGACCCCGGCCGCCGCCGAAGGGACCACCGCCGAACGGCCCACCGCCGCCGAACGGGCCACCACGCCCGCCGCCGAACATCGGACCCTCGCCGAATGGACCGCCACGGAAGCCGCGGAGCGCCGCCAGCCTCTCGAGGTGATCGATGTGCGACTGGCGCCCGCCGCGTCCGCGGCCTTCGCCCTTCATCATCGCCAGACGGGCCAGCAGGGGCGGCCAGTCGGCGGCGAATTCATCACGACTCATGGTTCCTCCATAGGTTCGGTCGTGTAGTACCGATGTATTAACGATATATCGGAGACAGTCGCGTGTCAACCCACCCGGCCACATTGCGTGCGAGCGAGGCGGCGTGCCCCATCCCGCGGCACCGCTCATCGAACGCATGCCTAGGTGCCGCGGTGGTCGTATCGCAAGTGCCGCGGGACGGGCGTCGCCGCCTCGCTCGCACGGCGCGACGGACGTCGCTGACTCGCTCAAAGCTTTTCGCGGGCGTTGCTGGTTGCTGGTTGCTGCGCCCGTCGTCCCGCGTCGCGGGCGGGTGTTAGTCCTCGCCGTCGCGGGGGCCGCTGCGGGTGCGGATCCAGTCGGCGACCTGCTCAGCCACGCCGCCCATCTGGTTGCCGAGCGTGGTGATGTTCTCGCCCATCTCGCGAAAGATCGCCCGGAAGCGCTCGGCGTAGAAGTCGACGGCGTCGCCCGCCTCCTCGCGGACGTTGGCCTGCTGGTCGCGCGTGCGGTACTCGCCGCGCTGGATGCGGTCGTAGTCGCCGCTCTGCACCCACTTCATGACCTCGGAGACACGCCGCACGGCGTACGGGTGGGTGCGGCCGATCTCGGCGAAGAAGCGGCGCACCCGGTCGCTCGGGTCATCCCAGGCCTCGTACTCCATCGCCTGGGTCATGAACGCGTCGAGGTTGAGCTTGTCGGCCGACAGGCCTCCGCCGAGCACCATCAGGGTGCGGCACACGATCTTCGGGTCGCGCACCGCGAGGGTGGCGGCGCGATCGGCGCTGAGCTCGGCGGCCCGGAACCACTCGAGCAACACGGCACGGACGGCACGCAGCGGCAGCCCGACCGGGAACGGAACGCTCATGGGGACGGCGAGCAGGATCAGCAGCCCGGTCCGGTAGAGCATGTGGTCGGAGAGGACGTGGCCGATCTCGTGGGCGAGGACGACGCGCTGCTCGCCGGGGCCGAGCTTCTCGAGCAGGCCCGAGTCCATCACCACCATCGGCTTGCCCGAGCCCACCGCCTGAGCGCCGCCGAGCACGCCCCAGGTCACGTAGAGGTCGTAGACCTCGGGCATGTCGAGGATCTTGCAGATGCTGGTCTGGGATGCCCACAGGTCGGGCAGCTGGTTCTCGCCCACCCGCACGGCATTGCCGAGGAACGACTGCCGGAGCGCACGCTCGTAACCCCACTCGATCAGCTTGCGGACGACCGTATCGAGCATCGGGACGGCCTTGAGCGCGGCGGTGGCGGCGCGATCGGCCGGGTGCTCGTAGGCCTTGGACGAGATCCCGGGGTACGGCTGGATGTTCTCGGGAAGCGTCTCGGCCATGCCAGAGGAGCGTACTCCCGTGGATAGACTCGCGCGGATGCTTACGGGAGCGAGCGGTTCGGGTCGGGTGAGCGCTCCCGCATGAGCGCCACGGAGACGGCCGCCGGGCGTCTGGCTCAGCTGATCACGGAGGCCGACTCGGTGGTCGCTCTGACCGGCGCCGGCGTCTCGGTCCCCTCGGGCATTCCCGACTTCCGCTCTCCGGGCACGGGGCTGTGGGCCAATGTCAACCCGATGGAGGTCGCGCACATCGACGTGTTCCGGCGCGACCCGGCGCGCTTCTGGGGCTTCTACGGCAAGCGCTTTCAGACGCTAGAGGACAAACAGCCCAACCGTGCTCACGCGGCGCTGGTCGAGCTCGAGCGAGCCGGGCTGCTCGACGCGGTGATCACGCAGAACATCGACCGGCTTCACGCCCGCGCGGGCACGCAGAACCTGGTCGAGGTGCACGGGTCGATCGCCTCTTCGTCCTGTCTTGTCTGCGGTCTAGGGTACGAATTGGAGGCGGTGCGCGCCCGGCACGCGGGGGCGGGGGACGGGGTGCCGCGATGTGACTGTGGGGCGCCGCTCAAGCCAGATGTGGTGTTGTTCGGCGAGCTGCTCCCGTTCGCGGCGATGGCGCGCGCGGAGGAGCTGGCCGCCGGTGCCGATCTGATGCTCTGCATCGGGTCCTCGCTCGAGGTCTATCCGGTGGCGGGCCTGCCGGACATCACCCTGGGCGGGGGCGGACAGATCGCGATCCTGACCCAGGGACCGACTCCGCTGGATCGGCAGGCGGCGGTGCGGATGCGCGGTGACGTGGTGGAGGAGCTCGCAGCGGTGCTCGCCGCGCTGGACCTCGCCGTCCGCTAATAGAACGTTCTATCTAATGGCTGGCGCTGGGACAACCCCGGGAACTTTGGCGCTGCGCATGACGTATGCGAGAGCGGATCGCCAAAGTTCGCGGTCGGCGAGGCGAGGGCGGGTCACTGTGGAGTGGCCGCGACCCGGGCTCTGAGCGCGGCCTCGAGTCGAGCCAAGGCGTGCGACACCGCCTCGCGCTCGGACCCGTCCAGCGGTCCGGCCGGCGCCGCCTGAGCCGCGGCCGCGACGCCGGCGTGCAGCCCGCGCAGCTCCTCGACCCGCTCGGCGAGCGCCGGCGCAGTCGGATCGGCCGGTAGCTCGGCCAGCGCGGCATCGAGTGCGATCGAGACCTGGAGGGCGGCCGCCCGGTCGTGCCCGGCGTCGAGGTCCAGCCGGGCGCGCAGCACGAGCTCCTCGCAGGCCAGGGCGGCCTGGCGGCCGGTGAGGAGCGCCGCGAAGCGCGCCTGAGCCACCGGGATCCGCCGCCGCCGGCGAACCCCCCGCGCTCCCGAATCGACGAGCTCGCGCGCGTCCGTCCACAGCCCGTCGGCCACCTGCTCGCCGGCCCCGTAGCCGAGACGCGCCACCAAGGGGTCGTCGGGGCCGACGCCGTGGGCGTGCGGATCGGCAGCGGCGACGCGGTGGGCCTGGAGCGCCCGGTTGAGCACGGCCAGGCCGCTCGCGAGCTCGTCCTCTCCGGCCGCCTTCAGCCAGGCCCGAGCCCGATCGGCATCGGGCAGGGGATCGCCGACGTCGATCACGGTCGCGCGGGCGGTCAGGACCGGCGTAGGCTCAGGCTCAGGTTGAGCCTTACGCTGCTTCCGCGCGGGCAGGAGATTGCGGCGTTCCTGCGCTCCGAGGGTGCTCAGCACGAGCACATGGGCGGGCGGGCCGTCGGGACCGTCGCCGTCGCGGCGGATCAGGTAGCGACCGTCGGGCGGCCCCAGCGACCAGGGCAGCTCGACCTGGGAGAACCGAAAGAACGGAGCGATGGACCGGAGGCTATTGGGAATGGTCGGCGGCGCCTGACCGCTGGCGTGATGAGATTGGCCGGCGGCCTGACGGCGGCGCCTTAGGGCGAGCCGGTCTTGATGGCGTACTGGCTCGGTGCCACCGGGACGATCGGCTCGCTGATCTGGCTGAGGTGGTTGATCAGCTGCGTCCACTGGTTCGGCTGCAGGATGTTCGCCACCTGTGCCGAGAGCTGCTTGTTGGCTCCGTAGGCCGTCGCGAAGGAGATCTGGATGCGGTTGGCGTGGTTGGCCATGTCGACAGCCGCCGGCTGGCCCTTGTAGCTCATCAGCGAGATGATCTGGTCGGGCAGGTTGGCGCCCTGGAGCGTGAGCAGTCGGCGCACGGTGATGTCGGTGACCGAGCCGGGGCCCTGGTGGCCCTGGATCGGGATCCCGTTGATGGCCGAGATATCGACGCTCTCACCCGTGGCGCCGGCACCGTCGATGCCGTTGGAGCCGTTCGGGGTGGCGCCGCACTTCAGGCCGGACACCGTGGGCTTCAGGTCCGAGGCGGAGAGGAACTCGATCACGGCGAGGATGCGGCGATCGATCGCGCCGTCCTGGATGTCGCGCCGTCCGCACGGGTAGATCTGGACGTTCGGATCCTCGAGCACCCGGTTCTGGAGCTGGAGCTTGGACATGAGGAGGATCTGACCGACCGTGGGGTTCTTGGCGTTCTTGCCGACGAACGGGTTGACGCCGGCGGCGCGGTAGACGGCGGTCGCCTCGAGCAGCTTCCACCCGTCGAGGATCGGCTTGGGATCGATGTAGGGCGAGTCCTTGCCGGCCGGCTGGATCATGAACTGGAGGTGGGACGCGTTGGTGGGCGTGCCCTGGCCCAGGCGCCCGAGGATCGTGCCCGCGACCACGACCGATCCGACCTTGAGCTGCTTGAGCGTGTACTGGTTCTTGGCCAGGTGCAGGACGTCGGAGAAGTACTCCTGGAAGTTGGAGATCCCGGAATCAGCCGACGCGGTGGGGGTGATCTGAAGCTTCCCGCCGGCAGCGTAGGAGTTGGGCCGGCTCGGGTCGGCGAACAGCCGCTCCTTGACCATCGGGGTGCTGATCGTCGGGGTGGCCGCCGGGGCCGCGCTTGCCGCCGCAGACGAAGTGGAGGCCGACGTGGTAGCCGGCTGAGTGGTGCTCGCCGGCGTGACCGGAAGCGAGGACACCGAGGCCGTCTTGGCCTCCTTGGTCGCCTTGGCGACGCTCGGCGCCTGCTGGGAGCCGGCGGTGGCGGGACCCTTCAGGGCCGGGTTGGAGGAGGGGGCCAGCAGCGCCTTGGCGAGGGCGGAGGCGCTCCCCTGCACCGGCTTGGGGACCGGGTAGAGCTTGGGGATCGAGCCCAGGTTCGCGTACGTGTAGGTGTTGCCGGTGGCGTCCTGGAGCTCGATGTAGTGCCCGAGCTGCGGGCTCTGCCCGATCTTGACGATCTTGCCGTCGTTGACCGCGATCACCGGCGAGCCGGCGTTGGCGTAGATATCCGTGCCGTTGCTGTTGGGGTTCGACTGGACGGTGACCGCGGCGTTGGAGCCCTTGACCCGGGTCTTGGCCAGCTTGAGCACGGCGTCGTCGGCGTACTTGGCCGGCGCCGCGACCGGGAAGTCGCCCTCGACCAGGCCGGTCAGCGCGTTGATGAAGGACTTGGGCATGCCGCCGATCAGCTCCGCGCGCAGCATCACCGACTGCACGTACCAGCCGGCGTGGTTGTAGGCGTAGATCGCGCCCTGGATGCTCTTGGAGGCACCGGCCGCGTGTAGATAGCGCGCGGCGGTGAAGATCGCGTCGGCCGGGTTGTAGGGGTCGGCGATGCCGTCGCCGTTGGCGTCGACAGCCCACTCCTTCCAGGTCGACGGGAGGAATTGCATCCAGCCGACCGCGCCGGCGGAGGACACCGACAGGTTGCGGCCGTAGTCGGTCTCGATCTCGTTGATCGCGGCCAGGATCTGCCACGGCACGTCGTACTCGCTGCCGGCCGCCTGGTAGATCGGAAGCAGGAAGGGCGGGATCTGGAAGCTGTCGATGAAGAAGTTCGGGACGCCGATCGGCGCCGGGCCGGGCACGGCGTAGGAGTAGGTCGGGTTCGACGGCGTCGGCACGCCGCTCGGGGTGACCGGCGGCGGCGGCTTAGGGGTCGACTTGTGCGGCTTGGTCTTCGACTTGGGCGCGACCGGCTGCTTGAGGTTGCTGCCGGCGCTGCCGAGTCCGGACAGCCCGGACGCGAGTCCCTTCCCCTTGCCCTTGCCGGAGCCGCCGGTCGTGGCCGTGTTCTGGGTGGTGGTCGTCGGGGTTGTCCCGCTCGTCGAAGTCGTCGAGGAGCCGTGCGAGGACTTCGGCTTCGGCGTCGTCGAGGTCGGCGTCGACGCCGAAGTTGAGGTAGAGCTCGTGGTCGGCGTCGTCGAGGTCGTGACGGTGACGGCCGGCGTCGTCGCGGTGACGGGCGGGCACGACTGCGTGACGTTGGTGATCGGGAGGTTGACCGGCAGCGGGAGCGACGTCGGCGCGGTGCCGGGAGGCACGTTCTGGAAGGTGAACTGCTGGCCGCCGGCAACGGTGATCGTGACCGTGCATCCGTCCGCGGACGCGCTGGGAATCGAAGCCAGGCCAAGCACCACCACGGCGGAGCCGATGGCCAGGGCAGCGAACCTCAGTTTGCGCCTTTTCAACACTGTGGCTTACTCCTCCCGCAAGGTGCCACGTGCAAATTCGTCCCAGCAGTGATCACAGGTAGGCTTGTAAGGAAGCTACTGAGTGGCAGCGAGCTTTGCAATTGGGAACCGTCGGGTGTTCTGGAAGTCTGTCGGGGTATCGGTGCGTGGCGGTGCGACGCGGAAGCGCCAGGCAATCCCTTGAATCGGCAAGAACCCGCGGCCACTGTAGCGAGGGGTCGTTATTGTCCGCGTCAACTAACCCTCAAGTCGAGGGTTAGGCTGGCCCGGACGGAGGACACTTGGCGGAGATGACGACGCAAACCGACGCCGACCCGATCGACCAACCAAATGAGAGGCGCGAGATGAGCGACGAGAAAGGCCTGCGGGGCCGGGTTACGCGGCAAGGCGAGGAGGCGATCGGGAAGGTGGCGCACGGACTGCTCGACAATCCGGTGGTCACCCGGACGCTGTCGGCCACGTTCGAGGCTCGGGAGCGCGCCACCCGCGCCCAGGAGCTCGCGATGAGTGCGCTCAACCTGCCGTCGGCCGGCGATCTGGAACGGCTGACGCGCCGGCTGCGCAGCGTCTCTCAGCGGCTCGAGACAATCGAGGACGGCCTCGACCGGGTCGAGCAGCGGATCGACCGGCTGGGTGCGGAGAGCCCGATCGAGCACCGCCTGACGGCGATCGAGGAGGTCCTGGCGCGGATCGAGGCGATCATCGCCGAGCAGCAGGCGGCGACCCCCGCGGCGGTGTCGGCCGAGATCCCCCCCGAGACGCCTTAGCCCCGCTGAGGCCGGGACTCGAGGCTGAGCGCCTGCAGGGCGGCCTGGCCCATCCGCCGCTCGGCGCTCTGGAGCTCCTCGGGTCCGATTCGCACGCGCTCCGGGAGGACGAGGTCTGACACGGTGAAGAGCGCGGCCGCCTGGACGCCGTACGCGACGGCCAGGGTGAACAAGGTGGCGGCCTCCATCTCGACGGCGAGCACGCCGGCCGCGTGCCAATCGAGCTCGAGGCCGCGGCGGTCGTAGAACAGGTCGGTCGACACGACCGGGCCTCGGTGCACCGCGAGTGAGTCCTCGCCCGCGCCGGCGGTGTCCTGCAGTACCGCGAGGAGCTCCGCCGTGGCCGGGACTCGTTCGCCCGCGCCGAGGGCACGGCTGGTGCCGTCGGCGGCGACGGCCTCGGTGGCGATCACCAGGTCGCCCAGGTGGAGGGTTGGCTGGAGGGCCCCGCAGGTCCCCACGCGCAGCAGACGACGCGCCCCCAGCTCGATCAGCTCATGGATCACGATCGCCGCGCTCGGGCCGCCCATCCCGGTGCTCTGGATTGTCAGCGGCTCGCCGTCCAGCGCCCGTCCGCTGTATCCCCAGAGGCCGCGGTGGTGGTTGAACATCCTGGCCCCGTCGATCAGCGACTCGGCGAGCAGCAGCGCGCGCGCCGGATCGCCCGGGAGCAGGACACGCTCGGCGAGCTCGGCGGTCGGCTGCAGTCCGATCGGCGCGGCCATGCGTCACCTATTGTGATTTATCCCCGAGCCCCGTCCAATTTCCGAGGTTGCCATTGACAGATCGGACGAGGGCGAGTAGACCTAACAGCACCCTAAAACAGGCAATAGGCCGGAGCGTGACGAGCTGCCCAGGCCAGCTGGGGAGCACGTTCGCGAGGCGCCGCCGGAAACGTGACGAGCGCCAACGGCCGACGCAGCGGGCCGTCAGTCCCGCGGGCGGCGGGGCTTCGTGCTCGTCGAGGCCCCGCCGCCGACTATGACCCCTCGGTTAGGCACTTGGACCGGCGAAGGTCACGGCCCGCGCGCAATCGTCCCGGCCGCGGCGGGTAGCAGACTCCCGTCCAGGGATGTCGAGCGCAACCGTGAACAGACACGACGGTGCGCCTCCGGGGGGCCTGTCGCTCCAGGAGGCGGCCGAACGCGTGGGCGTGGCCCCGAGCACGCTCAGGCGCTGGGCCCGGGAAGGACTGATCCCGCGCTACGACGGCAGCTGGTCGCCGGCCTCGGTCAGCCACGCCAAGATCATCGCCCGCCTGCGAGAGCGCGGCCATTCTCTGCGGGAGATCCGCCGGGCCAGCGACCAGGGACGGCTCGCGTTCGGCTACGTCGAGGAGCTCTTCGATACGGGCGAGCAGTCCTACACGCTCGCGGAGGCCGCGCGTGACACCGGACTCGAGCCGGCACTGATCGTGCGGGTGGTCGCGGCCCTGGGCACGACCCAGGCCCAGGTCGACCACCTGTCGGCGTCGGACCTGCAGCTCTTGCGGGTGGTGGCGAGGGTGCTGGAGGCGGGGCTCCCGCTGGTGGCCCTGCTCCAGCTGATACGCGTCTACGGCCAGGCGATGGCCCGGGTGGCCGACGCCGAGGTCAGGTTGTTCCACCTCTACGTGCACGAGCCGTTGATGCGATCCGGCGCGACGGGCGTCGAGACCGCCGATGAGATGTTCGAGCTGACCCGCCAGCTCTTGCCCCTGTCGGCGCCGGTGATGGACCAGATCCACCACCGCTACCTCCAGCACTTCGTCGAGCAGGACGTGGTCGGCCACATGGAGTCAGACCTCGAGGGCGACAGCGTCGACCTCGGCCGCATGCGGGTCGCGATCGCCTTTGCCGATCTCGCGGGCTACACCCGGCTGACCGAGGAGGCGGGAGAGGTCGAGGCGGTCGACGTGGTGGAGCGGTTCGTCGACGCCGTCGAGGGGTCACTGCCCGACGACGCGCGCGTGATCAAGACGATCGGCGACGAGGCCATGATCGTCGGCTCGGATCCGGCGGCGCTCACGGAGTGGGCGGTCGCCTTCCAGCGCCTCGAGCCCGGGCGTACCCTGCCCAGGATCGCCATCCACTACGGCAACGCGCTCTACCGCGACGGGGATTACTACGGCCGGGACGTGAATATCGCCTCGCGGGTGGCGGCGCGCGCGGCCGGCGGGGAGGTGCTGGTGACGCGCCCGGTGGTCGCGCGGGCGCGGCGCGACCTGGAGTTCGACCGGATCGCGGAGGTGCGCCTGAAGGGCTTCACCGAGTCGACCGAGGTGTTCATCGCGCGCGAGCGGAATGGATCCCACCCACCCACCCCCAATCGCCGATGAGCGAGGACGCGATCCTCGCGCGCGTACGCGAGGAAGCGCTGCTCGCACCGGGGCGCCCGGTGGTGGTTTTGCTCTCCGGTGGACGCGACTCGACCTGCCTGCTCGACCTCGCGGTTCGCGTCGCCGGGGCGGAATCGGTGCGCGCGCTGCATGTGAATTATGGGATTCGGGAATCGGCGGGCGAGGATGATCGCCATTGCCACGAGGTATCCGCGGGCCTCGGGGTCCGGCTCGAGGTGTGCCGGCCGGGCGAGCCCGCCGCCGGAAACCTGCAGGCGTGGGCGCGTGAGGTCCGCTATCGCGAGGCTCACGCGCTCGCCGCCGGAGCGGACGTGGCGGCGGGGCACACCGCGACCGACCAGGTCGAGACGATCCTCTACCGGCTGGCCTCCTCGCCCAGCCGGCGGGCGCTGCTGGGTATGCGGCCCCGAGAGGGGTCGCTGGTCCGGCCGCTCCTCTCTTTCACGCGCGAGGACACCGCCGCTTACTGTCGCGCGCGCGGACTGACCTGGCGCGAGGACGAGAGCAACGCGTCCGGGGCCTACACGCGCAACCGGATCCGCAACGACCTGCTGCCGGTGCTGAGGACGATCCACCCGGCCGCCGAGGCGAACGTGCTGAACCTGGCCGGGATCCTGCGCGACGAGGCGGAGGTACTCGATGGCGCCGTCGACGAGGTGCTCGAGGGCGGCGTGTCACTCGAGGCGCTCCGGGGTCTGCCCGCCGCCCTGCGGCGGCTGGTCGTCCAGCGCCTGGCCGACGAGGCGGCGCACGGGTTCGCCCCGGGGGCCGGCGGTCGGGCGGATGAGGTGGCGGCGCTGAGCGAGCGCGGGACGGCGATGCTCGACATCGGGTGTGGGCTGCGGGCGGTGGCGGAGTACGGCCGGCTCCGGATCGAGCGCCTGGACAGCGAGCCCGCCCTCTCGGCTGAGGCGGTGCGTCTGGCGATCCCCGGTGTGGTCTCCTTCGGCGATTACGAGGTCCGCTGCGAGCTAGCCGAGCCCGTGCTCGAGTCCGGCGTGCTCGACCGGACGGCGCTCGGGTCATCGGAGCTGCTCGTTCGCTCGTGGCGGCCCGGAGACCGGATTGCAGCACTCGGGCTCGGCGGCTCCAAGGCGCTCCAGGACCTGTTCGTCGAGCGGCGCGTTCCGCGGCGCGAGCGTGCTCGGGTGGCCGTGGTCGAGGCCGGCGGGGAGATCGTCTGGGTAGCGGGGCTCGCGATGTCGGAGCGGCTCAAGGTGACGCCGGCGACGCGGGAGGCGGTCAGGTTGACGGTCGCCCGGGGCAATGGCGATCGGCAGGGCCCGCAATCCCCGGAACACCCATAATTAAAAAAGTGGATGGCGACGACGCGATCGGGGAGATCCTCGTGCCCGCCGAGGATCTGCGGCGGCGCGTGTGGGAGCTGGCGGCCGAGGTCTCGAGCGACTACGCCGGGAAGGATCTGGTGCTCGTCGGCGTGCTTAAGGGTGCCGTGTTCTTCCTGTCGGACCTGATGCGCGACCTCGACGTACCGTGTGAGGTCGACTTCATGGCCGTCGCCTCCTACGGCTCGGCCACCAAGTCCTCAGGCGTGGTCCGGATCCTCAAGGACCTCGACACGGTGATCCAGGGCCGGGACGTGCTGATCGTCGAGGACATCGTCGATTCGGGCCTGACGCTGCAATACCTATTGCGCAACTTGGCCGGGCGAAACCCCCGTTCCCTGGAGGTCTGCGCACTCCTAGTCAAGCCGGACCGGCAAAAGGTCGATCTACGGACGAAGTATGTGGGGTTCGAGATTCCCAACCGGTTCGCGATCGGCTACGGGCTGGACTACGACGAGCGCTACCGCAACTTGCCCTACGTGGCCGCGTTGAAGGAGTGAACGCACGATGAATGCTGGGGTGCGTACCTGTTCGGCGGGCTCTGACCAGATGCTACGCTTGACAGCTCAAGACTCCGAGTCCAGGCGCGGCAAGCGCCGCATTTTCTCTTCATGAGCAGGTTTTTCAAGAGCGCTGCCTTCCCGATCCTGATCGTGGTCGTGCTCGCGTTCTTCGCGCAGAAGCTGATTGGTAGTTCGAGCAAGACGGAGAAGCAGACCTTCGGCGACCTCATCTACCAGCTCGACCACGGCCAGGTGCAGAGCATGTCGCTGCACGAGAAGGACAACACGGCCAACGTCACCACGACCAGCGGGGTGAAGTACACGGTCGGCTATCCGGACGCATACGCGCCGCAGCTGATCGAGATGTCCACCAAGGACCTGAACCCCGGCGACTTCGACATCCAGGGCAAGGCGTCCAGCGGCTGGCTGTCGCTGCTGACCTACATCCTGCCCTTCGTGATCTTCATCGGGTTCTGGATCTTCCTGATGAACCAGGTCCAGGGCGGTGGCTCCAAGGTCATGTCGTTCGGCAAGTCGCGCGCCAAGCGGATGTCGGTCGACTCGCCCAAGATCACGTTCCGTGACGTCGCGGGGGTCGACGAAGCCGTTGAGGAGTTGCACGAGATCAAGGAATTCTTGGAGAACCCCAAGAAATTCCAGGCCCTGGGGGCGCGAATCCCCAAGGGCGTGCTCCTGTACGGGCCGCCGGGCACCGGTAAGACGCTGCTCGCCCGGGCGGTCGCCGGCGAGGCGGGAGTGCCGTTCTTCTCGATATCAGGGTCGGACTTCGTCGAGATGTTCGTCGGCGTGGGCGCCTCGCGCGTGCGCGACCTGTTCGAGCAGGCCAAGCAGAACTCGCCGTGCATCATCTTCATGGACGAGATCGACGCCGTCGGGCGCCACCGCGGCGCCGGCCTGGGCGGTGGCCACGACGAGCGCGAGCAGACACTGAACCAGCTCTTGGTCGAGATGGACGGCTTCGAGATGAAGGACAACATCATCTTGATCGCCGCCACCAACCGCCCCGACATCCTTGACCCGGCGCTGCTGCGTCCCGGCCGGTTCGACCGCCAGATCGTGGTCGACCGTCCCGACCGCAACGGCCGCAAGAAGATCCTCGACGTCCACACGCGCGGCAAGCCGCTGGCGCGCGAGATCGATGTCGACGCGCTGGCCGGCCAGACCCCCGGCTTCACCGGCGCCGACCTCTCGAACCTCGTCAACGAGGCGGCGCTGCTCGCCGCCCGCAACGGCAAGCGCGAGATCACCCAGGTGGAGCTCGAGGAAGGGATCATGCGCGTGATCGCGGGTCCCGAGAAGAAGACCCGCGTGATGTCCGACAAGGAACGGCGGATCACCGCCTATCACGAGATGGGCCACGCGATGGTTGGCCACTACCTCCCCAACGCCGACCCGGTGCACAAGATCTCGGTCATCTCCCGCGGCCAGGCACTCGGCTACACGATTTCGCTGCCGGCCGAGGACAAGTTCCTGACCACCCGTGCCGAGCTCCAGGACACGATGGCGATGACGCTCGGTGGTCGCGCCGCCGAGGAGATCGTCTTCGGCGAGGTCACCACCGGCGCGTCGAACGACCTGGAGAAGGTCACCGCCACCGCCAAGCAGATGGTCATGCGCTTCGGGATGTCCGAGAAGCTCGGGCCGCGCGTGTTCGGCCACGACCACGGCCAGCCGTTCCTGGGCCGCGAGTTCAGCGCCGAGCCCGACTACAGCGATGAGATCGCGCGCGAGATCGACGACGAAATCCGCAGGATGGTGGAGGCCGCGCACGTGCAGGCCAAGGACATCCTGAGCTCGCACCGCGACTCGCTCGAGAAGCTCTCCGAGATCCTGATCAAGCGCGAGACGATCGAGAAGGAGCAGTTCGAGGCGCTGCTCGACGGTCGCACCGAGGCCGACGTGTTCGGCGCCGAGGCTCCGCCCCCGCCCGAGGTGCCCATTCCGGGCACGCCGGCCGGCGAGCGCCGCGAGAGCCCGCGTCCGTTGCCTCGTCCCGGTCTGGCCGGCGGCACCGCCGAATAGCCGCCTGACGGCCTTCGTTCTCCGTTCGGGTCAGCTGGGGCCGCCCGAGCCGCTCAGCGGCGGGCTGAGCCCCGCGGCGAGGCATTCGGCCAGCCCGGGCCCGAGCTTGGGCGCCGCGGCCAGCTGGGGCGGTGTCTCGAAGCTGGCGCGCCGCAACTCGAAGTAGTCGGTCATCGGGTGGGCGTTGGCGTCGCGGAAGCTCATCGCCGGGAGGTTCCACTTGCGCTCGATGAACGCCGTGATCGAGGTGTGGTCCTGGGTCACGCGCGAGACGTAGCCGGGCCTGGCCCACGGTGAGACCACGATCAGCGGCACCCGGAAGCCGTAGCGGTCGAATGCGCCCGGGACGTCTTGGGCGGTCAGCAGCGGCCCGATCAAGTCGGGCGCGATCGCCGGTGGCGGCGGGACGTGGTCGTAGTAGCCGCCGTGCTCGTCATAGGTGAGGAACAATGCGGTGCGCTTCCAGGTGGGCGCGGCCATCAGGGCGTGCACCACCTGGGCGATGAACCGCTCGCCGAATTGGATGTCCTGTGGATCCTCCTCCGAGGTGGTGGCGTAGTTGGGGTCGATGAAGGTGAACTGGGGCAGCCTGCCGTGGGCCACGTCGGGCAGGAAGTGCTCGAAGGTCCGGATGCGCGGGGCGCGGGCCACGGTCACGGCGCCGGGGACGATGGCCAGGCTCGGCAGGTCCTGGAAGTAGATCGCCCAGTCGATGTCGTGGGCGTCGAGACGGTCGAAGATCGTCCCGTTGGCCGGCGGCTCCGGCGCGAAGGTGTCGTTGATCGTCCCCGATGAGGTGGCGGCGAAGAAGTAGCAGCGGTTCGGGAAGGTCTGGCCGAGGACCGAGCAGAAGTAGCGCTCGCCGATCGGGAAGTGCTCGGCCAGCGAGTAGGTGAACGGAATGTCGTCGCGGTCCCAGAACCGCATCGCCACCGGGCCGCTGGCCCTCACGAACCCGTCGTTTCTGCCGCCGTCCCAAGCCTCGTGGCTGGCGTTCCAGGTCTGGGTGGGCTTGCCGATCAGCTGGCACGGTGAGCTCGCGTGCTGCGCTGTGATCTCCTTGCCGCTCGGCTCGGGGTTCGCGTTGACGGGCCGGCCGTGCCGGAGCCTCCAGCCGTCGACGGAGGCCCGACCCGGGACCTGCGCGGGGACCATCCCGAGCAGGTTGTCGAACGAGTGGTTTTCCATGATCAGCACGACGATGTGCTCGATCTGGGGCATGCTCGGGGTGCCGGCGGGGTTAGACGGGAAGGGGAGGCTGTTTGGTGATCTCAGGCTTTGGGAGCGGACGACCGGTCTGGCCCACGCCGGCAGGCCGTGCGTCGCGAGCACCGCGGCGCCGCCGGCGGTCGCCTTCAGGAGGGTGCGCCGGGTGAGGCGGTCCGGGGACACGGCGGTGAAGGACACTACTCTCGCGGAATGCGCAACCGCCGTGAGAAGCCGAACCTCGTCGTCCGCGTCATCCTGGCCGCCACGCGCGTGTGGGTACCGGCGACGATCGCGGTCGTCGGAGTGGTCTTGATCGTTATCGGCCACGGCAAGACGGCCGCCGCGGGAGCCGGGGTGGGACTCGTGCTCGTGGCGATCATCGTGTGGATGATCAACTGGCTGTATCGGATCGGGGTGGCCAGCAACCGCGATCGCGAGCGCGAGGAGGAGGCCCGCGAGTACTTCGATCGTCACGGGCGGTGGCCGGGTGAGTAGTGGGGATTTCACGATCATGGGCGTGGTCAACGTCACGCCCGATTCGTTCTCGGACGGCGGTCGCTACCTGGACGCTGCCGCTGCGGTCGCGCACGGGCGCTCGCTGGTGGCCGAGGGGGCGGACATCCTCGACGTGGGCGGGGAATCGACCCGTCCGGGCGCTCCGGCGGTGCCCGAGAACGAGGAGCTCCGCCGCGTGATGCCCGTGATCGAGGGGCTGATCGCCTCCGGATGCCCCGCCCGGATCTCGATCGACACCTCCAAGTCCGGGGTGGCCGAGCGCGCGTTGCGAGCGGGCGCCACGCTGGTCAACGATGTGACCGCGTTGCGAGGCGATCCGGGGATGGCCGGCGTGATCGCGGCCGCCGAGGCCGAGTGCTGCCTGATGCACATGCTGGGCGACCCGCGCACGATGCAGGACGACCCTCGCTACGACGACGTGGTGGGGGACATCAAGGCGTTCCTTGGGGAGCGGATGCGGTTCGCGGTCGAGGCGGGGATCGCGCTCGATCGCATCCTGCTCGACCCCGGCATCGGCTTCGGCAAGACGGTCGCGCACAACCTGGAGCTGCTGGCGCGACTCGGCGAATTCCTCGACCTGGGGCGGCCGGTGGTGATCGGGACCTCCCGCAAGTCGTTTCTGGGCGCCTTGACCGGCCGGGAGTCTCCCGACGATCGGGTCGCGGCCACGGTCGCTACGTGCGTTCTCGCCTACGAGCGGGGTGCCCGGATCTTTCGCGTTCACGACGTGGCCCCGGTTCGTGACGCCCTGACGGTCACGGGTGCTACGGTCAGCGCGCCATGGACGACCCGGACGAGTACGACGAGGTAGAGGAGGACGACGAGGAGGAGGGTCACCCCGAGCCCGAGGTGACCATCGAGGTGAGCGGGCTCTCGCTGTTCACCCACGTCGGGGTGACGGCCGCCGAGCGCGAGGTGGGCCAGCGGCTGCTACTCGACCTCCGGCTGGACGTGGGGGAGTGCGATGCGACGGTCACGGACCGGATCGAGGACACCGTCGACTACGCGGAGGTCTGCGAGACGGCGAACCTGGTCGCCCAGCAGCGCTCCTACAAGACGCTCGAGCGCCTGTGCGCGGCGATCGCCGACCGGCTGCTCGAGCGCTACGACGTCGGGGCGGTGTGGATCAAGGCCGCCAAGCCCGAGCCGCCGATGGCCCTGCCGGTGAGCGAGGTCTCGGTCGAGGTGTGGCGCGAGGCGGAGTGACTTCTGGGTGACCCTCGGCTACTTGGGTCTCGGTTCGAATGTCGGCGACCGGCGGGAGCATTTGTTGGAGGCGGTGGCGGCGTTGCCGCGGCACGGTGTGGCGGTGGTGGCGTCCTCGTCGGTGTACGAGACCGAGCCGGTGGGCCTCGTGCTCGATCAGCGCGAGTTCTACAACGCGTGTCTGCGGGTGGAGACTTCGTTCGGCTCGGAGGAATTGCTGGACGCGTGCAAGGCGGTGGAACGCGCGCTTGGGCGTGTCGCGGGGGGCGTTCGCCACGGGCCGCGACCGATCGACGTCGACGTGCTGCTGCTGGACTCGCTTTCGTACTCGTCTGAGCGGTTGACCCTGCCGCACCCGGAAGTCACCTCGCGGCGGTTTGTGCTCGTGCCGCTCCTCGAGCTAGACCCGGCGTTGACGCTGCCGGACGGGACGCGGGTCGCCGACGCGCTGGAGGGCCTCGGTGGCCCCGGACAAGAGGTGCGGCGAGTGGGTGACCCCCTGCTTTAGGGTTCGCCCATGCTGCTGGTCGTCGACGTCGGGAACACCCAGACCCACTTCGGCCTGTTCCGCGACGGCGAGGCGACGGTGGCGGAGCACTGGCGCTTTGCCACCGTGCGCGACTCGACGGGGGACGAGCTCGGTGCCGCGCTCCAGAACCTGCTCGGCCTGCGCGGATTGTCGTTTGCCGACGTGGACGGTTCGATCGTCTCGACCACGGTCCCGCAACTCTCCGAGCAGTGGACCCTAATGGCCCGGCACTACCTGCGCGCGCCGATGCTGGTCGTCGGTCCGACGCTCAAGACGGGGATGCCGATCCGCTACGACAACCCGCACGAGGTCGGCGCGGACCGGCTGGCCAACGCGGTCGCGGCCTACGAGCGCGTTCGCGACACGTGCGTCGTCGTCGACTTCGGTACCGCGATCACCTACGACATCGTCTCGGCGGCCGGCGAGTACCTGGGCGGGATCATCACGCCGGGGGCGGAGATCTCGATCGACGCGCTCTACGACCGCGCGGCCAGGCTGCCCAAGGTCGAGCTCGCCCCGCCGCGCTCGCTGATCGGCAAGAACACCGTCGACGCGATCCGGAGCGGGATCGTGTACGGGTTCGCGAGTCAGGTCGAGGGAATCGTGCGCCGGCTGCGCGCCGAGCTCGGCCCGAGCACCCACGTGATCGCCACCGGCGGACTCGCCGGGGTGCTCGTGCCGTTCATCCGCGAGACGATCGACGAAGTCGACGACCTGCTCACGCTGACCGGGCTGCGGCTGATCTGGGAGCGGAATCAAGATCCCGCTCCAGCGCGCCCGGCGGAATCGCCACATCCGGTGTCCGCGCCACCGTCGCGGCCAGGATCAGGAACGTGATCCGCCGGCGCTCCTCGGGGTGCTCGGCCGCGTACGCCTCGTAGTCGTCGAGCAGGCCGCGGATCGCGGCGAACACCGGGGCGTCATCGATCTCGTCGGGAACGTCGCAGGCCAGCCGGGCGAGGGCGAGCATCTCGGTGGGGTCGACGCCGCGCATCGCTCCCATCGCGCTGAACAGCAGGAAGAACGCGACCCGGTCGAGCAGCAGGTGCGGGGCCTTGTCTCGCTCGCCGATGGCCGGCCCCGCGGGTAGCAGTGGCTCGCCCGCGGCGATGCGCAGGGACTGTCCGGCTGCGATCGAGCGGATCTGCTCGGGGCTCAGCCCGAGCTGGAGCGCCCAGCGCAGTTGGAAGGCCGCGGAGATGAAGGTGTTGCCGTACGGGGCGTCTGAGGCGAACACGATCTGCCCGGGCGGCACGAGCGAGAACAGCGCCTCGAGGTCCGCCGGGATCCACCAGGCGGTGTCGAACAGCAGGTTGGGGAGGTCGGCGGCGGCGCGCCAGATCCAGGAGAGGTCGCTGGTTCCGGCGTGAGCCAGGATCAGGCGGGCGTTCGGAAACTCCTCGGCCAGCTGGACCGCGTGCAGGCCAAGGGCGGGAATCCCCCGGCCGGCGTGGATCAGAACCGGGAGCGAGCGCTCGTCGGCCAGCGCGACAAGCGGCTTCACGCCCGGGTTGTCGAGCGTGAACTGCTCGGCGCGGGGGTGGAGCTTGATCCCGCGCGCTCCGTTGTTCAGGCTCCGCTCGGCCTCCGGAAGCGGGTCCTCGTGCGGGTTGACTCGGCAGAACGGCACGAGCAACCCGTCGGGAGCCTCGCGGGCCGCCTCGATCACGGCGTCGTTGGCCTGGCGGTACCCGTCCGGCTCGTGGAACGGGAACGTGAACGCCCCGCGGGCGCCAGCCGCGGTCAGGGCCGCGATCAGCTCCTCGGGGCTCTGCTTCATCCCGTCAGGATCGTTCTGGCCCAGGTGGGTGTGGGCGTCGAACAGCACGAGGTCCGGCACCTGCTCGAACACGACCTCAGCCCAGGGGCGTAGCGCGTCGAACAGGTTCATGCCTGGATTCGTACCATGAAACGGCTATGTCCCGGTCGCTTACCGATCCGTGGCGCCTGGGTGGCGTCGAGATCGCCAACCGCGTGGTGCTGGCCCCGCTGGCCGGCATCGGCAACTGGTTCGTGCGCCTGCAGGCCAAGCGGTTTGGCGCGGGCCTCGTGGTGTCCGAGATGGTTTCGAGCTTCGCGGTGCACTACCGCAACGAGCGTACCTGCCGCGAGCTCTTGCGGATCCATCCGGAGGAGCACCCGGTTTCCGTGCAGCTGTTCGGCAATGATCCGGACGTGATGGCCTCGGCGGCCGAGCGCGTGGCGGCGGCCGGGGCCGATCTGATCGACATCAACATGGGCTGCCCGGTGGCCAAGGTGTGCAAGACCGGCGCCGGCGCCGCGCTGCTCGAGGACCCTTCGCGGGCCGTGGCGGTCGCGAGGGCGGCCGCTTCCGGGAGCGGGCTGCCGGTGACCGTGAAGCTGCGCTCGGGTCAGCGGCCGGGGGACCTGAGCGGACTCGAGGTCGCGCGCCGGCTCGTGTTCGACGGCGGCGTAGCCGGGATCTCGATCCATCCCCGCCACGCCTCGCAGCGCCACAAGGGCACCCCACGATATGAGCTGGTCCGGGACTTGGTCTCGGAGCTCCCGGTGCCGGTGCTCGTCTCCGGTGGGTTGCAGACCCCCGAGTCGGTGCGCTTTGCCTTTGAGCAGACCGGCGCGGCCGGCGTGCTGCTCGCGCGGGGGTCGCTGGGCAATCCGTGGCTGTTCGAGGAGCTGCTCGGCTTGCGAGATGCCGGCCCCGGTCCGGACGAGATCCTAGACGAGCTCGACTGGGTGATCGGATGCGCGGTCGAGCATCTCGGCGCTGAGCGCGCCACGCGTTACCTGCGCAAGTTCTATCCCTGGTACGTCGAGCGGCTGGGCGGCGGCAAGGCCCTGCAGGCGGCGCTTCAAACGGCGCCGTCGCTGGCGGCGGCCCGAGAGCTGCTGCACTCCGGCGCGTTGCCGACCGCGGCCTGATCAACCGTCGCGACGGGAAGATAGGGGCGTCCAGGGCCACGGCCCCAGCCGGGTCACGCGGGTGTCTATACTCCTCCGCCCACACATCCCAGCTGTGGACAAATTCCCCGCTTAGCAGGCGGGTTTTTTCTCGTCCGGACCGCCGGCTCCGGCTGGCGGCGCTTTTGCATAAGGCGTCGCCGTGAGGTGCCGCCGATCCAATCCACTCAAACAGGTCTATGTATGCCTAAGGACGTCATCATCACACCCGAAGGGCTCACCAATCTCAAGGCTGAGCTCGACCACCTGACCACCACCCGCCGCCGCGAGGTCGCCGCCCGGATCAAGGAGGCGCGCGAGTTCGGCGACATCTCCGAGAACGCCGAGTACGACGACGCCAAGAACGAGCAGGCCATGCTCGAGGCGCGGATCGCCAGCCTGGAGGAGAAGCTGCGCTCGGCGACGGTGATCGACCAGTCCGATCTCGGCACCGATGAGGTGCGGGTCGGCTCGGTGGTCCACGTCAAGGACGATGGCGGCAAGTCCGTCAAGTACACGATCGTCGGGTCTGCCGAGGCCAGCCCGGCGGAGGCCAAACTGTCCAACGAATCACCTGTGGGCAAGGCGCTGCTCGGGCGCAAGCGCGGCGACGAGGTTGTGATCGCCACGCCAAAGGGCGAGCGGCACCTCAAGATCACCAAGATCGACGTCGCTTCCTAGCGACAGAGACCCGTCCACTCGCCCGGTGACGTGAGCACCGATCGAACCGAGGGCTCGGACGAGCTGCTGGCCGCGCGCCGGCGAAAGCTCGAGTCGCTGCGCGCGGCCGGGATCGACCCGTTCCCCCACGAGTTCGATGGGGTCGAGCCGATCGCGGCCGTGCGCGCCGCGCATGCGGAGTTGGCCGTGGGCGATGAGACGTCGGTTCGCCACCGCGTGGCGGGCCGGCTCGCGGCGCGCCGTGGTCAGGGGAAGATGGCCTTCCTGGATCTGGTCGACCGCTCGGGACGGATCCAGCTCCAGGCGCGGGTCGATGAGCTCGGCGGTGACGGGATGGACCGGCTCTTGGGGCTCGATCTCGGGGATCTCCTTGGGGTTGACGGGATCGCATTCATGTCCCGTCGAGGGGAGCTGACGCTGCGGGTGGTCGACTTCACGATCCTGGCCAAATCGCTGCGGCCGCCGCCCGAGAAGCACCACGGCCTGACCGACGTGGAGACGCGCTTCCGGCGGCGCGAGCTCGATCTGATCGCCAACGAGGAGGCGCGCGAGCTGTTCATCGTGCGCGCGCGCGTGGTTGCCGCCGTCCGGCGGTTCCTCGACGCCGAGGGGTTCATCGAGGTCGAGACCCCGGTTTTGCAGCCGCTTTACGGTGGCGCGCTGGCCCGGCCCTTCACCACCCACCACAACGCTCTTGATAGAACGTTCTATTTGCGGATCGCGACCGAGCTGTACCTGAAGCGGCTGATCGTGGGCGGGCTCGAGCGCGTCTACGAGCTCGGCAAGGACTTCCGCAACGAGGGCGTCGACTCGACCCACAACCCCGAGTTCACGATGCTCGAGTGGTACGAGGCGTACGCCGACTACCTCGATGTTGCGTCGCGTTGTGAGCGGCTCGTGGCCTACGTCGCGTCCGAGGCCGGATATTCGGGCGAGATCGATCTCTCGCCCCCGTGGCGCCGGGAGAAGCTGGTCGACGCGATTCGCGACCGTACCGGGATAGACATCCTTGAGCTGCACGATCGAGACGGGTTGGCGGCCGCCATGGCGGCCCGTGGCCTCCTCGTCCCGGAGGGCGACAGCTGGGCCCAGCTGGTCGACGAGCTGGTGGGCAAGCACGTTGAGCCAACGCTGATCGAGCCGACTTTCCTGATGGACTATCCCGTCGAGCTCTCGCCGTTCGCCAAGCGCCACCGCTCGGTGCCCGGGTTGGTCGAGCGGTTCGAGGCCTACGTTGGCGGGATGGAGATCGCCAACGCCTTCACCGAGCTCAACGACCCCGACGAGCAGCGCCGTCGCTTCGAGGAGCAGCGGGCGCTGGCCGGCGCCGGCGACGAGGAGACCCAGCCCTACGACGAATCGTTTCTGGAGGCTCTCGAGCAGGGCATGCCGCCGACCGGCGGGATCGGGATCGGCATCGACCGCCTCGTGATGGTGGTCACCGGGCGGCGGTCGATCCGGGAGGTCGTCCTGTTTCCGGCTATGAGGGATTGAAGGTCGCACATGGCCGGGAGGGCCATCCGGACCCCTCTGCTCCCATGAGTGTGGGTGGGTGGCGTCGGTGGTCGTGTCGCGAGGGGTCCGGATGGCCCTCCCGACACGTGCTCCGTATTCCTTCTGGTGGGCCAGCTCGGTGTTTGCTTCGGCGGCCGCCCGGCGTTGGCGCCTCGTGCCGGTGGTCGTGACGGGCCTCCCCGCGTCCCAACGGCTTTAAGAAGCGGAGGTCCCGGCCGTATCGATGCGCCGCCGCGTTATCTGACCTGCAAAACACGACATTTGGCGCCTTTGCTGCGGGTGATGTCGAGTTAAGCCGGGCTAGCGAGGCTTAACTCGACACGGTTCGGGCGGAGCGGCTGGCGTGTCGTGTTATGCATGCCTCCAGAGTCCGCTTCTGAGCTCGTGCACCCAGGCGAGGGCGCGCCGTAGCCACCACCGCTTCCTCCGCGACGGCCATTAAGACGCCATGAACAGCGCGGGAGGGTTGCCCGCCCAGACCCCCTCGCGCTCGGTGGCACCTCGACCCACCTCGGTAGTGCTGGGCGCGTTGCCGATCACCCCCAAAAACCCTGCTGAGCAAGGGGGTCTGGGCGGGTACCCTCCCGCGCTACGCGACCTGTGAACGCCCAATGAACTTCGCGGAGGAAGCGAAAGGTGCCCCAGAGGCGCGTACGGCCGTTGGTAAACTGCGCTATGGCCCGAGAAAACGCGAACCGTTTCGCTCATCAAAGTGCGGCTAGCAGCCGACAAGGTGGGTAAAACGGAACCGTCGTTGTCCCCTCAGAGCCGAACTACCATGTGTCGCAGCAGGTAGCGGAGGAGAGACCGGAACACACCTCAACCGAGCAGCTAGAGGCCCACCGCACGCAGAGAGAAGAACCATGTTCGAGCGATTCACAGAGCGAGCCCGTCAGGTCGTAGTCCTGGCTCAAGAAGAAGCCCGGACGCTCAAGCACAACTACATCGGGACCGAGCACATCCTGCTCGGCCTCTTGCGCGAGGAGGAGGGTCTGGCGGCGCGTGTGCTGGAGTCGCTTGACATCACGGTTGAGCGCGTGCGCGCGCAGGTCGTCCGGATCGTCGGATCCGGAGAGGAGGTCACCTCCGGCCAGATCCCGTTCACGCCACGAGCCAAGAAGGTGCTCGAGCTGGCGCTGCGCGAAGCGCTCAGCCTGGGCCACAACTACATCGGCACCGAGCACATCCTGCTCGGCCTGGTGCGCGAGAACGAGGGCGTCGCGGCGCGCATCCTGCTCGACTTCGACGCCGACTCCGAGAAGATTCGCAACGAGGTGATCCGGATGCTCTCCGGCCCCGGCAGCCGTCAGCGCGGCGCCGGTGGTTCGGGTGCGGCCGCGGCCGCCCAGGGCGAGAGCAAGAAGTCTTCCAAGCTGCTCGACCAGTTCGGGCGCAACCTGACCAAGCTGGCCGCCGAGTCCAAGCTCGACCCGGTGGTCGGGCGCGAGACCGAGATCGAGCGGATCATGCAGATCCTCTCGCGCCGGACCAAGAACAACCCGGTCCTGGTCGGCGAGCCCGGCGTGGGCAAGACGGCCGTGGTCGAGGGCCTGGCCCAGCGCATCACCCACGGCGACGTCCCCGAGCTGCTCAAGGGCAAGCAGATCTACACCCTCGACCTGGCCGCCCTGGTCGCGGGCTCCAAGTACCGCGGCGAGTTCGAGGAGCGCCTGAAGAAGGTGATGAAGGAGATCACCCAGCGCGGCGACATCATCCTGTTCATCGACGAGCTGCACAACCTCGTCGGTGCCGGCGCGGCCGAGGGCGCGATCGACGCGGCCTCGATCCTCAAGCCGGCGCTGGCTCGCGGTGAGCTGCAGACGATCGGCGCGACCACGCTCGAGGAGTACCGCAAGTACCTCGAGCGCGACTCCGCCCTGGAGCGCCGCTTCCAGAAGATCACGGTGGATCAGCCGAGCACCGAGGAGACCGTCCAGATCCTCAAGGGCCTGCGCGACCGCTACGAGCAGCACCACAAGGTGAACATCACCGACGAGGCGCTCGAGGCTGCCGCCGAGCTGGCCGACCGCTACATCTCCGACCGGTTCCTGCCGGACAAGGCGATCGACCTGATCGACGAGGCCGCGTCCCGGATGCGGATTAAGTCGATGACTTCCCCGCCCGTATACCGCGAGCTCGAGGACGAGATCGAGGAGACGCGCCGCGCCAAGGAGGAGGCGATCGAGAACCAGGAGTTCGAGAAGGCCGCCAACCTGCGCGACAAGGAGCGCCGGCTGACCCAGCGCAAGCGCGAGCTGGCCGAGCAG
>DATJRS010000108.1:0-7583 GCA_035504535.1 Solirubrobacteraceae bacterium | reverse complement strand
CTCGCCCGTGGTGGTCGGCTCCAGCGGGCTACCTAACAGCGCCCGGTACCTGTTCCTCGACCCGCGGGCTGCCGAGCTCTTCTGCGACTGGGACACCATCGCCAACGACGCCGTCGCCGTCCTGCGCGCAGAAGCCGGCCGCGACCCCTACGACAAACGCCTCACCGACCTGATCGGCGAGCTGTCGACGCGCAGCGAGGAGTTCCGGGTCCGTTGGGCCGCCCACAACGTCAAGCTGCACCGCTCCGGCACCAAACGCTTCCACCACCCTGTCGTCGGCGACCTCACCTTCGCCTTCGAAGCCTTTGACGTGGCGGCCGACCCGGGGCAACGCATGCTCGTCTACACCGTCGAAAAGGGCTCCGCGTCCCACGACGCCCTCAACCTCCTCGCCAGCTGGAGTGCCACCAGCCGCGTCGACCAACACCCCACACCGGCCAATGAACCACAAGAGTCCGCCCGCCGCGCGGAACCTTCCAGAGTTGACCGGTCGGACTGAGCTGACCGCAAGAGCGAGCGAGCCACGCTCTGGACGATCCAACCGGCCCAGCCATCGCCCGGCGACTTGAGCCGGGGACAACCCAAGCACAGCCAAGGAGACCCAATGCCAACTACAGACCGCTCCATCCCGCAGATCATGCTCAACAGCGGCATCGCCATCCCTCAGCTCGGCTACGGAACCCTGGCCGTGCAGCCCGATCGGACATCGACGCCGGAGAACATCGAGACGACCGCCAAAATCGTCGGCCTCGCCCTCCAAGCCGGCTACCGCCACATCGACACCGCCCAGGCGTACGGCACCGAGCGAGGCGTCGGTAGGGCGATCGCCGCCTCCGGCATTCCCCGCGCTGAGCTGTACCTCACCAGCAAGCTCGCCAACGGCAACCATCGCCCAGAGGACGTGCGACGTTCCTTCGCCGAAACCCTCGACAACCTTGGCGTCGAGCAGCTCGACCTGTTCCTCGTCCACTGGCCACTCCCCACCCTCTACGACGGCGACTACGTCTCCACCTGGAGAGCCGTGACCGACCTCGTGGCCGAGGGACGGCTGCACAGCGCTGGCGTGTCGAACTTCCAGCCCGCCCACCTGGACCGCATCATCACCGAGACCGGGATCACCCCGGCCGTCAACCAGTTCGAACTTCACCCCTACTTCGCCAACAACGCCGCCTGCACCGCGTCCCGCCAGTACGGCATCGCGGTGGAGGCCCACAGCCCTCTCGGGCACAACAACGCCCCGCTCAGCGACGACACGATCACCAAGATCGCCGCTGCCCACGACAAAAGCGCGGCGCAGGCCATCCTCCGCTGGCACATCCAGCACGGCCACATCGCTATCCCCAAGTCTTCGCAACAAGAGAGGATGGAGGAGAACATCACCGTGTTCGACTTCGACCTCACCGCCGAGGAGATGGCCGCGATGGATGCCCGCGACCGAGGAGAGAACGGACGGGTCGGTCCCAACCCGGACACCTACGAAGGGGTCTGAAGCAACAATCATTCGGGAGGATCGCCATGCCTCCCCATCATGTCGACCAGCCAATCCACCGAGACCTCCATCCACGAGCACCGCGGTCCGCGGCACGGAGCGTCAACGGTGTTGCCGATCCCCTCGTCGTGACAGCCGGCGGACTGGCGTGCACTGACGTGAGACGTTGATGAGACGCCCGCCGACAACGATTGACTCGGGCAGTGCACACTGTCCGGCGCGCACGCATGGAGGAGGTCGCCGTGATCGTCACCGTCGGGGAGCCGGAGGAGTAGTCGTGACACGGTGGGCCGATCCGAGCGCTCCCCCGTCGTCGGAGGGTGCGCAGTCGCTGGTGAATCCAGGACTCCTGACATGGAGGCAGAGATCCTGTGTGTCCGGAGCGCACTTCCAGGTGAGTCCTCAGGCGTCCTTGACGCTGTAGACGAGGCGGAGCTTGGTTCCCGGGTAGAGCGTCTCGGTGGCGTTCAGCTCCTCGCAGAGCCCGGCGATGGCGCGGCTGCGCCGGGCGGCGGACAGCGCGTTGATACGAACGTGGAGCTCGTCGCCGACCACTTGCAGATCCGCCGGTGAGCAGAACGCCTCGCGCAGCACCATCCGGGCCTCGTCTTCGGCGCGGCGGTAGTGCGGGGCGATGAGGCGCGCCAGTGCCGAAGTGGCGTTGTAGGTGGCCATGCGGATGGCGTCGTGCAGGCGCTTGCGCTCGGAATCGAGTCGCATCGCGTCGTCGTGGAGCGCGCCGAGGCTGACCCGTGCCGGCACAGCGCGCTGCGCGGCCAACGCCTGATCGAGGGCGGCGCGGGCGCGCCCCAGCGCCTCGAGGCTCGAGCTGCCGGCGGACAAGGTGGTGCGGGTCACCTCCGCCTCGGCGTCTTGCAGGGCCGCCTTGGCCTCGCGCACGGCTCTGGCGGCTCGCTTCTTCTCCGGGTTGGGCACCGAGCGCTCCGCCGCGTCGGGTGTCTTCGCGTAGCTGTCGAGCGCGTCGAGGCCGTAGTTGAGGCGCATGTAGCGGAAGAAGTTCTCCTGGCGCCAGCGAGAGAACATCGCGTCGGCGAGCTCGTGGGATGCGAGATCCTCGCGGTCGGAGAGGATCTGGGTCTGATGCCCGCTCTTCTCGTCGAGACGGGTGACCTGGCGAAGGGTGAGCCGACGCGGGGTGTTCTTGTCGCCGCGGAAGGCGAGGCGCACGTGGCGGTCCGCGAGGAGGTAGGTCTTCTTGCGGCCGAGGTCGTCGACGAAGCAGCGCTCGACAAACGAATTGCGCGGCTCGGGACGGAGGGGCTTCTTCTTGTAGGTGATGAAGTGGAAGCCCGCCGCGATCAGCTCGGCGAAGAGCTTCGGCGAGTAGCCGCCGCGATCAAAGACCACCGTCGGTCGGGCGCTCGCGCCGACGAGGGCACGGATCTCTTTCATCGCCCGCCTCAGCTCGGCCGAAAGGCTCGCTCCCGGCTCGGCGTTCCAGACGAGCACGCCGTCGCCGCTTCGGTCACACAGCCAGGAGTCGAGCTCGCCCGGAGCTGAGAGGCGCGCCCGGGCGAGATGGGCCTTCGGCAAGCGTGCCGTTCCGTGATAGGCGCGCACGTGCCCGTCGAGGTAGAACAGCGAGCAGTCAGCTCCTTCGCGATCGAGGTGGTGGCGGGCGAGGGACTCGAAGAGCTCGCCCGAGCGCCTCGTCAAGGCGAGCTCCTCCATCCGCCGGCGCATCGTCTTTACCTCCGGCGCCCGGTCGAGCCCGATGAGGCGCCCGATGTCGACCGGATCGACGCGGGTGAGCCCCTCGGCGCGCGCCTCGCCGGTCAGAAGCAGGAGCACACAGGCGAGCACGAGCGAGCGCAGCGAGTAGAACGCGGCGCGCCCGGCGGCATAGACCTGCTCGAAGCACTCGATGAGGCCGGTGAGGGCGAGCGCCGGCAGCACGATGAGCGAGCCAGCATAGGGAAGCGAGGCGCCCTCGCAGATCTGCGGCTCGGCGCCGCTCAAGAGCCCGGCACGGGCAAGGGCACGCTCGCCCGAGCGCTCGGCTGGCCGTGCCAGTGGCTCGAGGCCAGCGGCTCGCGCCGGCCCAGCCGCCGAGGGGCCGACCAGGCCGGCGCGGGCAAGGCAGCGGCGCACCGTCGAGGGGTCGAGGCTCACCTCGGCGGCGATCGTTCGCAGGCTCAGGCCCTTCCGACGGAGCTCGACGATGCGAGATGCCAGCTCCTCGCTCACCTTGTGCGGCGAGCGCGGTCCTCGCTTGTGCTCGATGAGGCCCTCGACGCCGTGCTCTGACCAGGCCTTGCGCCATCGCCTGAGGGTCTCGAACTCGACACGAAATGCAGCGGCGACCTCGGTCGGACCGGCGGTCGAGGTCTCGACGAGCTGCACCGCGGCGAGGCGCCGGCCGACGACGTCACCGGGCTCGTAGCACCAGGTGGCCATCCCGTAGACGAACACCGCCCCGCCCTCGTTCGTCTCGAGCAGCTGAGCGGCGTGGTTGATCCTCACCGAGCCAGCCGGCTCGAGCGGAAGCGGGCGCCCGCGCATCACCGGGCCCATCCCAGCATCCCGCAGAAGCGCTGTCACTGCCACACATCAATTCTGCCATCGCTGAGGCCCGATCGCGAGGATCTAGCCGTTGATTTCTGCGGAACCCGTTCGCTCTATGTCAGGAGTCCTGGATTCGGCAGATTGTCCAGAGTCGAATCCGCGCCACCGAGTTCGTACCAGAAGGCGATGCCAAGTCCGTTGTTAGCCTGCTGCTCGGATAGTGCTCCGTCGGCACCTGATCCGCTGGTCCCAGTTCCGTAGTTTCCGTCGATGAAGCAAAGATAGTGGGCTGAGGGTATGTCGCAGGGAGCACAATAAATCGTCTGCCCTTGCGAATTCTTGCAGTTATCGCCATTTCCGACGTCTTGTGCATAATAGCCGATCTGCCCCACGTAGAACTGAGGCGTGTATTGCGTGCCACTGGTTTCTGAGCCGGTAACGCTGTCGGTTCCCGTTCCACCATCCGATCCCCAGCACAAGGCGATTCCCGAACAGTTCGGTTGGGGCTCTGACGCGGATGACGGTGGTGCAACAGTCGCGATACTGGCGACACCAAACCATCCCAAGACCAGCCCGGTCAGTACGACAAACCTAAGCAGGAAGTGGTGCCTGGACATGCGCACGATTCGGCTCTCCCTCGCTCAGGATCCGGGTGACGGTGCAGGAGCTGACGTATCGCTTGCCAGCGTCCACGTGCTGCCGCCATTAGTACTCGCGTAAACGCGTCGATCCACCTCGGACGAAGATGAAACCTGGGTCACAACACTGATCCATGCGCTGCCGCCTGCAATCTCTGCGATTCCCGTTATCTTCGATATCTCGGGCATAATTTTGGACGGGGCGGTGGGTAACCCGCTGATCGAGCTTGTCGCTACGGAGTTGCTGGCTTCAGGATTGCTCGTGCTGGCAGAGGCGCCCGAGCTGCCCGTAGAGCTCGTACTGGTCGAGTTGGCGTATTGGAGATTCAATGTTCCGTCGCTGCCATAGTCGGCTGCCACCAAGTTGGTCTCATATGCAGCAAAGGCGCCCAGGTAGTCGCTTGCAATGACGGACGCGTCCGGCGCGTTCAGCGACGTCGGCAAGGCGTTTCCCGAGTTAATAACGGCCGTCCATGGTCCAGCCGGTTGTGATGCGTCCAATACAGCGTACCCACCAGCGGCGGCGGGATTCGGTCCTGCAATGGATAGCGACTCGTAAAAACTTCCGTTCGAGCACGTCAGAACGGCAGAACCATGCGTCGGCTGCAACGGAGACGTGAAGACCTGTGTGTCGGACCCGCCGCTTGTGACCGTCCAGATGTCGCCGGCCAGGTCAGCCAGCAAGTAGCTGTCGGTGCCCGTCGCGCAACTAGAAACGATCGGATCCGCCAAGGTTTGACTGGCTCCCCAGTTGGCGCCACCGTTGTCCGTGAAGACAAGGGCTCCCGCAGTTGTGAGCCCGATGCCATCGGTTGTTGAAGAGAAGCTGACGTCAACCAGTGCCGTGTCCGTTGGCTCAGACTCCAAGCTCCAAGTCGAGCCGCCGTTCGACGTCTCGTAGAGCTGATCTACACCTACCGCCCATCCCGTCGAGGAGCCGGCCAGGAAGTCGAGACCCCAGATGCCGTCCGGAACGGAAAGTGATTGGCTCCAGGTAGAGCCGCCATCGGTCGTTGAAACAACGACGTTCCCGGGCCACGCTACTTGGGACTGCTGCGTGCTCGTGTCTGTGGATGCGAGGAAGCTATCGATGATTGGATAGGCAGTTTGACCTTCTACCATCCAGCCGTCGCTCGCGTTCTCGAAGGTGAGACCTCCGTTAGGAACGACCACCGTGTTGTACTTCAACCAGGGCTGTGGGACGGTATCCACCGGCGGGATTGTCGGCTCGGTGCCGGACGCAGTCACTTGCTGATTGTGTTGCAGTAACTGCTGACCTATGGTTGGTAGTTTGTGTTTTCCTGTCACACCAGTAGGGCCAGTGGCGCCAGTTGATCCCGTTGCCCCGGATGTGCCCGTCGGTTGTCCCGAACCGCCGGTCGCCTCGGTGCCGGCAATCGTCGACACAGGACCTGACACGGCGTTAGGCGTGTTTGACGCGGACGCCGGTCCAGTGCGTGATCGATTAAACCATAACCCAGCGAGCGTCGCGAGGATGCCCACGGCTACGAAAGCGATGATGAACTTGAGGCTGATACCAGGGGGCCTTGAACTAGCAGGCCGAAAACTTGCATGTGGATTGCGATGGGAGTGATTCGAGGATGAGGAATTGCGCCTGCGCTTTGACATCCGACATTCAACTCCTTGACGCGTGAGGTCCCCAGGCACACCACAACGTCCCAGCACATCGGCTTCGCTGCGGCAAGTGTCGCGCCCACCACCGTGCGCGTCAAGGACGTCTGAATCAGATCTGATGACGCGTCGAGGAACACCGAGGCCGCGCCGATCGACAGGACGAGAACGCCGGAGTCGAGCACCCCAAGACTCTCGGGCTCGCCGACGAACTGACAGGATCCGAGATCGTTGGAGATCTCGAGCAGCCCGTTGCCACAGCGCTCGTCGAAGGACCTCCTGCCGTCAGTGGAGACGAAGATCTCCATCGCCCGCATCGCAGTGGCGCCCTGGCTGAGACACGCCACGACGACCGTCTGACCCGAAGCAGCAAGTAGGCCACCGAACCATCCCTCGGGCGGGGTGCAACCCAACCTCGTCAACTGCCAGCTCGCGCCGTCGTTCCCCGAGCGGGCGACGTCGGGGTTCTCAAGCCGCGAAGCCCCAGGCGGCCAGCCGATCGCGACCAGATCGTGGCCCCCGTCGACGGCGATGGGTGACGGGTGACTGACCAACCCCCGATCGAGACGTGCGAGGGGAAAGCTCGCCGGCGTGCTCCAGTGCCGACCGCCGTCAAGCGAGCGAAGCACGACGTCACAGTTCTGACCGGCGGTCGCCCACAGCGAGTTCGCACCGGCGACAAGGCTGCACCACGCGCCCGGCGAGTGGAGCAGGCAATCCGTCTCGCCAGCCCCTTGGGGGCGCAGCGGCACAGCAGCGCTGGCAAGCCCTCCCTCGTACAGGCGATCACCGGCCGCCAGCCAGAAGCGACCGGCGTCGTTGAGGGTCGCCAGGGGTGGGGTGTCGCAGGCCGAGGAGCTGAGCGAGAGCGGCGTGCTCCAGTGAGCTCCTGCGTCGGTCGTGCGGTACAGCTCGATCTCGCAGTGGCGGGTCGGAGATGAGACGACGTCTGCCACGATGCCGTCGCTCGCGCCGGCGAAGGCGACGGAGCGGAACTGCGCCCTCGCCGTGGGCCGAGCTGCCGCCGCGTCGAACACGGCGACACCGGTACCGACGACGAGCGAGACGGCCGACACGACGAGACCGAAGCTGCAGGTGGCACCGAGGAGCACGGTCACTCGCCCCGTCACCTCGGTGCGCATCCCACGACGACCATCGCCATGGATCGCGGCGTCAGGGGCTGAGCCGGGCCCAGGATCAGGGTCGTCCGCAAAGTTACATTGATAGCATTTAGCACGAGCCATGCACGTGCCGAACTTCCTCGGCCTCGGGCGCGGCGCGAGGCGTCCTCGGGTCGG
>DATJRS010000107.1:0-15025 GCA_035504535.1 Solirubrobacteraceae bacterium | reverse complement strand
CCCTCGGTTGTCGATGGGTCAGTGGTCGATGCCACGGTATTTCCAGCCTATCGCCGGCTCACGATCTCTCCGAGATACAGTGCTCCGCGAGGTGAATTCAAAACCTGCCCTGATCTTCCAGCACGGCCGGCTCGGGCCGCCGGCCTACCTCGCCCAGTGGCTCGAGGAGCGCGGCCTGCCTTATGTGGTCCACCGGGCCGGAGAGGACCCGCCTGTCGCGCTGTCTGATTTTGCGTTTGTGGTCTCGCTGGGGTCCGAGCACTCGGCCACGTCCGTCGACCTCGACTGGGTGGGGATCGAGATCGAGGCGTTGCGCGCCGCCGTCGATGCTGAGGTGCCCGTGCTCGGACTTTGTTTCGGCGGCCAGGCGCTGTCCCTGGCGCTTGGGGGCGGGGTCGACGTGCTCGAGCGACCGGAGATCGGGTGGTTTCCCGTCGAGACGTCCGACCCCGACTCGGTGCCCGAGGGCCCGTGGCTCATGTGGCACGTCGAGCAGCTTCGTGTCCCGCCCGGCGGACGCGTGCTGGCCCGATCCGCCGCCGGGCCCGCGGCCGTGAGCGTCGGTCCCCATCTCCTTTTGCAGTTCCATCCCGAGATCGACGCCGAGGTGATCGCGGGGTGGGCCGAGCACGACGAGCATCTCGCGGATGCCGGCCTGACTGCGGACGAGATCGTGGCTCAGAGCGAGGTTCATGCCCCGGAGGTGCGTGAGCACGCGTTCCGTTTGTTCGATCGCTGGCTGGCCGGCGCGGTCAACGGCCGCGCCTCGGGTCACTCGGACACGAACGGCAAGTAGTCCAGGGCTCCGGTGAGCTCGAACAGCCGCTGGACCTGGGGCGATCCCTTGGTCAGGCGGACGCGCGGGCGACTCTCCTGCGTGTGCCTGATCAAGACGTGCAGCCCGGTGGAGTCGATGAAGCTGACCGCGTGGAGGTCGACGACGATCGAGAGCGCGTCCGTATCGAGTGCTCGCGTTAGCGCCTCGTCGAGGAGATGGGAAGTGGTGATGTCGAGCTCGCCTTCTACGACGAGCACGAGCGAGCCGTCGCGCCCAACCGTCTCGATCCTGAGTGGGATGTCCAAGGTTTGGTTCCGGGAGTGCGTCAACATGAGCTCCGCTCCAAGCTTCGTAGGGGTGTGGGGCGGGTCGGCGGAGAGTAGGCTCGGCGGGGCGATGGGTCCGCTGAGCGTGTTCTCATGCAGACGTAGCCGATCGGACTTGGCCGCTACCCTCGCGGTGGTGGGGAGCCCGAGCTTTGGTGGAATCGGCGCGTGGGATCGCTGACCAACCTCATCAGCATCGTCGACGCCGACCCTGACCTCGGCAACCTGCTGGACGAGTCTGACCGTGAGCGCGCCCGGCGAGAAGCGCTGACCCGCGTACGCCACCTGTCCGTCGGCGAGTGGGACGCGGCCGGCTCGGTCGAGCCCGACATGCACCATCGTGGCTTTCTGATTATCGAGGGGCTGCTCTCGCGCGAGGTGGACGTGCTCGGCCGCCAGTGCGTCGAGCTGCTCGGCGAGGGCGATGTCCTACGTCCGTGGCGCTGGGACCCCGACGGGTCCCACGTTCATGCCGAGGTGGGCTGGATGGTGCTCGAGCCGACCCAGCTGGCCGTGCTCGATCACGGCCTCGTCACTCGCATGGCGCCGTGGCCGCAACTCGGCCTCGAGCTCTTTGCCCGCGGGACCCGGCGGGCGCATTCGCTGGCCGTGGCCCTGGCGATCTCCCACCATCCGCGCGTCGAGGATCGCCTGGTGTTGACGCTGTGGCATCTGGCCGAGCGCTGGGGGCGGGTTACGCCCGAGGGAATCGTCGTGCCGTTGCCGCTCTCGCACCAGCGCCTGGCCGATCTCGTCGGGGCGCATCGCCCGTCGGTCACCACGGCGATGGGGGCGCTCGCGCGCTCCGGCGTTGTCAGCCGGCGCGGTGACGGCGTCTGGATGCTGCATGGCGCGCCGCCGTCCGAGCTGCGCCATCACCGCCTGGTCGCGGCGATGACCTGATCGTCGAGGTTGCCGCCCGGCGGCCGGCCCATCGACAGGGCCGGCGCCGGGCACTGGCAGCTACCGCAGTCCGCCGGCCAGGGCCAGTACGGCCAGGATCGCGATCAGGAACAGAAGCGGGTGAACCACCAATCCGCCAACGACGGCGATGACTACAAGAATGGCGGCAAGAACGAAAAGCATGCTCACCTCCGTATCGGTTTTGATGATCTACCCCAGGTCTCGGGAGGCGGGGACGGCGGTCGTTTTCATCCGGACGTCCGCATGCGGACATCGGCTCAGTCGCCGGCGCGCTCAGTCCCGAGCTGCTCTACGGCGGCGCGAGCGACGTCTTGTTCTTCGATTGAGTCGGCGTCACGATCGACTGCGGCCACCAGCGCCGCGTGTGCGATCCCGAGTGTGGTTCGCAGATTGCGGCCGGTACGGGTGCGGTTGAGCTTCGCGAGGTGTTCGACTGCGGCGGGGGACAGCGCGGTGTCGCTGGCCACGTCGGCCGCGAGTTGGGTGCGCCGGTCGAGGATCCGCCCGAGCTGGCCACTGACGATGGGCGGTATGGATTGAAGGCGTTCGAGTGCGCCGTGCTCGCGCCGCGCTCGCTGGAACGACTCCATTTCCAGGTACTCGTCGTGGACGGCGACGATCACGCCCGCATTCAGCTCGGTGAGCGCTCGCAGCACGGGGCCGAAGAACGTGCCGACAAGCTCATCGCGCGTCCGGCCGCTACCGTGGCGACGGGTAAAGCTGTCCGAGTCGTCGACGACGATCACCGGCATCCGGTCAGCGGCGGAGATCGCCTCGAGCGCACGGTTGACACTCTCCAGCACCTCGCCGGCGGGTCGTTGCAGGTCGACGCCCTCGAGCGTGGAGCGGACCTCCCGGGCGAGTTCGCCGCTGGCGACCCAGAACTTGGCGGCGAGCTTGGCCGCAAGCCGGCGCTCGCTGCCTGGGAGCGGGCGTCGGGCGGCCGCGGCGGTGAGGATCGCGTCCCGATCGCGCGCGGTCAGCGTGCCGGCCCGCTGGGCGTCGCGTACGACGCTTTGGATGAGGTGGGCGGCGAATCGGCGCACGTCGAGCACGACCTCGTCGTCGTCGAACGCGACCGAGACCCAGATCGGCGCGATCGTCCCGGTGGGATCGTCGAGCGTATAGCGAAGCAGGCTTGTCTTGCCGCAGCCGATCGGTCCTTTCACGCCGAGGCGCTCCGTGCTTTTTGCCGCGCGGAGAACGCTGCTTTCCGTGCCGGTGCGCCCGCGGTCGTCGAACGGGACGTGATAGGCGGGCATGTCGACGTGCAGCGGGCTCCCGTCGAAGGCGTGGGTGCCGAGGAGCTGGGTGAGGATCTCGTTGCTCATTTGTTGGTCCGCAGGGCGAATCGGCGCGGCGGGCGCCCCCGGCGGCCGGGCTCGCGCTGCTCGATGGTCTCAAGCAGGCCGGCGGTTTCGAGCTCGTGCATGAGCTGGCTGGCTCGCTGACGGCTCGCGCCGAGGTGCCGCAGCATCGCTTCGTCGGATGCGGACGTCGGGCCGTTTGAGGCGATGTATTCGACGAGCGCGCCGGCGACGGGGCCCGCCATTGCGGTGGCCTGCTTAGTGCGGTTGTCGGTTCTCGTGCTGGCTGGGGCGAGTCCCGCCTGGATGTCGACGGCGGCTCGGATTAGGTGTCGGGGGTTACCGTGGGCCACGGCGATCGTTCGGTCGATCTCGTCGTTGGTGAGCTCGGGTGCGTGGGCACGGAGGAGCTTCGCCGCGTCTTTGTCATGTAGCGGTCCGAGCCTGACGGTGTGCTCGAAGAACGCGTCGGCGGGTGGCTCCAGGTAGAGCGCCTCGGCGGCGCTGTCGCCGGTGACGACCCAGGAGGTGGTGTTGAGCGCCCAGAGCTCGTTCCGCAGACTGCCGAAGGTGGCATGGGCGACGCTCGGCGCGATGCCATCGACCATCAGAGATATAGGGCACTTCACCGCCGCGAGCCGCTCGCCGAGGAGGTCGACCAGCTCCATCAAGATCGCCGGCTGGGCGACCTGTCCGAACGGGCCGTCCGGCAGCGATAGGGCTCGCAGGTCCTCGATCCAGCGGGCGCGGGAACCGTCAGGTTCGGCGAGGCGTTGTATGCGTGCGACGAGGACACCGAGGAGCTGCGACGGACTGCTCGCCAGCTCGCCGCTGACTACGACCGTGTCGTGAGGCTCATTTTGGTGGGCGAGCCGCCAGGCCACGTGGTTGAGCAGCGAGGTCCGTCCGCTACCGCGGTCGCCGAGCACGAGCACGGGTTGTCCGGCGGCGACAGCTTGGATGATCGCCCCGGTCTCGAGAGTACGATCGACGAACCGGCGCTGGTCGGCCCGAGACTGGGCGAGAGGTTGGACGCCCATGTGCGCAATATTAGCAAAACTATTGTGCTAATCACTAGCACAAAAACTTTGGCGCTTTGTCTCTGGTGGACTTGGCTGCGCTAGCCGAATACCGCCTCAGCGAGTCGGTCGATCTGCTCGAGGTCCGTGGACGCCGGGAAGCAGATCAGCTCATCAGCGCCGGCGGCGTCGAAACCGGCGATGCGCTGCTTGACCGTGTCGACGTCCTTGGCCGCGCTGGCAACGATCTGCTGAGCGATGTCGGGGCCGAGGAACGAGTAGTAGTGGCCCAGCGACTCGTTTGCCATTTGGTCGGCCTCGTTGCCGAGGGCGAAGTAGAAGAGCGCCGCCGTCCGCGGCTTGCCTTCGCGGCCGGCCTCACTCCAAGCTGCGTTCAGCTTCTCCAGACCGCCGGCCAGCGCGTCGGGTCCGCCGCCGCCCATGGTCCAGCCGTCGCCGTAGGTCGCAGCCCGCCGGAATGCAGCGTCGCTCTGCCCGCCGATCAGCAGCCCAGGACGCCCGCCCTGAGGCGGCACCGGCCCGATGTCGGTTTCGCCGGCCCAGATCGCGGTCATCTGTTGGAGCTGCCGCTCGAACTTCCGGCCGCGCTGGTTGAAGTCGACTTCGCTGACCTCGTAATCGTCGGTACGGCCGCCGACGGCCAGGCCCAGCGTGAGGCGTCCGCCGGAGAGCGCGTCGATCGTCGCGGCCTGCTTTGCGAACAGCGCGGTGTTGGCGCGCAGCGGAGCGATCAGAATGTCGGTGATCAGGCGCACCCGCTCCGTCACGGCCGCCGCGGCCGCCAGCGTGATCAGCGACTCGTAGTTTGGATACGCGATCCGGTCAAGCGTGCCAAGGCTCGAGAAGCCGGCCGCCTCGGCCCGACGCGACCAGTCGACGATCGCGGTCCGATCCACGCCTCGAACCGCGTTCGGAAGCCCGATTCCCACCTCCATAGGTCTTCTCCCGTCGTCTAGGGGTCGGCATGTGCGCCTTTCGGCACTCTAGCCAGACGGGGATTTGGTCGACCGTGGGTTAGCGCCGACGCTTGTGAACAGTCCCCGGTTGTGAACCCAGATCCAGGAGCGGAATTGCCTCCGCTTCCTCATCGCCCGGGAAGATGTCGGTGTCGTCCGAGATCGCATCCATCACCTCGTCGATCAGTTCGGTGGCCTCCTTGATCCGCTGCGCGCCGTGCCGATTCACCACCTCGGCGATGGCACGTCGGATCAGCGAGTAATGGTCGTCCGGGACTAGGTCCTGATCTCCATCGTCCGGCTCCGACCAGGCACGCTCGAGCATGCCGGCGATCATTTGCCCGAGTACCCAGTGGCATACGAAGAGCTGGCGGATGAACTCGTCCAGCTCCTCGCGGGTGATTGAGGGTGGTTGATAATTGGTCATACGTCTAAGAGCCGTGAAGCGCGGAATTTCTCCCCCCTTCCGACGCTCGCCTGGCGCGAGCGCGCGCAACCTATCTGCGCGTGCCTACTACGCTGTCGCACCCGTTGGCTGGCTCGACGGGCGGACGATCTTCGGCGGCGAGCGGATACTGGTGCCGAGCGATCCGGCCAAGGTGCCGGGACGTGACGGAGGTCCGACCAACGCCCTATTCGCTGACAAGCTCGGCGATCGGCGAAGCTTGAGCGAGCCCCACGTCCGCGGTCAGCAGGACCGCGGTGAGTTTCTCGGCCAGCTCTACGTACAGAGCGTCCACCAGACGAAACCGGTTGCGTGCGCGCCATGCGCCAGCGAGCAGGTCGACTAGGGGATGACGTGCGATCGGGGCGGTCTCGAGTGCGCCAAGCGCAGTCGTTACAGCGTCGGCCGACAGCTCGCCGGCTCCATGCAACTGCCGCAGCGCGGAAAGGACCTCTGCGTCCACGTGCGCAGGGGCATGCAACTCGCATCCGCGCATCCGCGTTCCCACCGCGGCACCGAGCTCGGAACCGACGAGCGCCTCAACCAGAGCCGACGCGTCGACGACAAGAGCCGCCACCGGCCGATCAGGAACCGAACTCGTCACGGGCGGCGTCGAGTGCCTGGACTACCGACTCATGAGACACCTCGTGAATCGGAAGCTTCTCGAGCCGGTCGAGCCAGCGGTCGGTGTCGCTCGCTGAGAGCGCCACGCGAAGCGCTTCCTGCGTGATGGCCGAGATGCTGATTCCCGCCGATCTCGCACGTTCAGCCAACTCGTCTGGGAGGTAGACGTTCACCCGGGCCATACACACACCGTACACACACCAGGGATGCAGGGCATCGTTCTCCGCCCGGCTGACCCAGTCACGAGATTTCGCCAGGCCCGGAGGAGCTCGTCGGGCTCATAACAACTACCACTCGTCCGGGTCCAGGGCGGTCGGTGCGGCGCTTCGCCCTGCCGGAGGCGGGCCCTGCCGTCAGCGGCCTTCAACCGCGATCCCGACCTTGCGTCCGTCTGTGGCGTACGTTAGACCTCGCTTCGAGTGCCTGAGCTCGCCGACGAGCAGGCGGCGTGCACCGCGACCTTATGAGTAGAGACGAGAACCAGCGCGATGAACTGCTCCGTCGCTTCGAGGCGGTCATCAGCGGCGGCAAGCTTGATGATCTGCGGAAGATGGTCGGCGACCTCTCGCTACTCGGTGCGGCAGCGGCGCAGCATCCGTCGCAGCCGCACTGTCCGGAACTGAGGCGACCGCCGCTGGCGCATGTGATGACTTTTCGTGTCCGGGTTGACCTCAGACGCTCCAAGCCTCGGATCTGGCGTCGCCTGGAGTTGCGCTCGGACCTTACGTTGGATGTCGTGCACAGGGTTCTCCAGACGGCTTTCAGCTGGACGGACACGCATCTGTGGCGGTTTTCGCTCGGCGGCGAGCCGTTCGGCCGAACGGGTCAGTCGTTTCTGTGTCCGTGGGACGTTGAGGAGGGAGATTCGTGGGACGAAGGCGGTCTGCCGGCGTCGGGGGTTCGTCTCGACGAGACGATGCAGGATGCCGGCGACGTCCTCTCCTATGTGTACGACTTCGGCGACAACTGGGAGCTGACACTCAGGCTCGAAGAGGTGTCCGCACCGGCGGTGGACGCGCCATCTGCGTTGGTCCTCGCCGGCCGGCGAGCGGCGCCGCCGGAGGACTGCGGCGGGGTCACCGACGGTGCCGAGCTCGCCGAGCTCCTCAGGGATCCGGAGGCGTTCGACATCGACGCGATCAACGCGAGCCTCCGAAGCCCGTACGTCGCGCTGAGCGAGCACAACCTGGACCGGCGACTCATCGACCTCATCAATCGGCTGACCTACAGTCCGGTCGGCGAGGATCTTGAACGGCGGGCGGTGGCGTTGATGTCGGATCTCGAGCCACCGGAGGCCCGGGAGCTTGACGAGGCTTTTCGGGCGTTCACTTGGTTTCTCGACAGGGCGGCGGACCGGGAGATCTCGCTCACTGCGGCGGGCTATCTCAGACCGGACGACGTGGCGGCGGCGGCGCGTGCGGTGCCGGCGATGGGCGGCTGGATCGGGAAAGCGAACCGCGAGAGCGAGACCACACCGGTCCTCCATTTCCGTCACGTTCTTCAGTCACTCGGGCTGCTGCGCAAATACAAGGGAACTCTGCGTCTCACGCGGGCCGGGACCGCAGCGCAGGAGGCTCCCGAGGAGTTGTGGAACCGGTTGGCGGACAGGCTCGTGCCCGCCGGGAACGACTTCAATTCGGAGGCGGCGCTGCTTCTGTTGGCCTATGCGGCGACGTCGCCAGGAGCGGAACTTCCCCTCGACGAGGTCGCAGCTGCGCTAACAGCGGCCGGGTGGCAGACAGATGAGGGACGGCCCATCGAGCGCCGTGATCTCTACTGGAGCCCTGCGCTCGAGGTCCTGCGCAATGTGACAAGCGAACCACGCGGCTGGGCGGACCGCTGGCGAATCAGCCAGATGGCAGCGAGGCTGGCGCGAGCGGCACTGCAGCAGAGATAACGAGGGGCGGTTCGTCTGGTCGACGGGCGATTACGACACGTCAGGTTATGCACGGATGGGAGGCGGTCATCTGGAACGGGGATGTCTATCATCCTGATCTAAGATGACTGACATCGCGGGATCTGACCGGGTCCGGGAGCTGCTGGGCGCTCTATCCGAGCAGCTCGCTGCGCGCGGCCAGCACTACGAGCTCGTAGTGGTAGGCGGTTCGGCGCTGCTCGCGCAGGGACTAGTTGAGCGAACTACGCAGGACATTGACGTGGTTGCGCTGCGCCAGGCTGGGGCGCTGAGCAAGGCTGACCCGTTTCCGCCGGAGCTCATCGGTGCCCGCAATCGAGTCGCGAGCGACTTTGGCCTTCCGGAGAACTGGCTCAATCCCGGTCCGGCCGACCTGATGGACTTCGGCTTGCCCGACGGATCCTGAAGCGCGTCAAGACGTGGGACTTCGGCGGTGGTCTGACGGTTCATTTTGCGTCGCGGCTCGACCAGATCCATCTCAAGCTCTACGCGCTCATAGATCAGGGCATCGGTAAGCACGAGCGGGATCTCCACGCACTCGCGCCCTCCCCGGAAGAGCTCATCCAGGCTGCACGGTGGACACGGACCCATGATCCCTCCCCCGGATTCCGCGAGATGCTCGAACGAGCCCTTCACTACTTCGGAGTCGACGATGCAGATCTCGGACCTTAGGCGCACGACGCGAGATCGACTGCTCGACTTCGCATGGGATGAATGGACCCAGATGGGCGTGTCGGGCGCGGCTCGCCGGACGGACCGCTGGGCACAGGACCCCGAGGCACTCCTGCTCTTCACGCTCGAGGTTGCCCGCGAGGATCCACGGCTGTTCGGCGAGGTGCTCGACTGGCTGGCGCTGAACGAGCGTCTAGTGAGCGTGCAGCGGCTCCGCAATCTGTGCCGCGACGCCGCGGATCGGACGCTTGCGGAGGCGGCGCTCGCCTGGGTCGCGGGCTCGAAGGACGGAGGCCGACGCCACCAACGCCCCTCGGCGGACGACCCGCCATCTGCGGCCCAGCTGTTTCACGACGTGAAGGCCGATCCGAGGCGGTCGGACGCCACGTTCCGCGCTCATGGATGGTTGATGCCGCCCATTGCCCGCAGTTGCAAGTCTCAGGTGCCAAATCTTCAGGCGCCGATCAATTTTGCGTTTCGGCTCCGTCAGCTTCTCGGCATCGGTGCGCGGGCTGAGGCGGCGCGTTTCCTTCTGACCGTCCATGCGTCGAGCGTCACGACCCAAGTTGTGACCGAATCCGCCGGGTTCGCCAAGCGCAACGTTCACGAGGCACTTGCGGCGCTCCACTGGGCCGGAGTTGTTGATGCAGTGACCGTCGGCAACGAACAGCGGTACAGGATCGATCGCGAGCGATGGGAGACGCTCCTCGGGCTACCGGAGGACGGCCTTCCCACCGAGCGGTCCTGGCCCCAGCTTCTCCTCGCACTCAGGGTGCTACTGCGTTGGCTCGAGGACGAAAACCACGAACAGCTTTCGCCCTACATGCTCGCCAGCCACGCGCGCACACTCGCGGACGAAATCGGACCGGATCTCCGCTATGCCGGCGTGAGAGTCCCCTCCAGCGGTCGTTTCGGCAGCGAGTACTGGCAGGACTTCGTCGAGTTCGTCGAGGCCGCATTAGCCAGCCTGGGATAGCGGTTTCGTGTCAAACATTTGTCAAACGAACGGCGCCGGACGGGTCCTTTCTAGGCCATCACGAAGGGACACCAGAATGCCTAAACCCCAGTATTTACGGGGATTCAGCGGCATGAACGCGGACGGCACGAAACGGCCGAATCTGGCTCATAACCCGAAGGTCGCGGGTTCGAATCCCGCCCCGCGACAGCGGGACGACCGCACTTCCAGCGGTTCCCGCGCCAGAGCTCAGCCCTCGAACTGCGACACCAGCGTGGGCTTGAGGAACGCGTCGATCCCGACGATTTGGCCGTCTTCGATGTCGAGGACGCTGATGCCGTGCGGGATCAGCCGGCCGTCGGGGCCCTCGACGTTGATCGTGACCGCCGGCCGGCCGTTCGCCCAGGTTGCCGTGTGCTTGATCCTTGTGAGGTCCCCGTGCGCGACGGTGTCGCGGAAGAAGTGCGCGATTTGGAGACCGCCGAGCATCGAGGGTTGCGGCGGCATCCGGAGCATGGCGTCCTCACGCAGGAGCGAGACCAGTCCGTCCATGTCGTCGTGCTCGAATACGGCGACGAAGCGCTCGAGGAGCTCGCGCTCGTCTGGGCTTGGCGGCCGGAGCGCGTTTTCGGGCAGATGCTGGTCGATCGTCGCGCGGGCGCGCTGCAGCGCGCTGGTGATGGAGGCGACGGATGTGTCCAGCACGTCAGCCACCTCCGGCGCCGTCCAGCCGAGCACGTCGCGGAAGATGAGGACCGCGCGCTGGCGTCCCGGCAGCTCCTGGATTGCTCGCATGAGCGCTAGCTCCATCCCCTCCCGGATCGCGTACCGCGCCTCCGGGTCGTAGGTCGGGGCCCAGGTCCCATCCACGGGCAGGTCGGGGAACGGGTCGAGCGGCTCCGGGCGGCGTGGGCGGCGGGCAAGCTCATCGAGACAGGCGTTCGTCGCGATGCGGTAGAGCCAGGTCTGGATCTGGGCGCGGGGCTCGAACCGGTCGAGCGCCCGCCAGGCGCGCAGCAGCGTCTCCTGGACCAGATCCTCGGTGTCCGCGGCGGAACCGAGCATCCGGTAGCAGTGCACCTCGAGTGCATGCCGGTAGGGGTCGACCAGCCGGCGAAACGCGTCCTCATCACCGGCCTGCGCTGCCGCTAGGAGAGCGCTCTGGTCGGGACTGCCGGTTCGGTCATTCATGCGCTATCTGCTCCGTTCCCGCCGAGGGCTCACGCACGGCCGGTCCGTGCGGCTCGGGTGGCTGATCATTCTGAACCGGGTCGCGATCGACTGCTCGGACGCACACGCGCGCGGCGATCCGGTGGATCCACATTCGGACGCTGGCGGGCGACCCGATGGCCTCGAGCTCGGACCGCGCAGCTAGGACGGTCTCCGCGATCGCACGATCGGCGGCGTCCGCGGTGCCGAGCATCAAGCCACAAAACAGCCTCAGACCATGCCAGTGGGGCGCCAGTAGGCAGCCGAGTGCGTGCTCGTCGCCGCTCCGGGCCGCTTGAAGCAGATCGCGGGCCTCACGCTCCTCGTTGTCGTCGACCACGTTCATTGGCCCCACTACGTCTAACGAGGCTCAAGGCCGAACCTAATCGGTGAGGACCGATTTGCGAGGCGCCGATTAGTTTGCGAGCGGGCGGCAGTTGGACGTGGCAAAGAGCGATGACGAACCAACCGCCACCACTAACCGAAGGAGCCACCAGCATGTCCACCACTGCGATCACAGGTAAGACAGTTCTCGTGACCGGGGCGAATCGCGGCCTCGGTCAGGCACTCGTCGAGGAAGCACTTCGGAGAGGAGCTGCGCGTGTGTATGCAGCCTCGCGCCAGCCATCAATCCATGCGGACAGCCGTGTCACCCCGGTGACCATCGACGTGACCGACCGCCCGCAGATCGAGGCTGCCGCGCAGCAGATCGAGTCACTCGACATCCTGATCAATAACGCCGGGATCTCGGTCGCCGACGATCTCAGCGATCGCTCCGCGCTGGATCGGCACCTGGCGGTCAACCTCTACGGGACATTGGACGTCACAGAGGCGTTCCTGCCGAAGGTGACCGAGAGCCGGGGACGGATCGTCAACGTCATCTCGCTCGGAGCGGTTGCCGCGGTGCCGGTGCTTCCGGCCTACTCCGTCTCCAAGGCGGCGCTGCTGTCACTCACCCAATCGCTGCGCGCGCTCGTCACGAGGGACGGCGTCGGCGTTCAGGCCGTCATGCCCGGGCCGATCGACACCGACATGGTCCGCGACCTTCCCGTGCCGAAGACCGCGCCGGAGTTGGTCGCGCGAAGCATCTTTGACGGTGTCGAACGCGGGGAGGAGGAGATCTTCCCCGACTCGATGTCTGTGACGCTCGCCGAAGGCTGGCGCGCCGGCGTGACCAAGGAACTCGAGCGTCAAAACGCGATGCTCGTTCAGCCCCAGCCGCTCGCGGCGTAGGCGGAGCCAGTAGCCGAGACCAACAACGGGCCCGCCGTGGTGGCACACGCGGCGGGTCCAGGTCGGCGGCAGCGCGGAACTCACGATCAGATCCGAGGCGTCAGCCGGCGCATCGGCACAAAGCAAGGGAGACACAACCATGACATCTAACGACCTCTCCGATCGTCCGACGATCGTCGTCGGCGCATCGCGCGGTCTCGGCCGCGGAATCGCCACCGCTCTCGCTGACAGCGGCTTACCGGTGATCGCCGTGGCCCGCAGCGAGAGCGCGTTGACAGAGCTGGCGGACAGTGCCACCACCGTCACCGCGGTGGTCGCCGACGCCACCGATCCTGCCCTGCCCGGCAGGCTCATCGACCGCCACCGCCCTCGCAATCTCGTGCTCGTCGCCGGGGCAAGCCCGCTGGTTCGGCCACTTCAGCACCAAACGTGGGAAACGTTCTCGGCCAACTGGGAGACGGATGTCCGGATGAGCTTCCACTGGCTGCGCGAGGCGCTGCTCACGCCCCTCATGCCCGGAAGCCGGGTCCTCGTCATGAGCAGCGGCGCCGCGCTCCAGGGTTCGCCGCTTTCAGGCGGGTACGCGGGCGCCAAGGCGACGCAGCGTTTCATCGCCGCCTACGCTCAGGATGAGGCCGACCGGGCCGACCTGGGCATCACCTTCACGTCGATCCTGCCGCGGATCACCCCCATGACCGAACTCGGACGTCCGGCCGTCGAGGCCTACGCGGCTCGGGCAGGTATCACCCAAGCGAAGTACATGGAGCAGATGGGACCGCCTGTCACCCCCGAGGTCGCCGGCGGCGCCGTCATGGAACTGCTCCGGGCGGACGCGGACAAAGTGGCCACCGCCTACCTGCTCACCGGCGCCGGCCTCAAGGACCTCCCGTGACTCGGAGCCTGGAACGCAGATCGGCCGCGTCAGGCTGCGGCTAGCCGCCGCCGCGCTTCGGCGTACAGATCCTCCGGCAGCGGCCCCCGCTGCGCGATCTCCACGTTGGAACGCAGATGCGACGGGTTGCTCGTGCCGACGATCGTGCTCGACAGCGCCGGGTGGCTGAGCGTGAAGCGCAGGATGAACTCGTGGCGGCTCATCCCGTCCAGGAGGGCATCGAGGTCGGCGGCCTCCCAGAGATCGCGAACGGGCGCCTGGTCGCTGAGGCTAAGCGGCTGCACGCTCCACGCCTTATCGCCGGCCGCCGTACCGCGCGCCGCGCCGCCCCGCACGAGCACCCCCGCCCCAGCAGAAGCCGCGCGGGAGATGAGCTCCTCGTGTTCGCGCTGGAGCGCCGAGTACGGGATCTGGAAGACGTCGAACACGCCCATGTCGATGTGGTCGGGCAGGTTGGGCAGGATCCCGGACATGCCGATGAACCGGAGCTTGCCCTCGTCGCGTAGCCGCACCAACTCCTCGAGGGTTCCGCCGCGATCCATCTCCTCAACACTGGGCGACATGTGCACCTGGACGAGGTCGAGCCGATCGGTCTGCAGCCGCTGCAGGCTCTGCTCGACATCGGCGCGGACGTTCGCCGCGCTGTAGTCATGCTTGTACGGCGGCGTCGCGTCGGGCGGCGGCGAGAGCGGGCAGCCGCATTTGGAGGCGAGGAAATACTCGTCGCGGCGGCCGCTGACGTAGCGGCCGATCAATTCCTCGCTGCGCCCGTAGTCGACCGAGGTGTCGATCAGGTTGATGCCCGCGTCGAGCAGCTCGTTGAGCAGCCGGCCGGCCTCAGCGTCGTCGATCGCCGGTCCGCGCGGCGGCCCTCGCAGCTCCATCGCGCCATAACCGAGGACGGTTACCTCTGCTCCGGTCCGTCCCAAAACACGCGTGGGTATTGCCATCGCTCGGCACCCTACACCCCGGAAAGATCGACCCCAGTCAGGATGTGCCGACCAGCAGCGCGAACACCGCCCCGAGCGTCGGGTGGGCCTCGACGCCGGTCACCTCGACCCCGGTGGCTGTGTCGTACCGATCGCCGTACGGGACGCGTGATGGCGTGTTGTTGATGTAGGACACATCGCGGGTGAGCAGCGCATCACGGACGGGGTAGCTGTTGAGCCACGCCGGGATGAAGACGAGCCATGCGACCTTGCTGATGTCGCCCGCATCAGTCTGCAACGGCATCCCGTACGTGGTCAGCTGAGTGAGGTAGAAGCTCGCCTGCATGGCCGCGACGTCCTCCGGGACGAGCTGGATGCCGATCACCTGCTGGTAGTACGCGTTGTACAGGGTCGACCAGGTTCCGTCGGCGCCCTGCTCGAGGTTGAGGTATTCGCCGGAGGGGTCGGTGGACAGGGTTACCCACGGCTCGACGTTGTCCTGGGCGTCCTTCGTCCAGGCGGCGGCCTGGGCCGGGTCGCCCAGGATGTCGGCGATCTGCCCGGCGGCCGCCAGACCGATGATCGCCTTGATGCCGAGGTTGACCGACCCGGTGGGGGTCTGGTAGACGGGCGCCCAGTCGTCGGTGCTGAGCTGGGTGTCCGGGGTGGGCACCTGGGTTCGCAGGTACTCGGCCCACTGCGTCCAGAGCGTCGACCACTGGGCCAGGAACGGTTGCGCCGCGGCCGAGCCGACCGCCTGCGCGTAGGCGGCGGCCATGATCAGCATGCCGGCCGACTCCTCGATCGGCATCTGCTCGCC
>DATJRS010000106.1:0-2353 GCA_035504535.1 Solirubrobacteraceae bacterium | reverse complement strand
CCTAGACCCTATGGGGGTTGACGTCCGGCGTTGCTGGTAAGCATGGCCGGTCCCCCACACGATCGTGGGGTGTGTTCATTGTCGCGCGGCTGGACCCCGCGCGGCGCCCACAACCGCATTGGAGGAGCCGGCCATGTCTGTGAAGGCTACGGTCCTTGTCGGTCTGGACGTGCACGCGCGGCAGACGCACGCGGCGGTGCTCGACCTGAGTAGCGGCGAGCTTCGCGAGCGCCGGTTGCGGCTCGCGCCGGCGCAGGTCGCCGGGTTCCTGACGGAGCTCGGACCGGGGGTGCGGGCGGTCTATGAGGCGGGGCCGACCGGGTTCGGGCTGGCGCGGGCGGCGCGCGAGCACGGCGTCATGGTGGAGGTCGTGGCGCCTGGGTCGATCCCGAAGGGCCCCGGGGACCGCGTCAAGACCGACCGTCGTGACGCGGTCCGGTTGGTGCGGCTGCTGGCGGCCGGGGAGCTGCGCTTCGCGTTCGTGCCGTCGGTCGCGGATGAGAGCTTCCGTGATCTGGTGCGCGCGATCGACGATGTGCGTGGTGATCTGATGCGTGCCCGCCACCGCCTCTCGAAGTTCCTGCTGCGCCGTGGCGAGCGTTATCCGGCTGGCGCCTGGACCGCCACGCACATGCGCTGGTTGCGCGCCCATGTGTTCGATGAGCCCTGTGCGCAGGCCGCGTTCGTCGACTATCTCGCCGCGGTCGAACTGCTCGCCGGTCGTCGCGGCACACTGATCAGCGAGCTCGAGCAGGCGATCCCCAGCTGCGCTCACGCCCCCGTGATCGCAAGGTTGCGCTGCTTCCGCGGCATCGACACGCTCTCCGCCGCCGGGCTGGCTGCCGAGATCGGCGACTTCAAGCGTTTCCCCAGGCCGCCGCTGCTGGCCGGGTTCCTCGGGATCGTGCCCAGCGAGCGCACCTCCGACACCAAGCGCCGCCAAGGCTCGATCACCAAAGCCGGCCCCGGTCATGCGCGCCGGCTCTTGGTCGAGGCCGCCCACCACTACCGCTACCAGCCACGCGTTGGCGAGACACTCGCGCGCCGCCAGGCCGGCCAGGACCCACGGATCGTCGAGATCGCCTGGCGCGCCCAACGACGCCTGCACCAGCGCTGGCAACACCTCCACAGCGAGCGGCGCAAGCCCGCCGGCGTCGTCGCGATCGCGGTCGCACGCGAACTCGCAGCATTCCTCTGGGAGGCCGCCACCCTTGACTAACCACAACCCCACGATCGCGCCCGGGACGCTGCCGGGGCGCGCACGAGCAACAGGAAGGCCCACACGCGTCGCGCGAGGCTCGCGGTGTCCACTATGGGCAACCGGCACCCGCCGGCCGCACCCGTTCCTAGACGGCGAGCCGCGACGAACACCGGGTCTTGAGGTCAAGCCCTCGAATATCAGTCTGACCCCGCAATCGATGAGACTGGACCTTCCGCTCGTGCCGCCCCGACAGCACCCCAGCCGCGCCAGCCCCACAACAGGCACCACACCCACCCCATATCAGTGGCCCAGTCCGTCAGTGCTGCCCGTTCCCGGCGGCGTCTCGACGCCCGCGGCCGCGTCCTCGGTCGCGGCAAGCCAGCCAGGCCTGCCCGCTCCCTGCGTCCTCGCCACGACCGCCGAGCCACTCGCCGGATAACCCACACCACTCACGGACGCAACCACTAGAAGCACGAGCGGCGATCGCGCGCCCGTCGGTAGTTCGCCGTAGTCGCAGTTCGGGCAACGGCCGATGGCGGCGCGCGCCGGCAAACGTAGATTCGCGCCGGTGACGACCCTCGACCTGGCCCGAACCCAGTTCGGGGTGACGACCCTCTTCCATTTCATCTTCGTGCCGATGTCGATCGGCCTGGCGGCGTGGGTCGCGCTGTGCGAGACGCTGCACTACCGCACCGGGCGCGAGATCTACCTGCGGATGACGCGCTACTGGGGCAAGTTCCTGCTCATCTCGATGGCGATCGGCGTCGTCACGGGGATCGTCCAGGAGTTCCAGTTCGGCATGAACTGGTCGATCTACTCGCGCTACGTCGGCAACATCTTCGGCGCGCCGCTGGCGATGGAGGGGCTGCTCGCGTTCTTCCTGGAGTCGACCTTCATCGGGCTGTGGATCTTCGGCTGGGGGCGCCTGTCGCCGCGGCTGCACCTCCTCACGGCGTGGCTGGTGGCGTTCGGAACGGCCCTCTCGGCCTACTTCATCCTCGTCGCCAACTCGTGGATGCAGCACCCGGTCGGCTACCGGCTCGACAGCGCCACGCACCAGGCGGTGCTGACCAGCATCTTCAAGGTGCTGACCAACTCGACGGTGCTGCTCGCCTACCCGCACACGCTGTTCGGCGCCCTCTCGACGGCGGG
>DATJRS010000105.1:0-4730 GCA_035504535.1 Solirubrobacteraceae bacterium | reverse complement strand
GAGCGCCATGTTCAGCGCGTCGATGACCAGGCTTGAGCGCATGTGGGTCGCCATCGACCAGCCGACGATCAGCCGGGAGTAGGCGTCCTGGACCGCGGCGAGGTACAGCCAGCCCTCCCCGGTACGCAGGTAGGTGATGTCAGCAACCCACAGCACATTCGGACCGGACGGGTTGAAGCTGCGCTCGACGAGGTCGGTCGCCGGGGTGATCCCAGGGATCCGGATCGTCGTGTTCCACCGCTTTTTCGGCCTGACCCCCGCGATACCGGCGACTTTCATCAACCGGGCGACCCGCTTCTCCCCAACCCGGATGTCGTGCTCGAGCCGCAGCTCGGCGTGGATCCTGGGTGAGCCATAGACGCCTCTGCTGGTCTCGTGGATCCGCTTGATGTTTTCGATCAGCCATGCGTCCTGCAGCGCCCGGTCAGACGGCGCGCGACGCTCACAGTTGTGAAACCCAGTCCGGCTCACACCAAAAACGCGGCACATCACGGCGACGGGATAGTTGCTCTTCTCCGCGGCGATAAACGAGTACCGCTCGACTACCGCCCGTCGTCCTCCCTCGCGAAGAAGACCGCCGCTTTTCGCAGGATCTCCCGCTCCATCCGCAGCTTCGCGTTCTCATCCCGCAGCCGCGCCAGCTCCTCCCGCTCGTCGCTGCTCAGCCCACCCGGCCGCTCGCCGCCAGCGGCCTGCTCCTCCCTGATCCAACGGCGCAGCGAGACGTCGGAGATCCCCAGATCCTTCGCCAACCGGCGCTGCGGCTTATCGCCCAGCCGGGCAAGACGGACCGCCTCGCGGCGGAACTCCTCCGGATACGGCGGCCTCGTTCTCGGCACGTGAACCTCACTTTCCCCGGCTTACGACCGGAAGTGTTCAAGTGTCGTCGAAAACGGGGGAACTCCAGTGGGCCGCGCCGAAGTCGTGACTGGTTTCGTGGGAGGCTGTCGGAATATCGGTGTCGTCTGGCGGGTTTAAGACACTTCCGGGATGGCTCGAGATTTCGTTTCGTGTGAGCGCGGCCAGTTGTTGTTGATGCCGCCGTCGCTGGTGGAGTGGTTGCCTGAGGATCATCTGGGTAGCGCCGGGATAAACCGGCATGGAGAAGGGGCTGAAAGGGCTCTACGTCGAAGGGTTAGCGATCCACGATGGCCCCGAGTCATGCGTGGGCTCCCGCGAGGGGGTCGGCGAAGTGTTGACAGGGGTGCGCGCAGGCTGGGCTATTGAGCCTCGAAATTCCTGCATCCGGGGTGCCGACGCCCTCCAAATGGCGGAAGGCAACACTGCCGGCAGCGTTTTCGCGAGTTGCCGGCGGGTCCTGCGGGGTCAGAGAACCTGTGCATGCGCGCGATCTCTCCATGCGCGAGAACCGGGAGGTCCCACGGTCACCCGCTTGTGGTGATGGTTGGGCGGGTCGTGCGGGGAAGGCTGAGGCCGTAATCCCGTGATGGACGATCGTGGGAAGTCAGACGGTCCTGTAGTACCGACGAAGCTGCCGAACAATGCCCCGGGCGGGGCGGCGGAGGTGGTGGAGGGAAGAGGACCGGCCGAGGGGAACGCGGCCAGGGAAACACGTGCCGGACTCAGAGCCGGGGTGGGCGTGTTCAGTGACCTGGATCGTGTGCGCCGAGTGGCGCGGAAGGACAAGGATGCGCGGTTCACAGCGCTCCTGCACCACGTCGATGTCGATCGCCTGCGGGCGGCGTACTTCGCGCTTCGGCCGAAGGCTGCTCCTGGGGTTGATGGCGTCACGTGGGCGGACTACGGGCTCGATCTCGAGGTGAACCTTCGGGATCTGCATGCTCGGGTCCATCGCGGGGGTTACCGGGCGAAGCCGTCGCGGAGGGTGTTCATCCCGAAGACCGACGGGCGGCAGCGGCCGCTCGGCGTCGCCGCGCTGGAGGACAAGATCCTTCAGCGGGCGCTGGTCGAGGTGCTGAACGCGATCTACGAGTCGGACTTTTTCGGCTTCTCGTATGGGTTTCGACCGCGGCGTTCTCCGCATGACGCGCTGGACGCGCTCGCGGCTGCGATCAAGACGAGGCATGTGAACTGGGTGCTCGACGCGGATTTCCGCGAGTTCTTCACCAGCCTTGACCATCGCTGGCTGGTGAGGTTTCTTGAGCACCGGATCGCGGACAAGAGGGTCCTGCGCCTGATCCAGCGATGGCTCAGCGCGGGAGTCATTGATAAGGGGTCCTGGACGGCGTGTGAGGAGGGCGTCCCGCAAGGGGCGTCAGCGTCGCCACTGTTGGCGAACGTGTACCTGCACTACGTCTTTGACCTGTGGGCTCACCAGTGGAGGGGTCGGCACGCGCGCGGCGAGGTCCTGATCGTGCGTTTCGCTGATGACTTCGTGGTGGGGTTCGAGTACCGGAGCGACGCGCTGCGGTTCTGGGCGGATCTACGCGACAGACTCGCGCAGTTCTGCTTAGAGCTCAACGCCGAGAAGACGCGCCTGATCGAGTTCGGCCGGTTCGCCGCCGAGCGCCGGCGGGCGCACGGTCGCGGCAAGCCCGAGACGTTTCAGTTCCTGGGGTTCACGCACATCTGCGCGGAGACTAGGAAGGGACGGTTCAAGCTCAAGCGGATCACCGACTCGAAACGGATGCGGGCGAAGCTGCGCGAGGTCAAGGCCACGCTCATCAAACGCCGCGATCTGCCCATTCCCAAGCAGGCGCGCTGGCTGGCCAGTGTCCTGCGCGGGCACTGCAACTACTACGCGGTGCCCGATAACTACGAGGCGATCAACGCCTTCCGCCAACTGATCATCCGGCACTGGCTCAAGGCGCTACGGCGTCGCAGCCAGCGAACCCGGTTGACCTGGCAGCGGATGTATCCCCTCGCGGAACGATGGCTACCTACCGTTCAGATTCTGCACCCCTGGCCCGAGCCTCGCTTCTACGCCAAGACCCAAGGCAGGAGCCCAGTGCGTTAACGCGCACGCTGGGATCTGTGCGGGGGGCCGCCGGCAACGGCGGTCCCTACCGCGATTGTGGACGATCTTGGGGGTGGTTGATCAGATGGACCTGGGGCGGTTCGCGGAGGGGTATCGGCTTGGCGGGGCGGGTCGTGCTCCGTATGACCCGGCGATGCTCGTGGCTCTCCTTCTTTACGCGTACGCGCGCGGGAACCGCTCCTCGCGTCAGATCGAGCGGGCGTGCTGGGAGGATGTTGCCTACAAGGTGATCTGTTCGATGCGGGTGCCGGATCATTCGACGATCGCGGAGTTCCGCCGTCGGCACGAGACGGAGATCGCCGAGTTGTTCGATCAGGTGCTGGGGCTGTGCCGGGAGGCGGGGCTGGTGTCGGTCGGGGTGGTGATGATCGATGGAACGAAAGTCAAGGCGAACGCGTCGATGGATCAGAACCGCTCTTACTCGGGCTTGGTGAGGGAGATCCTGCGCGAGGCGGAGGAGACCGACCGGCGCGAGGACGAGCTTTACGGCGAGAAGCGCGGCGATGAGCTGCCCGAGCAGCTGCGCACCGCGGAGGGGCGCAAGGCCGCGCTTGAGGAGGCCAAGCGACGGATCGAGGAGCGCAAGGGCCGTCCGGTCGGCCCGCAGAAGCCCGAGCAGGATGTCGAGGTGGATCCCGAATTGGTGCTCGGCCGGGGTGGCAGGCGTGGCGGGAGGCGGGAGTGGCCGCGGGTCGCGCGGCGCGAGCTCGAGTCACGCCGCGAACGCGAGGCGGAGCCGATCCCGCGTGACCGGGAGGACCGTCTGTTCCAGGCGCTCGGTCGGCTGGAGGAGAACCACCGGGTCGATCTGGCCGCGAACGATGCCTACGAGCGTTGGCGCTCCAGTTCACGGGACACGCTCGGACGGGTCATGAAGGGCTACAGCAAGCCATTTGTGCCGCCGACGCTGCCGGACGGTCAGGTCAATCTGTCCGATCCGGACTCGCGGGTGATGCGCTCGAAGGGGCTGCCGCACCGCCAGGCCTACAACGTGCAGACCGCCGTGACCGAGCAACAGATCATCCTCGCCGCGGAGATCTCGCTGGCCGCGGCTGACTTCGGGCAGCTGGAGCCGATGCTCGACCGGGCGCTCGCTCACCTGTTCCGACACGGGATTACCGAACAGCCCGAGGCGGTCGTCGGTGACGCCGGCTACTGGCACACCCAGCAGATCCAGGCGATCGCGGACCGCGGGATCGAGGTGCTCGTCCCACCAGACGGCGCCGGGCGCGAGGGCAAACGTCCCGGCTGGGAGAACGGGCTCTACGAGCAGATGCGAGAAAAGCTGGCCGGCGAACCCGGCCGCAAGCTCTACGCGCTCAGGAAAACCACGATCGAGCCGGTCTTCGGGCAGATCAAATACAACCGGCGCGTCACTCAGTTCATGCGACGAGGCAGAGCCGCCGTGCACTCAGAGTTACGGCTAGTGGCAGCCACCCACAACCTGCTCAAGCTCCACAACCACTGGATCGCCAACACCGCCTGAGGCGGCCAGCGCGGCAATTGACACAGCGCGTGTTCCGCGGAACACGCGCCCCGGCAGGAATCACGCTCTTTCCGCATTTTCCGACGGCCTGGTGGCATTGCGCAAGCGCGCTCGGCGGCCTCGCCGACGGGAAAGCAATCACGCGCCTCGTCACACGACGGGACCATCGGCGTGATCGAGATGTCGCGAAGCTGTCGCGCAATTCCTCGACCGCAAATGACGGGCTGAGTGGCGCGACGGCGTTTTGATGATGTGAACCGTCGGGCCCGGGGTGGTTCAGGCCCC
>DATJRS010000104.1:0-51414 GCA_035504535.1 Solirubrobacteraceae bacterium | reverse complement strand
GAACGCGGCCGCCGTCGCCGCCCGCCCGCGCGGCGTACGGTGGATGAGGCCCTCCTGCAGCAGGTACGGCTCGTACACGTCCTCGATCGTGTCCTGCTCTTCCCCGACGGCCACCGCGAGGGTCGAAAGTCCCACCGGCCCACCGGCGAACTTCACGCAGATCGCCCGCAGGATCTCGCGATCGAGGCGGTCCAGGCCGCGCTCGTCGACCTCGAGCATGCGCAGCGCGGCGTCGGCCGCGTCGGCGCTCACCACGCCGGCCATCCGCACCTCGGCGTAGTCGCGCACGCGCCGCAGCAGGCGGTTGGCCACGCGCGGCGTCCCGCGGCTGCGCCCGGCGATCGTCCGCGCGCCGTCGTCGTCGAGCGCGATGTCGAGGATCCGCGCCGAGCGCCCGACGATCTCGGCGAGGTCGTCCGGCGAGTAGGCCTCCAGGCGGGCCTGGATGCCGAACCGGTCGCGCAGGGGCGTCGTGAGCAGGCCGGCCCGCGTCGTCGCGCCCACGAGCGTGAACGGCGGCAGGTCGAGCGTGACCACCCGCGCCCCGGCCCCCTGACCGACCGTGATCGGCAGCTGGTGATCCTCCATCGCCGGATAGAACGTCTCCTCCAGGGCCCGCGGCAGCCGATGGATCTCGTCCACGAAGAACACGCTGCGCGGCTCGAGCGCGCTCAGGAAGGCGGCCACGTCCCCCTTGCGCTCCAGGGCCGGACCGGCCGTCTGCACGAAGGGCACGTCGAGCTCGGCGGCGACGATCTGGGCGAGCGACGTCTTGCCGAGCCCCGGCGGTCCGGCGAGGAGCACGTGGTCGAGCGCGTCGGCCCGCGCCGCGGCGGCCTCGATGGCGACCGCGAGCTGCTCCTTGAGCGCGGGCTGCCCGACGAAGTCGGTGAGCCGCCGCGGGCGCAGCGAGCGGTCGAAGTCGTCCTCCGGGGTGAGGACCGGCGTCTGGATGCGGACGGCCTCGCTCACCGATCAGCCCGCCCGCGCGGCCCGCAGGGCGTCCGCGATGAGCTCCTCCGCGCTCTCCCCCTCGAGCTCGGCGAGGAGCTGCTGGGCCTCGCCCGGCGTGAAGCCCAGCTCGAGCAGCCCGTCACGGGCGAGCATGCGCGGATCGTCGCCGTCGGTCGGGATCTGCGTGGCGGCGGGTCCGGGCTGGGCGTCCACGCCCACCTTTTCCCGAAGCTCGGACACGATCCGCTCGGCGGTCCGCTTCCCGACCCCCGGCGCGGACTGCACGCGTCCGATGTCGCCGGCCGCGATCGCCCCGATGAGCTCACGCGGCGGGGCGGCGGACAGCACGCCGAGCGCGAGCTTCGGGCCGACGGCCTGAACCGTGCAGAGCATGTTGAACAGGTCACGTTCCCGCTCCGTGGCGAAGCCGTACAGGGTGAGCGCGTCGTCGCGGACGACGAGGTGAGCGTGCAGGGTCGCCTCGCTCCCGACGGCCGGGACGTGCCTGAGCGTCTCCGTCGAGACGGCGAGGCGGTACCCGACGCCGCCGCAGAGCACGACGACGTGGTCGGGGCGGCGCAGCGCGACCTCGCCCTTGACGAGGGCGATCACCTGTGGTCCCCCGTACGGGCGAGGATGGCGTCGTGGACCGGCGTCCGATTGGCGTGGCAGATGGCCACGGCGAGCGCGTCGGAGGCGTGGTCGGGCGTCGGGGCCTCGTCGAGGTGCAGCAGCGAGGCGACCATGCGGGCCACCTGCTCCTTCGGCGCGCGACCCTGGCCGCACACGGCCGCCTTGACCTGCTGCGGCGTGTAGGACGCGCAGCGCAGGCCGCGCTGCGCGGCGGCGAGCATGGCCACGCCGCGGGCCTGGCCGACGGCGAAGGCGCTGTGCGCGTTCTGCCCGAAGTAGACCTCCTCGAGGGCGAGCGCCTCGACCCCGTGCTCGTCGACGAGGTCGAGGACACGCTCGTGGATGACGGCGAGGCGCCGCTCCGGCGACATGTCCGGGCGCGTCTGCACGACGCCGCCGTCGAGCGCGGCGAGGCGCCCGCTGCGGCGGCGCACGACGCCGTAGCCCGTGTTCGCGGTGCCGGGGTCGATGCCGAGGACGATCACGGGGAGTGATTCTCCGGGCGAGGCCGGACGCCTGCCCGGACGTCGACGCGGCCGAGCATCTACCCTGCGGACGTGGCCGAGGAGACACTCACCGGCGACGACGAGACGACCTTCGAGGCCGCTGGCCTGCTCGAGGGGCTCGGCCCGGCGGCGCGCGCCGAGCGAGTCGACCTGCTGCGGTATCTGATGGGCCTCGGCTTCCCGCTCGACCAGCTCCGCCACCACACCGCGCTCGGCACGCTCACGCTGCTGCCGGCCAACCGGGTGCTCGGGGGGGACCTTCTGTACACGCACGACGAGGTCGTCGAGCGGTCGGGCGTCGACGGCGCGATGCTCGACCAGCTGCGCCAGGCGATGGGCTTTCCCCGCGCCGAGCCGGAGGAGCTCGCGTTCAGCGACGCCGACATCGAGAGCGCCCGCCTCGCGATGCAGGCCTACTCGCTCGGCGTCTCCGAGGAGGACCTCATCGACGTCACCCGCGTGCTGTCGCGCGGGCTCGCCCAGTCGGCCGACCTCATGCGCGAGGTGGCGCTGCGCCGCGTGCTCGAGCCCGGGCTGTCGGAGCGCGAGCTCGCCGAGCGCCTGTCGCTGAGCGCCGACATGCTCCTCCCCATCATCCGGCCCCTCGTCGGCCACCTGCTGATGCTCCACATGCGCGGCATCACGCAGGACGAGATGATCGGCGCCGCCGAGCGGGCCGGTGGGGTGCTCCCGGGAGTCCGCGACGTGAGCGTCGCGTTCGCCGACCTCGTCGGGTTCACGCGCGTCGGCGAGGAGGTGCTCCCCGCCGAGCTGGGACGGGTCGCGGCGCGGCTGGAGACGATGGCGCTCTCACTCGCGCTGCCGCCGGTCTCGCTCGTCAAGTCGATCGGCGACGCGGTGCTGCTCGTCTCGCCCGATCCCGAGCCGCTGCTGCACTGCTCGCTCTCGTTGATCGACGCCGCGGATGCCGAGGGCGAGGCGTATCCGCAGCTGCGGGTCGGCGTCGCCCGGGGGCCGGCCCAGCGTCACGCGGGCGACTGGTACGGACGGCCGGTCAACCTCGCCTCGCGGGTCACCGGCGTCGCGCGCCCCGGGAGCGTCCTCGCGACGAGCGAGGTGCACGACTCGGCCCGCGATGCGTTCCGCTGGTCGTTCGCCGGAGAGCGGCGGATCCGCGGGGTGCGCGGGCCGGTGGCGGTGTTCCGGGCGCGGGAGCTCGGGGCCGGGGGGTAGCGGGGCGGGTGGGCGGTTTCCGGTCGGGGTGTGGTCGATTCCTTGGGCATGGACTACGAAACCCACCACACCCCCCGCCGGCGCCGCCCGGCCCCTACCCCGCGACGCGCTCGAGCACGTCCGCCGACACGTCGAAGTTCGCGTGCACGGCGTTGACGTCGTCGTTCTCCTCGAGGGCCTCGATCAGGCGGAAGAGCTTCGCCGCCGCGTCCTCCTCGAGCGGCACGGTCGTCTTGGGCCGCTGCGTGAGCTCGGCGCTCTCGAGCTCCACCCCGGCCTCGGCGAGCGCCGCGCGCACGGGCGCGAGCGATGAGGGCTCGGTGATGATCTCGTACACATCGTCGTCGGTGGAGATGTCCGACGCGCCGGCCTCGATGGCCGGCAGCAGGTCGTCCTCGGAGTAGCGACCCGAGTCCACGACGATCACGCCCGACTTATCGAACAGGTACGCCACCGACCCCGGCTCGCCGAGGTTGCCGCCGTGCTTGTTGAACAGGTGCCGCACGTCGGCCCCGGTGCGGTTGCGGTTGTCGGTGAGCGCCTCGACGAGCAGAGCCACGCCGCCCGGCCCGTAGCCCTCGTACAGGACCGTCTCGATGTTGTCGGCATCGGCCCCCGACCCCGTGCCCTTCGCGATCGCGCGCTCGATGTTGTCCTTCGGCAACGAGGCGTCCCTCGCCTTCTGCACGGCGTTCGCGAGCGCGGCGTTGCCCTCGAGGTCGCCGCCGCCCTCGGCCGCGGCCAGGAAGAGCTCGTCCTCGTCGACGCCGGCGGCCTGCACGACCACGACGCCGCGCCGGTCGAACTGCCAGGCGACAGCCCCCGTCGTGCCGAGGTTGCCGCCGAACTTCGTGAAGAGGTGGCGCACGTCCGAGGCGGTGCGGTTGCGGTTGTCGGTGAGCGCCTCGATCAGCAGCGCGACGCCGCCGGGACCGTAGCCCTCGTAGACGACCGACTCGATCTGATCGGCGTCGGAGCCCTCGCCGGTGCCTTTGGCGATCGCACGCTCGATGTTGTCCTTCGGCATCGAGGCGTCGCGGGCCTTCTGAATCGCCAGCGCGAGAGTGGAATTCCCGGTCGGATCGCCGCCGCCCTCACGCGCGGCGACCGAGATCGCGCGCGCCAGCTTGGTGAAGTGCTGGCCGCGCCGCGCGTCGACGACGGCCTTCTTGTGCTTGATCGAAGCCCATTTGGAGTGACCTGACATACCGCTTCAGTTTAGTTGGGGCTGCGCTACGCGCAGCATCCATGGGGCCATTTGAGGCCTCATCCGGCTGGATCGGATACCCACGGGGCCTCACCGCGCTCCCACAGGTCCTTCAGAGTGATCCAGTCCTTGTACGTGTCCATGCACTCCCAGAAGCCGTCGTGACGGAAGGCTCGCAAAGCCCCTTCGGAGGCCAGCCGCTCGAGCGGCTCGCGCTCGAGCGTTGAGCCGGGCTCGAGCCCCTCGAGCGCCGTGGACTCAAAGCAGAAAAAGCCGGCGTTGACCCACAGCTCGCTGCGCGGCTTCTCGCTGAACCCCAGGACCGAGCCGTCGCCGTCGACGTGCGCGACGCCGAACGGGAGACGCGGCTGGACAACCGCCATCGTGGCGGTGCGACCGTGCTCGCGGTGCTCATCGAGCAACCGCGCCAGGTCGATGTCGGCCACCCCGTCGGCATAGGCGAGGCAGAAGTTAGTCTCGGCGGAAAGCGCCGGCGCGGCCAGGCGCAGGCGCTCCCCGGTCGGCGTGTCGGTGCCGGTGTCGAGGCACTCGATCTGGACGTCGGCCGGCCATGACTCACCCGACGCGAACGCCTCGACCTGCTCGGCCAGGTATCCCGTCAGCAGCAGGAACCGGCGAAACCCGTGCGCCAGGTACATGTGGATCACGTGCCAGACGATCGGGCGGCCCCCGATCTCGATCAGCGGCTTGGGCAGCACCTGCGAATGCTCCTGCAGGCGCGTGCCCCGCCCACCGCACAGGATCACCACGAACGGCTTCACGACGGGGGCATGTTCACAGACTAAGGCGCCGCCGTCGGGCCGCCTATCGGCTAGCCGGGCGCCGCCGGGAGGCGCCGCCGACTATTCCCATTTCCCCGGGGTAGCATCCGCCGCAATGAGCACCGTCGCCAACCCCGAGATCTTCAAGGCCTACGACATCCGCGGGCTGTACGGCTCTGACATCGACGCCACCCTGGCCAGGTTGATCGGCCGGGCGTTCGCCCGCGTGATCGCCGAGCTCGAGGACAAGCCGACCGGCGAGCTGCGCCTCGGCCTCGGCCGGGACATGCGCCTGACCGCTCCCGACCTGGCCAAGGCCTACTGCGACGGGATCGTGGCCGAGGGCGCGACCGTCCTCGACGCCGGCGAGGTCGGGACCGAGATGCTCTATTACCTGGTCGGCTCGCGGGACCTCGACGGCGGCCTGATGTGCACCGCCTCGCACAACCCGCAGCGCTATACCGGCGCGAAGCTGGTCAAGCGCGGGGCGATCGCGCTGTCGGGCGACGCCGGGATCGGCGACATGCGGGACAAGATCGAGGCCGGGCTGGGCGAGGCGCCCGGAGGGGGCTCGGTCCAGCATGTCTCGCTCTACGAGGAGTTCCAGGAGGCGGCGCTGAAGTTCATCAACCCGGCCGCGGTCAAGCCCATGCGGGTCGTCGTCGACGGCGGCAACGGGATGGCGGGGCCGATGGTCGGGCCGATCCTGCGCGGCCTGGGTCTCGACCTGGTGGAGACCTACTTCGAGCCCAACGGGCACTTTCCCGACCACGAGCCGAACCCGCTTCTGCCCGAGAACCGCGAGTTCATCATGCGCGAGGTGGTCCGCCAGAAGGCCGAGCTCGGGATCGCCTGGGACGGGGACGCGGATCGTTGCTTCTTCATCGACGACACGGGCTCGTTCGTCGACGGGGACTTCCTGACCGCGTTGCTCGCCGAGTCGATGTTCGAGAAAAATCCGGGAGCGACGATCCTCTACGACGTGCGCGCCAGCTGGGCGGTCAAGGATGTGGCCGAGAAGGCGGGCGGACGCGCCCTGATGAACCGGGTAGGCCACGCCTTCTTCAAGACCCGCATGCGCGAGGAACACGCGGTGTTCGGCGGCGAGGTGTCGGGCCACTACTACTTCCACGACTTCTATTGCGCGGATTCCGGCACGATTCCCGCGCTGCTCATCCTGGAGCTGCTCTCGACGCGCGGCGCGCGCATGTCCGAGCTGCTCGAGCCGTACCGGTCGAGGTACTTCATCTCGGGGGAGATCAACTCCGAGGTCTCCGATCAGCAGGGCAAGCTCGAGGAGCTGGCCGCCAAGTACCAGGACGGCCACCAATATCACCTGGACGGTCTCTCGGTGGAATACGACGACTGGCACTTCAACGTGCGCTCGTCGAACACCGAGCCGCTCCTGCGCCTGTGCCTGGAGTCACTGCGCTCACGTGAGGACATGGAGCGTCGCCGTGACGAGGTACTGGCAGTGATCCGTTCGTGACCACTCCCGAGCGGCGCGCCACCAGCGCGGATGACGCGCTGGCCCTCGCCGAGCGCGCCGGGATCCACCGGATCGCCATCCCGACCCCGTTCCTGGTCGGGCGGGTCAACTGCTACCTGATCGAGGACGACCCGCTCACCCTGATCGACACCGGCCCCAACTCGGGCAAGTCTCTGGACGATCTGGACCGAGCGCTGGCGGCGCACGGCTACGGCATCGAGGAGCTCGGCCTGATCGTGCTCACCCACCAGCACATGGACCACATCGGTCTGCTCGAGATCCTGGCCCGTCGCTCGGGGGCAGAGGTGGCGGCGCTGGACCTGCTCGGGCCTTACCTGTCGGATTTCTCGCGCAGCGCGGCGGCCGACGACGAGTTCGCCCAGACGGTCATGCGCCGGCACGGGGTTCCGGCGGATCTCGCCACGGTCCTCGGATCACTGGCCGCGGCGTTCCGCGCCTTCGGGTCGAGCGGGCGCGTCACCCACCCGCTGGCCGACGGCGAGGACCTCGAGCTGCGCGACCGGAAGCTGACCATCCTGCACCGCCCCGGACACAGTCCCTCGGACACGATCCTGTGGGATTCCGATCGCGGGATCCTGATCGCCGGAGACCACCTGCTCGCGCACATCTCCTCGAACCCGCTGGTCTCACGGCCATTGGCTTCCACTCACCCATCCCCGACCGCCGGCGCATCGGAACCCCGACCGCGGGCGCTGCTCCAATACATGGAATCGATGCGCGCGACCCGAGAGATGCCCGCCCGGCTCGTCATGCCGGGGCACGGTGACCCGATCCTGGACCACGCCGAGCTGATCGACGAGCGACTGCGGATGCACCGCCGGCGGGCCGAGCGGATCCATCAGATCCTCGACGCCGGCCCGCTCAGCGCCTACGAGATCGCCGTCCGGATGTGGGGCAACGTGGCCGTCACGCAGGCCTATCTGACGCTCTCGGAGGTGCTTGGACACCTGGACCTGCTGGTGTCGACCGATCAGGCGATCGAGCACGACTCGGACGGTCTGTCCGTGTTCGAGGCCACCTGAGTCGGTAACCGTTCAGACCGTCGGCGTCCAGGCCGACTATTCGACGGCGGGCAATCTGCCGATTAGCAGGGGACATGGCCGGGGATTGCGAGAACGACGGGATGCCGGGAGACGTCCTCGACTACCCCGAGTTGCTCGACCGGGTCCCGGCGATCGTCTACGTCGCCGATCCGGGCGAGGACGGCCGCTGGTATTACGCGAGCCCGCAGATCGAGCAGATCCTCGGCTACACCCCCGAGGAGTGGTGTGCGGATCCCGATCTCTGGGCCGAGCGACTGCATCCCGACGACCGTGACTGGGTGCTGGCGCGCGAAGCCGGACTGGCCGCAAACGAGTGCGACGGCGAGGCGCTCGAATACCGCATGATCCATCGCGACGGGCGCGTGGTGTGGATTCGCGACGACTCGGTGATCGTGCGCGGGGACGACGGCCAGCTCCGCTGGCACGGCGTCTTCTCGGACGTCAGCGATCGCAAGGAGGTCGAGGCCGAGCTCGAGCGGCGGGCCGCCCAGCAGGCCGCGGTAGCGCTGCTCGGCGAGCACGCGCTCGAGGGCGCGGGCACGGTCGAGCTGATGAAGGAGGCCGTCGCGAGCGCGGCGCAGATGCTGGAAGCGGAGATCTCCGCCGTATGGGAGTGGATGCCCAGCGAGAGCGCACTCGTCCTGAGGGCGGGACTCGGATGGCCCGAGTCGGCGATGGGCAGCCTGCGCTATCCCGACGGCGCGGGGTCGCAGGCCGGCTACACGCTACTGAGCGGCGCTCCGGTCGTCGTCGAGGACTGGAACACCGAGACCCGTTTCGAGCAGCCGGACTTCCGAGGGCGGCGCACCGGCGCCGGACTGTCGGTGAAGATCGAGGGCCGGTCGCGCGACCCGTTCGGCGTGCTCGTCGTCCAGTCGATGACGGCCCGGCGGTTCGCGGCGGGCGACATCGACTTCCTCCAGGCACTGGCCAACGTGCTGGCCGACGCCCTCGAGCGCCAGGCGATCGAGGATGCGATCCGCGACCGAGCGGTCCACGATCCGCTGACCGGGCTTCCCAACCGCGTGCTGTTCGTCGACCGCCTCGAGCATGCGCTGGCCCGGCTCGGTCGCCAGCGGTCCCTCTGCGCGATCCTGTTCCTCGATCTCGACCACTTCAAGCTCGTCAACGACAGCCTCGGGCACCACGTCGGCGACGAGCTGCTCGCGGCCGCGGCTCCTCGCCTCAAGCAGGCGCTGCGCTCGAGCGACACGGTGGCGCGATTCGGCGGTGACGAGTTCGGGATCCTGCTCGAGGACATCGCCTCCGAGCGCGACGCGATCGAGAGTGCCGAGCGGATCGCGGCGATCTTCGCTCGGCCGTTCGTGCTCTCAGGTTCGGAGCACTTCGTGACCACCAGCATCGGCATCGCCCTCGCCCGCGGGGGTGAGCTCGCCGACGAGCTGATCCGCGACGCGGACGCCGCCATGTACCGGGCCAAGGACCGCGGCCGCGCCCGGTACGAGGTGTTCGACGAGGCGATGCGCGGTCGCGCGATCGCCCGCCTGCGGATGGAGAACGACTTGCGCCGGGCCCTCGAGCGCGACGAGCTGCGCCTCGAGTACCAGCCGGTCGTGTCCCTGCGCAACTTCGCAATCGTCGGGGTCGAGGCGCTACTGCGCTGGCGCCACCCCGAGCGCGGCGAGATCGCGCCCAGCGAGTTCATCCCGATCGCCGAGGAGAACGGCCTGATCGAGCCGATCGGGCGGTGGGTGCTCGAGCAGGCCTGTCGCCAGGGAGCCGAGTGGTACCGCGCCCGGCCCGACGCCGCGCCGATCACGATCTCGGTCAACCTGTCGGCCGTCCAGGTGACCCGCCGCTCGCTGCCGGAGGTCGTGCGCTCGGTTCTGCGCAGCACCGGCCTCGACCCCGCCTGCCTCAGCCTCGAGATCACCGAGACCGTGATGTTGCGCGACGCCGACGGGCTCGGCGAGGTCCTCCAGGCGCTCAAGGCCGTCGGCGTGCGGCTGGTGCTCGACGACTTCGGCACCGGCTACTCCTCGCTCAGCTATCTCACGCGCTTGCCGCTCGACGTGCTCAAGGTCGATCGCTCGTTCGTCGACGGACTCGGCTCCGAGCCGCGCGACACCGCGATCACCGAGACGATCATCGCGATGTCCCGCGCGCTGTCGCTGGACGTCGTGGCCGAGGGCGTCGAGACCTCGGAGCACGTCCGCGAGCTGAGCCGACTCGGGTGCGGACTGGCCCAGGGCCACCACTTCTCACGCGCGGTGCCGGCGGACGAGATCACCCACGCGCTCGAGCACGGGCCGCTGTGGCTGCCCTCGCTCGACGGGTAGGCGCCACCCGATCTACGGATAGGCGGAGTCGCCGGACCGCAGCGGCGAGACGTTCGCGTCGCGGCACTCGTAGGCGCCGTTCGGGATCGACACACGCAGTGTGGCGGTGTCATTCGGCGGGATCACCTGCAGCGAGGAGGCGGTGGCGCAGCCGTTCGCCGTCGCCACCCCATGGCCGACGTCGAGCCGGAACGAGGCGCTTGCCCCGGGCGCGATTACGAGCGGCACCGCCGGGTTGGAGCCGAAGAAGTCGTTGGTGACGTGGTGCGGGATCGTGGGGAGCGGCCCGCCGTTCTGGTCCAGGAACTGGATCCCGGGCCACCCGTAGGTCCGGCAGCTCGCGCTGCTCGTGTTGCGCAGCTGGAAGCCGATCTCGCCGTGGCCCATGCCCCCCTGCTGGCCGAGGAACGAGAGCGCGAGCATCGACGCCGTGCAGGGAGGCAAACCGGACGCGGCGGCGGTCGTGGTCGTCGTCGTCGACGTGGTCGGCGCGGCGGTGCTCGTGCTGGTGGTCGTGGTCGTGGTCGTCGGGGTGCTCGCGGCCGGAGCACCCGACGCCGCGCTCGTCGTCGAGGTGCTCGCGCCGGGGTGGGCGGGGTTCCCATTCCCGCAGGCTGCGAGGAGCAGGATCAGCGGCAGCAGGAGCGCCCATTTGGTGTTCCGTTGTTCCAGCATCGCGTAAAGCGCTCCTTCGGGGTGGACGGGCTACCTAGTCCTTCCGGAGCGAGTGCGTGCCACTATCCCGGGCAGCTGGATATGGACCGTAGCGAGGAACTCCGACAGACGGCGCGTACCGGCCGGCGCGGCCCTGCGGGCGCGGTCGAGCGGTGGCTGCCGTTCTGGGAGCCCCAGCTGGTCGTGGCCTGTGCCATCGCGCTCCAGCTCTCGCTCTCCGAGGACGTCACGGTCGGCCCGAACTGGCTGTTTCCAGCGCTGGAGGGCGCCGTCCTGATCGGCCTCACGATCCTCTCACCGCATCCGAAGGTGCGCCATTCCCGAATCCGGCGACGCGTGGCGATCGGCATGATCGGCCTGGTCAGCGCCGCCAACATCGCCTCGCTGGTGCTGCTCTCCCACCGCCTGCTGCACGGCGGCAACACGAACGGGCACGCCCTGATCCTGTCCGGCGTCGTGCTCTGGTGCACGAACGTGCTGCTGTTCGGGCTTTGGTACTGGGAGATCGACCGGGGTGGCCCGGCGGCACGGGAGACGGAGGATCACCGGTTTCCCGACTTCATGTTCGTGCAGATGGACAAGACCCAATTTGCGCCCAAGGACTGGGAGCCCGGGCTGATCGACTACCTCTACCTGTCCTTCACCAACGCGACCGCCTTCAGCCCGACCGACACCATGCCGCTCACGCCGATCGCCAAGTCCCTTATGAGCGGGCAGGCGCTCGCCTCGCTGGTCACCGTCGGGTTGGTGGTCGCGCGGGCGGTCAACATCCTGTCGTGAGATCCTCGGTCCAATGGCAATGACTGAGACGGCCGCTGACGTTGACCCGCTCGAGCCCGCCATCCACAAGATCGGCGCCAAACTTGCGTCGGCGTTTCCCTCGAGCGCACGCCATCCGCTGAGGGCGCTCGACGCCCGGGCGATGGACCTCGCCTCCGCCGACCAGGAGCTCAAAGCCGCGCTGTTCCGGTTCGTCGACGTCACGCCCGCCTGCCGTTCGCTCGACGACCTGGCGCGTCACCTGCGCGAATTCCTGCGCGAGGTACCGGACGCCCCACCGCCGCTGGCGGCCGCGATGCGAATCTCCGACAACCGGGCCGCCCGCACCGCGCTCGGCGCGGCCGCTGCGGCCGGGGTCCGTCACATGGCCCACCGCTTCATCGTCGGCGAGACACCGAGGGCGGCGCTCGGCGTGCTGCGAGAGCTCTGGAACCGCGGCGTGGCCAGCTCGGTCGACCTCCTGGGCGAGGCCACCGTGACCCAGGCGGAGGCCGACCGCTACGCGGCGCGGTGCGACGAGGCGCTGGCCGAGCTGGCTCGTGCCGAGGCAGGCTGGCCGGCGCGCGAGCTGCTCGAGCGGGACAGCGTCGGGCCTATCCCCCGCACCAACGTGTCGGTCAAGATCTCGGCGCTGACCCCGCTGTTGCGCCCCGACGCCCCGGAACGCGGGCGCCGCGATGCCGCCGAGCGCCTGCGCCCGCTCCTGCGCCACGCTCGCGAGCTCGGTGCGCATATCCATATCGACATGGAGTCGCTCGATTCGCGCGAGGCCGTGCTCGACCTCGTGCTCGAGGTGCTCGCCGAGGACGAGTTCGCCGATGGGCCATCGGCAGGCCTGGTACTCCAGGCCTACCTGCGCGACTCTCCCGAGCAGCTCAAACAGGTCCTCGAGTGGGCCCGGTCATCGAGGCGAGCGCCCCCCTTGACCGTCCGCCTGGTCAAAGGCGCCTACTGGGACCACGAGCTGGTCCAGGCCAGTCAGCACGGCTGGCCGACCCCGGTGTTCGAGGTCAAGGCCGACTGCGATCGCAACTTCGAGGCGCTGACCCGCCGGCTGCTCGACGCCCGTCCGTCCGTCCGGGTCGCGGTCGCCTCCCACAACCTGCGCTCCGTGGCGCACGCGATCGCTTACAACCGGATGATCGGCGGCGAGGACCGCGACCTCGAGCTACAGGTGCTCCGCGGCCTGGGTGACCAGCTGGCCGACGCACTGGCCTCCCAGGGCTTCCGGGTCCGGGCGTACTGCCCGGTCGGGGATCTGGTCGCCGGCATGGCCTATCTCGTCCGGCGCCTGCTCGAGAACACCAGCAACGAATCGTTCCTGTCCGCCCAGGCATCCGGCATCCCGCTCGATCAGCTGCTGGCGGCGCCTTAGCCCCCACTGTTTACCGCCCCGCAGGACTGTCATTCTCATGGACAGTCCTGCATCTTGACAGTCTCACCCGCGTACAGTACTGTCGCCGCCAATGACGGAGAGGGCGTCTTACGAGAGCGTGCCGATCCCACAGCTGATGCTCGACGCTCGGGGGTCCTACGGCGATCTCGTCCGCCAGGCGCTCGCCGAGGCCGGATGCGACGACGTCCCCGACCAGGGCGGGTTCGTGCTCGCCGGCCTTGACGACACCGAGTTCACCCCCCAGGCCGAGGCGGTGGCCGGCCTGCGTCGGAGCAAGCAACGATCCAGCCAGCTGATCGACACGCTGGTGCTCCGGGGCTACCTGGAGCGCCGCAACGATCCCGACGACCGACGCCGGATGAGCGTGCGCCTCACCGAGCGGGGGCGCATCGCCTGGACCGCGATCCAGACCGCGGTCGCCACGCTGGACGCCGAGCTCGCCCGCCGGCTCAGCCCCGAGGAGCTGCACGGCCTACGAGCCGGGCTCGCCGCGCTGGCTGAGATCCGCAAGGGGTCGGGCGATGAGCACGTCTGAGGCGGCGGTCGGGCCGGCGACGCCGGAAGCTGCCACCAGGTCCTCCGGGTGGTGGCGTACCGCGGTCGGCGAGCCCGCCTGGGCGCGGCCGACGCTGCTCGCGCTGACCGTCATCGCGGGCCTCGGCTACGCCTGGAACGCCACCGGGAACCTGGAGATCTACTACGCGGCAGCCGTGCGCAGCATGTCGATCAGCTGGCACGACTTCTTCTTCGGCGCGTTCGATCCCGCCGGCACGATCACCGTCGACAAGCTCCCGGGCGCGTTCTGGGTGCAGGCCCTGTCGGTGCGTCTGTTCGGGGTCCACGCCTGGGCGATCGTCGCGCCGCAGGTGCTGGAGGGGATGGCGAGCGTGCTCGTCCTGTACCGCCTGGTGCGCCGGCTGGCCGGCCCGCGGGCGGCGATCCTCGCCGCCGGGGTGTTCGTGCTCTCCCCCGCCACGATCGCGCTCAACCGCGGAAACATCCCCGACACGCTGATGATCCTGCTGGTGCTGCTGGCCGCCGACGCGACGGTCCGGGCCGCCCTCTCCGGACGCCTGCGCAGCCTGGTCTGGGCCGGGGTGCTGGTGGGGCTGGCGTTCCAGGCAAAGATGATCGAAGCGTGGCTGGTGCTCCCGGCGCTCGCGCTCGCATATCTCGTGGCCGACGCCGGCGCGTGGCGCCGGCGAATCGGCCGTCTCGGGATCGCGGGGCTGGTCACGGCCGCCGTGTCGTTGAGCTGGATGATCGTCGTGTCCCTGTGGCCCGCCGGCAGCCGGCCGTACGTCGATGGCAGCAGCACCAATTCGATCTTCAGCCAGGTGTTCGTCTACAACGGGTTCGGCCGGGTCGACCAGGCCTCGCCAAATCAGCTGCTCACCCGGGCCATCGGCCTGCGGTTCGGTTCGCCCGCGCCCGGCTGGGACCGGCTGCTCACCGGTGGCGTTGGTCACGACACGGCCTGGCTGATCCCGGCGGCGCTGATCGCGCTCGCCGGCCTACTTATCGCCGGGCGCGGCCGGGACCGCCTGCTGCGCACCTCGGCCGCTCTGTGGGGGACCTGGCTGATCGTGCTGCTCATCGTCTTCAGCGCCTCCTCCACGATCAACCCGTACTACACGGCCGCGCTGTCGCCGCCGATCGCCGCGCTGCTGGGCACCGCCGCAGCGCTGGCGTGGGAGCGTCGCGCCGAGCCGCAGGTCCGGCTCGCGGTCGCGGCCACGGTTCTTCTCAGCGCCGTGTATGCCGTCTGGCTCTTGCCCGACCGGGGCGTGGGCCTGGTGACCGGGCTGCCGGAAGCCGTGATCGCGCTCGCCCTGGGCGCGATCGTGTTCCTGGTTTTGGCCCCCCGCACGTGGCGGACGGGCGCGATCGCGCTGTCCGCGGTCGCGATCATCGCCGTGCCCGCGGCCGCCTCGGCCTCGGTCGTCAGCAACGGCTTCGGCCCGTTCGACACGCCGTTCGAGTCCGCAGCCGACTCGGCTTACGCCCGCACGCTGGGACAGGTCGGGGCGCGGACCGAGACTCTGCTTCCGGCGCTGGAGCGGGCCGAGGCGATCCAGCCGGATCTGATGGCGACCCAGACCTCCGCCGTCGCCGCCCCGTTCATCTACGACTCCGGGCAGGAGGTCGTGCCAATCGGCGGGTTCACCGGGACGATCCCGGAGCCGTCCCTCGCCAGGCTGCAGGCGATGATCGCGCAGGGCGACTTCCACCTCGTGATCCAGGCGCCGACGGTCAGCGATCCCCGCCTGGTCTGGGTCGCCGACCACTGCTTCCCCGTGAAGCCGGCCGGGGGCGGCTCGGGCGGGCTGCGCTTCGCCGTCTACTTCTGCGGACGCCTGGGCCTCTGACCCAGCAGACGCGTGAGATCACCACGCGCCTGGTCGATGCGGGCTCCGACGATGCCGGCCAGGACCTGCATGAAGCGGAGCTCCTCGTCGACGAGCTCGGTTCGCGGTGCGTGACTCACGCAGCAGAACGTCCCGTGCACCCGGCCGTCGGCGAGCTTCACCGGCACGCCAACGTAGGCGTGAAACTCGGCCGCTGCGGGCAGGTGGCTGATCGCGGGCTCGGCACTGGTGTCCGGGACCATGTTCGGAATCTCGCCGCTCAGCATCCGCATGCAGAACGTCTGCTCCACGGGGAACACGGTCCCCTGGTATCGCTTCGCGGGGTCTCCCTCGTCGGCGACGATCGCGTGGATCGTCTGGTTTCGCTCGTCGATCGTGGTGAGGTACGAGGCGTCCATCCCCAGGTGGTCGCGGGCGGCGGTGAGCGCCTGCTCGACGACGTCGCTTTCCTTCGCGGCCTCGAGCTTGCGCACCAGCTCTGCGTACTCGGACGCCTCGCCCTCTCTCCCGGTCAGCCCCACGGGAGGATTTAACCAATGTGAAGGGCATCGATGGGGAGGATTCTCCGGCCGCCCGGACCCGTGCAAGAGCTGATGCACACGCGGTTTTCCCCGCAGAATGGGCCATAGTTCGGCCCCAGCTATGAAGCGTTCGTCACGCTGGAAGCGGAGGTTGGGCGCCTTCGCCAAGCTCGCCTTGGCAGTGGTGGCGCTGGCCGCGGTGGCAGCGCTCGTGGTCAGGTTCGCCCCGCCTTGGCTGGTCTCGACCAGCGGCCTGACCGGCTCGGCGCGGCTCGATGAGCTCAGCCGCGTGCGCATCGCCCTGCTCGTGCTGGTCGTCGGCGCCCTCGCCGCGGCGGTCGCCGTGTACCTGTTCCGCAGTTCGGTGCGCGAGCGTCGCGAGGAGAGCCGCGAGCAGCAGCTGACCGACCGTTTCATGCGTGCGGTCGACCAGGTCGGTCATCCCGCGCTCGACGTGCGGCTTGGCGGCATCTACTCGCTCGAGCGCCTGGCCCGCGAGTCGCCCGAGCACCACGGGCCGATCATCGAGATCCTCGCCGCGTTCGTGCGCGAACACGCGCCCTGGCCGCCCCGGGAAGGAAACGGCCGGCGTCGCCCATCGACCGACGTGCAGGCGGCCGTCACCATCCTCGGCCGGCGGATCGTGGAGCAGGACACCGGCGCCCCCATCAGCCTCTCCTACACCGCCCTGCCCGGCGCGACGCTGACCGGCGCCCACCTCGAGCGTGCGCTGCTCAGCGGCGCCAACCTCGAGGGCGCGGATCTGTTCAAGGCCGATCTGAGCTCGGCGGATCTCGAAGGAGCCAACCTCCGCAACGCCGGCCTGCTGCTGGCCAGCCTGAACGACACCGTGCTCTGGGGGGCAAACGTCGAGGGCGCGCGTCTGTACGGGGCCAGCCTGGAGGGAGCGGCGCTCAAGGGAGCGAACCTGAAGGGCGCCGGGCTCACCGGCGCCAACCTCAAGGACGCGGGGCTCCACAGCGCCGACCTGAGCGGCGCCGATCTGACCGGCGCGAACCTCGAGGGCGCGGGCCTGGAGGGCGCGAACCTCGAGGGCACCAACATGCAGGGGTCGAACCTCCGGGGAGCGGTGCTCCTCAACGCGGTCTACGACGAGGCGACGATCTGGCCGAACGGTCTCGATCCGTCCGCGCTGGGAGCGGTCCAGCGCGCCTGGCCGGAGCCGGCGTCCGTCGAGCCGGCGCCGGCTTGGAGCGAGCCCGCGGCCGAGCAGCCGGGTGCGCCCACCACGGTCGGCTGGCCGTTCGGGGAGCCCACGACGGCGGCGGCCCAGCCCGAGCCGGCGCCCGAAGAGCCGACGGCCGGACCCGCCTGGGCGCCGTCGCCCGCGCCGGGTTGGCCCCACGAGACGCAAGCGGCCCCTGAGGCGTATTCGGGCTGGCACCCGGCTCCAGACGAGCCGTCCGAGCCAGATGAGTCCTCCCCGGCGCCCCCGGAGTCCGATGAGCACGAGGACGAGCCCGGGTCTCCGGACCACGGCTAGCCCCTGCTAACCCGATCGAGGCGTCAGCCTCGATCGGCAGCATCGATTAACGTCGCAGGCAGAAATGTCCGCGCCTGCCCCGTTCGCCAACGAGCCCGTGCTCGAGCTGCGTCGTGCGCCCGTCCGGGCGCAACTCGAGGACGCCATGACGCGCCTGGCCCCGTCGCTGCCACTCCGGGTGCCGGTGATGATCGGCAACGATGAGCGCGCCGGGCAGGAGCTTCACTCAACCGATCCCGGCGAGCCCGAGCGCGTCGTCGCCGTGGCTGCCCGCGCCACCGAGCGCGACGTCACTGCCGCGGTGGACGAAGCGGAGCGGGGCCTGCGCACGTGGCGCGCCCTCGACGCCGCGGACCGGGCCGACGCGCTGATCCGGGCCGCCGCCTGGCTGCGCGAGCGCCGGCTCGAGATCGCCGCGCTCGAGGTGCGCGAGTGCGGAAAGCCCTGGCCCGAGGCCGACGCCGACGTCTGCGAGGCGATCGACTTCCTGGAGTACTACGCACGGGGGGCGATCGAGCTCGAGGCGGGGGCGCCACTGCTCCAGGTGCCCGGCGAGCGCAACGAGATGCGCTATGCGCCGCGCGGGGTCACCGCGGTCATCTCACCGTGGAACTTCCCGCTCGCGATCCCCTGCGGCATGACCGCCGGCGCGCTGGCCACCGGCAACGCCGTCGTCCTGAAGCCCGCCGAGCAGTCGCCCGGCTGCGCGCTGATGCTCGTCCGCGCGCTGCGGGCGGGCGGGGTGCCGGCGTCGGCGATCTCGCTGCTCCCCGGCGAGGGGGACGCGGGCGCGGCGCTCGTCGCCCACCCCCGGGTGCAGACGATCGCGTTCACGGGCTCGCTCCCGGTCGGCCTGGAGATCGCCCGCGCGGCCGGGACCGTCGCACCCGGCCAGCAATACATCAAGCGCGTGGTCTCCGAGCTCGGGGGCAAGAACTGCGTGATCGTCCATTCCGACGCCGATCTCGACGAGGCGGTGCCGGGCATCGTCTCGTCGGCGTTCGTCTACGCGGGGCAGAAGTGCTCGGCCGCTGCGCGCGTCCTGGTTCACGACGCGATCGCCGATCAGCTCATCGAGCGGGTCGCGGGCGCGGTTTCAGTGCTGGTGGTGGGGCAGGCCGACCAGCTCGGCACCGACGTCCCCCCGGTCATCGAGCAGGCCGCCCAGGAACGGGTCGATCGCTACGCGGCGCTGGCCGCCGAGCAGGGCCGGCTGGCCGCGCGGGTCGAGAGCATCCCCGACAACGGCTGGTTCTGCCCGCCGACCGTCGCCGTCGATCTTCCCCCCGACTCCCCCGTGCTGAACGAGGAAATCTTCGGCCCGCTGCTGGCGATCGACCGGGTGGCCAGCATCGAGCAGGCGTGCGACGTGGTCGACGGCCTTCCGTACGCCCTCACCGGCGGCCTGTTCGCGCGCGATCCCGCCACCGTTCGCTACGTCCGCCGCCGCACGCCCGTCGGCAACCTTTACGTCAACCGTGGGATCACCGGCGCCATGGTCGGACGCCAGCCCTTCGGAGGAAACCGGCTGTCGGGCACGGGCAGCAAGGCCGGCGGTCCGGACTATCTGCTCCAGTTCGTGGAGCCGCGCGTGGTGACCGAAAACACCATGCGGCACGGGCTGGTCGTCTGACCTGGCGTCAAATTCGTCCGCCAGAGTCGTTCTATTGGGCGGTAGGCTTGATTTGCTCACCTGAGCGGTCGATGATCGCCTCCAGATGCCTTTGCCGCCTTCAATCGCGTGGAAGCTGGTTCTGGTCGTCGCATTGGTCGGCGCGATCCTCGTGAGCGCTTGTGCGCGGGCGCCACGCCGGCCGCTGCCGCGGGTCGAGCTGCGCCGGCTCGTGCTGGCCGCTCTGACGCTCTACGCGGTGGGCGTGTTCGCCTCGCTGACCCATCACCCGCTGCTGGCCGGCGTCGTGTACGTCTCAGGGATCGCGGCGTGCGCGCTGGCGGCCTGGCTCTCGCGCGGGATCGATCCCGAGGACCCTCCCGACGATGGAGGCCAGGACCCACCGAATGAAGGACCCCCACCCGATGATCCGGATGGTGTGCCCACGTTCGACTGGGCATCGTTCGAGCGGCAATTCCGGACGTATGCGGACCGCCGGCGCGCGCCGACCGGTGCCGGCCGCTAGCTAAGGTAGCGCGCCGCGAGGCCGAAGGCCTCGTCGGTGCGGCGCGCGATATCAATCATGTTTCCATCAGCGCTAGCAGCAATTGGTGCAAGCGCGGGTCGCCGCTCAGCTCGGGGTGAAACGAGACCGCGAGCACGTTGCCCTGCCGGATCGCCACCGGATGCTCCTCCACCCGGCCCAGAACCTCCACGGACGGGCCGTGCTCGGCGACCCAGGGCGCGCGGATGAAGACGGCGTGCATGGGACCGCCTTCGATTCCCGCGACATGGATGTCGGCCTCGAAGGAGCGGACCTGCCGGCCGAAGGCGTTGCGCCGGGCGTCGATGTCGAGCACGCCGAGGTGCTCGCGGTCGAGCATGATCATCCCCGCGCAGGTTCCGAGCACCGGCGTGCCGGCGGCGATCAGCTCGCGCAGCGGATCGGCGAGGCCCTCTCGCTCGATCCCGAGGGTCATCACGGTCGACTCGCCCCCCGGGATGATGAGTGCGTCGAGACCGTCCAGGTCGGCGGGCACCCTGACCTCGCGCGCGCGGGCGCCAAGGGACGTGATCAGCTTGGCGTGGGCTTCAAAATCACCCTGTAGCGCAAGGATGCCGACGAGCTTCGGCCGCTCCCCGGAGGGGCCGTTGACCGCGGGCGTGGCGGCCATGGTTACCAGCCGCGCGGAGCGAGCAGCTGCTCGGCCTCGAGCTTCGAGGTCTCGAGGCTGACCATCGGCTGACCGAGCCCGGTCGAGGCCGCCGCGATACGAGCCGGATCCTGATAGTGCGTGGTGGCCTCGACGATCGCGCGCGCCCGGCGCTCGGGATCCTCGGACTTAAAGATGCCCGACCCGACGAACACTCCCTCGGCGCCCAGTTGCATGACCAGCGCCGCGTCGGCCGGCGTGGCGATCCCGCCGGCGCAGAACAGCACCACCGGAAGGCGGCCGTCGGCGGCGACCTGGCGCACCAGATGCAAGGGAGATTGCAGTTCCTTGGCGGCGGTCGCTAGTTCGGCGTCGTCGAGCGTGGTGAGCTGGCGGATCTCGGAGCGGATCTTGCGCAGGTGGGTGACGGCGTTGACGATGTCGCCGGTGCCGGCCTCGCCCTTGGAGCGGATCATCGCCGCGCCCTCGCCAATTCGCCGCAGCGCCTCGCCCAGGTTGGTGGCGCCGCATACGAACGGGACGCTGAACGCCCACTTGTCGATGTGGTTGGCCTCGTCGGCGGGCGTCAGCACCTCGGATTCGTCGATGTAGTCCACCTCGAGCGCCTCGAGCACCTGCGCCTCGACGAAGTGGCCGATCCGCGCCTTGGCCATGACCGGGATCGTGACCGCCTCCTGGATCCCCTGGATCATCGCCGGGTCCGACATGCGGGCCACGCCGCCGTCGCGGCGGATGTCGGCCGGGACGCGCTCTAGCGCCATCACCGCCGCCGCGCCGGCGTCCTCGGCGATCTTGGCCTGCTCGGGGGTGACCACGTCCATGATCACGCCGCCCTTGAGCATCTCGGCCAGACCGGCCTTGACCGTGAAGGTCGCCTCGTCTCGTGGCGTCGCTGCGTTGTCCTCCATCCGGGGTCAGTGTAGCCGGGCGATAGCGTTCCCCTCCATGTGCGCGGAGCCAGTCTTCGAGGGGTCCGATGGCCGATTCGTCGCATCCGACTACTCGAGGGGCCCATGGGACCCCAGGGCGATGCACGGTGGCGCGCCGGCGGCCCTGCTCGTGCGGGCGTTCGAGCGAATCCCCGCTCCCGAGGGGCTTTCCCTAGCTCGTGTGACGTACGAATTCGTGCGCCCGGTGCCGGTGGGACCGATCGAGCTGAGCGCCGAGGTCGTCCGCCCGGGCCGGCGCGTTCAGCTGCTCGAGGCCTCGATCGTGGCCGGCGGCGTCGAGGTCGTGCGTGCCCGGGCCCTCCAGGTTCAAGTGGCCGACGCGAGCCCCAGCGCCCGCGAAGGCGCGCCGCCACCTCCCGGTCCAGAGCACGGCGAGGCCATAACCCTCCCTCTGCCCCACCGGCCGATGTTCGCCTTCGACGCGATCGAGCTTCGCTTCGTGGAGGGCACCTGGGGGCGAGGTCCGTGCAAGGCATGGTTTCGGCTCAAGAGTCCGATCGTCGCCGGCGAGCAGCCGTCACCGCTCCAGCTGCTGGCGGCGGCGGGCGACTTCGGCAACGGCATCAGCGCGACGCTGTCCTGGGATGACTACCTCTACATCAATCCGGATTTGACCCTGTACATCGAGCGCGAGCCGGTCGGCGAGTGGATCTGCCTGGACTCGCAGACCCGGATCGCCACCGGCGGGATCGGGATCGCCGAGAGCGTCCTGTACGACTCAGGCGGCCGGGTCGGACGCGCGACCCAGGCGTTGCTCGTCGCGCCGCGGTAGTCCGCGATGCGCGGTCAGCCAGTCTTTGAAGGCCTCGACGGAGGATTCGTCGCGACCGAGCTGGCCAGCGGACCGTGGGATCGCAACGCTCAGATCGGGGGGGCGCCGGCCGCGCTGCTGGCACGGGCGTTCGAGCGGATTCCCGCGCCCGAGGGGCTGATCCTCGCCCGCCTGACCTTCGACTTCATCCGGCCGGCGCCGGTCGGGCCGGTCGAGATCCGAGCCGAGGTCATTCGCGCCGGACGCCGGGTTCAGTTGCTCGACGGGGCGATGCTGGCCAACGGGGTCGATGTCGTCCGCGCTCGGGCCCTCAGGATCCCCGTCGCAGACCCCGGCCGGACCCACGCCGAGGAGATCGCACCGCCGCCGGGACCCGGGGCGGGCCGGTCAGGCGCGCTTCCAGGGCTTCACCGCCCGCGGTTTGCCACCGACGCAGTTGAGGTCCGGTTCGTCGCCGGCACTTTCGGCGACGGGCCTGCTACCGCCTGGTTTCGCCTGATCCGAGCGTTAGTGGGTGACGAGACGCCAACTCCGTTACAGCGCCTGGCCGCGGCCGCCGACTTCGGCGCCGGCCTGAGCGCGACGCTCGCCCGCGAGGAATACCTGTTCATCAACACCGACATGACGCTCTATGTGGAGCGCGAGCCGGTCGGCGAGTGGATCTGCCTGGACTCGCAGACCCGGATCGCCACCGGCGGAATCGGGATCGCCGAAAGCGTCCTGTACGACTCAGGCGGCCGGGTCGGACGCGCGACGCAAGCGTTGCTCGTCGCACCTCGCTAGCGGTTGACTTTCCTCAGTCCTATTCGCAGGAAACTCAACCGCAAACGGTCACCCGGTCTGGCCGTTGGCCGTCTCGCCGTCTCGCAGGTAGGAAAGCAGCCCCCCGGCGAGGAGAATCTCGCGCTCGTGCTCGGAGAAGTCCTGGGTTAGCGCGAGCTCCTCGCCCGTGTCCTCGATCTTGGCCGTGATCGTCTTCGAGCCGCTCTCGAGCTCGTCGTGGAGCTTCGGCAGCGACCACTTCTGCCCGACCTCGGCCTTGTCGTAGTCCGCCCCCTCAGAGAACGTCAGCGGAACGATCCCCTGGGCGAGGAGGTTGCGGCGGTGGATTCGCGCGAACGACTTGGCGATCACTGCCTTGACCCCCAGGTGCAGCGGCGCGAGTGCGGCGTGCTCGCGCGAGGAGCCCTGCCCGTAGTTGTCGCCGGCGACGATGAAGCCGCTCCCCCACTCCTTCAGGCGCTTACGGAACTCGGGATCACGGTGGCGCAGGGTGAACTCCGCGATCGCCGGGACGTTCGAGCGGTAGGCCATGACCTCGACCCCGTCCGGGGCCAGATCGCCGGTCGAGATGTCGTCGGGCTGGACGGTCGCCACGCAGGCCTCGAGCGACTCTCCGAGCGGCGTGTGCTCGGGCGGGCGCTTGATGTTCGGCCCGCGCGGGATCTCGATCGACTCGGCCTCGGCCTCGTCCGCCGGCGCGAAGATGTGCACGTCCTCGACGTACGGCTTGAGCTCCGGCATGGGCAGCAACTCGGGCGGGTCCCCATACGAGCGCGGATCCTGGATCTTTCCCGTCAGGAGGGACACCGCCGCCACCGCCGGCGAGCACAGGAACACCGAGTCCTCCGGCGTGCCGGACCGCCCCGGGAAGTTGCGATTGAAGGTGCGCAGCGAGTTCGAGTCCGACGGAGGCGCCTGGCCCATGCCCACGCACGGGCCGCACACCGGCTCGAGCATCCGCACGCCGCCGTCGGAGAGCTGGCGGTAGACGCCCGATTCGGCGATCGCGGCCAGGATCTGGCGCGACCCCGGCGTTGCCGTGGCGGTGATCGACGGATGCACAATCTGGCCGTCCTTGTCGGCGAGGATCGCCCCGGCGAGTGCGAGGTCGTTATAGCCCGAGTTGACCGACGAGCCGATGCACACCTGGGCGATCTCCGTGCCCTCGACCTCCTCGACAGGCACGACGTTGTCCGGGTTGTGCGGCTTGGCCACCAGTGGCCCGAGCTCGGCCAGGTCGATCTCGACCCGGTCGTCGTACTCGGCCCCGTCGTCCGGTCGAAGGTCGACGAAGTCGTCAACCCTGTCCTGTCGCTCGAGCCAGCGGCGCGTGTTGGCGTCGGGCGGGAATACCGCCGCGGTCGCGCCGAGCTCGGCGATCATGTTCGCGATGGTGGCCCGCTCGGGAATGCTCAGGTCCGCCGTCCCGGGCCCGGTTAACTCGAACACCTTGTTCTTGCCGCCGCTGGCGCTCAGACGTCGCAGCAGCTCCAGGATGATGTCCTTGGCCTGCACCCAGGGACGCTGCAACTTGCCCTCGAGTCGGACCTCGACCACCTCCGGGCACGTGATCTCGTACGGATGGCCGCCGAGCACGACCGCCACGTCGAGCCCGCCGGCGCCGATCGCGATCATGCCCAGGCAACCCCCCTGCACGGTGTGGGAGTCGGCGCCGAGCATCGTCTGGCCGGGCTTGCCGAAGCGCTCCATGTGGATGTAGTGGCTGATCCCGTTGCCCGGGCGCGAGAAGTGCAGCCCGTACTTGCGGGCCAGCGCCTGGAGCATGCGGTGGTCGTCGGGGTTCTTGAAATCGAGCTGGACGACGTTGTGGTCGATGTACTGGACGGCGCGCTCGACCTTGACGCGCGGCTCACCCAGCTCCTCGAACTGCATCAGCGCCATCGTGCCGGTCGCGTCCTGGAGCAGCGCCTGGTCCATCCGGATCGATATCGGCCGACCCGGCGCCAGGTCCCCGTCCGCGAGGTGATCCTTGAGGATCTGGCGGGTCAGGTTCTCGGGCATCTGTTCCTCTCGTCGGGCAACGCCGTTCTCACAACCGGTAGCTACCCCGCGCCTGCGCCACCATGCGCCGATCGGCGGTGGCGGTCGCGGTCGCCTCCGCGATCGGACCCTCGCGGCGCTCGACGCGCGCCTCGAGCTCGAGGAAGGCGCCGACCGGCGCGGGCGCGCTCAGCGTGACCTCGATCGCCACCGCGCGTGCATCGAGGCCGCAGGCGAGCGCCATCGCCTCGGACAGCGCCGCCGCGACCACACCCTCGTGCGCATTGCCACGATCGGCGCCCTGGTGGTCCTGCTTGATGAAGCAGCGTCCGGCGACCTCGCCCGGCGCGGTCGCCTCGACCTCGAGCAGCAGCCCGAACAGGTTGGTCCGGCCGCACCCGAAGCAGAGCTCGTGGTGCACGAGCGGAATTGGACCCCGCCCACCCACCCCCTCCAACCTTTCCCTACTTCAAGCGGAAGGCTTTGATCCGCACGTCGTACTGCTGCGCGTCGCGCGAGTACACCCCGTAAGCCAGCGCCTGGATCAGCGATAGCAGCGCGGTGTGTGAGCGCACGAACGCGGGCGTGTTCGACGAGTAGTAGAGCCGGATCCGGGCTAGCCGCGCGACCTCGGAGAGCGTCGCGTCGGTGATCGCCATCGTCGGCGCCTTGCGGTGCCGCGCGAGCTTCATCGTGCGCGTGATCAGCGGGTGCGGCCGGCCGGCCGACAGCCCGATCACCAGCGTGTGCTCGTCGATCCGGCTCAGGCGCCCGAGCGCCTCCTGTGATGGGCTCGCCACAATCTCCGCCCGCAGATCGAGCAGCATGAGCAGATGCCGCAGGTAGCTGGCGAAGAAGGCCATCTGGTCGGTACCGGCGATCAGCACCTTGCCGGCGGACACGATCGCGTCGATCGCGGCCTCAACGTCGCCACGGGAGAGCTTGTGCGCAGTGTCCTCGACGTTCACGTGGTCGGCAGCCAGCGCGGCCTCGAACTCGGTGTGATCGAGCGAAAACAGCGGAGCCACGCCGTTTGCGGCGCCACCGGACACGCCGGGCGGACGGCGGCGGTACTCGTCGCGGGCGGCCTGCTGGAGCTCCGGAAAGCCCTCGAAGCCGAGCGCCTGAGAGAACCGCACCACGGTGCTGGACGAGGTGCTGGCCCGGCGGGCGAGCTCCTCCGCGGTCTGGAAGGCCGCTTCGTCGAGGTGATCGACGATGTACTGGGCGACGTCCTTCTGCGAGCGCGAGAACTCATCGAAGCGGGCGCGGATATACGCGGACAGCGCCTGATGGCCGTTGACCGGCGCGGGCGCGGTGGGGGTGACTGGCTGAGTGACGGACTGCTTCATCGGCAGCCCCCTGATTCGACGCCTACCGCCGGCGTCCTTCACGCCAGCTTTCAGCGCGCTGCCGCGACCTCCCCGGCCGCGACCGCTAAACGTCCCGCTGGCGGAACTCCTGGTTCTGCTTACGCTCGACCATCACCTGGGCCACGATGTAGACGATCAGCACGTTGACGATGACGCCGATTCCCAGGAAGATGAGCAGCAGGGCGACCGTCACTCCCAGCGAGCTGGGGGTCTGGCCGAGGAAGCCTGCAAGGACAAACATCGCCAACGGGAGGCTACCTGACGGCGATGCCGGACGGTCCCGCCGGCCCGGCCTCGACTGCTAGCGTCGCGCTCGATTCGTGGCGTCGCCCGCGGCCCTGTAGCTCAGTCGGTAGAGCAGCGGACTCATAATCCGTCGCGCCCAGGTTCGAGTCCTGGCAGGGCCATGGCGATGACCGTCGATCAAACGGCCAGCCGTCCGCCCGCGGGCGAACCGTCGAGGAGTGCCGCGTCGACCCGCGCCTGGATCCTGCTGAGGCGACGCAGGGCGGCGGCGAACGCGTCGGCTCCCAGGTCGGAGGCGTTGAGATGGGCGGCGGCTCCGCGCGCGGCGGCATCGAGCAAGGCTGGGGCCTGCGCGCCCTTGGTGTCGGCGAGATCGCGGGCGAGCGCCGTGGCGGTGAGAGCCACGTCAGCGTCGGCGCCGTCGTACAGGCAGGCTCCAACCAGGCAGCGGGCACACTCCTCGACGACGGCCGGATCCGGCATGCGCGAACCATTGCGAGCTACGCCCCCGGCGGCATCCGGAGGGAGCACGCCGACTCTACGGGAAATCCACATGTCAGATTCGAAACAAAACTTCCTAAACCGCTAAAGCTCTCGACGCGGACGCCCGATACAGCCCTATCCGAGTTGACAAAGGCAAACCCGCCGTGAGGCGGGGACGCAAAGCCAGAGGTCTCACTCAGTGAGATAGCTCGGCCGCCGGCTCATCGTTCGCCATCCGAATCAGTCGTAAAGGAGGACAAGGATGTCCCGGTTCAAGTTCCGCACCCTTCAGCTGATGCTGACGGTCGTGGCCCTGGTCGCGCTGGTCGTGGTCTCGGGGGCCAGCTACAAGTTCTGATCATCAACGGCGATGGCCGGGCGCTCCGGCACTTAGCCGGGCGCCCGGACCGACCTTATGAAACAGCGCACACTCGAGCCCGTTCGTTTGTACTGCGTTGCGGTGGCGGTGGTCGGAGTGGCGCTGCTCGCGGGAGTGGTCGCGTGGACCCCGCTCAACCTCGGCGGTAACCGCACGATCGAATTCTCGGCGCTGGCCGCCAGCGTGCTCGTCGGTGAGCTGTTCCCGCTCGAACTCCCGCGCCGATCGGGAGACGGCGAGATCACTGTCTCCGTGATGTTCTCGTTTGCGCTGCTGCTCGGCGTTGGCCTGGTACCGGCGCTGGCGGCGCAAATCGTCGCCTCGGTCGTCCAGGACCGGATAGCTCGCAAGCCGTGGTGGCAGGCCGGGTTCAACGTCGGCCAGTACACGCTGTCGCTCGGTGCTGCGGCGGGAGTGCTGTGGTTCGCCGGCGCGTACATGTCGTTATCCCACGGCGGGTTCAGACCGGCCGACCTGCTTGCGGTACTCGGCTCGGCAGCCGCCTATTTCACCGTCAACCTGCTGCTGGTCACGCGGGCGATCACCCTTCACCAGGGCATTCCCTTCTCGCGCGCGCTTGAGTCCGACCTGACCTTCGGGCTATCGGTCAGCGCCGTGCTGCTGTGCCTGGCGCCGGTGGTGGTCACCGTGCTTCAGTTCAGCCCGATCCTCTATCCGCTGCTGCTCGTCCCGCTGGTCGGCGTCTACCTGAGCGGTCGTCAGAGCGTGCGCACCGCCACGGCCGAGCACTTAGCTCGCCATGACAGCCTCACCGAGCTACCCAACCGGCGTTGGTTCCTGGAATCGGTCGGCACCGCGCTCAAGAACCCGAGCCTCAAGTCCGGCGGCCTCTTGCTCGTCGATCTCAACGGTTTCAAGGACGTCAACGACACGCTCGGACACCATCGCGGCGACCTGGTCCTGAAGGCGGTTGGCCCCCGGCTGCGTGCGTCGTTCCGCAGCGAGGACCTCGTGGCCCGGCTCGGCGGCGACGAGTTCGCCGTGTTCATGCCCGGCGCCGACTCGAGCGCCGCGCAGGCAGCGGTCGCGCGCCTTCAGGATGCCCTTCACCTGCCGGTCGACCTCGATGGCATCAGCATCGAGCTCGACGCGAGCATCGGGCTGGCCTGGTACCCCGAGCACGGCGAGGATGTCGACACGCTGCTCCAGCGCGCGGACGTCGCGATGTATCGCGCCAAAGCCAACCACCACCCACTCGTCATCTACCGCGCCGAGGACGACTACCACAGCCCCGAGCGGCTCGTCCTGGCCGCCGACCTGCGTCGTGCGCTGGCCGGCGACCAGCTCGTTCTGCACTACCAGCCGCAGGTGGAGCTCGGCCACGGCCGGCCGGTCGCCGCCGAGGGCCTGGTCCGCTGGCATCACCCGCAGCGGGGCATGCTCGGGCCATACGAGTTCATCGAGGTGGCCGAACGGACCGGCCTGATCAAGGACCTCACCCACCGGGTGCTCGATCTCGGCCTGCGCGACCTGCGCTCGTGGAGCCAACAGGGTCGCAACCTGTCGCTGTCCCTGAACGTATCGGTGCGCAGCCTGCTCGACCGCCGCTTCCCCGAGGAGGTCGAGCGCTTGCTGGGCAGGCACGAGGTCGACGGACGCGCGCTCACGCTGGAGCTGACCGAGAGCTCGCTGATGGTCGACCCGGAGGCGGCCAAGCGCACGATGCACGACCTCGCCGAGCTCGGCGTATCGGTCGCGATCGACGACTTCGGTACCGGCTACTCCTCGCTCGCCTACCTGACCGATCTGCCGATCGGCGAGCTGAAGATCGACAAGTCGTTCGTTCGCGCGATGAGCTCCGACGCCCGCAACGCGATCGTGGTCCGCTCGACGATCGAGCTCGCCCACAACCTGGGCCTGCGTACGGTGGCGGAGGGAATCGAGGATGCGTTCACGTTCGAGCGCTTGCGCGCCCTCGGATGTGAGCTGGCGCAAGGCTTCCACCTGAGCGAGCCACTTCCCGCCGCCGGCCTGGAGAGCTGGTGGGACCGCCAGACCACTCCGCCGGTCGGTACATCCAGTGCCCCCTTCGCAGCGCCGCGCGCCACCGCCAAGCCCCAGCTGAGCACGGTCTGATGCTGCTGGTCATCGCGGCCCTCGCGCTGCTCGTCAGCGTTCCCCTCGCCGGTGGCCGGTTGAGCCGCCTCCTCGACATCCAGATCCACGCCGTGTGGGCTGTGCTGCTCGCGGTCGCCATCCAGGTCGGGATCTCAAACGTCGCCCCGGGCGGAAGCCATGTCCTCCACGCCGGGCTGAACGTTCTCTCCTACGTCCTGGACGCGTACTTCATCTTCGCCAACCGCCGGCTCGCCGGTGTCCCGCTTATCGCGGTCGGCGCCACGCTCAACGTGCTCGCGATCACGACCAACGGGGGCGTGATGCCCGCCAATGCGGTCGCGCTGCGCACCGCCGGAATCACCGCCCGCCCCGGATTCGACAACTCGGCGGCGCTGGCCCATGCCCACCTGGCTTTCCTCGGCGACGTCTTCCCGGTGCCGGGGCCGTGGCCGATCGGCAACGTGCTGAGCGCCGGGGATCTGATCATCCTCCTCGGCGCCGTGGTTCTGCTCCACGTGACCTGCCGCTCGCGCCTGGTCTCGCCGCGCCGGCTCAAGCCCGCGACCTGAAGGCGGCACAATCCTCCGTTAGATGCGCGAGGTTCGACTGCCGGAATCTGAGCTCCCGCTCCCCACGGCTTCGTTCCTCTCCTGCCTGGCCACGATCCTCGAGCTGCCGTTCGACCAGCTGCCGCGGCCGATCGCGGGCGAGGACGCGGCCACCGGCTGGACGCTGTCGCGCTGGCTCGGCGGCCTGGGGATCGGCCTGGTCCGGATCGCCGACCCGGCCTCCTTCACCTGGCCAGGGCCGTGGATCGGACGCGTGCCGGACGGGGATCGGGACAGGTTCGTGGTGATGTACGGCGTGCCCTCGGGCGTGGTCTGGGACCCGGCCGGCGGATCTGAGCTCGACCGCGCCGCGATCGTCGACGGCTTCGTCGTCGCGGCCGCCGACATCGCGCTCGCCATGCCTCACCGCCCGGACGCTCCGGTCGGCGCGGGAGTCGTGGAGCGGCTTGCCGTCGCCTCAACCGCCGGCGAGCCGGCCAAGCTCGTGGAGTCTGCCCATGCGCTCGCCGGGCATGGGCTCGAGGGCGACCGGCACGTGACCGGGAAGGGCACGTTTCCGTCGGGCATGCCGGGAAGCGCGCTCACGCTGATCGAGGCTGAGGTCTGCGAGTCCTTCGAGCCGCCGCTCGAGCCCTCCGAGCACCGCCGCAACGTGGTCACACGCGGGATCGATCTGAACGCGCTCGTCGGGCACGAGTTCAAGATCGGCGAGGTGCGCTGTCGCGGAATGCGCCTGTGCGAGCCGTGCACGGTTGCGCAGCGCTACGCCGGCCGTCCCGTGCTGCGCGCGCTCGTGCATCGCGGCGGGTTGCGCGCGGACATCCTGCACGACGGCCCGATCAGTGTGGGAGATCCGGTTCGGGCCACCGGAGCGCCGGGCACGGACGCCCGGCGCCATGGCCCCACGGATGCCGGCGCAGCCGGCCCAAACTAATCCTCCAGGTACCGGTAGGCCGGAATCGTCAGGAACTCGAGGAGCTCGCTCGAGAGCGCCACGCCCTCGAAGATCTCGCGGGTGTCCTCGGGCCGGCCCGCCTTCCAGACCTCATCCCCGACCTGCTCGCGAATCTTCGCGGTCTCCTCGTCGATCACGTCGCGAACGAGCTCGCGGGTGACGGTTTGGCCGGTGTCGAGCTCGACGCCGTGGTGGACCCACTGCCAGATCTGCGAGCGGGAGATCTCGGCCGTGGCGGCGTCCTCCATCAACGAATTGATCGCCGCAGCACCCGTGCCGGTGAGCCAGAACGAGATGTACTGAAAGCCCACGTTGACGTCGGTGCGGAGCCCCTGCTCGGTGACCTGACCCGGCGTCGAGGACAGGTCGAGCAGCTCCTCGGCCGTGACGTGAACGTCATCGCGCTGGCGCTCGACTTGATTTGGCTCGCCCCCGAGTCCCTTCTGGAACACCTCGCGAGCCACCGGCACCAGGTCGGGATGGGCCACCCAGGTTCCGTCGTAGCCCTGTGAAACCTCGCGCTCCTTGTCGGCGCGGACGCCGTCCAGCGCCTTCTGGTTGGCCTCCTGGTCGCCCTTGCGGCTGGGGATCAGCGCGGCCATCCCGCCCATCGCGTGGGCGCCCCGGCGGTGACAGGTGGCGGCCAGGAGCTCGGTGTATGCGCGCATGAACGGCACGGTCATAGTCACGGCGCTGCGGTCGGGAAGGACCATCTCGCGCCTGTCGGGGAAGCACTTGATCGACGAGAAGATGTAATCCCAGCGCCCCGCGTTCAGGCCCGCCGAGTGCTCGCGCAGCTCATACAGGATCTCGTCCATCTCGAACGCGGCGGGCAGCGTTTCGATCAGCACCGTGGCCTTGATCGTGCCCCGCGGGATTCCCAGGGCCTCCTGGGCGAAGCCGAACACGTCGTTCCACAGCCGGGCCTCGAGGTGCGATTCCATCTTGGGCAGATAGAAATACGGACCGCTGCCGGCCCGCAGCAGCCGCCGGGCGGAGTGGAACATGTACAGCCCGAAGTCGAAGAAGGCACCCGCCACCGGCTCGCCGTCGACCAGCAGGTGGCGCTCGGGGAGGTGCCAGCCGCGGGGCCGCACGAGCAGCGTGGCCGTGTCCCGCGCGAGCTCGTAGCGCTTGCCGTCGGAGTCGCGGTAGGTGATCGTGCCCTCGATCGCGTCCCGCAGGTTGCGCTGACCCTCGACCATGTTGCGCCACGTCGGGGCGTTGGCGTCCTCGAAGTCGGCCATGAACCCGTCGGCGCCCGAGTTGAGCGCGTTGATGATCATCTTGCGGTCGGTGGGGCCGGTGATCTCGACCCAGCGCTGCTGCATGTCGGACGGGACCGGCTCGACCGTCCAGTCGGCCTGCCGGATCGCCTGCGTGTCGGGCAGGAAGTCGAGCAGCTCCCCGGCCCGGAGCCGCTCGCGCCGGCGCGCACGCGCCTCGAGCAGCTCCTGCCGGCGGGAGCCGAAACGGTGTTGGAGCTCACCCACGAACTCGAGCGCGTCCGGGGTGAGGATCTCCTCAAAGCCCGCGTGCATGGAGCCTTGGAGCTCGAGCCTGGCGTGCGTGGTCATCGGTTCATCCTCTCATCCGGCAGTAGTTGATGTTTTCCCCGCTTCCGGGCCGATAACCCGGCGCACTACCTCGGACTCGGCCGCGCATAACAGGCCGAGCAGAACGGCCACGGCAGCCGCCAGCGCCCACGCCGCAAGTCCGCCGCCGATCAGGTAGAGGACGAGCAGCCCCACCGCCACGGCGAGCTTTTCGTGCTCGACCGAGCCGGTCATCCGCGCGGCGAAGCTCGCGTTGCCGAGCAGGTAGAGCGCGACGCCGCCGCACAGGGCAAGCCGCGCGGGATCGGTCAGCGGCGACGTCACGGAGTTACGGGTGAGGACCTTCACGCCTACCGCGAACGTGATGATGCCGGCGACGATCACCAGGTGCAGGTAGCTGTAGGCGTCGGCGGCGGCCAGGACCGGGTCCTCATGCGCCCGGAGGTGCTCCGCGGCTCTGTCGGCCAGTCCCTCGAAATACGTCCACCACATCGCCACCGTGATCAGCAGGCCCATGGCGACGGCGACGACCAGGTCGGCGTTCAGGTGCCGCTCGGCGCTCGGGCCGAGCGCGCCGACGCCGATGGCCACGATCGACTCGCCCAGGCAGATGATCACGAACAGGCTGTAGCGCTCGGAGAAGTGCGCGACGGCGACGTGCTGGAGCCCCCGCAGCCGGTCCCGCGTCAGCCACGCCGGGCCGGCGTAGTCGATCGCCGCAGCGAGCACCCACAGGACGATCCGGAGCGCTCCGTCGGCGAACGAGCCGGCGATCAGCAGCACCATGCCGATCGTGATCGTGACCACGAAGCCCACCATCGATGACCACTCGGCGTTGCCGCGTTTGGAGGCATCCACGTACACGCCGAGGTGCAGGAACCGGACGATCGCGTAGGTGACGGCGAACAGCGTCCCCTCTTCGCCGAACGCGTGGGGGATCGACAGGCCGCTGATGAAGATCGAGATGCTCGCGGCCAGCAGACAGAACAGCAGGACCGGAGAGCCGTCTGTCTGTGCGTTCGCCGCCCACACCCACGCCGACCACGCCCACCACACCAGGGCCAGCACCAGCATCGACCGGCCGAAGCCGGCCCAGGTGAGATCGCGCCATAGCAGGGTGGTCACCTGGGTGATCGCGAACACGAACACCAGGTCCCACAGCAGCTCGACCGGTGCGGTCCGCCGCTCCTGCGCGATCTCGGGCACGCTCTGGCTCACCGGCTGAGTATCGCGGGCGGGTCGCGTGGGGCTGGGTTCGCATAGGGTTCAGGGCGCAATGCAGCTCGGCCTGTCCCTCGGCTATCTGATCCCCGGCGCGACGCCGGCCGATCACCTTGCCGTCGTGCAGGAGGCCGAGCGGCTCGGCTACGAGGCCGTGTGGGCCGCCGAGGCGTACGGATCGGACACGGCCACCGTGCTCGCATGGCTGGCCGCGGGCACGAGCAAGATCAAGCTCGGCTCGGCGATCTTCCAGATGCCCGCCCGCAGTCCCGCGATGACCGCGATGACCGCGGCCACGATCGACCAGCTCTCGGGCGGGCGCATGCTCCTGGGGCTCGGTACATCGGGGCCGCAGGTGGCGGAGGGCTGGCACGGCCAGCGCTTCGCTCGCCAGCTGCAGCGCACCCGGGAATACGTAGCGGTGGTGCGGATGGCCCTTGCCCGCGAGCGAGTCGAGTACCACGGTGAGACGCTCGAGCTGCCCCTGCCCGACGGCCCCGGCAAGCCGCTCAAGCTGATGATCTCGCCCGTGCAGGAACGGATCCCGATCTACCTCGCGGCGATCGGGCCCAAGAACACCGCGCTGACCGGTGAGATCGCCGACGGCTGGCTGCCGATCTTCTTCTCGCCCGAGCACGTCGGCGAGGTCCGCGCGCTGCTCGAAGAGGGCGCCCACCGAGCCGGGCGGTCGCTGGAGAACTTCGACATGGCGCCGACCGTGAACACCTACATCTCCGATGATCGCGCGCAGGCGCGCAACCGGATGCGCCCATTCCTGGCGCTGTATATCGGCGGAATGGGATCGCGCAAGCAGAACTTCTACAACCAGCTGGTGCAGCGCTACGGGTTCGAGGATGCCGCTCGCGAGGTCCAGGACCTGTACCTGGAAGGCAAGAAGGAGGAGGCCGCCGCGGCGCTCCCCGATGAGCTGATCGACCTGGTCACCCTGTGCGGCCCCCGGGACGCCGTGCGCGACCGGCTGGCCGCGTTTCGCGAGGCTGGCGTGGGCACGCTGACGATCGCTCCGACGGCCTGGACGACCGATGAGCGGATCGATCAGCTGCGCGCGGTGGCCGAGCTCGCGGCGTGAGCCGGTTCTTCCTGGGCGCGTTCGGTGAGCCCGGACACGCCTTCCCTATGCTCGCGCTCGGCGCTCGGCTGGCCGCGCGCGGGCACGAGGTGACATTTGAGACCTGGTCGCGCTGGCGCGAGGATGTGGAAGCGGCGGGGATGCGCTTCGAGCCGGCGCCGGAGTATCCGCTGTTCTCGGGCTCGCGCGGAGCGTCGGCGATGTACGAGGCGGTGGTGCTCGCCACCGCAGAGACCCGGAACGTGGTCGCCGAGCTGCGTCCGCATGTGGTCGTGCACGACATCCTGACGTTGGCCCCGGCTCTGGCGGGCGAGCTCGAGGGTGTGCCCGTGGCGACGCTGGTTCCGCATCTGTTTCCGGTGGGCGCGGACGGCTTTCCGCCCTATGCGCTCGGGGCGCGGCTGCCCCGAACGCCATACGGGCGTCGCCTGTGGCGCGGGTTGGAACGCTTCACGCAGGCCGGGCTTCGCCAGGGCCGCGACGAGCTCAACGCGGCTCGTCTCAAGGTCGGCCTGGGTTCGGTGGCGCGGTTGCACGGCGGGCTGAGCGATCGGCTGTGCCTGGTCGGCACGTATCCGCAGCTCGAGTATCCGCGCGATTGGCCCGCTCACGTCAAGGTGGTCGGGCCGATCATGTGGGAGCCTCCATACGCCGCGGTAACGCCGCCGGCGGGCGAGGCGCCGTTGGTGCTGGTGGCCCCGTCAACCGCCCAGGATCCTCGGCACCGGCTGCTGCGCGCCGCGCTCGACGGCCTCGGCGACGAGCCGATCCGGGTGCTGGCGACGTGGAACCGCCGGCCCCTGGCCGCGCCGGTCGACGTGCCCGCCAACACCCGGCTGGTCGAATGGCTCTCGTATGCGAAGACGATGCCTTCGTGCGCGGCCGTCATCTGCCATGCGGGACACGGGACGATGGTGCGCGCCCTGGCCTGCGGTTGTCCCGTGGTCGCGGCACCGCACTCCGGCGATATGGCCGAGAACGCCGCCCGGGTCGACTGGGCCGGCGTGGGCGTCAGGCTGCCGTGGCGCCTCGTGACGCCGGGGACGCTGCGACTGGCGGTGCGGCGCGCGCTGGCGGAGGCGTCGTTCGTCGCCCGTGCGCGCGAGCTGGCGAGCTGGGCGGCGGCCCACGATGGTGCCTCGCGGGCCGCGGAATTGGTCGAGGAGTTCGCGCTTCAGTCGTCGCGTCGGGCGCGCACGAACTCGATCAGCTCGAGGGTCTCGCCCTCCACGACGTCCATGGGCTCACCCGAGCAGCTGCACAGCTCGACCACCGCGCGCTCGTCGCTGACCTCGAGTGCCCGCCAGACGGCGCCGTGAAGCTCCCAGTCCTTCAGTTCGGCGATGGTCAACCCCGAACGCACTCAGCCTTCATTCACGTCCGATTCGGTGGTAGCTAGCTCCGGGGGTGGGACTCGAACCCACAACATTTCGGTTAACAGCCGAACGCTCTGCCATTGAGCTACCCCGGATTAAGGTAAATCGATTGGCCTAATTCCGGCGCGATGGACTCGCTACGACAACTCTACCGGGCAGCACGACGAATCCGCCCTCAACCTCGGCGTGGCAGTTAGAGCACAGCAAGATGCATTTTCGGGCTTCGCGTCGCAACGCACGGATTGACTGTGTGACCCCGTTTCGACTGATGGTGAGCTCCTTGCTATCGCGATCGACGTGGTGGAACTGGAGCGCGCCGAGATATCGGTTGTAGCCGCAAACGCAACAGCGACCGCCTGCTTCCGCGACGAGCATTTCCTTCAGCTTCCGCCTCCGTTTCGAAACTCCCTCGGCGCGACATCGCTTGCACCGGTAGTACCCGCGACCTTCGACGGCAAATGCCGTCAGCCCGTGCGAGGGGCACACTGATTCGATCACCGCGAGGCCCGCCTCCTTCGCTCCACGCTTGCGTTCGATTCGCTGTGCGCCGGCGGTGCGAAGTCCATACCGCCGTAGCCAATGCCGGACGGTGCCCTTGCTGGACTCAAGCTTTTCCGCGATCTCGGCGATCGTCATCCCCTCGTCTACGAGTGCCTCGAGCAGCTCGCGCTCGATTCCGCCCTTGCCCGCGTACTTGTTCCGGTTCGGTGCCTGCAGACCGTGCTTCTTCAACCAGTACGAGACCGTCGACGGATCCTTTCCGAACCGTTTCGCGATTCTTTCCACACTCGTGCCCTGACTCAGCAACAGCGTCAGTGATTCCTTGTCCATGGCTCGGTCCTCGTCGTGCTTTACGAACACATGTTCGCAAGGCCACCGGACGGACACGCTGCCAGGCGGCCCTTTCGCCGACGGCGTCCGGTCCCCCGCGAGGCGGTCGGGACGGCGTCCCGTTGAGCCCGTCCTAACCTCCGGCCAACACGAAGCTTGGCCGTCACCATCATCGGCCAACCGGCGTCAATGCTGCTGATGCGCAGTTCACCTGGGCTTGACGCAATCTGAGGTCGCGATCCTTAGGATCGGGTCAGTTGCCTGTTCGACGCCGACGTGAGTGCATGGGGCTGTGGCGTTGACCGGCCGGTCTGGGACTGGTCGGCCGCGCCCGTCTGGGCGGGTCCTCCATGGATGGGGACGGCTCGCGGCCGCGCTGGGACTGGCTGTCGCGCTGCTGCTCGCGGGCTGCGGCGGCGGGTCCTCTCACCACTCGAGCACCTCGACGCCGGTCGCGACCCAGGGCTCCACGGCAAACCCGCTCACGACGACGACGGTCGGGCCGCAGCCGCCGGCCGTCGGCATCCACAAGATCCGCCACATCGTGATCATCATGCAGGAGAACCGCTCGTTCGACTCCTACTTCGGGACCTACCCCGGAGCGGACGGGATCCCGGGGTTGGCGGGCAATCCGGGAACCGTCCCGTGCCTTCCCGACCCGACGACCGGCCGCTGCGTCAAGCCGTTCCACGACCGCCAGGACGAGAACCTGGGCGGACCGCACAGCTACGCCAACGCCGTGGCCGACATCAACGGGGGCAGGATGGACGGGTACGTGGAGCAGCAGCAGAAGGGGATGGCGGGCTGCGCGCAGACGTTCAACCCGGCCTGCGGCGGAAACGGAGGCGCCACAGCCGACGTGATGGGCTATCACGATGGCGCCGACATCCCCAATTACTGGACCTACGCGCGCGACTTCGTGCTCCAGGACCACATGTTCGAGTCCGACCTCTCCTGGAGCCTCCCCGCGCACCTGTACATGGTGTCGGAGTGGTCGGCCTTCTGCTCCAAGCAGGGCGACCCGATGAGCTGCCGCAACGCGATCCAGAACCCCCAGATCCCACCCGACTTCGCGCGCCGGCTGGGCCGCAAGAACCCCTCCGATCCCAACTATGCGTGGACCGATCTCACCTATCTGCTGCACCGCTACGGCGTGAGCTGGGCCTACTACGTGTTCAAGGGGACCGAGCCCGACTGCGATGACGACGCGGCCATGTCGTGCGCCCCGGTCGGCCAGAGCGCCGCGACTCCCGGCATCTGGAACCCGCTGCCGTACTTCACCGATGTCCAGCAGGATGATCAGCTGGCCAACATCCAGTCGTTGTCGAACTTCTACTCAGCCGTAAAGGCGGGTTCGCTGCCGGCCGTGTCCTGGATCGTCCCCAACGGGACGGTGTCCGAGCATCCGCCCGGGCTGATCACGGCGGGCCAGACCTACGTGACGGGCTTGATCAACGCGATCATGAGAAGCCCGGACTGGGACAGCACCGCGATCTTCCTCGCCTGGGATGACTGGGGCGGCTTCTACGACAACGTCAAGCCGCCCGTCGTGGACGAGGACGGGTACGGTCTGCGCGTCCCTGGGTTGGTCATCAGCCCGTACGCGCGGCGCGGGTTCATCGACCATCAGACGCTCAGCTTCGACGCGTACGTGAAGTTCATCGAGGACGACTTCCTGGGCGGCCAGCGGCTCGATCCGCAGACCGACGGCCGGCCCGATCCGCGCCCGGACGTGCGCGAGGATGCGCCGCAGCTCGGAGACCTGACCGCCGACTTCGACTTCAACCAGGCGCCCCTTCCGCCCCTGATCCTGCCCGTGCGCCCGCAGACCGACCTGATCCCACCGGCGCAGCTGCCGTTCCGCCGTCGCGCCGCCACCGTCGCCGGCCTGACCCCGGCCGAGCTGCACGCCGCAGCCGCCTACCTGGGTATTCGACCCGCCCGGCTGCGGGCCGAGCTGCGCGCCGGGAGGAGTATGCGCGAGATCGCCCGCGAGTACGGCACGACCGTGGCGGCGGTACGCCGGGCGGTCGCGGCCGCCATCCGGCGTTAGCGGCGTAGGGGCCGAAGGCCTCGTCGGTGCGGCCCGCGGATCATCTACGTCATCACACCGCTCGCTCGAGTCGGGCCACGGTTTGCCGGATCCGCTCGAGCACTTCCTCACGCTCACGCGCCAGCTCGCCGATGCCGCTCGACCCCTCCGCGCGGGCGCGCCGGATCGCCCGCTCCAAGCGGGCGCGCTCGAGCACCAGCCGGGCATGCTCGAGCTGATCCTGGCTGACCGACGCGGCCCGCCCGGCGCGCGCCACCAGATCGGCCACCGTGCGCGCGAGTGGCTCGTCGTCCACCGGCAGGTCGGAGAGCGGCGCGTGCGTGCGCCCGGCGATGTGGCGGGCGGCGCGGCGCATCAACTCGCTGGTGATCAGCTGCTCGGGGTCGATCTCGAACAGCGTGCGGGCGCCGGCGTCGGGGAGCGCGACGCACAGGGCCAGGAATGTCCGCTCGGCCCGGGCGGCCTGGTCGAGGGGCTGGGCGGCGGTGGGCCCGGCGCCCGCTGCGTCCCCGTTCCCCGATCCTCCGTTCCGCTGCCCTGCGCGCTCGATCAACGAGGCCAGGCGCGCCTCGCTCAGCTCGAGCCGACCGGCGATCCGGCGCAGCAGCTCGTCGCCGAATGCCCCCCGCTCCAGGCGCTCGAGCGCCGGCAGAAGCTGCTTGAACGCGCGGTCGCGCCCCTCGGCGCTCGAAGTGTCGGTGCGCTCGAGAATCCGCTCGACGTGGAAGGCGACGAATGGGACCGACCCGGCCACACGCTCACGCACGGCGTCCGCGCCGGCGCGCTCGATCAGGTCCGCCGGGTCGGTGCCTTCGGGCAGCGGCACGACCCGGAGCTCGAGATTGCGCCGGTCGCTCACCTGGGCCGCGCGCAGCATGGCGTCCTGACCTGCCCGGTCCGCGTCCAGGCACAGCTCGAGCACGGTGGCCACGCGCCGGAGCTGGTCGATCTGTTCCTCGGTGAGCGAGGTGCCCATGATCCCGACCGTGTTCTGCAGCCCGGCCTGGTGCAGGGCGAGCACGTCGGTGTAGCCCTCCACCAGGATCACGCTGCCGGCGCGGGCCGCCGCGGCCCGCGCGCGATCGATCCCGAACAGCACTTCGCGCTTGTGGTAGAGCTCGCCCTCGGCCGTGTTGAGGTACTTGGGTTGCTGGTTATCGCGCATCGCGCGCGCGCCGAAGCCGAGCACGTTCCCCCGCGCGTCGGTGGACGGGAACATGATCCGCTCGCGGAAGCGGTCGTAGATCCGCCCCGGGTTGGTCTTCGAGCGCTGGGCCAGCCCGGTGGCGAGCAGGTCCTGCTCCCCGAATCCCGCGCGGCGCGAGGCGGTCAGCATTCGGTCCCAGGCGCTCGGGGCATAGCCGACCTGGAACTCACGGAGCGTCTCCTCGCGCAGACCGCGGCTCTGGAGATACTCGCGGGCGGGCTGCGCTTCGCGCGCATCCCACAGATATCGCGCGTAGTAGGTCGCGGCCCGGCCGAGCAGCTGGTGCAGCCGCTCGCGCCGCTGACGCCTTTGCGCGGCCTCCGGGTCCTCCCGCTCCGTCTGGAGCTCGACCCCAAAGCGGTCGGCCAGCGCTTGGAGGGCGCCGGTGAAGTCCAGGCCCTCGGTCTCCATGACGAATCTGAACACGTCGCCCGAGGCCTGGCAGCCGAAGCAGTGGTAGACCTTCTCCACCGGATTGACGCCGAACGAGGGGGTGCGCTCGTCGTGGAACGGGCAGCGTCCGACGTACTCGGTCGGGCCCGCGCGGCGCAGCTCGGTGTGCTGGGAGACCAGCGCGAGCATGTCCACCGCGTCGCGTACGCGGTCGCGCGAGTCGGCCGTGTACCGCGTCACGGTGCGAACGCCACCGGCACGCTCAGAGCCTCGAACGTGCGGATGCAGAAACGGTCGGTCATCCCGGCCAGGTAGTCGGTGACCCGGCGCGGGAGGTCTCCCGGCGGGATCGAGTCTGGGATGTCCTCGGGATGGGCGCAGTAGTGATCGAACAGCGAGGAGATCACGACCCTGATCTTCGCGTGCTCGCGGGTGGCCTCGGCGCCCAGGTACACCCGCTCGAACATGAACGCCCGCAGCTTGCCCATCGCCGCCCCGACCATCTCGCCCTGCACGATGTCGCCGGCCGGCGCGGAGTGTTCGACCAGATCGTGCACGAGCATGTCGATCCGCCGGGAGCCGGTGTCGCCCAGGATCGCGATCGGGCCTTGCGGAAGGTCCTCGGGCGTGAGCAGGCCGGCGCGAACCGCATCGTCGATGTCGTGGTTGATGTAGGCCACGCGGTCCATGAGGCGGACGATCCTGCCCTCCAGCGTGCTCGGCTCCCGCGCCCGGCCGGAGTGGCTCACGATCCCGTCCCGTACCGGGTCGGTCAGGTTCAGGCCGAGGCCGTCGCGCTCGAGTGAGTCGACCACGCGCAGGGAGTGCTCGTGATGCATGAACGAGAGCCCGAACCGGTCGGACAGGCAGCGGTCCAGCGCGTCCTCGCCCACGTGCCCGAACGGCGGGTGGCCGAGGTCGTGGCCGAGGCCGATCGCCTCGGCCAGGTCCTCGTTCAGGCTGAGCGCACGCGCCACCGTCCGCGAGATCTGAGTGACCTCGAGCGTGTGGGTGAGCCGGGTGCGGTAGTGGTCGCCGGTGGGAGCGACGAACACCTGTGTCTTGTGCTTCAGGCGCCGGAACGCCTTGCAGTGCACGATCCGGTCGCGGTCACGCTGGAAGGGGGTGCGCAGCCCGCAGTCGGGCTCCTCGCGCTGGCGGCGCGCGGGATAGGAGCGGGTGGCGTCGGGCGAGAGCTCGCGTTCCTCCCGGGCCCGGATCCGGTCGGCGAAGCCGGCGGCCACGGGGCCGGCGGGGTGGTCTTGGTCGGAGGTGAGGACCGGACCGCTCATCTCGTTCGATTCTGACACCGGTCTGGCACGTCCGCGGGAGTTGTGACGAACGCGTGACAGGGCGACCGGCTCAGCCGCGGCCGACGAGCGGGCGCAGCCGCACGTGGGCATGGTGCTCGGCGGTCTCGCTGATCGCGCGCTCGGCTTGGGCCAGCGCCAGCTCGGATGCCTCGGGGGCCTGAGCGAGCGGCCGACCGAGCGCGCCGACCAGGAACGTGTGGGATTCCTGGCCCAGCGGGAACGCCGCGGCCTCGCACGAGGCGCACACCACTCCACCGGCGGCAGCGGAGAAGCCCTGCAGGTGCTCGGATTCGCCGCATCCGGCGCACGATCCGAGCTGGGGGACGATCCCGGCCGCCAGCAGCAGCTTCAGGCGGAAGGCGAGGCCGGTGGCGGGGCGCGCATGAGCGACGTCGAGGTCGAGCAGCTTCAGCTCGTTGGCCAGCAGACGGAACACCTCGGGGTGCGGGTCCGGGGTCTCGAACAGCCGCGCCACCGCGTCGCAGGCGCGGGCGGCGGCGTCGATCGTCGCTGCGTGTTCGCGCAGGCGGGCGTGGGCGGTGACCGTGTCCACCCCCGTGACCGTATGCAACTCGCCGCGCCCCTCGTGCAGGATCAGGTGGATGTGGAAGAACGGCTCGAGCCGGGCGCCGAACCGGCTCCGGGCCCGGCGCACCCCCTTCGCGATGGCCGACAGCCGGCCGTAGGCGGGCGTGTACAGATGCAGGATGCGGTCGGCCTCCCCGTAGCGGATCGAGCGCAGGACGATCGCCTCGGTCCTCAGCGAGCGAGACACGCCTTACCCGCTATATTTTGTGAAGCTATGCGGCCCGTCACCCTCTACACCACCGAGGCCTGTCCGTTCTGCACGAGCGCGAAGGCCCTGTTGGCCAAGCGCGGCATCGCTTACGAGGAGATCAATCTGGCACGGGACCCGGACGGTCGGGCCGAGCTGCAGGAGCGCACCGGAATGTTCACGTTCCCCCAGATCATCATCGGCGAGGAGCCGATCGGCGGGTTCACCGAGCTACTGGCTGCGGATAAGGCCGGGCGGCTGAAGGAGCTGCTGGCCGCTTAGCCGCGGCTCGCGCGGCTGCCGCTCGCGTGGCTGCCGTGCCCGTGGCTGCCGTGCCCGTGGCTGCTGAACGCGCGGCCGTTGAACGCGCGGCCGCTGTACGCGGGCGTCGCTGGCAGCGCTCGCACACGTACGTGCCGCGGCCGCCGACCACGATCTTGCGGATCGCGGCGCCGCACCTGGGACAGGGCCGATCGGCGCGGCGATGGACGAGAAACAGATCCTGGAAGGAGCCACGGGCACCGTCGACGTGCCGGAAGTCGTCGATCGAGGCGCCCTTGGCCTCGATGCCGGCGCTCAGCGCCTCCTCGATTCCCTCGCGGACGCGCTCCCAATCGGCCCCGGTGAGCCGGCCGGCAGGCCGGAGCGGATGGATACCGGCCCGGAACAGCGCCTCGTCGGCGTAGATGTTCCCGACGCCGGCGATCCGCCGCTGATCGAGAACGAATGCCTTGACCGGAGAGGTCCGGCCCCGGGCCTGCGCGCGGAGGTACTCGGCGGTGAACTCGGGGGTGAGCGGCTCGACGCCGAGGCGCTCACGGAGGTAGCCGTCGCGGGCGTCGGCGCCGTGGACCAGGTGACAGGTGCCGAAGCGGCGCGGGTCGACGTACACCACGCGATGACCGTCGTCGAGCTCGAGCAGGACCCGGGTGTGGGGCGGCGCGGCGGGCGGGTCGTACAGCAGCGTCCCGGTCATGCGCAGGTGCTGGAGCAGGTAGCGGTCATCTGACAGCGACCACACCAGGTATTTGCCGGCGCGGCCAAGGCGTTCCACGACCGCGCCGTGCAGCTGCGCCTCGATGGCCGCCGGCGCGTCGGGCCGGGTCCAGCGGGGATCGAGGATCCGGGCGGCGGCCATCGTCCGGTCCTCGACGTGCGGGGCCAGCTGGCGGCGGATGGTCTCTACCTCGGGTAGTTCGGGCACGCTTCTCTCAACTTACTTCGATGCTCACGGGTCACACGAACGATTTGCCCGGGAGCGCGTCGGCGTCGCGCCCGGCCAGCCACGCCAGCGCGCTCGCACCGACGTCCGCGAGCACGCCGTCGTGCCGGCGCGAGCCGGCGCCTGCGAACGCGGCCAGCAGGGGCGCGTACTCGCGCGTGTGATCGGTATGCGACGCGGTCGGGTCGCAGCCGTGATCGGCGGTCAGCACCAGCATGTCGCCCGGTCCGAGCAGCCCCAGCCATTCCCCCACGGACGCGTCGATCGCCTGCAGAGCGTGATGGAAACCGGCCACGTCGTGGCGGTGGCCGTACACCTGATCGGTCTCGACCAGATTGGTGAACACGAACCCGGCCTGGAGCGACCGCATCAGCGACGTCGTCTCCGCCAGCGCGACCGCGTTGGTCGCGCCCGGGTGCTGGACGTCGACTCCGACGCCGGCGAACAGCGATCCAACCTTGCCGACGGTGTGGACCTCGACCCCCGCGTCGTGCAGCTCATCCAGATAGCTACGACCGGGCGGCAGCACCGAGAAGTCGCGCCGGCCGTCGGTGCGCCGCCATTGCCCGTCGGCACCGGCAAACGGGCGGGCGATCACCCGCCCCACGGCGTGCTCGGCCGGGAGCGCCTCGCGCACCTCGGCGCACACCGCGTAGAGCTCGGCCGGGTCGAGCATGTCGACGTGGGCGGCGATCTGCAGGACCGAGTCCTGGCTGGTGTAAACGATCAGCCCGCCGCCGCGCAGGTGCTCGGACCCGCACCGCTCGATCGCCTCGATCCCGTTGCAGGGACGGTTGCAGATCACCTCGCGCCCGCCGATGCCCGCCACGAGCTCGACGACCTCGGGCGGGAACCCGTCCGGATAGGTAGGGAGCGGCTGCGGGGCGGATACGCCCATCAACCCCCAATGGCCCGCGGTCGAGTCCTTGCCGGGTCCGATCGCGCCCAGCCGCCCGTGCAGGACCGGGGCGGCAGCTGGCGGCACGCCGGTCAGCGCGACGATCGAGCCGAGCCCCAGCCGCTCGAGGGTGGGCAGCTCGAGCCCGCCGAGCGCCTGGGCGAGATGCCCGAGCGTGTTCGTGCCGCCGTCGCCGTAGTTGGCGGCATCGGGCAGCGCCCCGACGCCGCAGGCGTCGAGCACGATCACGAACGCTCGCCGGCTCAGTCCTCTCCGTCCCAGTAATCGAGCCGCTCGAGCCGCGCGACGAGGCCGAGCCCGCGGATCGCGATCTTGTTCGAGCGCGGGTAGAAGCAGATGTCAGCCGGGTCGCGCATCCCGTAGGCCAGGTAGGTGAGCCCGCAGGCGCCGGCCCGGAATACGTGGGCGACGCCGGTGCCGGCCGGACGCGCGATCACGTGTCCCGGCCCCACCTCCGTCTCCTCCTCACCCAGCACGAGCACGCCGTCTCCGTCGAGGATCACGAAGATCTCCTCCTCTACCGAATGGCAGTGTTGGGCGGTCGAGTACTTTCCGGGCGCCACCTCTACGTGCTGAAGGCCGGTGCTGACCGAGCCGACGGCGCGGCCCAGGTTGCGCCGCGTGCGGGCCACACGCGGGCGTTCGACCGTGGCCGCCTCGACGTCCTCCACGTTCGCGATCGTGGGTGGCCGAGGCCTATCCCCCGGGACGGGGTCGGGCAGCGCCGGCGGGCCGAGCTCGGACTCGCGGAGATGCTGCAACGGCGCCCCGTCGCCCATGGAAGGCATCGACTCGACCAGCCGACGGCCGACGTAGGACATGCCTAGCCTGGGGAACCCGACGCTTTCGTCGTCGATGCGCTCGCCGAAGGCGAGGACGTCGAGCGGTCCGAGCGCGTGGAGCGTGTGCGCACCGTCGCCCGGCAGGTAGACGATGCAGTCGCCAGCCCGAACCTGCGCGACCTCGCCGTCCTGCCACGAGAGTCCGGTGCCGTCGAGCACGTAGAAGATCTCCTCCTCGCGACCGTGCTCATGCGCCGGCGTCGACCAGCCACCCGCCGGCAGCTGGATGCGCTGAACGCCGACCTTGACCGTCCCGGCGGCGGGTCCGAGCATGGTCCAGCGCCCCTGGATGTGGCCCAGCTCGTGCTCAGCGGCCGGCGCCTGGTCGAAGTGAGCGATCCCCACGCGGGGGACTCTACGACGGACGGCAGATCTACGAGGATCGCTCGATCTGGGCCCGCGGGTGGGCCTCGAAGTACACGTCGCGCAACCGCTCGGTCGAGAGGTGGGTGTAGATCTGGGTGGTGCCGATGTCGGCGTGCCCGAGCATCTCCTGGAGCGAGCGCAGATCGCAGCCGCCGGACAGCAGATGGGTGGCGAACGTGTGGCGCAGTGTGTGCGGACTCATCCGTTGCTCCAGGCCGGCGCTGCGGGCGTGCCGGAGCACGATCTTGTACAGGCCCTGGCGCGAGAGCCCGCCGCCGCGCAGGTTCACGAACACGCGCCGCTCCGGCCGGATGCCGACCAGCGCGGGCCGGCCGCGTTCGAGGTAGGCGCCCAGCGCTTCGATCGCCTTGCTTCCGATGGGCACGATCCGCTCCTTGGAACCCTTCCCCCGGGCGCGCAGGATGCCGTCCTGGAGGTCGAGCTCGGACAACTCGAGCCCGATCGCCTCGGACGCGCGCAGCCCGCACGCGTACATCGTCTCGAGCAGCGCGCGATCGCGCAGCGCCGCGGGACTGGTTCCCTGGGGCTGTTCGAGCAGTCGCGCCACCTCGTCGCGACTGAGTACCTTGGGCAAACGGGCGCGCGAGCGCGGGGCGCGGAGCTCCGACGCAGGGTCGCGGTCGAGGATCTGCTCGCGACGCAGGTGCCGGTAGAAGGAGCGCAGGCAAGCGATCTTGCGCTGCAGCGTGGACGGCGCCGCCGCCCGCCGCTCGGAATTGCCGGTCGCCAGCTCGGAGATGAACGCCGCCAGATCGCTCGTCTGCACCTCGAGCGGATCGAGGCCGCGTCGCTGCAGGAACTCGCCGAACTGCTGCAGATCCGAGCGGTAGGCCTCGAGCGTGTTGCGCGACAGGCCGCGCTCGAGCTCGAGGAAGCCGAGGAAGTCGAAGGTCAGATCCGCGGTCCGCCGGGCGTCGTCGACCGTGTGGGCGGTGGCCATGACCCGAGTATTCGAGACGTTGGGGGCCCCTCCTGCCGTCCGGGAAATTCGATGGTCGGCGGTGCCTTAGCGACGCTCGTACACGTAGGTCTCGGTCGCGTAGGCGAGGCGCAGCGGTTTCGGAGTCCGCTCGGCCAGCTCCCGGACGCGAGCGATCACCTCGCCGCGCTCGCGCTCGGGCAGCGCGGCGATATAGCTGATCGAGGCGACGCGGTCGACTACCCCGTCGACATCGACCGCATGCTCGTAGGGCACCTCGAGCTCCCCGGCGCTCGTGAACAGGCCGCTCGCCCGAAGGGGCTCGCGCCACTCGCCGCGAAGATGGCTCGGAGTGTCGTGGTGATAGGGCTCGGTGATCGCGCTGATCCCTTGATGCAGCGGATCCTCGAGCCGCCGGCGGTTCCAGATCAGGCCGAACCGGCCCGCCGGGCGCAACACACGATGAAACTCGATCAGCGCGCTGGGGACGTCGAACCAGTGGAAGGCCTGCGCAACGGTGATCGCGTCGAGCGCACCGTCGTCCACCGGCAGCGCTTCGGCCGTTCCCTCCAGGGGCCGCGCCTCGGGAACGACCTGCTCGAGTACGCCGCGCATGGCCGGCACCGGCTCGACCGCGAGTACGGTGGCGCCGGTCGCGACGAGCTCGCGAGTCAGCTTTCCGGTGCCGGCGCCGACGTCGAGCACGGTTCGCCCGGGTCGCAGGTCGAGCCGCTGGCGCAGCCAGTCGAGCGCCTCGCGCGGATAGCTCGGACGTCCCCGCTCGTACGCATCAGCTCCGCGCTGGAAGCCGCGGCTGGCCGACTCGTGAATCGTCACCGGTATGAGCCTCTCTAGGCGATCCCGAACGCGAGCTGCCGCTGCGTCGCCAGCCACAGCAGCGCGATCAGCGACTTGGAGTCCCGGCACTGCTCGATTGCGTCATCGAGCTGTGCCAGAGGCCACGGCACGACCTCGATCCGCTCATCCTCGTCGGGATCGTGGCTGGGATCGTCCGAGAGCCCGGTGGCGAGATACAGCCACACACGCTCGTCGCTGAACCCAGGACTGGTGAAGAAGGCGAACAGCTCATCCCACTGCTCGGCGCGCTTGGCAATCTCCTCGGCGAGCTCGCGCCTGGCCGTCTCGAGCGGTGGTTCGCCGGGGACGTCGAGCTTGCCGGCCGGGACCTCGAGCGAAGCCGGGTCCCCGATGACCTCCCGCGGCTGGCGGGTGAGCCACACGTGCTCGTCGTCGACCGCCAGGATGCCGACCGCGCCCGGATGCCACACCTTGTCGCGCGTTACCTCGGCGCCGTCGGCGAACCGGAAGCGCTCGACTCCGGCGCGGATGATCTTGCCCTCCCAGCCGACCTCCGAGGCGACGGGCTCGAAGTCGTCGCTCACGACACGCCTCCGGCCGGAGCCGCGGCCGACTCGTCGAGGAGGGCGATCGCCAACTCGAGCAGACTCTCGAGCGCGTCGGTGCTGATCCGCTCGGTTGGCTCGTGGTTGTGCTCGGTTCCGTCCGCCAGGTTGAGGCACGGGAACCCGGCGGCGCGGAACGCGTTGGCATCGGACGCCCCGCCCGTGAGGATGTGGCTCGGCTCGTACCCGCAGGCGCGCAGCGCCTCCTCGGCGACGGCCACCTCGGCGGCCCGCGGACGGATCCGGTAGCCGTCGATCATCCGCTCGACCGTGATGTCGAGATCACATTCGGCGGCGTCGGCGGCGTCCTGCATGTGGTCGATCATCTCGGTCGCGAGCGCCTCAGCGCAGTCGCGGTCGACGCTGCGCACCTCGGCCTCAACCCGGCAGCGTTCGGGGACGACGTTGATCGCCGTGCCACCCGCGATCGTGCCGACGTTGGCCGTCGTCTCGGGGTCGAGGCGCCCCAGTCTCATCGCGGCGATCGCGTGTGCCGCAGCGGCAATCGCGCTGCGGCCGGCCTCGGGGCGGACGCCGGCGTGCGCGGCGCGGCCGTGGAACTCGGCCACGATCCGGTGCAGGGTTGGGGCGGCGATCACGATCTCACCAATCGGCGTGGCGTGGTCGAAAACGTAGCCAAAGCTGCTGTTCAGCCGGCTCGTCTCGAAAGCGCGTGCCCCCAGGAGCGAAATCTCCTCGCAGACCGTGAACAGCAGCTCGACCCCGACCGGCGGAGGTCCGGCTTTGGAGCCCGCGAGCCGTCGCGCCACCTCGATCATCACCGCGACCGCGGTCTTGTTGTCGGCGCCGAGAATCCCCTCCCCCGCGTTGGTCCAGCCGCCGTCGATCAGGACGGGGTCGACCGGCGCGGTCAGCGGGACGGTGTCCATGTGGGCGCACAGGAGAATGGACCTCGACCCCGCCCCCCCGGAGCCCGGGATCCGGGTCAGCAGGTTGCCCGCGCTCGAGCCGACGCTCGAGCCGACGTCGTCCTCGTCGACCTCGAGTCCCATGCCCTCGAGCTCCCGGGTGATCCAGTCCGCGCAGGCGCGCTCACGGCCGGACGGGCTCTCGATCCGGCACAGGGCGGCGAACGTCTCGTTCAGCCGCTCGCGTTCGGCCTCGCTCGCGCGCCTCACCTGGCGGCGCCGGCCGGTGCGGCCGGGGCGGCATCCCGCGGCGCGCCCGCCGCGGTCTCCGAGTGCTCGAGCGCGGCGCCCACGAACTCGCGGAACAGCGGCGCCGGGCGCTCGGGACGCGACTTGAACTCCGGGTGGTACTGCGAGGCCACGAAGAACGGATGTTGATCGGCCGGCAGCTCGATCGCCTCGACGAGCCGCTCGTCCGGACTGGTCCCCGAGCAGATCAGCCCGGCAGCCTCCAGGCGCCGCCGCAGATGGTTGTTGACCTCATAGCGGTGGCGGTGGCGCTCGTACACGACCGGCTCGCCGTACAGCTCACGGATCCGCGTCGAGTTGTGCAGCTTCACGGGATCGGCGCCGAGGCGCATCGTGCCGCCCATGTCGGCGATCTCCTTCTGCTCGGGAAGCAGGTCGATCACCGGGAACGGAGTCTCCATGTCGAATTCGGTGGAGTTGGCCCCATCCATCCTGGCCACGTGGCGGGCGAACTCAGCCACCGCCAGCTGCATGCCGAGGCATATGCCCAGGTACGGGATCTTCTTCTCGCGGGCGATCTGGGCGGCACGGATCTTGCCCTCGATCCCGCGGCCTCCGAACCCACCCGGGATCAGGATCCCGCTTACCTTCTCCAGGCGGGCGGCGACGGCCGGGTCGGAAACCTCCTCGGAGTCGACCCAATCGATCTCGACCTTGCAGTCGTGGTGGGTGCCCGCGTGACGGAGCGCCTCGACCACCGACAGGTAGGCGTCCTCGAGCCGGACGTACTTGCCCACCAGCGCGATCCGCACGCTGCGGCTGGCTTCCTTGGCGCGGCGGGTGATCGCCTCCCAGCCGCTCAGGTCCGGCTGCGGGGCCTCCACGCCGAAGTGCTCGGAAAGGATGAAGTCGTCGACGCCCTCGGCGTGGAACCCCAGCGGCACCTGGTAGATGTCGGGCACGTCGTAAGCCGAGACCACGGCCTCCACCGGCAGGCTCGCGAATAGCGCGATCTTGCGGCGAATGTCGCCGCCGAGCCTCGACTCAGAGCGACAGATCACCATGTCCGGGGCGATACCGATACGCCTCAGCTCGTTGACCGAGTGCTGCGTCGGCTTGGTCTTGAGCTCGCCGGCGTGGGTGATGTACGGGACCAGCGTGAGGTGGATGAACATGCAGCGCCGGCGTCCCACGTCGACCGGGAACTGGCGGATCGCCTCGAGGAAGGGCAGCGACTCGATGTCGCCCACCGTCCCGCCGATCTCGGTGATCACGAAGTCGACGTCGGTCGCCTCGGCCATCAGCTTGATGCGCTGCTTGATCTCGTCGGTGATGTGCGGGACGACCTGGACCGTCGCGCCCAGGTAGTCGCCGCGACGCTCGCGCCGGATCACCGTGTTGTAGATGCCGCCGGCGGTCACGTTCGAAGCCCGGCTGGTGTTGGCGTCGGTGAACCGCTCGTAGTGGCCGAGGTCGAGATCGGTCTCGGCGCCGTCCTCGGTCACGAACACCTCGCCGTGCTGGTAGGGCGACATCGTGCCCGGGTCGACGTTGATGTACGGGTCGAACTTCTGGAGTTGGACGTCCAGCCCCCGCGCCACCAGCAGCCGGCCGATCGAGGAGGCGGCGATTCCCTTGCCTAGCGAGGACACCACCCCGCCGGTTATGAAGATGAATCGCGTTTCGCCTGAACCCATGTGGTCGCTTCCCGAGTGTAGTCGCGTCCCGACGGTTTGAAGTTAGCGAGCGCCTCGGACGCCCAAGGTCGTTCCCGGAGCGTGGTCGAGAAACGTCGCGCATGGAGGCTGGCGCATAAATGACTTCGGCCGGCGAGTCGCTGTGGCGAGCTCACGATCGGCGGGGGCGCTGGAATGCTGGGTGTCGGTTCTGACGGGAGCCGGCTCGAGAAAGCGACGAATCGAGGCTGTCGCAATTTCCCCGGTGGTGTGGGCGGTCTCCGGAAATGTGGACCGGTCCGGAGGGACGGGGTTCTGTCCGGTGCGACTGGTAAAAGTGC
>DATJRS010000103.1:0-44959 GCA_035504535.1 Solirubrobacteraceae bacterium | reverse complement strand
TCGTCGAAGTTGATGTGCTGGGTGGCGATGGACCGCGCGGCCAAGCTGGCTTCGATCCGCGGCGAGGATTCGCTGGCCGCCGAGTGGGGCGAGGTCGCGGCTGAGATCAAGGCCGACATCCTCGAGCACGGGGTCGATAAGCGCGGCGTTCTCGTGCAGCACTACAACACCGAGTCGCTGGACGCCTCCACGCTGCTGGCGGCGATCTTCGGCTTCCTCCCGGGCAATGACGAGCGGTTGCGTGCGAGCGTGCTGGCGATCGCCGACGAGCTCACCGAGAACGGGTTTGTCCTGCGCTACCGCACGGACGAGACGGACGATGGTCTGTCGGGGAAGGAGGGCACGTTCGTGATCTGCTCGTTCTGGCTCGTGTCGGCGCTGGCGATCATCGGCGAGATGCAGCGAGCTCGCGATCTGATGACCCGTCTGGTGAAGGTCGCGTCGCCGCTGGGCCTGTATGCCGAGGAGTTCGACGTCGACACCGGTCGGCACCTGGGCAACTTCCCGCAGGCGTTCTCACACCTCGCGCTCGTCGAGGCGGCCGGACGCATCATCGTGGCCGAGCGGCTGGCCGAGCTCGGCGCTTGAGACGGGGACCCTGTCAGCCGTCGAGGGCATCGCGCTCGGAGACAGGCCTCCGCGACGCCTCGTAGATGGCCCGTTTCTTGGCGCGGCTTACCTCTGCGATCGACGGCCCGGGAGCCTCGACCACGACCGTGTGCGCGAACTGGTCCTGGAACCCCCGGCGCCGGCTGTCGTACAGGATCGGCACGAAGCCGATGAACAGCGGCAGCGCGGCCAGGATGACGCCGACGCAGCGAACGAGCGCCCGCTTGGGTTTGACCGGCCCGAGGTCGGCCGTGAGAACCTGAATCTGCATCAGTCGGGCTCCCGGCGTCTGTCCCGTCGTTGACCAGAAGATCGCGAAGTAGGCAATCGATCCGATGGCATAGATGACCGCGCCGATCACCGCGAGAATCGTTCTGAGGTCGTGCGGGATGTGCAGCAGCGACAGGATCAGTGCCGCGCCGACGCCGATGATCACGTCCACCACGGTGATGATCGCCGCGTCGACCGTGAACGAGACCACCCTCGTGGCCAGACCGGCGTAGCCGGTCGGCTGAGCCGGTGCGGCGACGACGGGCGCCTCGCCCGGGCCAGCCGCAGTCACCCCGCCCATCAGGTGCTCGCGTCAGGTTCTGCCGGGAGCACTCTCGGAGGGCGGCCGATCAGCCGCCGGGCGGTGCGCTCCATCCAGTCGTCGGCCTTCCGAGACCGGGAGCGCACCTGATCGCCAACCTCGTCGGCGAAGCCGAGGCCTTGCTGGGAGATCGCCGCGGTCACCGCGGGGCTGGCGGCGATCTCATCGATCATGTGCCACAAGCTCTCGCTGGCCAGCAGCCGCTCAAAAACGTGATCGATGAGCCCGCTGTCGAACAGGGTGTCGACGAGCTGCTGCGCGCCGTCGCTCTCGAGCGCCTGCTTCAGCGCCGCCTGGATGTGCACGCTGTTGATCGCCACGACCACCACCCGCTCGAGCTCTTCGCTTTCGAGCACTCGGTTCACGGCACGCCGCTCCAGGCCGAGCCCCGCCTCGGCGGCGGCCTCGACCGCCCCCGCGATTGGCTTCAACGTGGCCGTGGCGGCACGTGTCCCGAAACCGATGAGGGGCCGGAATGGGTTCGGCATGGATCTCGCGCCGTCGTTCTCGGACATGGCTTACCGGACCAGATGTTGGACTGCACGCCTACTAACGCCATCACCCAAATAGGGCGATGCATAACGTACCTCGCGCTTCGACGATGCGCTACTGGCGGACCGACGACGCGATGGAATTGGGTGTCAGATGGAACCTGATGAGCAAGATGACCACGAGACCGACGATCCTCGGCTGAACACGGCCCCCACCGACGAGCAGGAGACGCTGCCAACGCCTGAAGCGGTATCGACGCCGGACGGCGCGGCAACCGCGCCGTCGGCCACGATCTCGCGCCGGCGCCTGATAGGAGTCGACGTCCTGATCGGCGTCACCACGGTGCTCCTGGTCGTCGGGATCTTCGCCACGTGGGCGAACCGGCTCCTGTTCAGTCCGGACAACTGGTCAAAGACGAGCACCCAGCTGCTTCAGGACGCCAACGTCCGATCCACCACCGCCAACTACGTCGTCAATCAGCTCTACGCGAACGTGGACGTGGAGGGGTTGATCAAGCAGAACCTTCCTACCCAGCTCCAGGGACTGGCCGGACCGGCCGCCGGTGCGCTGCGCAACGCCGCCGTCTCGGGGACCGAGCTGGCGCTGGCCCAGCCGCGCTTTCAGCAGTTGTGGGCTCAGGCCAACCGGGCCGCCGATCAGACGTTCATCGACGTCGTCAACGGACGGAAGGGCGCGGTTGGATTCAACAACGGCGTGGTGACGCTTGACCTCGCCTCGCTCGTCGACAACATCGCAACACGTCTCGGTTTGCCGTCGGACATCGCGTCCAAGCTCCCGCCCAGCGTCGCGAACCTGACGATCTTCAAGTCCAACCAGCTCAAGTACGTCCAGAACGGGGGCAAGGCGATCAAGGGGCTGGCCCTGTGGCTCACCATCATCGTTCCGCTCCTGTACATACTGGCGCTGTTCTTGGCCAAGGGGCACCGGCGCCGGACGCTGATGACGATCGGCTTCGCCGGCATCCTCGCCGGCGTGATCGTGATCCTCGCTCGCTCGATCCTCCAGGGGCAGGTTGCCAATGCGCTCACCAGCGACGCCTCCCTCCAGGTGACGATCAGGCATGTCTACAACATCAGCACGCAGATCCTCCACGATGTCGCCGGCGCGATCATTTTCATCGCGATCGTGCTCGTCGTTGCCGCCTGGTTCGCCGGACCGGCCCGGCCGGCCGTGGCGATGCGGCGCGCGATTGCTCCGTTCCTGCGCGAGCAGGCGGTCGCGACTTACGTGATCGTGCTCGGGATCATGGTCATCGTGTTTGTGTGGCAGCCGATCCAGGCGACCACCAAGCCACTCGGAATCCTGGTCTTCACCGTCCTGGCGCTGTTCGGAACCTGGGTTCTGATCCGCCAGACAGCGGAGGAGTTTCCCGACGCCCGCTCGGGAGCGACCACGCAAGCGATCCGCGCCCGGATGGCGAGCATGCGTGAGGGGCGTCACACGTCCGGGAATGCCAGCCACACCGCCGCGCCGACGACGGTCGATCAGCTCGGCCGGCTCGCCGAGCTGCGCGACCGCGGCGCGATCACCCCCGAGGAGTACGAGTCCGCGAAGGCTCAGCTGCTCGGCGGTTGAGCGGAAGTCCTCAGAGGCTCGGCGCTATCGGAGGCCCGGCGCCGTCAAAGGCCCGGCGTGGCGGCGACCCGGCCATCCTCGACTGCCTTGGCAAGCGCTCGATAGTCGAGTTCGTTCTGCTCGGCGTAGGCCCGGGAGAACTCCAGGATGGCCCGGTCGAAGGCGTTGCCGCCGCCGAGGTAGGCCGCGATCGCGATCCGGTCGCCGCTGCGCGCGTGCGCGCGAGCCAGCGTCCAACCGCACAGCCTGCCGTACGCGGCCATCCCCGACGGGACCATCTGTTCGACCTCCGCCGACCCCTTCCAATCCTTCAGCTGGCGGCCGTAGAAGTCGCGGGCGACCCCGTCCAGACCAGCCTTGATGTGAATCCAGCCGAGGAAGATGTCGCTCGCCGCCTGCATCATCCGCTGGCCGACAACCACCCGCTGGCCGTGGTTGCGGTATGCGCTCTTACCCACGTACTCCTCGAGCACCGATTCCTCGGCCTCCTTGAGCTGCAGGAACAACGGATCGGTGCCGTCACGGCCGAAGAACAGGGCGATCCAGGCCCGCGTCCCGACGCTGCCGACGCCGACCACCTTCCGCGCGAAGTCGACCAGCTCGAACTCCTCGAGCAGCTTGCGCCGGTCGTGTTCCAGCGACTGGCGATACACGCGGATCAGGCTGCGCAGCCACTCGAGCATCTCATCGTGAGCCTGCCCGGGAACGAGCACCCGAAGTGGCACGATCAACGGCGACTGGTCGACGATCTCGACCCGTCCGTTCGCTGGCTGGCACAGCTTCGAGAACGCGGACATGCTGTCCTTGGTCCGCGCCTTGGCCATTGCCGCCTCGGTTCGCTTGACCTGGGCGGGCTTGATCTGGGACCCGTACTCCTTCAGCACCTCGTCAATCTGCAGGTGCGCGTACCAGACCTCCAGGTTGTTCATCCCGGCGAAGGTGCGCATCGCGGTCCGGTACTGGTTGACGGTGTCGAGCACCACCCGGTCCTGGTCCTTCACGGCGTAGCCGTTGTCGCGAGCCGCAATCAGCATGCTCACGGCCAGCCGCTTGACGTCCCACTCCCATGGCCCAGGAAGCGTCTCGTCGAAGTCGTTGATGTCGAACACGAGCTGGCGCTCCGGCGAGGCGAACACGCCGAAGTTGGATAGGTGCGCATCGCCGCAGCACTGCACGTTCAATCCCGAGCGCGGCGTCCCGGCGAGGTCGTGGGCCATCAGCTTGGCCGCGCCCCGGTAGAAGGTGAACGGGGACACCAGCATCCGGCCGTAGCGGATCGGCACGAGCTCAGGAACGCGCGTGCGTGCCTGGGCCTCGAGAAGATCGATCGGGTCGGCGCGATCCGCATAGGACTCGAACTCGGCGTGGCGGGATCGTGGGATCTCGGCGCGGGCCGCCTTGCCCCGCGCGATGCGTTCCTCGACAGTCAGGTGAACGACGACCTTTGGCCTGGTCCTCGGCGCAGTTGTAGCCATTTGGTGATCGTGACAGCGCGCTACGGCCGGACCATCACCCGATGAGGATGAAACGCACGGCTCCGAGCCCATCCTCCGTTCAGGGTGACGACAGCGCGCGGGCCGCGCGTGAAAGTGCGCCGATGAGCATGGACGGCACATACGGAGAGCGGCCGGCGTGGGAGCCACAGGTGCCTCGCTTCCGACTTGTCCACGTCCTGCTCTCGTGGTTGGTGGCGGCCGTGGCGGTACTCATCGCGGGGGCGATCGTCCCGGGGGTGAGCGTCGGCAGTTTCCGCGACGCGCTCGCGGCGGCGGCCGCGATCGCCGCGCTCAACGCCGTGCTCCCGCCGCTCGTGGCCGCGCTGCGTCTGCCGTTCACGCTCGCGCTCGGGTTCGTCATCGTGCTCGCGCTCGACGCCGTGATCCTGCTCATCGTTCCGCACATCACGGGCCGCCGGATCGCCGTCGATTCATTCGGTTCAGCGCTCCTTGCCGCGCTGGTGATTGCGGCCGCGACGATCGCACTTGACGTGATCCTGGGGGTCGACGACGACGACGCGTATTCGCTGCGAGTGATCAAGCGGATCGCCAGGCGTCAGGGCAACGCCGTGCACAGCGATGCGCCGGGGATCGTCTTTCTGGAGATCGACGGCCTCGCTCTGCCCGTTCTGCACCGGGCGATGCGTGACGGGGCAGTTCCGCAGATGACCGGCTGGTTCGAGTCCGGCGCGTACCGCCTGGAGGAGTGGGAACCGGATCTGAGCTCCCAGACCGGTGCGAGTCAGGCCGGCATCCTGCTCGGTGGCAACGAGAACATCCCCGCGTTCCGCTGGGTCGAGAAGGAAACCGGACGGGTGATGACGTGCTCCTCGCCACAGGACTGCGCGGAGATCGAGAAACGGCTGGCAGACGGCCGGGGGCTGCTGATCGACGCCGGCGCAAGCCGCGGCAACCTGTTCTCGGGCGATGCCGAGGCGATGATCCTGACCGTCAGCCGGATGGCCGCCGAAAAGCGGGCAAATCCCGGATACCGCGCCTTTCTCGCCAACGGATTCAACGTCTCCCGACTGTTCGTGCTCTTCTGGGGGGAGGCCGTGCTCGAGAAAGCGGCGGCCATCCGCCAGCGCCGGCGCGGCATCCGGCCGCGCGGGGACCGTGGCGGACGTTATCCGCTGATGCGAGCGGCGCTGTGCGTCGGGGTGCGGGATCTGATCGTGTTCGGCGTTCTCACCGACATGATGCGGGGCCGTCCCGCCGTGTACGCCACCTTCTCAGGCTACGACGAGGTTGCGCACCACTCGGGGCTCGAACGACCGGACACGCTCGAGGCGCTGCGCAAGATCGATCGGCAGTTCGCTCGGATCGCGCGCGCCCGGCGCTTCGCCCCCCGGCCCTACGTCATCGTGGTCCTGTCCGACCACGGTCAGACGCAGGGCGCGACGTTCAAGCAGCGCAACGGCTACGCCCTGGACGAGTTCGTCGAGCGCGCGCTGTCGGGCGTGCAGGTCGCGCGCACCTCAACGGGCGACGAGAACGACGCCGCCGTCGGCCACGCGATCGCCGAAGCGACCGGTCGGGCCTCGCTACCCGACGGGCCGACCCCAGTTCACGCCGATCGCCAGGCAATCGTCCTCGCATCCGGGAACCTGGGACTCATCTACCTGATGGAGGAGCCCCGTCGTCTGTGCCTGGAGGAGATCGAGGAACGCCACCCTCGGTTGCTCCAGGAGCTCCGGGCGCATCCCCACATCGGCTTCGTCCTCGTCCGCTCGCGTCTGCGCGGGCCAGTCGTGCTCGGCCCGCGCGGCAAGCGCTACCTGGACGGCGATGTGGTCGAGGGCGACGATCCGCTGGCGCCCTTCCCGCCGAGCGCGGCCGACCACCTGCGGCGAACCGACCGCTTCGCGAACGTGGCCGACGTCATGGTCAACAGCTTCTATGACCCCGAACTGGAGCAGGGCTGCGCGTTCGAGGAGCTGATCTCGTTCCACGGCGGGCTGGGCGGACCCCAGACGCGTCCGTTCATCCTCCATCCGGTGGAGCTGGCGATGTCACCGCAACGGCCGGTCGGTGCCGCTGCGGTTCACGATCTGCTGGTGGGATGGCGGCGCTCGCTGCAATCGGAGCGCGCCCAGAACGAGGAAGATCGCCTTCCGGAGGTGGCTCGACCGAGCGTTCCGGAAGGCGATCGTTCCGTGAGGCAACCCTCGTGAATGGGGATCGCGCCGCTACCGCCGCCCGCTCCCATCCACCCAACCTCGTGGACTCTTGACTACTAAGCCCCGAGGATGAGCGCCTTCTGTCGCGAGAACTCGTCGTCGGTCAAGATGCCCTGCTCGTGCAACCGGCCGAGCTCCTGGAGCCGCGCGACATCGTCCGAGCTGATGCCGCCCGCCGCTTGGGGCGCGGCCTGGGGTGGGGCCTGGGGGGGCGGCTGGCTGGCCATGACCGACTGCTGACCGGCCTCGTAGGCCTGTTGCTGCTGTTCTTCCTGCGAGCGCTGAGCGTGCTTTCCGAACGCATACGCCCCTCCGCCAACGGCGGCGGCGCGTAACAGCGGGCGGCGTCTTAGGAGGGGCATCTCGCCCTACCCCTCGTCCTCGTCGAGGCCGAGTGCGACCATGATCTCGGGCGCGGCCGCGACCACCCTGGGGCCGCCGACCTGAGGGGCGACCGCGACCAGGACCCCCAGGATGTCCTCCGGTGTCACGTCATCCGCGAGCGCGGCGCCTAGCTGCCACGCCCACGATGCCGGTGGTGCGTCCAGGGCGATCAGGCTGGCGATCTTGACCAGCGCGAACGTCCGCGGATCGAGTCCGCTCAGCTCCCGGTCGGCCTCACGCAGCCCCACGGCCCGTTCAATGAAGTCGCTCTTCCCGGCCGAGATCTGCGACAGCGTCTGATGTGTCGCTGCTCCAACAACAGCCATAGTTTCTCCTTTTGCTCCGTGTGGTCAGACCGTTCAGGCCACCGGGGCCGAGGGCGCAAGAGCTTCCTGGAGCTTCTTGGTGTCCTCGTCGGACAGCGAGGTCCGGATCACCGTGCCGCCGTACTGCTGCAGCGCGTTGATTGCCTTGTCGGGCGTGACCTGCTCAATGACCATGAACAGGGCCGAGGTGCCCGGCTTGAGGTAGTCGCGGACCTGCTGCTGGAATGCCTTGTCGATGCCCTTCTCACCGAAGTGGCCGAAGAGGGCGCCCATGCCCGCGCCGAGGGCCAGCCCGGCAAACGGGATGAAGAACAGCAGTCCGAACAGCATGCCCCAGAACCCGCCCCACACCGCGCCGGCGCCGGCGGAAGCCCCACCGTGTTGGGTGTGAACGTGATACTTGCCCTCGATGTCGCGCGCGATCGCGGCGACCTGGTCGGCTTGGATGATCAGCTCTCCCTGCAGTTGCTCCACTGTCTGCATGGCCTGCTCAGCGGTGCCCTGATCCGGATAGCCGATCGCGACGAGTGTTGCCATCCTCGGCAGCTCCCTTCGGTCAATCGGTTGATGATGTGCAGCTCAGCATCCCCAGTCACCTGGGGTCGGTCATCACCCGAAAAGGATGAGCGGCGGCGTGCTCACGCGGTCATCTCGGACCCACGGTCTCCGGGCCGTGCAGGACGTTGTGAACGAGCGCCTGGGCCACTCGCCATGGGGTGTCCGGCTCGAGCGCCGAGGGAGACGCGCCGGGATGCTGGGGCGCGATCCTCGCGCGCAGCGCACCCGGTCTTACTCGGAACATCAGCGGAGGGATGAGTTGCAGCGATTCGCCGTCGATCCCCGCCGCCACCGGTCCGTCGGCGTCGATCTCGAACGTAGGCGCGGTCCACTGCTGCATGGCCAGGCGGTGGGCGCTCGTGCCCGCTCCGGGGACGTTCGGGGCCAGCACGGTCACGCCGAGGACGGCCTGGTCGAGTCGCGGCCTGGTACCCGAGCCGAGCGCGCGGCCGAGCCGATACGCGTTGTTCGATATGAGGATCGCGGCGGCGGATTGATCATTGGCGGCGTCGCGCCAGTGCAGGCTGGGAGCGCGGGCGTCTGGCCCAAGCGCATCGGGCACCGCTTCGAGCAGCGTGTGCAGCTTCGCCTCTCGGTAGCCGGGCTGGGCGACCGCCTCGGCGTACAGGCCGAGCGAGACGTTGTTGACGAACACCCGACCATTGACATCAGCGAGATCGACACGCCGCTCGCCGCCGGTCACGAACGCGTCGAGGGCCCCGACCACGTCGTCGCGGTCGACGCCGAGGTCGAGGGCAAAGTGGTTACGCGTACCCGCCGGGATGCACGCGTAGGGCAGGTCGAGCTCGGCAGCCACCATGGCGACGATCGCCTGGGATCCGTCGCCTCCGGCCATCGCAAGCGCGTCGGCTCCTCCCTGCACCGTGGTGCGGACGAGTGCTTCGAGGTCCTCACCGGGTGTCAACTCGATGGGCTCGATCCCCCGGCGCCGCGCCTCCTCCGCGAGGTGGAACTTCGCCGCCTTGCCGCCGCCCGACTTCGGGTTGTAGAAAAGGACCGGATGGCTCGGGGCCTGCGCCTGCGGTAGGCGGGCCCGGGGCTTGAACGCCCGGCGCGCCGCGGCCAGCGTCGCCGCAGCGGCGGCCAGCAGGAGCAGATCCTCGAGCACATAGCCCCACGTGATCGAGAGCACGATCGCTCCCGCGAGGAGCAGCACCGCACCGGCCAGACCGGCCATGCGCGCCGCACCGCGCCGCGTGATGCCATACCAGCCCAGCAAGCCCGCGAGTGCGACGCAGGCCACGGCCCCCAAGCCCTTGGGTAGGTGCGTGACAACCACGAGAATCGCCAGCGCGACGGTGACCAGTGCCAGACCCAGTGTGACTGCCGACCACACCCGCGGGATCAACACGCCGTCGGTGCCGAGCGTCGCCGGCTTCGCCAGGTTGGCCCCAGTCACATCGGCAGGCTGCCTCATCGCGTTGTGACATTCATCACCTCATCCAGGTGAAGCGAGATTGGCCCGACGGTGCTGGAGTTCGCTTCAGCGCCTCGCCAATGACAACCGGAGGTGGCAATGTCTGTGCGAGAAGCACCTCGCTACGACGAGTACTACGACGAGTCCATCGCGGGCTACGGCTGGGTGGTGTTCGCCGGTGTACTCCTGTTGATCGTGGGCACCATCAACTTCCTCGAGGGGGTCGCCGCGATCGGGAACGCGCACTTCTTCACGGCCAACGCCCACTACGTGTTCGGTGATTTGAACACGTGGGGGTGGGTGGCGCTGATCATCGGCGTCATCCAGGTCGTGGCCGGTCTCGGCGTGTTCCTGAAGAACCAGCTCGCCCGGTGGGTCGGCGTGGGCATCCTGCTGATCAACGCGATCGCTCAGCTGCTGATGATCCAGGCGTACCCGTTCTGGGCACTCTCCGTGTTCGCCGTCGACGTGATCGCCGTCTACGGCCTGATCGCACACGGGCGGCGCCTCGGCGAGGACTGATCTGGGCCTTGGAGTGCTTGAACTAGCGCGCCGCGGGATGGGAGGTCCCAAGGGCGCTCGTCTGGCTTCGCGCTGAACACGCGAGCGCTTCGAGCGGCGAGCGCTCGCGGCGCTGAGAAAGAGCCTCGAACAGCTGCCAGAGACCGAGCATCCGCTCGGTCTGTAACGCATGTCTCACCCGCTGGGGATGATGCGCTCCGCGCGCGCGTGCTGCACCCTAGCTGCGTGGTGCCGTCCGACGATGCTGAATCGGGATGGTCGGGTCTCTTCTGGGACGCCTTCAGGCGCTCCAAGAGCGCCATGGTGCTGGTCGACGACGAGCGGCGTCTGATCGAGGTGAACGGCGCCCTGTTACAGCTGTTGGGCCACCGCCGCTCCGATCTGATCGGGCGGCACGTGTACGAGTTCGTGGCCGACCGTCCGTTTGCGACCGCGGACGAATGGCGGGCGATGCTGCACCGCCCGCAGTTCACCGGCGCCGTTGATCTCATGTGCGCGGACGGCCGCTGCATGCGGGTCGAGTTCGCGGGGCATCCGGAGATGGTCACCGGGCGCCAGCTGGTTCTGGGCGTGATTCTCGCCGCGTCCGCGCGCGGGCGGCGCTCCGCCGGTAGCGTTGGCGCGGAGTCCGACCACCCGCGCCTAACGCCGCGCGAGCTCGACGTGATCAACCTGGTCGCGCTCGGCCTCAGCGGGCGCGAGATTGCCCAGGAGCTTCAGATCGCGCACGACACGGTACGGACCCATGTCCGCAACGCGATGACGAAAACGGACGCGCGCTCGCGCGCCCACCTGGTGGCGAAAACGCTCGGAGAGGGACTGCTTTGGTCCCGTGATGGGTAATAGCGCAGGTGCGGTATCGACGGGGTCGCTCCCCTTAGCCATCCTCCTGCCATGCTTGCGCCGGAAACACCATCGACTGATGTGCGCGTCCTGATCGTCGACGACACGACGTGCTGCCGGCAGACCGTGTGCGAGCTGCTCGAGCGGCGCGGTTACGAGGTCGCCGGTGAGGCGGCCGGCGTGGACGCGGCGCTCCGAATGGCCGAGAGCATCCAACCCGACGCGGCGCTGCTGGACGTTCACCTACCGGACGGCAACGGCTTCGAACTCGCTGAGCGGCTCACCCGCTCACATCCCGGGATGGCCGTGCTCCTGACCTCGGCCGATTTTGACGAGCACTTCTACGCCCGCGCCGACGCCAGCGGCGCACGGGGGTTCGTCCCGAAGTCTCAGCTCGCGCAGGTCAAGCTCGAGCGGTTCTGGCCGGGCAACGGTCGCCGCTGACCGGCTCATCATCCGTTCGGGAGGATGCGCGAGGGCCGGGGCTCGGCCACGATCGCCATGTGTCATGAAAGAGCACGACGCGAGCGGTGAGAGCCTTGATCTCCTTCGTCGTTTGGCTTCCAACGACGAACGCCTGCTGCGGACGGTTCTCCGGCTGGTGCCGGCACATGATCTGGATCATGAATTCGCGCTGGACCGCAGGACGCGAATGCTGGTTCGCCTCGGAGCGCTGCTCGCGATCGACGCCGCCACTTCATCGCTGCGGTGGGCGGTTGAACTTGCCTCTACGTCCGGGGCCGGCGATGACGCGATGGCTGCGGTGCTCCTATCGGCCGGTGGGACCGCGGGCTCCGCACAGCTCGTCGCGAGCGCGTCGCGGCTGGTCGAGGCGCTTGACCTGGATCCCTGATCCGGGCCTAATGCCTGAGCAGCTCAGCGAACCTCACTCTCTCATTGCCCAAGGAGACCGGCCTGCCCGGCCCGCGCAACCGCCTCCGAGCGCGATGCCGCCCCCAGTTTGCGGTACACCGCATGCGCCTGCGTCTTGACGGTGTTGGCCGACACTCCGAGTTGCGTGGCGATTTCCCGGAAGGAGCGGTGACTCGGCAGGAAGCGAAGGATTCTGAGCTCGGCGATCGTGAGCGAGGAGGGTCCGGCCAGGCTGGTTTCCGCCAGCGCATCCATCTGGGACCAGGCATCGTCGAACCACCGCTCGAAGATGACCGCCCCAGAGACCCTTCGAGCCAGCCGCGAGGCTTCGGCGAGCAGGGTGCGGGCGCGCACGACGTCGGCGAGCGCAAGGGAGGCGTGAGCGAGCAGGATCCGTGCCTCGGCTCCGTACCATGCCGCGAAGTCGTCGAAGGCGGCCAGCAGATCGATACTGCGGCGAAGATCCCGCTTGGCCTCATCGAGCCGGCCGTGATGGGCACGGACCGCCGCGGCGGCGGCAAATCCCAAGGCGCAGATCGGATAGTCGCTCAGGTCGTGCTCGTCGATCACCAGGCGGCCGCGATCGGCCATCTCGGCGGCGGTATCCCAGTCGCGCCGCTCCACCGCGATCATCGCGCCTTGCGCCAGGCAGAGCGAGACGATTGCCGGCGCGGTCGCGGCGGCCAGGTCCAAGCTCGCATCGAGCCCCTGTTGCGCGCCAATGAAGTCGCCCGTCAGGTGGAGCGCCGTCGCGCGGAGGAACAGCCACACCGGGCACCACGGGCTGGCCGGTGAATCGAGTGCCAACGCCCCCGCCGCGGCTGCGCCCATCGATGCAACCCCTCCAGTGGGCAGCAGCGCCTGGAATCCGGTGAGGCCGGCTGACAGCTGCGCTCGGGAGCGCCCTTCAGGCACGCCGTGGGGAGCCGTGGCGGCTACCGCCCAATGCCGAGCATGGGCGGCATCGCCGCCGACCAGGGAGGTGTAGGCCGCGCACAGAGCCAGTGGCGCATGGCCGGCGATCTCGTCATCGGAGAAGGTGTCCAGCCACGACTGGACGACGTCGTGGCGCCCCCGCCCGAGGTAGTCCAGCAGTCTCGGCCACAAGAGGTCCCCGACGCGCATCGGATCGCGCGCCGCGACGGCGTGCTTGATCGCGCGCTCGGTGTCGCCGGCCGCCTCATACCAGGCACTCGCACGCGCGTTGAGCACGTGCACCCGCTCGGGCTCGGTCCGTCGCAGCTCCGCCTGCAGCGCGTCCCTGAGCAGGCCGTGCCAGCGGCACCGCTCATGGGCGGGATCAAGCGGGCCGAGGAGGGGGGTGGCCTGCTCCAGAGCGCGGAGCGTCAAGCCGGAGCTTCGCTCGCCCAGGACCTCGTCGCAAAGCGGGCCCGACAACTCCTCCAGCACCGATGTCCTGAGCGCGAACTCCCTCAGCTCCGGGGGCAGCGCGGAGAGCACCTCGTCGCGAACATACTCGCCCAGCAGGTGATGGTCCCCTTTGACGAGCTCCACGGAGCCGGCAGGATCGTCCTGCTCGTGTAGCCAGAGGGCGGTTAGGTAAAGCCCGACGGGCCAGCCCTCGGTCAGGCTGACCAGCTGCCGGACCGCGTGAACGTTCAGCTCGAGTCCGGCCTGGCGCAAGAGGATGAGCCCGTCGCGCGGGATCATCGCCAGATCGTGTGTCCGCACCTCGACCAGCGCCCGGCTGGCCCGCAGACGGCCAAGCGGGATCGGGAGCTCGCAGCGCGAGGACAACGCGAGAGTGGCCCCGGGAGGAGCCTCATCGACCATCGCGTCGACCAGGGCACGCAGCACTTCGGGCGCGATCAGTTGAACGTCGTCGAGCACGAGCACGAAGGTCTGACCGCGTACTCGAAGCGCCCGGAGCGCACTGAGCAGGCTGGCGGTGCCGCCTCGAGTGGAGCGGCTTCGTCCGGACGATCGCGGGCGCGCGTCCAGCCAGCCGGTGTCCTTCAGCGTGGTGAGGATCACCCGTGCCGCTTCGGTCGCGGTGGTCCCGATCAGCTCGTCGGTCGGAAGCCATACGAACGGACGCGCGTCGTGTTGTGCCCACTCTGAGATCAGGCTCGACTTCCCGTAGCCCGGCGGCGCGATGATCACCGCGAGCGAGGCCTCAGACGATTGGGATAGGCGACGGACCAGGGCGGCACGACGGACATAGTCCTCACGCCAGCGCCGGCCGACCAGCGGGTGGGCCGGCAGCATCGGAGTTGGCGAGCTCCTCGCGTTCGCTCGAGGAGGGGCTAGTGCGGCGGCTGCGCCTGAAGACATGGGGGTTCGGATACGGGCAAGGGTGGGGTTCCTGCGTCCCTGTCAGTTCTCACCGAGCGGGGAGCGCGAGACAAGGGGGTCCGCCTCCGTCTTGTGGGAAGCCCGCACCACGCAGACACTTCGCATCCGGGGCGGCCAGCCGGTGGATGTACGGTCGTCCGGGCGTGGAAATCACCCGGTTCGGACGATGCGCGCCAAAACGTCACAACTAGCGTCCCGAGCGTGGACGATGTGGAACGGCTGCTCCGTCGCCTTGCGCTCAACGATGAGGAATCGGTAGGTATGGTGCTCGCCAGCGGTCCGGACGCGGGTACGGAAACAGCGTTGCGGCCGAAGGTCGACCTGCTCGTGCAGCTCGGTGCGCTGCTGGCGCTCGGCGCGGCGACGACCTCGCTACGGGCCACCGTAGAGCGGGCCATCGCGGCCGGGGCGACCGAGTCGGAGATCGTCGGGGTACTCATCGCGGTAGCTCCCACGGTTGGACTCGCCCGTGTGGTGTCGAGTGCGCCCCGCCTGGCGATGGCGATCGGCTATGACCTCGAGGCGGATGAATGACGGCGCGCCGGGCTTCCCATCAAACGGTCAGGCTCTCCCGAGGTAAGCACCACTCGCCCGAGCACGGGGCATGCGTCATGGAGTTGGCCTCGATGCTCGCCGGCGGACCGTTCACGGATCATCCACGCTGTGCGTGTCCGATCATTGGAGCGTTCCTGAGGTCCTACAACGATTGGGTCGACGACGGGCGCCGCCAGGACCTGTACTCGTATGCGGCCAAGGTAGTGGGTAGCCGCGCGTCAAGCGGCGTGCAGGCGGCACGCGCGGAGCGTCTGGTCGACTGGGCGCAGGAGCTCGAGCGACGCCGCCTGAAGCGAGTCTGGTTTGGAGCGCACCGTTGGACGAACCTGCCCGGGTCCGATCCGGCCGACATCGCGAGCCGGCTGGTGTGCGCGATCGCCCGGCAGAAGGAGCACCCACACCAGGAGGTGCTGGCGATCCTCGACGAGCTGCTGGCGATGGGCAGAACGCTGGAGCGCCGGAGCGGGTCCGACCGCTACTTCTCGAGCTTGGTGACCAGGCTGCTCGACACCTCGCCGATCACGGCGCCGAGCAGCGCACCGGCAAGCACGTCCCCGGGGTAGTGCACCCCGGTGTGTACGCGGGAGTAGCCGACCAGCGCGGCCAACACGTCCAGCGGCACCCGGGCCCAGGGGAGCTCTCGGGCCACGCCTGACGCGAAGGCCACGGCCGCTGCGGCATGGCCGGACGGGAAGGATCGCGATCCAGGCATCGGCACCTCGCGCGTGGGCGCGATCCCAGCCTCGGCGCGATCCGGCCGCCGACGACGTCCGAGGGGCTTGATCACGAGGTTGCCGATCGCCGAGGTGGCGGCGACGCCCGCCAGGCCCGAGACGGCCGCGCGCCGACCGCGGGCGCCCCCGGTTGCGGCGAGGAGCGCGGCCAGGCTCATCGATAGCCGCGAGTAGTTGGCCGCTGTCGAGAGGCGCCGCATGACGCCGTCGATCCCGGGCGTCGCGGTGTGCGCGATCGCGTCGTACACGGCGCGGTCGATGCGATCTGCCTCCGAGAGCCATCCCCCGGCCGTCGTGGTCATTGCGGCCGTGCGGGCTCGCGCCGGCGGAGGTTGGAGACGAACACCGACACCACCGTCACGAGATAGATCTGGCCGAGCAGCGCCTCGCTGACGGACAGGGTGTGCCCGAGATTGGTCTTGGCGACCAGGTCGCCATAGCCGACCGTAGTCAGCGTCGTGAAGCTGAAGTACAGGCAGTTGGAGGGCGTCGCCGGGGCATTGCTGGCAAAGAACTCGTGTCCGAGGCGATCGATCGCGCCGTAGGTGAGCGCGAACAGCATCCCCACCAGGATGTACAGACACAGCACGCCGAATACGGCTTCGACCGTGACGCCGCTGTGCATTCGCAGGCTCCGGAACACCCCGAGCACGACCACCGGTGGGGCCAAGACGACCAAGAGCAGGTTTGCGATCCGCGGCGCCGCTCCGTTGACATCGCCGCTGATCGCCTCGGAGATGCTGAAGGCCACCACGGCCACGGCCACTACCGAGGCCGCGCGCGTGACCTGCGGCCGGGCGTCCGCGGCCCACAGCGCCAGCATGAGCGTCATCGCCAACAGAGCGGTGAGGAGCACCTCCTCCCACCGCTCGGGTGTGGCGACACCCTGGATGAAGAAGGCGGCCAGCGTCGCGCCGAGCAGGAGTCCGTAGCGCTCCTGCCGGGCTCGGGAGTCGGGGCCGCGAGTCGCGAGGTGCTCCACCATCGTCGGCAGGCGAGCTTGCCGCAGCCCACGAAGAGCGCATCGTCCGGATTGGGTGAGGGGTGATCGCACCACGTCCCTGGGTCCTGGGAGCGCGGGGCCCCGGCGCGATGGTTCGGGCCGGCCGCGGGGGGTGGTGGTGCCGGCCTGCCGTCCCGCCGACTGGCGGGCGCCCTTGCGAGTGGGGGGCCGACACGGGCACCATTACAGTGTTGTCATGTTGCCTGACGCAGACGAGGTGGGCAGGGGCGTGGGTCGATTAGACGCGCCGTCGGTCGGCGGCCTGGATGGCAGACGGGGTGAGCCGCCAACCGACAAGGGACCGATTCGCGTAGCGATCGCGGAGGACTCCTACGTCATCCGGGAATTCCTCACCACCACGTTGAGCGCGACGCCCGAGGTGGAGCTGGTAGCCGTCTGCACGAACGGCAAGGAGCTCGCGACGGCCATCGACACGTGGGATCCGGACGTCGTGCTCACCGACATCCGGATGCCTCCGTCCGGGGCCGAGGAGGGCGTGCGCATCGCGGCTCGCCTGCGCGAGAGCCACCCGCGCATCGGCGTCGTCGTCCTCAGCCAGTACGCCGAGCCTGCGTACGCCATCGGCCTGCTCCAGGACGGAACCGGCGGCCGCGCCTATCTCCTCAAGGAGCGCATCCGCGACAAGCAGGAGCTCGTCCGTGCCATCGACGCCGTCGCCCGGGGTGGCTCGGTCATCGATCCGACGATCGTCGACGTCCTGATCGACGCCCGAGCCCAGGCAGCGAAGTCGCAGCTCTCCGAGCTAACCCCGCGCGAGCGTCAGCTCCTGGCCGAGATCGCGGCCGGCAAGAGCAACGGAGCGATAGCCCAGTCGCTGGTGCTGACCAAGCGGGCGGTCGAGAAGCACGTTAACTCGATCTTCTCAAAGCTGAACCTCCCGGAATCCGAGGACGTCAGCCGGCGGGTCAAGGCCACGCTGATCTTCCTCGCGGAGGACGGGGGAGACAGCTCCTGAACCGTTCGGCGAGGGTTCGCGGCGGGGGAGGCGAACGGTGATGTCGAGTCCGCCAGTGGGAACGGCGGTGGCGTGCACGGTTCCGCTGTGGGCGGTCGCGATCGAGGCCACCAGCGCGAGGCCGAGACCGAAGCCGTCGTGACGCGTGCGGTCGTCGAGGCGCGCGAACGGCAGGAACAAACGGTCGAGCTGGTCGGGCGGGACGATGCGGCCGGTGTTGATGACCCGGACCAGAGAAGCGCCGTCCTCGGTTGTGGTCGAGATCGCGACGGTGCCGTTCGCGACGTTGTAGCGCTCGGCGTTGTCGAGCAGGTTGGCGATGAGCCGTTCGAGCAACACCCCGTCGCCGGTGACGAGGGCTGCGCCAAGCGTGGTGATCGTCCTGATCCCGTTCGCGGTACGGCCCTCGAGCGCGTCTTGGGCGAGATCGGCCAGATCGAGTGGGTCGGCGAGGACGCGCGCCTGATCGTTGCGCGCCAGGATCAGCAGGACGCCGATCAGCCGCTCGGCCTGATCGACGGCCTGGCGAACTTCGGCGGCCATCGACACCAGCTCCTCGCGCGTCGGCTCCGGTTTGGCGAGGACCACGTCCATCGCCGTGCGCATGACGGTCAGCGGCGTGCGAAGCTCGTGGCTCGCGTTGGCGATGAACTGCTGCTGGCTGGTGAACGCGCGGTCGAGCCGCTCGAGCATCGTGTCGAACGTGTCGGCGAGCTCACGCAGCTCATCGCGCGGACCCCGTAGGGCAATGCGCTGAGACAGGTCCTGCTCACTTGCCGCGCGGGCGGCAGCGGTGAGCCGGTGCACCGGCGCCAAGATGCGCCCGGCGGCGATCCAGCCCGCGATTGCGGCCAGCACGATCACGCCGGCAAGGCCGAGCAGCGAGTAAGCCAGCAGATGGGCGAGCGTCGTGCTGCGCTGCGCCGACACTCCGGCCTGAACGCCGTTCGCATACAGCGCCGCGCACTTGATCATGGCGCCGGCGGTCGAGCCGCGCGAGATCTGCGATCGCGGGAATCCGGCGGGGGCGCCACCCGCGGCCTGGGCTGCCTTGACGCAGCGTGCGATCGCCTGCTGACTGGGCTGCGGGATTCGGGTCGTCGCCGTGCCATGCAAGCTGTGCGCGACCAGCAGGTTGGTGACCAGCACCAGCGCCGCCCCGCCCAGCGCGAACAGCGACGTGTAGAGCAGCGTCAGGCGCGAGCGGGCGCTGAGTTGCCGTCTCACAACCGGTAGCCGACGCCTACGACGGTCTCGATCAGCGGCGGGTCGCCGAGCTTGCGGCGCAGCCGTCCGACGGTCACCGCGACCGTATTGCTGAACGGGTCGGCGTGCGCATCCCACACGTGCTCGAGCAGCGCCTCGGCGCTGACCGTGGCGCCATCCGCTCCGGCCAGGCACTCCAGCACGCCGAACTCCTTGCGCGTGAGGGTCAGCGGTATGCCGGCGCGGCTGGCCCGATGCCGTGCGCGATCGACCATCAACTCGCCCCGCTGCACGACCGCAGGCGAGCCGGGTCCGCGCCGGGCCAGCGCGCGGATCCGCGCGATCAACTCGTGGAAGGCGAATGGCTTGCCGAGATAGTCGTCCGCACCGAGCTCCAGCCCGTCGACCCGATCATCGACGTCCGAGGACGCGGTGAGCATCAGGATGCGGCTGGCCGAGCGATCGCGCACCAGCCGCCGGCAGACCTGGTCACCATGGACCCCCGGGAGGTCGCGATCGAGCACGACCACGTCGTAGTCGGTGCTCGTCGTGCTCTGGATGGCGGCCGCGCCGTCGTGGACAACGTCGACGGCGAACCCAGCGTCGCGCAGACCCTCGCCGATCCGGTTGGCCAGCACGACGTGATCCTCGACGACCAGCACGCGCACCTGCACATTCTCCCCGAGCGCAGATGACATCCGCCTAACAACGTTCGGCTCCTGTCACGGGTTGAGTCGTATACCGCGGGCATGATCATTCGTATTGCCCGGATGGCGGTCGCCGTCATCGCCGCCGGTGTACTCCCACTGCTCGCCGGCGGATGTGGTGGAGGCTCGGCGTCGACGCGTTCGCCCGGTTCGTCGGGTACGGCGGTGTCGGCGAGCTCTCCGTCAGCGCTTGCCTTCGCTCGGTGCATGCGCTCGCACGGCGTGTCGAGCTTCCCCGACCCCAACAGCAGCGGAGAGATCCCCAAGAACGAGGTGATCCCCCTGGCCAGCAGTCCCCAGTTCCGGGTGGCCCAGGGACTCTGCCAGCACCTGCTCCCGAACACCGGCGCCCCGACGTCGACCCACGCGGAGGTGCAGGCGGCGCTGAGCGGCATGGTGCGAGTCGCCGCGTGCATGCGCTCCCGCGGGGTGCAGGGCTGGCCTGATCCAACCGTCGATCGCGACCACCCTGACGATCCCCGCCCTGTGTTCATGCTCCCGAGCATCGACCCGGATGCGCCGCAGATCAGCGCCGATATCCGCGCCTGCCAGCACCTGATGCCCCAATCCACGAGTCCCTACATATGCAGCCGCGTGCTCGCGCAGCGGATCGGCGGTCCGCCGGGCGCCTTTGCCTGCGACGGTGGGTCGCCGGAGGTGCCTTAGCCGATCGTGAGCTCCAGATGGCTTCGCAGCCGGTGATGGCGCAGTTGGCGCGTGAGGGTGAGCGTGTACTCCCCGGCGCGCAGCGGCCTGCGGGCATGAAGCGTCAGGCGCGTGAGCCGCGCGGTGCCGGTTGCATAAATCACGCCGCGCCGGGTGAGCGTCGCATTGGCGAGGGTCGAGCCGAACGTGGCGGTGCTGGAGATCAACTTGGTGGTGCATTTCTGCTGGGTGACGGCGCGCTTCTTGCCGTGCACCTTTGCCCACTTGGTGACCGTCCGGCAGGTGATGAGTTCGATCTGGGTGACCTTGGCCTGGGAGCCCTGCGAGCCGGCCGCTCCCACGGTCGTGACCTGGGTGACCCCCGTGACCCCACCGGAGCCGCTGTTCGGCGCCACGCCGGTCCCGGAGAGCGCGATCATGCTCGGTGTGGGCTCGTTGTCGGTGAGGTCGATCGTCGCGGACTGCATCCCCGTCGTGCTGGGGGTGAAGCGGGCGGTGATCGTGCAGCTTTGCCCGAACGTCAGCGTGCTGCCCGCGCACGTGTCGGCGATGATCGCGAACTCGCCCGGATTGCCGGCGGCGTCGAGCGCAGCGCCGGAGACGGTCAGAGGCTGGGCCCCGATATTGGTCAGCACCAGCGATTGAAGCGAGGACGGCTGCCCCACCGTTTGATCGCCGAAAGCGCCGCCGGTGACCGCGACTTCCGGTGCCGAGTAGTACAGCTCTGCGCTCTGCAGGATCCCCGAGGGGCTGAGACCGCCGGCGATGAGCACCTGACCATCGGGCAGCGTGGCCGCCGTCGCTCCCGCGCGCGGGGTCTGAAGCTGGGTGGTGCCCGAGGCCGCGAGCGCGGTGAACGTGTCAGTCGCGGGGTTGAACAGCTCCGCTTCCTGCAGATAGCCGCTGTTGCCATAGCCGCCGGCGATCAGCACCTGACCATCGGGCAGCGCGGCCGCCGCCGCCCCGTAGCGGGCGGTCTGAAGCTCGGTATTGCCCGAGGCGGGAAGGGCGGTGAACGTGTCAGTCGCCGGGTTGAACAGTTCCGCGCTCTGGAGATAGCCGCTGTTGCCATAGCCGCCGGCGATCAGCACCTGGCCACCGGGCAGCGCGGCCGCCGACGCGCCGGCGCGCGCGGTCTGAAGCTCGTTGCCTGAGCCCGTAAGCGCGGTGAACGTGTCAGTCGCCGGGTTGAAGAGCTCGGCGCTCTGGAGAATGCCGCTGGTGCCGTTATAGCCGCCGGCGATCAGGACCTGACCATCGGGCAGCGCGGTCGCCGTCGCTCCGGCGCGCGCGGTCCGAAGCTCGGTGGTGCCCGAGGCCGCGAGCGCGGTGAACGTGTCAGTCGCGGGGTTGAACAGCTCCGCGGTCTGGAGATAGTCGCTGCCGTCATAGCCACCGGCGATCAGCACCTGGCCATCGGGCAGCGTCGCCGCCGCCGCCGCGGCGCGCGGGGTCTGAAGCTCGGTCTTGCCCGAAGCCGTAAGCGGGCTGAACGTGTCAGTCGCCGGGTCAAAGACTTCGGCGCTCTGGAGAATGCCGCCGTTGCCATCGCCGCCGGCGATCAGCGCCTGCCCGTCGGGCAACGTCGCCGTGACCGCCTCGTAGCGTGCAGTCTGAAGCTCGGGGGCGCTCGAGGGCGGGAGCGCACCGAAGTACGGCCCCGGCGCCTGCGCCGATGCCACACCTGCGTCCACGCTCAAGAGGGCCATCAGCGTCATCGCAGCCCCCGCCAGCCGCAGCCCAACCGTGCCTTTCATGGAACTACCTCCTGCCGTTTCCGTCCGTGGACCTTCCGTCTGCGTAACCGAACAACGAATGCCGACCGGGTGTGCTTGCGCCTACTACATAGGATCCGCTTGATGGTGCGTGTAGCTCGTGGGCTTCCTGCCTCGGCGGCTGTGGTCGTGATTGGTGGTGGAGTGATTGGCACCAGCGCCGCGTTTCACCTCGCTGAGGCTGGAGTCGATGTCGTGCTCCTCGAACGGGCGCAGCTTGCCAGTGGCTCAACTCGCCGCGCCGCGGGCGGTGTCCGCACGCAGTTCTCGGACGTGCTGAACATTGAGATCGCCAAGCGCAGTCTGGCCGCGTTTCGGGACTTCCCCCGTCGGCCCGGCTGGGAGATTGCCCTCAAGCAGGTCGGCTATCTGTTCGTCCTCACGAGGGAGTGCGACGTTGAGGCGTTCGAGATGAGCGTCGCGCTGCAGAACGAACGGGGCCTGGATTCCCGGCTGGTGACGGCCGAGGAGGCGCGCGCGCTGTGCCCGATCCTCGAGGGAGGCGACATCCTGGCCGGGGCGTTCTCACCCGCCGACGGACACGCCGCTCCGGAGGACGTGGTCCAGGGTTACGCGGTTGGCACACGCGCTCACGGCGGCCACATCGAGGTTGGTTGCGAGGTGCTCGCGATCAATATCCGCCGGGGCGCCATCGCCGAGGTGCTGACCAGCCGGGGGTCGATCCAGACGAACGCCGTGATCTGCGCCGCGGGCGCGTGGTCGCGGCGATGCGGCGCGATGGTCGGCGTCGAGCTCCCTGTGACCCCGCTGCGGCGCCAGATCCTGTTCACCGAAGCGATCGCCGGGCTGCCCGAAGAGCTGCCAATGACCATCGACTTCGAGTCGAGTTTCTACTTCCACCGAGAGGGCCCCGGCCTCCTCATGGGGATGTCCGACCCGAACGAGAAGCCCGGCTTCAGCGTCGAGACCACAGACCATTGGATTCCGGACCTCATGCAAGTCGTCTCGCGCCGGGCGCCGCGAATTGCCGACGCCGGGATCCGCGGAGGCTGGGCCGGCCTTTACGAGATGACGCCCGACCACAACGCGATCATCGGCGAGGCCTCCGGTGTCTCGCGCTTCCTGTACGCCACGGGTTTCTCGGGCCACGGGTTTTTGCAGGGTCCCGCGGTGGGGGAGATCCTTCGCGACATGTTCCTGGGGCGCTCCCCGTTCCTCGACGTCACGCCGCTCGGCGCCGAGCGCTTTCACGAGACGGCGCTGCGTCCGGAATACAACGTCGTTTAAGACTGCGCTGTGACGTTCGTGTGACGGCGGCCAAGCAGGATGACCGGCCAGCGAACCCTACTCAACTCCATAGGGAGGAGAACATGTTGCGCGGTCGTTTCATCCTGGCTGCGGCGCTGGCTCTGCTCGTTGCTTCGAGCACTACGGCATACGCCGCCGACAACTCGCTCAAACTCTCAGGCGCGGCAAAGAACCAGCTCGGCCAGAACTTCAATTGGACGATCAGCGGCTTCGCCGGTGGCGCTGCGAACCGGGTCGTCGCCTACGAGCAGTTCTACAAGAAATCCGGATGCGCTTCGACGTATGCGGCCGAGAAGGGCCGCGTGTCCAAGCCCTCTTATGCGGTGACGCTCTGGTTGAGCCGATCCGTACATGCGCACTACTCGCTTGTCGCCGAATTTGGCGCTGATCACGCAGGCGTACACGGCATTTGCGCCTACCTGATAAACCGCCTCAGCGGTCAAACCTACGAGCACGCTGGCGGTTGGTGGGACAACGTCGCGGCCACCGAACAGGGTGGCTCCACCACACCGCCGTCTTCCGGCGCGCTGCAGCCAGCGCCGGTTGGCTCCGGTGAATGCCAGGCCGAGCAGTTCTCCGACGGATCGGTCTACGCGCAGATCGCCGTGTCCAACACGAGCTGTGACGTCGCGGCAACCGTCGCGCAAGACGCAGACACGGCGCAAGGAGCGCCGTACACGAGCGACGGCTTCTCGTGCACCGCGACTCCAGAAGGTCCTGGCTCGGCGTGGTCCTCGGCCTGGGGCGGGACGTATTACGCCTACTCATGCGCCGACGGCAGCGAGCAGGTGGCGTTCAACTGGGGAACCGACTACACCTACGACGGCTAGCAGGACACCGTTCAAGCTGAGGGCAGTCAGGCGACGCCTGACTGCCCTCAGCCTTAGTCTGAGACAACTCTCCTATCCAGAACTCGAGCTCGGGGGATCATCTTGGGGGCAACCAACCAGCAGACTCCGTCTTCGCCGTCTGGCCAGCAACCGGCGCCGTCCTCGCCGGCTCCGCAGCCGACGGCCTCAAGCCAGCCGACGGCGCCGACATCGAATCAGCCGAGCCCGGTCGCCACGGGGCAAACGACGCTCGATCCGAGTTCCGGGTCGCTCGCCGGAATTGTCGCCCTGCAGGGACTCAACGCGGCCGCAACCGAGATCGCGCGCGCGGTGGCGGCCGTCATCGGAGAGAAGGGGTCGGCGCTGATCGTGGAGGACCGAGCACTCGGGCAGTCCGACGCGCCGCATGCCGAGATCACAACCCGCTTTGCTCTGTTCGAGCGACAGTTCGCCCATGCGCTCAGCGTCCTAGCGCCGCGACTCCCGGATCAAGGCAGGTCGGACGGGGGAGGGAGGGAAGATGAACGCTTCGTCGCCGGCGCGGAGGCGGGGATGGCCCTCGCGTCGAGTGCCGTCGGCCTTCTGACCGGCGTGATCGGGATGTTCAAGACCGATTACTCGGTCCAGGGGCGCACCGTGACCCTGAATTATGTGGCGCTGGCCGCGGCGGTCGCAAACAGGCTCATCGGCAACGGGCAAACGGTCGTGATCGATGGCTTACTTGACCTCGACGGGACGTCGACGCTCGAGACGCTCAACAGGTTGCTCGAGACCCGCGGGCAACTCGAGGCGTTGGTGGGCACCGTCAAGGCGGTGGCGATCGACCCCACCAGCGCCGAGATCGATGCCCTCAACGCGCGGATCAAGGCCGCCACCGATGTACGCGACAAGGCCGCCGAGGGTGCCACTCCCGACAAAGCCGGTAAGGCGGGGGCGTCCGCGCACGCGGCCGCCGCGTCCTGCGGCAGCGTGCCGGTCCAGCAGAGTGATCCGGACAAGCCGGACCCGGTCGCCGCCGCCGACAAGCTGATCGCCGAGCTGCGCGCCGAGCTCGCCGAGCTGCAGACGCCCGCCTACCTGAAGCTGAAGGCCGACATCGCCGCCATCACCGCGTTGATGGTCACGTTCGACGGATACCTGGCCGCGGCCTCGACGGTCCCAGCCGGCCAGAAGTACGCGCCGCTCGTTGCGGCGGCGATCCGCGACGTGTTGCAGACCGGCATCAGGGTCGGTGACGAGCAGGTTCCGATCAACCACGTTCTCTACCTCGAGGTGACCGGCGCAGGCGGGGACATGATCACACGGACGGGGCTGTTCAGCTCCAACCGGAGGGTGGGCCTGGTCGGAGCCGTGCAGGCCAGTTACCTCCTGATCGAGCGCAGCGGGCGCGTCTGCGCCAGCGACTCGATCGGGAGCTACTCGACCGCGACGTTCGACGTCAAGAACACGAAGCTCACCTGGCGCGGCTAGGCGTGAGCCCGCTCCGTCTGTTCCGGGTCCCCCAGCTCGTCGGCGCGGCGGAAGGCGGCGGTCGCCCCGGTCAGATCACCGCGCGATTGCATGAGTAGGCCGAGGTTGAGAGCCGCCTCGGCGCTGCCGCGCTGGGCGGCGCGGCCGAACGCGCTCTCGGCGGCATCGAGGTCGCCCTGCTCCGAGAGGAGCGAACCGAGGTTGAAGGCGCCGGTGGCGTCGCCGCGCTCATCGGCGCGGCGATAGGCGGCCTCCGCGCCGGCGACATCGCCGCGGCGCTCGAGGAGCACGCCGAGATTGGAGGCGGCGGCCGGATGTCCCAATCGGTCCGCACTGCCGTAATTGGCCTCAGCGGCCGCCAGATCGTCGGCCTCCACCAGGGCCCCAGCCAGTTCGAACGCCGCGGTCGCCTCGGTGACGGCCGGGTCGGAATCGGACCGGGCCACGGGAGCCGGCTCGGCCGGCGCGCCTGCCGCAGCTTGCGCACCCGCCGCCGGCTGCGCCCGCAGACGACCCCGCGTGACCCATCCCGCTCCGAAGACCGGCACGAGCAGGGCCACGAGCCAGGGCCAATTCAGGCCGCTCGGCCCCGATGGATCAACGCTCGCGCTCTGGCGAAGGGGAGTATCGACCGGGTGGCGTGATCGGTGCGGCTCGGGACGCCTCGCTGGTGACCGGCGCTGGACTCGATGAGCCGAGCCGATGGCCGGGACGCCGGAGATCGCCGAACCTTCATGTGCCTCATACGCGATCGAGTGCTCACCGGCTGCTGTCCCGTCCGCTGACCGCGACCCGCCGGTAGACGGGGATCCGGTGATGTCAGGCCCGGTTGAGGACGGAGGTGCAACACTGGCTCCTGAGGCCGGCCGAACGTGCGTCGATGTTGCCGGAGTGCTAGCCGACGGCGTGGGGTGCGGCACGGGGCGCGCCGGCACCGGCGGCGGCGTTGTCGAGCCGGGTGACATGGTCGTGGTCGAAATCGTCGTCGTCGGAGTCGCCGGCGTAGTCGGCGAGGCGCTCTGGGTGCTCGTCACCGGCGGGCTCACCGTCGAGCCGCTGGGGCTCGTCGGCGCTGTCGTGGTCACCGTGGACGGGATCGACACGGTCGGCACCGTCGGCATCGGTATCGGCGGAATCGAGAACGTCGGCACCACCGGAATCGGGATTGACGGGATCGTGATCGTGGGCAGCGGCACGGGCACGAAAGACATCGAGCCCGGCGTGTCGCTGGAGACGGCTACCGCAGAGCTCGCCAGCGGCTGCACCCCCAGGAACGCCTGCAGTAGGAGCGCCAGCAAGGAGGCCTTGAGGGCGATTCGCCTCGCTGGATGTCGCACCTTCCGCATCACAAGTAAGAGTCCTGAGCGCGACTCCAGATACGTGTCCTGTAGCGAAGGTGAGGTTCGTCTCACCCTTGGGTGGCTTTCCCCTGACTCCGGGGCGAGGGACTATGTCTTCAACGCCGAACCCGCCGATCACAACGAAGGCGACAGGCGGAAACCAACCGATTTGCCGAGGAGGATGAGATGAACCCCCAGATGACTTACCTGCTCGCCGCCCACCACGCCCGCGACCTTCGCCGCGACGCCGAGAAGCGGACCCGCGCTGCGACGCCGAGCGCGAACCGCGAGCGGTCTCGGACCTCGCTTCAGGTTCGGGGGACCTTCGGCCGGCCTTCACTTCTGCGCCGCCTGCGGCTGGCGTGAGCTTGGGCGGTCGGCGCACTGGCGAGCGGTGCGCCGGCCGATCGGTCAGCCAGCCGTGTCGGCTGCTCAGCCGAGGGCCGGAATCACTTCGGCCGCCAGTCGCTCGAGCTGCTCCGCGTCGTCGAGCATCGGGTTGAGCAGAATCAGCTCGGCACCCGCGCCTGCGACGGTGCGGATGCTCGCGACGCAGTCGTCGGCCGGCCCGGCGAAGATGTGCTCCGACCAGCCGCCGCGACCGTAGTGCTCCGTGAGCGCCTCCTCGAGCCGTCGGCGACCGCGCGCCGCATCGTCGTCGACGTGGATGTACATCCGCTTGCCGATGCGGAACGTGTCCGGCGCGCGCCCCTGCACGCCGAGTTCTTCCCTGACCACCTTGACCTGTTCGGCGAACTGTGACGGCGTCTGGGAGCCGGCGCCCATGAATCCGTCGCCGTGCCGGACTGCGCGCCGCATGCCGGCGGGCGCACTGCCACCGAACCACACCGGCGGATAAGGCTTCTGGACGGGCTTGGGTTCCATCGAGGCGCCCTGGAGCTTCCACAACCGTCCGTCGAAGTTAATCTCAGGCTCCGTCCAGCACGCCTTCATCAGCGCCAGGGCCTCGTTGAAGCGAGCGACGGGCCTGTCCGGGTCGACGCCAAAGGCGGCGAACGGGCGCTGCCGGCCGCCGGTCGCAACACCGACTTCAACTCGGCCATGGCTGAGACAGTCCAAGGAGCTGATGGCCTTGGCCAGGTGCACGGGGTTGTGGAGCGGGAGCACGAATACCGCGCAGCCAAGCCGGAGCTGCTCTGTGCACGCCGCGGCGTAGGTCAGCGTCTGGAGCGGCGCGATCACACCAGCCGATCCGATCACCTGCTCCTGTGTCCACGCGCTCTCGAACAGTCCGAGCTCTTCGACGCGGCGTAGATGCGCGCGGAAGGCGCGTTCGTCGAATTGGCTGTCGCGAGCGTATTGCGGTATGGAGATCGCGAATCGCATCGGCCTATGAGATCAAACCTAGAGGACTTCCGCCCGCCAGGTGCGCTAGACGGTGATCCAGCTGGTCTCGACCGGACCGTCGCGCCCGTCCGCGCGAACCACGCGAAGACGGATGGTGTCGCCGGCCGGCAGTCGCACCCGGAAGCGACCCAGGTGATCGGTCTCGGCCGAGACCGGCGCTTGGGCCATCGGGTGGATCTCAACGGTTGCGATTGCCGGCGGCGAGAGTTGCCCGAGCAAGGTACGTCCCTCATCGTCCACGTGCACCTCGATGTCGATCGTCAGCCCATCCGAGCTGAACGTCACCGCCCTCGCCGGGGCTTCTCCGCTACGGGCCAGGGCGAACGGCTGCTCCTCCAAGGCTGAGTCGCTGAGCAGCTCGGCGAGGTCGGCGTCGAGGCGTCGCCACCCTAAGGACGCCTTCGCGGTTTCGATCACCAGCGGCGGAACGGGATCGACGTCGGCAAAGAATGCCCGCAGCTCGTCCATGAGAAGCTCGTTCGTGTCTTGTTCCTCGCGCATCTGCCGCAACTATCCGATCTGGAGCTCGGCGAGCTCCGGGGTTCGACGCAGCTGATCCAGACAGCGGGCCCGGGTTGGGCCGATGGCGCCGACCGGCATGTCGAGGGCGGCGGCGATCTCCTCATAGCTGAGGGACTCGGGCGACGCCAGCAGCCGTAACAACGCCTGGCAGCGCTCGCTGATCCTCGTGAACGCCCGACGCAGGGCGCTGTCGCGTTCGCGGGCGATCACGCGCTGTTCGACCCGATCGTCCGACGACGCCTCGAACACCGAATCCTCGCCGATCGAAAGCTCGCGATTGTGCAGGCGGATGTGACGCAGGCACTCGCGCCGTGCCGTCGTCGCCAACCATCCGCCGAGCCGCTCGGGCTCCTTGATCCGATCGAGGTTCTCGACCAGCCGCAGCCAGGTGGTCTGGACGACATCCGCGGCACTGGCGGGCGCCAGCCGATGGGCCCGCGCGGTCGCCCACACCAGACCGGCGAAACGGTCGACGATCGCCTCCCAGGCCGCCTCGTCGCCGGTCCCCGCCGCTTCAATCAGCTCGCGCAGGGTCACCACCAAGGACGACCCAGATAGGGCAGCTCGACGCCGGGGAGCCCGGACAGGGAGTAGTCGGTTATGTACTTCTCAGGAGCGCCACGCAGGCTGCTCCAGGCTTGTTCCGGAGTCAGTCCACCGGGCTGCGCCACACGCTCGGCGATCGCGGCCGATACCTGCGGGGCGGCGAACGACGTCCCATCCCACGTCGCCCACCCCGTGAACACCTCGTCCTTATCCGGCGGGTCGCCCTCAATCGGGCCAGTCCAATCTGTGAATGTCGAGAAGACGTCCTCGCCGCGCGCGCAGCAGTCACACCACTTGCCCCAATTGGAGAAGCGCGCGCGGTGCTTGCCACGATGGTTGGTCGCCGCGACCCCGATCACGTCCGGCAACGCCGCTGGCCAGTAGCGCCGGCGTGAGTCCTCGTTGCCGGCCGGGGCGACAACCGCGACTCCTCTACGCGGAGCCGCATCGTCGGTGAGCACCTTCATCACATTCGTGAAAGGGATCGATGGGTAGTCGTCGAGCGTCGGGAACGCGAAGCCGCACTGGATCACCTCGGCTTTGCAGTACAGAAGCATCGAGTACGCGATCGCGGCCTCGGTCGAGAAGAGGAAAGTCTGTTCGGCCGGATCGAGCGGCTTGAGCACGACCTCCTGATCACGCAGACCGACCACCGTGATCGTGGCCTGCGGGCAGATACGCGCGATCAGCCCAGCGATGAACGTGCCATGGCCGGTGATCTCGTCGAGTGCGCCGTGCGCGTCCGTGTAGGGGCCGTACGGCGGGGCGATCGCGTCTGGCGGGTCGACCCTCCATGTGTTGTTCGTGGCATCCAGCCACATTCCGGGGACCGACCTTACCCGGGGGTTCAACTCCGCGGCCGCTCCATTGGTCCTGATGAAGCCGCTGTCGAGTACGACCACGTTGACGTCCCTGTTGAAGGCTGGTTCGATGAACTCGTGGGTCGGTGGACACGCCGGATGCGGTGGAGACGCCGGGCAGCCGTCGACGGTCGGAGACAGGATCGCGACGTGGTTGGGCGAGACTGCCGGCGGCTGGGTCTTGCAGTGGGAACACGTTTGGCCGGTCTTGCGCTGGGCCAGCGCCCGCAGTCGCCGGGCCTCCTCGATCGAGTTGGTGTTGGCCTCTGGCTTCAGCCGCCAGACCTCGACCTCGTCGACCAGATCGAACTGCTCAGGGGCAACCCTCGGTCGCCATGGATCGTCGTATTCCTCGCCGTTCTGCCGTTCGCCTCGGGGGAGGCTCGCGAGGGTTCCGACTAGATCTGCCACTTCGCTCAGCGCCTCGTCCAGCTCCTTCACCTCATTCCGCACCGGCCCGGACACCAGCAGCTGGCTCTTCATCGCGATCACCAGCGCGTCATCCGCGACGTCCCACACGACGTTCGGGTCCTTGAGAATCCTCTCGGTGACGGGATTCTCCGGCCTCATATGGGGCGGGAAGACTTGGTTCAGCGGCACTCCCAGGTCCTTTCTCGCGGTGCCAGCGCTCGTAGGAAGATCCTATGGACATGTAGAGCGCGCTGCGGGAGCCTTGATACATGTCCGGGGCGGTCGCCGAGGTTGTTGAGGACGACGCGCTTGCGTTGGCCGAGTCCGCGCACGCGCTCGTCCAGTCCGACGCCGCCGCGGCCGCGCAGCGGGGCGAGCGCGCGCTGCGCATAGCCCGGGAGCGGGGTGAGGTGGAGGCCGAGCTCGCCGCCCTGCACGCGCTGTCGTTCGCCCGGCACGAGCTCGGCGATCCACGCTCGCTGCGCACTGCCCGGGCCGCCGTCCGCATCGGCGAGCGTCACGGACTCGAGTGGCGCACCGCGCTCGTGCGCCGTCGGCTGGCGTTGGATCTCGCCACGCGGGGGGCGGCACGCGCCGCGCTGCGCGAGCTCGAGATCGCCTGTGGTTCGCTGGAGGGGCTGGAGCTGGCGCGATCCGAGGTATTCCGGCTCGGGGTTCTCGTTATCTCCGGGCGGACGACGGAGTCGAGCCTCGGCACGGACCGGGCGTTGGAGACCCTGCGCCGGGAGGGAGACACGATCTGGGAGGCGCGTCTGCTCCGCAACCGCGGCACGCTGCAGGCTGAGCGGGGCGACCTGGCCGCTGCAGAGTCCGACCTGATCCGCGCGCGCGACCTGTATGCCGAGCTCGGAGCGACCGAGGCCGCGTTCAGCGCCGACGTTCAGCTCACTCGGATCGAGCTGGCCAGAGGCGATCTGCCGGCGTGCCTCGCACGGCTCGACGCGATCGGCGGCGGCGACATCTCTCCGTGGAACGGTGCCGAGCTCGAGTCGCTGCGAGCGAAAGCGCTCGCGGCCGGGCGCCTGCGCAGCGAGGCGCTGCACGCGCTTGCGCTTGCCGAGAAGATCTGGCGGCGGTCACGGATCGACGACTATGAGGGCCGGCTCGAGGCAGTGCGCCTGACGCTGTTAGCCGGGGACCCGGTCACCGCGCGGGCCCTAGCCCGCGAAGCCCAGAGGTCGTTCGTCGCGCATGGACGGCAAGTCCACGGCTCGCTCGCCGCAGCTCTGGGCCTGGCTGCGGCGATTGCTGCCGGCGCCGTGAGACCCTCGACGCTTCGCTCGGGCCGGCGGGCGGCCAGAACCCTCGCCGACGCCGGCTGGCCGGAGGAGTCCCGGCGGGCCCAACTGCTCGTCGCTCGCGCCGCGATCGAGCTCGGCTCGCCCCGTATGGCATCGCGCGCATTCAACGGATGCTCGGTTCTCCTGCGGCGCGGTCGGGTGCCCGACCGGATCGAGGCCTGGCATGTCGAGGCGTTGCTGCGGCTGGAGCGCGGTGATCGGGCCGGTGCCCAGCGCGCGCTCCGCACCGGGCTGGGGCTGCTGGAGGGCTATCGGGAGACGCTTGGCGCGTCGGATCTGCGCGCCAGCGCTTCGGAGATCGGGGTCGAGCTGGCCGAGCTCGGCCTGCGGATCGCGCTCGCGGGCGTGGACACGGGTTCGATGCTCGCCTGGGCCGACCGGCTGCGGGCGAGCGCGCTCCGGTTGGCGCCGGTCACGCCTCCGAACGCTCCCGAGCTCCGCGATCGGACGGCCGAGCTGCGCCAGGTGAGCGCCGAGATCTGGCGCGCCGAGCGGGCCCAGCGCGCGACCCGCACGCTGTTTGCTCGCCAGGCCGAGCTGGAGGCATCGATTCGCCGTGTCTCGCGGCATGCCGCCGGCGCGGCGGCCGCCCCTGCGGGCGCGCCCCCCGACCGGCGCGAGCTGAGCACGGCGCTGGGGGGCGCGGCCCTGGTCGAGCTGATCGAACTTGACGACGCGCTCATTGCGCTGACGCTGGCCGGCGGACGCCTCGCGCGCCACGAGCTCGGACCGGCCACGCCGGTCAAGGAAGAGCTCGAGTGGCTGCGCTTCGCGCTGGTCCGGCTGATGCGACGGCGCCTCGGCGCCGCTCAGCGGGCAACCATGCGCCGGGGCGCCCGGGCATCGGCCCAGTGCCTCGGCGAACGACTGATCGCGCCGCTCGCGGACAGCCTGGGCGACCGCTCGCTGGTGATCGTGCCGACGGGCTCGCTGCACGCCACGCCCTGGGCGATGCTCCCGGAGCTGCGAGGCCGTCCGGTCGTCGTCGCTCCCTCGGCGGCCACGTGGCTGGCGCTACAAGACACGCGCGCCGAGGGTCGGAAAAAGATCGCACTGGTGGCGGGGCCGCGCCTGCGGCACGTGAGGGCCGAGCTGGCGGCGGTGGGCGCCCTGTATCCCCGAGCGGTCACCCTGATCGGCAGGCAGGCGACCGTGGACGCGGCGATGGAGGCGCTCGACGGCGCGACGGTCGCGCATCTGGCTTGCCATGGACACTTCCGCTCGGACAGCCCTCTGTTCTCATCGCTCGAGCTCGCGGATGGTCCCCTCAACGCGTACGAGCTGCAGCGGCTGCGGCGCCCTCCGCAGCTGATCGTCCTGTCGGCCTGTGACCTCGGCACCTCCGAGACACGTCCCGGGGATGAGCTGCTCGGAATCGCCGCCGCACTGATCGCGATGGGAACCCGCACGATCATCGCAAGCGTCGTCCCCGTGCCCGATGCGGGCGCGAAGCGACTGATGGCCTCGCTTCACGGCCACCTCACGGCAGGCGATGCGCCATCGGTCGCGCTCGCAAAGGCCCAGGCGGGGATGATGGGAGGCCCACCCGCCCCAGCCGCCGTACCCGGCCCACCCGCCCAGGCCGGCTTCGTCTGCCTCGGTGCCGGCTGACAGCACGCGGATGTATCAGGGCACGCGCAGCGCGCTCTGAACGGATGACGCCCGGCTGGGCGCGACGGCACTTTCGGAGTCCCCGAGGTAAGGACCATGAGCATGAGCACACGACAGGATTCGACGGCGCCCGCTGCTGCGGTCGCGCGTAGCCGCCCGCGCAAGCGACTCGAGTTGGCCGAGATCGGCATCCGTCTTCTCGACGAGGCCCACATCGCGTGGCAGCGGGCCGAGCTCGACTGCGAGCAGGCGCTGCGGGCGTGGTATGACGGACCGCCTCGCTCCGCGACCGAGCTTTATCTGTCCTACCGCGCCGCGCTCGACCGCGAGCACGCGGCAGCGCGCGACCTGGAGCGGCTGTGGGAGCTCGCCCGGTCCGGCCATGAGGCCCTGGCCACCGCGTCGAAGCTTCCTGGTGACCAATCGTCGTAATTCGATGTATCAGTCAGGAACCTGGCGACTCTAATAGCCAGAACACGATCTGACACCGCGACGAGCACGGACAAGATGTCACCTCGTGTGGGGGCGCAATAACGGGGGAAAGAGGGCGGGAGCATCCCAGGGGCAAGGTGATGCTCCCGCCCGAGTTCTTTCCCCGTGTGTATCTGAAGGGGGCGCGAATGTGGATAGCGATCCCTGATTTCGGGATCTGGAACACGCAACAGGAGGATGGGAATGAAGGGGCTAGTGATCTTGAACGACGCGTTTGTGGCGATCGTGGTCGCGGTGATAGCCGGGCTGCTGGCCTGGTTCATCGCGTCCTCCATGAAACGCCGCGAACTCGGGCAGAGGCGCTCACACGCTACGAGCCACGCGTACCGCCTGCCCGAGCTGACCTCGGACGTGGTCGAGCGGGAACTGACCATCTTCGTGCCCGTCACGCACCTCGACGATCTGGATCTGGCCAGTCGCGTCGACGACGGCCGTGGCGCGCCGATTGGGATCTAACCCGGACTAGGTCCGAGTTGCGTCCCAAAGACACCGGAATCAGCTAGCACTCCAGCTCGAACCACACGTGCGTGGTCCCGCGACCTATCCCCCAGCGGCTGGCCTCGCTGTCGACGATCTGCAGGCCATATCCGCCGATGTGGTCGGGGTCGGGCCGGATGGGCGCCCTGCTGTCGAGCCCATTGCCTTCGTCGATCACCTCGACCAGGAGGCGGTGCTCCTCGAGACTGGCTCGCAGAACGATGCTGCCCGCGCCGTGAAGCAGTGCGTTCGTCACCAGCTCGCTGGTCAGGAGCCTGACCGTTTGAAGCTGATCCGCTCTGAGCGCACCTCCAAACGAGCGGGCGAGCTGCTGGCGAGCGATCGCGGGCGCCTCCGGAGCGCGCGGCAGCTCGAGCGCAAGTGGGTCGACGTGATCCATGTGGTCATGAAGCTACCCACGATCCGACGAGCCCTACGCGTGCTTGCAGCGTCGGGCGAAACCGCCCGCGCTGCCGCGGCCAAGGGTTCAGGGGCGGCGGGGGCCCAGCCGGCGGGCGATGGGAGCGCTTGCCGGCTGGGCCATGAGCCGCGCGGGTTATCCCGCGCTAGCGCGTGAAATACCAGTCCTCGGGATTCATGTACCCGAGGGCGTTAGCGGCATAGCCGCCGAGGTTCTTGGCGACGACCGTCCCGGCGTCGCCCTGGTAGGTGCCGATCGAGGTCGGTCCCCACACCACCGGCGCCTGCTGCTCGATGTAGGTGGCGTACGCCGTCATCGCCTGTTGGAACTTCGAGGGCGGGGCGGTGATTGCCGCGGCGACCAGCTTGTTGGCCTGAGGGTCGTCGTAGCTGCCGTAGTTGGCCACCGCTCCGGGGTAGTAGAGGGTCTCGCCGGTGGGCAGGAAGTCCGGACCGTAGATCCAGCCCGCCCCCCAGTTCTCCGCCGTCCAATTGCAGTCTGGCTGGTTGGGCTGGCAGGCCGTCGCGGTGCTGATCACGGTGTCGAACGTGTGCGAGGTGAGCTGGAGGTTGATGCCCACCTGACGGGCCTGCGCCGCCAGGTCGCCCATCTCGCTCTCCAGCGTGGCCACCCCGGACTGGTAGTCGAGGTTGAACGAGATGCCCTCGCCGGAGGTGATGCCGGCGCCGCACTCATTCGCTGCGGTACCCGGGTGCCGGCAGGTTGTCGTGCCTCCCGGCACCACCTTCCAGCCGTGGCTCGAGAGGAGTTCCGCGGCCGCTTTGACCGAGTACGGATAAGGGTTCATCGACGCGTTGAAGCTCACCAGCGGGCTGGGCGGGACGGCGGGAATCGGTCCGTACGTCGCGACCGCGGTGTGGTCCAGAAACGCGTTGATCCACCCTGGCTGATCGATCAGGTGCTGGAAGGCCTGACGGAAGTACAGCTGCCGGAAGATCGGTCCGATCTTCGGGTTGTTGAAGTTGAGCGGGAAGTAGTTGACCGAATAGCTCGCGGCCGCGTTGTAGTCGTACCCCTCGCCCTTCACCGTCGGGATCTGCGGCGCGTACTGGGAGGGCAGGTTCGCGATGGTCAGCCCCGATGGGCCGGCCGAACGAATCTCGTTGAAGACCGCCGTGTCGCTGGTGAAGGGGAGCTCGATCAGCTTGGCGATCGTCGGCTTCGGCGAGCCCGAGTAATCGGCGTTGGGGACGAGCGTCACCTGACCGGTGGTGGTGAAGCTCTGGAGCTTGAACGGCCCGTCCACCACTGCCCACAGCGGGGAGGTGGACCAGCTCCCGACCTTCTTGGAGTCGGCGTCCAGGAAGGTGTAGACGCTCTCCGCCCCCGCCTTGGTCGAGTCCGGCAGATGCCCGTTGTCAGACGTGGGCGCGGGCTGCGAGAGCGAGGTCCGATCCCAGGCCAGCGGGATCGGGTAGATCTGCGAGAGCTCGTTGTAGAGGAACCAGGTCGGGTCGTAGGAGCGGTTCAGGTGCAGGACGACGGTCTGAGCGTTCGGAGTGTCGACGCTCGTCACGTTGTCGGGGAAGTACCCCGGCACGTACCCGCAGAAGTTCTTGGCCGGATCGGCCTTGTAGAGGTTGATCCAGAAGGCGACGTCGCGCGAGGTGACGGTCTCGCCGTCGGACCATTTGTACGGGTTCAGCTTGACCGTGACCGTCCGGTCGTTGTCCGAGAACACCGGTGCCTGACCGATCGAGTAGCTGTAGTCGACGGTCGGGCGGTAGTTGTTCCCGTACCAGTAGAGCGGGCGGTAGAGCATCGCGTTCAGCTGGGAGATGTTGTTGGTGCCGCACACCTGAGCGCTCGTCATCGGGAAGATGTAGTTAGGGGGTGCGCTCGGCCCCTCGGTGTAGTAGACGATCCCGCCGGGTGTCTTCGCGCCGCTCGGAACCGTGGGTGCGGTCAGGCCAGGGCCGCTGGTCGCGGCGGAGGACACGGCCGTCGCCGGCGAGCTGCCGCCGGAGCCGGAGCTCGGATTCGAATTCGCATTCGACCCACAGGCCGCCGTGACGCCGGCCAGCACGGCCGCGGCGATCAACGCCAGCGACCCACGCGCAACAACCCGGCCATACCTAGACGAAGCAGCAACTGCTCGCAACAGACACCTCCATATCGGGCCTCTTCCCGGTCCCCAGCCGGGCGTTACAAGAACCCCCGCGCAGGCAAGCTCGACCAGTATCCGAACGGCCGGTTACCAGCGGCTGACTGTCGCCTGACAGGGGCCGTCAGCGGCAGGTGTTGCGACTTCGGGGCACTTTCCTGATAATCGATGCGATGCGCGCGCAGGCCACCGCGTCCGTGCAGTTCCGGATCCTCGGGCCGCTCACGGCAAATCGGGATGGCCAGAACCTCGCGTTGGGAGGTGAGCGGCAGCGTGCTCTGCTCGCGATCCTGCTGATGCACGCGAACGAGACGGTCAGCACCGAGCGGCTGATCGAGCAGCTGTTCGCGAGCTCGGCGTCGGGTAGCCCGGCCAACGCCATCCATGTCGCCGTCTCCCGCCTCCGCCGGGCGCTCGGCGACGGCGCGGGGACGATGCTCCTTACGGCACGGGGCGGTTACGCGCTCGAACTCGAGCCCGGGCAGCTCGACGCCTCGACGTTTGAAGCGCTCCTCGAGGAAGGGAGGGACCTGCTGGCCAGGGGCGACCACGCCGGCGCGTCGAGGCGGCTGGGCGAAGCGCTCAACCTGTGGCGCGGGCCGCCGCTCGCCGACCTGGGGGCGGTCGATGTGGTGCAGCCCGAGATCCGGCGCCTGGAGGAACTGCGCCTGCTGGCCGAGATGGAGCGGATCGACGCTGAACTGGCGCTCGGCCACGCCGCTGAGGTGGTCGTCGAGCTGGAGCGGCTGACCGCGCTGGCCCCCCTGCAGGAGCGACTGCGTGCCCAGCTGATGCTCGCGCTCTACCGCTCCGGCCGCCAGGCGGAGGCGCTCGCCGCCTACCGCAACGCCTGTGAGCTTCTGCGCGACGAGTTGGGACTGACCCCCGGCGCCGAGCTGAGGGAGCTTGAGCGGATGATCCTCCAGCACGACGGCGGCCTCGGTGCGGATCGCAGGTCCCAGATCTCGGGCGTCGTGTGTCCGTTCAAGGGCCTCGCCGCGTTCGAGAGCTCGGATGCCGAGTTCTTCTGCGGGCGGGATCGGATCGTGTCCGAGCTGATCGCGCGGCTGGCGGAGTGGCCGCTGGTGGGAATCCTGGGCCCGTCCGGGATTGGAAAGTCCTCGCTGCTGCGCGCGGGGGTACTCCCGGCGCTGCGCGACGGCAGCCTGCCGGGCAGCTCGGGCTGGCGGCAGGTGCTGCTCCGACCCGGTAATCGGCCGGTAGCCGAGCTCGAGCGCGCGCTCGGCGGCGAGGCCGACGCGATGGCGGGACTGGACCGGGGCGAGCGGCTTGTCGTTGCCATCGACCAGCTGGAGGAGGTGTTCACGGTCTGCGAGGACGAGGCCGAGCGGACCGAGTTCCTGCAATGGCTCGTGGCGGCAGCGAACGACCACGAACGCCGGGTGCTCGTCCTGTGCACGCTGCGCGCCGACTTCTATGGGCGGCTGAGCTCGTATCCACGCTTTGCCGAGCTCCTGAGCCGGAGCCATGCGCTCGTCGGGCCGATGGACCGCGCCGAGCTGCGAGAGGCGATCGAACGCCCGGCCGCCCGTGCCGGGCTCGAGGTCGAGGACGGGCTGGTCGACGTGCTCGTGGCGGAGGTGGCCGATGAGCCGGGAAGCCTCCCGCTCCTATCGACGACGCTGCTCGAGCTGTGGCAGGCCCGGGACGGGCGCGTGCTCCGCCTGCAGGATTACCGTGCCACGGGCGGGGTCCGGACCGGCGTGGCGCGGATCGCCGAAGCGGCCTACACACGGTTGCGGGGCGGTGAGCAACGAACCGCCCGGGACCTTCTGCTGGCGCTCGCTGACGTCGGCGACGGTGCCCCGGAGCGACGATCGGTGCAGCTGACCGAGATCGTGGGGATCCCCGACGCCGAGCGCGTCCTGGCCGCGCTGATCGACGCTCGCCTGGTCACGGTCGGCGCGGGCACGGTCGAGCTCTCGCACGAGGCGCTGCTGCGTGAGTGGCCGCGTTACTGCGGGTGGCTCGAGGAGGATCGCGTCGGTCGCCAGCTGCACGCGCACCTGCGGGTCGCGGCCACCGAATGGCACGCGCGCGGTCGGGACCCGGCCGACCTCTACCGGGGGGCCAGGCTCGCGGCGGCGCTCGAGTTCCGATCCCAGCACCCTGGCCGCATCGACCGCCTCGAGCGGGAGTTCATCAACGCCAGCCGGCTCGAGGCCGAGCGCGAGACGGGACGCCAGCGCGCCCAGAATCGGCGCCTGCGAGCGCTGCTGATCGGGGCGGCGGTGTTGCTGGTGCTCACGGTGGTGGCCGGAGTGGTCGCGGTCCTCGGCGCGCAGCGCGCGTCGACCGATGCACGGCTGGCACTCGATGAGGCTCACGCCGCGCTCGGGCGGCAGCTGGGCGCGGAGGCGCTCGGTGAACCCAGGCTCGACGTGGCGGCGCTCCTGGCCCGGGAGGCGGTGGCGCTCGATCGCTCGCCCCAGACCGAGGGGACGCTCCTCTCGACTCTGTTGCGCAGTCCGGCCGTGCTCGGCACCTTCTCGCTCCCCACCAACTCGACGCCGCACGTGGCGATCAGCCCGGATGGCACCACGGTGGCGGTGTCGGACACCGTGGCCGGCACCATGCGCTTCTATAACGCGCGCACGCGCGCGCCTATGAGCCGCCAGCTCAGCGATTTCGCCGGTGATCAGCCTCCGGTTTTCTCGGCCAACGGAAAGCTGCTCGTCTACTCCTCTCAGTCGTCACTGGTCGTGCGCGACGCCCGTACGCTGACCTTGCGCCAGCGGCTTTCGATCGCACCGCCGTTCAGCCAGCAGCTGGCGGCGGACATTCCCGAGGGCTCAACCCTGGTGGCGCCCGACGGACGCACCGTGTACTACGCCTACTGGCTGCTGGATGCCGAGGGCCAGCCGTCGCAGGCCTACCTGGCCCGCTGGGCGCTCCCGAGCGGCCGAGAGCTCAGGACGGTCAGCTTGGGGGCCGGGCCGCTGCTGGCGGTGCGGCTTACCGACGCAGGCGCGCGATTGATGGTCGTCACCGCGCGTCAGATCGACACCTACGACGCGTCGACACTGCGACCCGTGCAAGCCGTCGCGATCCGCTCGTTGCCGCTACTGCCCTCCGCGGCGGCGATCAGCCCTACCGGAGCCACCGTCACGATCGGATCTCAGAACGGCACGGTGTCGTCCGTCAACTCAGCCACCGGCGTGCGCAGCCAGGCGCTGCATGGGGACTCCGGCCCGGTCGCCAGCGCCGTCTACGCGCCGGATGGGGCCACGGTGATGACGGTCGGGGACGACGGCAGGGTGATCGTGTGGAACCCCCGCTCGGGTGCACAGCAATCCGAGCTGTCAGGGCCTCCGGGACACGTCCAGGATGCCCAGGTGAGCCCCGATGGGTCCACCCTCTACACGGCGGGCGTCGGTGGTGTGGTGCTGGCATGGGACCTGACCGGTACCCGCGGATTCGGCCAGAGCGCTCGTCTCAGCGGCACGGTGCCCTGCTGTGACCCAGTATCTCCGGTGGGTGCGGCGTTCGCGCTGTCGCCGGACGGGACCGAGTTCGCCGTGCCGACCGGTCCCTCGACCGTCGGGGTGTTCTCGACCGAGACGCTGCGGCGCGAGCTGTCGTTCACGATCGGCTCCTCGGGCGCGCCGATCACCACGCTGGCGTGGTCGCCAGCCGGGGGGATACTCGCGGTCGGAGCCCACTCGGGCGTCGTGCAGCTATGGAACGTAACCGGTGTGCCGCAGCGCGAGCGGTCGCTCGCCGGGCTCCAGCTCGTGCCGGGGCAGGTCGAGGCGATCCAGGCGCTGGCCTTCTCGCCTGACGGCCAGCTTCTCGCCGCCACCGACAAGAGCGAGGGATCCACGATCGGGCACCGGCTCATCTCACCGCTGGCGATGATGGCGATCTGGAACGTCGGCACCGGCAGCATGGTTGGCCCCGCGGTCGAGCTCGGCGCCGGGGACGGCATCGACGGATCGGACGTGGTCGCGTTCTCACCCGACGGCAAGCTACTAGCGGCGAGCCTGCTCACGGGCGGCGTGCGACTTTTCGACCCGGCGAGCGACCGCGCGCTGCGGACGCTGTCGGACCCGGGTGACGAGACCGTGTCGCTCGCCTTCGCGCCAAGAGGAACGGTGCTGGCCGGCGGCACGCTGGGTGGGACGGTCGAGCTGTGGAATCCGCGCAACGGCAAGCGCCTCGCGCAGCCGCTCCTGGCCGACTCGGGCGCGATCGCCGACGTGGCGTTCGATCCGAGCGGGCAGCGCTTCGCGACCACCGGATCGCAGGACGGCGATGTCAAGGTGTGGTTCACGGCCAGCCTCGAGCAGGAGGGGCCGCGCCTCGCCGCCGACCCTGGCTCCACCGCCGCGGCCGTGTTCGAGCCCGGCGGGAACGGGCTGCTCGTCGCCGATAACGCCGGTGGCGCCTTCACCTGGCCGATGTCCCTCCCCGTCTGGGAGCAGCGGGCCTGTTCGCTGGCGGGCCGGAACCTCACCCGCGCCGAGTGGGCGCAGTTCGTCTCCGGCGGCCGTTACGCGAGCGTGTGCCACTGAGGGCGCGCCCGAGCCGGCGTCGCGTCTCGCTCGCCGCCTCGGCTCCCATCGCCCAGAGCTCGTCGCGGACGCTGCCGCGAAACGGCGGGTCGGCGTGCGCGCGGGTGCCGCTCTCCGCCACGGGCAGAAGGTCGACCAGCAGCGTCGACCAGCCGAACCGTCGGGCGGCCAGACCCTCGCCGTTGACCGGGTTGTAGTACTCGCGGAAGCCGTGGCGCTCGACCAGCTCCACGCACGCGCCGAGGATTCGATCGGCCTCCGCGCCGTAGCCGAAGCGGCGCAGCGCCGGGGCCAGTAGCCACACCGTATTGACCCACGACGGGCCCCGCCAGCAGCGGAACAGGTGCCATCCGGCCCGGAAGCTCGGCTCCTCCATCGACACCGAAGGAATCGCGTACCGGGCGCCGAAGCGGCCGGGGTCGAGCAGGTGCTCCTCGATCACCCGCCGGGCGATCGACTCGGGAAGCGACGGCAGTGCCAGCGGCGCGAGCGAGGACCAGGTCGAGACGCGCTGCGGTGAGTGGCCTCGCCCGGCCACGTCCCAGAACAGACCCCGCTCCTCGTCCCAGCAGAGCTCGAGCAGCGCGCGTTCGGTGCGGGCCGCGCGCAGCCGGTACTCGTCGTCCCCGGTCAGCCTGGCCATTGCGTGCAGCGACAGCGCATAGGCGACGTTTACCAGGACGTCCTCGACGTGCTCGTCGTAGCGGGCGATGATGGCGTGCGAGTCGTAGCGCAGCCGGCGCGAGCGCTCCACCAGCCAGAAGTAACCGGGGCGGTAGTGAGTCATCCAGCCGAACACCGCGTCGTACTTCGGCGAGTCGTCGAGCCCGGACTCGTCGGGATGGATGATCGAGATCAGGCCGTCGCCGTCCGGGTCGCGGTTGCGGTCGAGCCAGTCGTAGTGCAGACGCAGCGCGTCGAGTCCCTCGGCTGCAAAGTTCGGTTCGTCGGGCGAGGCCTCCGCGACGAGCTCCCAGGCCACGGCCAGGAACGGCGTCTGGATGTGGGCGGTGGCGCGGTTGCCGCGCACGGAGTGGGTGGCGTAGAAGGGCGCCCGGCGCCAGCCGGCGTTGTCGTGCCAGAAGATCGTGTGCGGGATGAACCCATCCAGGCGGCCGCCGCGGAGCAGGGTGCGGAGCTCCTCGCGCGCCCGCGCGGGATCGAAGTGGCGCCAGACGATCGCGTGAAAGCACGAGTCCCAGTACCACTGGTGGCGGTACCGAGGCGGTGCGGGGCAGGTGAACCCATAGGGGGTGCCGTCGGCCAGTGAGCCCTGACGCCAGTTACCCGCGAGCACGCGGTGCGCCTCGCCCCGCAGTCGCTCGACCCGCCCGCCGTCGATCGGTGCGGTCAGCGACAAAGGCGCTCGAGCTCGCGCAGCTCGGCTTCGAATACCCGCTCCCAGCGCAGACCGGCGGCGAGCGCCGAGGCGGCGGCCAGATCGGGCGGGGCGGCGAGGGCCTGATCGACGGCCCGGGCCAGGTCGCCTGGGTCCTTGGACGTGAAGGTGTGGACGAGCGGGCCGGCGAGCGTCGCGGCCGGCGTCGAGGAGCAGGCCACCACGCGGGCACCGCTCGCGGCCGCCTCGAGCACGGCGAGGCCGAAGGTCTCGTGCGGCCCGGGTGCCACGACGCAGGCCGCCTGGCGGTAAAGCCGTGCCAGGGCCCGGCGGTCGGTGACGAACGGGCGCATCTCGATCAGGTCTCCCAGACCCAGCCTTCGGGCCCGCGCTTCGATTAACGGCCTGGCGGGCCCGTTGCCGACGATCCGCAGCGGACGCCCCCAGTCGGCCAGGGCCATCGCATCCAGAATGTCGACGATGCGCTTCTCGAGCGACACTCGCCCCACGAACAGCAGACCATCCCCTGGCACGGCGGGACCCGGCCGGAAGGCGGGGTCGAGGCCGAAGCGCAGCTTCATTGCAGCGGATCGCGCCCGGACCGAGCGGGCGAACAGGGGAGCGCGCGCCGGGCCTAGATCTGGCCACGGGTCGACCGTGGACATCACCGCGTCGACGTGCTCGTAGGCGTGCTGGTAGATCCGCCGCAGCGCCGGCAGGTAGAGCGCGTCGGGCCCCGGGATGCCGGCCGCGTGTAGCGCCGGCGAGGCGTGGTGGACCGCGACCACCGTGGCCCCGAGCCGGTGCGCCTCCCGGGTCACGCTGTGCGGGCGCCAGAAGGGATCGTGCAGGATCACGATGTCGGGGCGGATCGCCCGCAGCGTCTCGCGGACGGTCCCGAGCGGGAGTCGGTATCCGTTCGAGGCCGCGAGCTGGAGTGAGCGGAGCTCGTGGTGCCCGGCCACGTGCCGCTCGCGCCGGCCCGGGATCACCAGGTGGTGCTCGAATGCGCCCGACTCGCGCGCGTACCGCGCCTTCTCGTTCAGATAGGTGCGAATCCCTCCGCTGCGCTCCGCGTAGAACAGCGCGACATCGCACACGACGACGCGGTCGCCAGCGAGCCTCCGCGCGGCGATCGTCCCGTTCACGATAAGAATGGTGCGGGCCGTGCTGATGATGGTTGTTAAGTGGCGGTGAAGGTCACCATCGATGCCCGCGGCGCGGGCGAGCCGCTCGTGCTGCTCCACGGCCTCGGCGCGAACCGCTCGGTGTGGCGCCGGGCAGCCCCGCGGCTTGCCCGGGAACGGCTCGTCCTCGCGCCCGACCTTCCCGGCCTCGGCGGATCCGCGCCGGCGGGACCGGGCTTTGACCTGGCTGGGGTGGCCGACGTCTTGGCAGGTCCTTTGGCGGAGCGGGCGGGTGGCTCGTTCGATCTGCTCGGGACCTCGCTCGGTGGCGCGGTGGCGGTGCATCTGGCGGACGCGCACCCCGATCTGGTCCGGCGGCTCGTGCTCGCCGCCCCGGCCGGGTTCACGCCCTGGCCGTGGCCGCTCGCCAGTCTCGGGGTGGGGACGGTCAGCGACCGGATGATGGCGGTGAGACGGATGGTGGGGACTCGGGCGCCGGGCAGCGCCACGGTGCGGCGGGCGCTCTTGTGGGGGGCGGTGGCCGAGCCCGCGCGGCTCTCGGCGGGCGATGCCCGTGTCATGTTCGAGGCCTCGCGCGGGTCGGAGCGCATCGGCGCGGCGCTGACCGCGGTGCTGCGCGCGGACCTCCGGCCGCTGCTTTGCGATCTTGACGTGCCGCTCGGCCTGATCTGGGGCGAGCGTGACCGGGTGGTCCCGGTCTCGACGCTCGAGGCTCTCCGTGCTCTGCGCCCCGACGCCGTGGTCGAGACGATCCCCGACGCGGCCCACGTCCCACAGCTCGAGCGGCCGGTCGAGTTCGTGGCCGCGGTTCGGCGCGTCCTCGATCGGTTGCCCTAGTAGGCGCCCCGTCGCTCGCCAGCCACCCGGCGCGCGCCGTACGCAAAGTGTTTGCGTACGAGCATGCATAACCTGCCACTCGACCGACGGTGGGCAGACCGCGGCATCTCGTGCACGCCCGGCATGCAGGGGATGCCACGGCTCCCGCGCACGGGACCGATTGGCATGTTTTGCAGGTGGCGGGCGACC
>DATJRS010000102.1:0-3863 GCA_035504535.1 Solirubrobacteraceae bacterium | reverse complement strand
TCTGACATGTACGGTCCGCACACCAACGAGCGGCTCGTTGGCAGCGCGATCGCCGATCATCGCGAGGAGGTTTTCCTGGCGACCAAGTTCGGGATCAAGCTCGTCCACGATCACGACCTGCTGCGCCGCGAAGTCAACGGCCGCCCCGAGTACGTGCACGAGGCCTGCGACGCCTCGCTGCAGCGCCTCGGCGTCGATCACATCGACCTGTACTACCAGCACCGCGTCGACCCACACACTCCGATCGAGGACACCGTCGGGGCGATGGCCGAACTGGTCACGGCCGGCAAGGTGCGCTATCTCGGGCTCTCCGAGGCCAGCGCCGCCACTATCAGACGTGCGCACGCGGTCCACCCGATCACAGCCCTGCAGACCGAGTACTCGCTGTGGACGCGCGACGTCGAATCGGAGATCCTGCCCACCCTGCAGGAGTTGGGCATCGCGCTGGTCGCCTACTCGCCGCTTGGCCGGGGCTTTTTGTCAGGTCGGTTCAGCTCGCCGGACGAGCTCGAGGAGGGCGACTTTCGCCGGCACGGCCCTCGCTTCACCGGCGAGAACCTCGAGCACAACCTCGACCTGGCCGCACGCGTGCGCGAGCTGGCGGCAGAGCGCTCGATCACGCCGGGACAGCTGGCGCTGGCCTGGGTCCTTCACCGCTGGCGGCACATCGTGCCGATCCCCGGCACCAAGCACGTGCGCTACCTGGAGGAGAACCTGGCCGCGGCTGACATCCAGCTCACCGACGAGGAGTGGCAGCGCATCGCCGACGCCGTCCCCGAGGCGGCCGGCGAGCGCTATCCGGCGGCGGTCATGGGCTCCGTCAACCTCTGACCGCCCCTCAGCCCGGGGGGGAGTTGTGTTCGACCTCTCGCGAGTCCGGGGGAGTTGTGTTGGACCGTTCCCGAGCCCGGGGCGAGTTGCCCGGCCGGCCCCACCCCGGGGCGAGCTGCCCGGCGCGATAGGGTAGGCCGCCATGCCCCTGATCCCCATGGTCATCGAGCGCACCGCCCGCGGCGAGCGCGAGTTCGACATCTACTCGCGCCTGCTCAACGAGCGCATCATCTTTCTCGGCACCCCGATCGACGATCAGGTCGCCAACCTCGTCGTCGCGCAGCTCTTGCACCTGGAGTCCGAGGATCCCGACAAGGACATCTCGATCTACATCAACTCTCCCGGCGGCTCGATCTACTCCGGGTTGGCGATCTACGACACGATGCGGTTCATCAAACCGGACGTCGCCACGATGTGCGTCGGCGTGGCGATGTCGATGGGCTCGCTGCTGCTGGCGGCCGGCACGACCGGCAAGCGCGCGGCGCTGCCCAACTCGCGCATCCTCATCCACCAGCCCTCGGCCGGCTTTGAAGGGCAGTCGACCGACATCGAGATTCACGCGCGCGAGATCCTCAACGTGCGCGAGCGGATCGACTCGATCTATGCCGAGCACACCGGCAAACCGACCGAGCAGGTCCGCGAGGACATGGAGCGCGACCGCTTCTTCACCGCCGAGCAGGCCCGCGAGTACGGGCTGATCGATCGGGTTCTGGAGAGCCACTGAGGCATATCGCCGGGCGACCAGGGTCGCCGGCGCCGGTTAGAGTCGCTGGCGCCCCATGGCCGGCATGACACCTCTCGAGCGCTCGGGCCTGCTGCTGATCGCCGTCCTCACGGCGCTCGCCGGTCTGGCCAACTTTCAGCCCTGGCCCGCCGTGCCGCGTTTTGCGATCGCGACGCTCGCGCTCGCCGGCCTGGCCTGGGTCGTGTCGTTTGCGACCGAGCAGCTCGGCGAGCGCTCCGGTCCGGCGGTGACCGGCCTCTTGCAATCCACGCTCGGCAATCTGCCCGAGCTGTTCGTCGTGATCTTCGCGCTGCAGGCCGGCGAGCTCGTCGTCGCCCAGACCGCGATCGTCGGCTCGATCCTCGCCAACGCGCTGCTCGTGCTGGGGCTCGTGATCGTCGTCGGCGCGCGGCGCTCGTCCGACGGGGTGATGCGCTTCTCCCCGCGCCTGCCGCGCGACACGGCGACACTCTTGCTGGTGGCCGTGTTCATCATCGTGCTGCTCGGGCTCTCGCTGGCCTCGCACGATCCCGCCAGCCACCACGTCCAGGCGATCTCCATGATCGGCGCCATTTGCCTGCTGGTCGTCTACGGCACTTGGGTCGTGCCCTACCTGCGCTCGGACTCCGCCCCCCGCGGGGGTCCTTCCACCTCGCGCCTGGGCCTCGCACTCATCTTGACCCTGCTGATCCTCGCCGGCGTCGCCTCGGCGTTCGTCTCCGAATGGTTCGTCAACGCCCTGGCTCCGGCGATCTCGGTGCTGAACCTGTCTCAGGCGTTCGCGGGCCTCGTGATCGTGGCTCTCGCGGGCAACGCCGTCGAGAACGTCGCGGGGCTGGTGCTTGCCTACAAGCGCCGTGCCGATCTCGCGATCTCGGTCGTCAAGAACTCTGTCGCCCAGGTCGCCGCGTTCCTGTTCCCGCTGCTGGTACTGATCTCCTTCGCTCTGTCCACGCAGCTGACGTTCGCGCTCGCCCCGGTCTACATAGGCGCGCTGGCGTTGACGGCGCTGATCCTCGCCCAGGTGACCGGCGACGGCGAGGCGGCCGAGTTCGAGGGCTGGGCCCTGGTGGCGCTGTACGTGGTCCTGGCGACGGTCACGCTGTTCGAGTAACGCTCGTCGGCGTGCCGGCCATGCTCGCGCCCGCCGCGGCCAAAGCGCGCTAGACTGCTCTGCACCTCGCGCCTGGGCGGGGTTTTTTCTCGCCTGGGGTCGCATCGGGGCCGCATCAGAGTCGCATCAATACACCGCCTTCAACACACGATCTACTAGGACGCACATGGCCCGCGGAGACGTTCGCATCGCTATCACCCTCGCCTGCGAGGAGTGCAAGCACCGCAACTACCAGACGAACAAGAGCAAGCGCAACAACCCCGATCGGGTGGCGCTGCGCAAGTACTGTCGCTGGTGCCGGCGCCACACCAGCCACCGGGAGACTCGATAGCGGGGGACCGCTTGTGGCTCGTGACCGCAAACGCGCCAAGCAACGCCGTGCCCGTCGTGGGCCCGCGCCGGCGGGTCGCGGCTCCGAACGCGCTCCCGAGCGCGATGGGGCCGAGCACGACACCGAGCACGCCTCCACGACAGCGACCGACGGCGGCGCGATCCAACGCGCCGACCTGCCGGGAGCACTCGAGCACGCGGGCGACGTCGACGAGTTCGACGCCGCTCTGGTCATGGGCGCAGGTGGGGTCGCCGCTGCGCCTGACGCCGCCGCGCAGGCCGAGCTCGAAGCGGAGGCCGAGCTCGCGGCCGAGGCCGCGCTACAGGCGGGCGCGCAGGCTGAGCCCGGCACCGAGCATGACACCGACACCGACCTTGGCGCCGACCTGCTGCAGACCGAAGCCGGCGGCGCCGGTGGCGCGGGCAACGGCCGTCCTCCGGCGGGCACCGAGCTCGAGGAGCGTCCCTCGGGCGCTCCACTGCGTGGCGGCAACCGCGCGATCGGGTTTCTGCGGGCCAGTTGGGCCGAGCTGCAGCGTGTCCAATGGCCCGATCGCCGTCAGGTCTTTCAGGCCACGGCCGTTGTGCTCGGGTTCGTGGCCATCGCCGGCGCCTACCTCGGTCTCGCCGACTACGTGGCCAAGGAAATCGTCGAATTCATCCTCTGACGCCGCCGGGCGTCCCCGTACATCCATCTCTTCGTAACACCCCTCAGGGAGCAACTGAATGTTTCGCTGGTACGTCGTCAACACATACTCCGGCCACGAGAACAAGGTCAAGCAGAACCTCGAGCACCGCATCGTCTCGCTCGGACAGCAGCGAGCCGTCCGTAACGTGGTCGTTCCGACCGAGTCGGTGTCGGAG
>DATJRS010000101.1:0-85340 GCA_035504535.1 Solirubrobacteraceae bacterium | reverse complement strand
CGCGGACCCTGCGGCTTGACGCCCTTCGCCCGACGAGCGGCCGCGAACAGCTCCGCGCCCACGATCGGATCGTGCGCGCCCGGCGTGCGGTGCTCCCCGTTGAACGCGACCCCGAGATACACCTCGTTCATCACCATCTGCCTGACGCCCTTCGGCGTCCAGCGCGCCTGCCGCCACTCCTCGGTCTTGACCCCGTCGACCTCCACCCAGCGACGGTACGGGCGCGGCCGGTGCCCGTCGGCGTTGAGCTTTGAGGCGATCTTCGGCCACGTCCATCCGGCGGCGCGCAGCTCGAACATCTCCACCACCACTGCCGCCTCGTCCGGCTCGGGCTCAAGCGGCGAGCCCCTCCCGTCGCGCTTGCGGTACCCGTACGGCGCGGCCAGATGCACGCCTCGATCAAGCGCGTTCCGCACCGACTTCTTGAGGTCCTCGCGGCGCTGGTCGCGCTCCAACGCCGCCGCCGCGACCCGCACCGTCGCGATGAACGTATCCGTCCCGTTCTGCAACGACACCGCCCCGTCGCCGCACAGCAGCCGGCCACCAAGCTGCTCGATCTCCCGGAGTGTGGTCAGGAAGTCCTCGGTGTCGCGGCTGAACCGGTCGAGCTTGGCGACGGCGATCCCGCCGAGCTTGCCGTCGCGGATCAGTCCGAGCGCCCGCTGAAACTCCGGCCGGTCGAGGTTCGCGCCCGACCGGTCCTCGTCCTTGAACAGCTCCTCGGTCAGCGGCACGCCCTCGGTCTTGGCGAGCGCCTTCATCTTGCGGTCCTGTTCGGGGATCGAGATGTACCCCTCGCCGCTGCGCCCGCCGACGCGCGAGACCCGCGCGTACCGGGCGAACGGGAGCGGCTTCTTCGTCCTGCTCATCGTCGTGTCCTCTCGTCGGTCGCGCTCGGCCAGCGCCCAGCGCTAACGCGCATTATAGGACTAGTTGTACCTCGCATAACGGCGCCGGCAAGACCACCACGGTCGAGTGCGTAACGGGACTGCGGCGCCCGGATCGGGGAACGATCAGCGTGCTCGGCCTCGACCCGCGCCGCGACCGGCGCGAGCTCCACGAGCGTGTCGGCGTGCAGCTCCAGCAAAGCGCGCTGCAGGATCGGATACGCGTGGCCGAGGCGGTGGAGCTTTACGCCTCGTTCTACGAGCGGCCCGCGGACGGGCGCGAGCTGCTGGCCACCCTGGGGCTCGAGGGCTCCCGGGATCACTACTTCGCGAAGCTGTCGGGAGGTCAGAAGCAGCGCCTGTCAATCGTGCTCGCGCTCATCGGCCAGCCCGAGATCGCGGTGCTCGACGAGCTCACCACCGGCCTGGACCCGGAGGCGCGGCGGGAGACCTGGTCGCTGATCGAGGGGATCCGCGACCGGGGCGTGACGATCGTGCTGGTCACCCACTACATGGAGGAGGCCGAGCGGCTGTGTGACCGTGTGGCGCTGATCGACCACGGGAAGGTCACCGCACTCGATCATCCGGCTGCGCTCGGCGTCAGGTCGAACACGAGCAAACGGGTTCGACTCACCGCGCCGGAGGGCCTGGACGACGGATTGCTCTGGGCGCTCCCCGAGGTAAGCGGGGTCGAGCACCACGGCCAGGACGTCGTGGTGATCGGCTCGGGAGATCTCCTGACCGCGGTCATCCTGGCCTTCGACCGCGCCGGCCTCCGTGCCAGCGACGTCCGGCCCGAGACGGCAAACCTGGAGGATGCGTTCCTCGCCCTCATCGATGAGCCAACCCAGTCCACTCCAACCCAAATGGAGACGAAGCGATGACCAGCCTGGCCATCCAACTCAGCCCCCGCCGGCGACGGGCGTTCGGCTTGCTGGTCCGGACCGAGATCACACTGGCCCTGCGGCGCCCGGTGGGGATCATCGTTGCCCTCGGTATCCCGTTCCTGTTGCTCGTGGTTTTCGGGAGCATCCCGTCGACGATGCGCGCGAGCGCGGCGTTCGGCGGCATTTCCTTCTTCACCCTGTATGTGCCGACGCTGCTCGTGTTCGTGCTCCTCGCCGTCGGTATCGGCACGCTTCCCCAGACGCTGGCGACTTACAGGCAGCAGGGTGTGCTGCGCCGGATGTCGACCACTCCGGTGCCGCCCTCCTGGTTGCTGGCGGCCCAGATGACGATCAACGTCATCTTGGCGGCCTTGTCGATCACGATCCTCGTCGGCCTGGGAGCGCTCGCCTTCGGCCTGGAGCTCCCCTCGAGCGTCGGCGGATGGCTCGTAACCCTGCTCTCGCTCGTGCTCACGATCGCGGCGACGCTCGGACTTGGGCTCTGCGCCGCTGCGCTGGCGCCCACCCCGCAGATTGCGGGTGCCATCCAGGCGCTCTTGTTCTACCCGCTGGCGTTCCTCTCGGGGCTGTATGTCCCGCTCCAGGAGATCCACTCCTCGGCGCTCAGCGACATCGCCAAGGTGGTGCCGACGGGAGCCGGAGTCAACGCGCTCCACGCGTCTTTCCTCGGGCAATCGCCGGGAGTCGAGCCGCTGCTCGTGCTCGCGGGCTGGGCGATCGTTTTCAGTCTGGCCGCCGCCCGCCTGTTCCGTTGGGAGTAGGCACGCGGGGGCGGCGTGGTGGGTCAGTGCGACTCGGGATCCCAGTCGTACTCGATCTGCCGCGCCGTCCGCACGGCCAGCTCACGGCCGGCGAAACGATCGACCAGGTGCAGTGCCATCGCGATCCCGGAGCTGAGCCCACCCGCGGTGACGATCCGGCCCTCGTCCACCCAGCGGACCCAGGCCTCTCCGGTTCCCGTGACACGGTCCGCCAGGTCCGGGACGTCCTCCCAGTGAGTGGTCCAGCGCCGGCCCTCGAGTAACCCGAGCCGGCCGAGGACGAACGCGCCCGTGCAGACCGACGCGACCGTCTGCGCTCGCTGAGACGCCGTGTCGACGGCTCTCATCAAGGACTCGTCCGCGATCACGTCGTCGATCGCGATTGCCCCTGGGATCACCAGCAGGTCGAGCGGGCCGGCCTCATCGAGGGCGCGCTGCGGGATCAGCTGCAGCCCGCCGTAGGCGCTGACCGGCTCGCGGGTGAGGCCGACCGTGAGCACCTCGAAGGACGGCTCGGCGCCGTCGCGCACCTCGAGGCGGGACGCGGTCAGGAACACCTCGTAGGGACCGCCGACGTCGAGGAGATCGACCTGCTCGAAGACCAGAAGCCCGATCCTCACTCAGACCATCCCGATCAGCTTGACGATCCGGAGCCGACCGCCCCGCGCCCACGCAGCCGGGGTGGACGGGCGCGCAGGCTGGCCGTCCATGCCGCCGCGATCAGGGCCACACCGAGCACGAAGACCAGGATCGGGATCGCGCCGGTCCCGGAGGCCGTGGCGGAGGCCGTGGCGGCCGCGCTGGGAATGGTGACGGGGTGGCCGGCCGCAGCGGCGACGCGCTGGATAGCGCTGAGCGCGGCCGTCCCCAGGACCGGCCCTCCGGCGGAGGGGTGCAGGTCGGCGAGGGCCGAGTGGCCCGCGGCGACGGCCTGCGCGGGGCCATAAACGCCGAAACCGTCGGGCATCACCACCAGCAGCGCGCCGTGGTAGACGAGCGAGAGCTCCTCCCCCAGGAACTGGGCGTAGGTCTGTGGCTGGCGCCAGAGCGCGGTAACCGAGCCAAGATCCGACTCGGAGGCGATGATCGCGACCCGCATCGGAAAGCCGCTCGAGGCCGCATTGGCCAGCGCGCCGTTCAGTTGGCTCTCATGGGCGAAGCTGACGCCCGCGTCGGCGGGCAGGAACAGCGATTGGGTGGCCAGGACGTCGCTGGCCGGGTCGCCGTCGGCGCGAGCGACCGCCGGAAGCGCGAGGGAGAGGCAGCCCACGGCGAGCACGAGGGCCGTGCAGAGCCTGCGCACTCGCGCGCGAAAATTGCCGATGTCCGTACAGTGCATCAGGAAGCGATGAGCCTGCAAGCGATACGCGGCGGCGCGCGGGCCGCCGGAGCGCGGGGGACCGAATCAGCCAAAGAGTCTAAGCGGCGCCGAGAGCCTGGCCGCCCCTGGGCGATTGCGCTGCTCGGGCTCCTGGTGGCGCTCGGAGCCTTCCCGGCCACCGCCCAAGCCCACGGTCCGGTCGCTCCGGTCGCCTCGGCCTATCTGGCCAAGATCCGCCAGGTTCCTCCCGGGATAGACGCCAAGGTGGTGGACGGAGACCTGCGGATGTGGATGCGCGTCCCCGCGAATGAGACCGTGGTGGTGATCGACTACCGCGGGGCCCCGTACCTCCGGTTCTCGTCCTCGGGCGTGTGGGTGAACGAGAACTCGTCGATGTACTACCTCAACCAGACGCCGGTGCCAGAGACGCCGCCGACGAGTCTCACCGCGAGCACGCCGCGTCACTGGCACCACGTCAGCGGCGGGCACTCCTACGAGTGGCACGACGGCCGGCTGCACGCGCTCGCCGCGGTGGCGCTGGCCCCGGGGGCGTCGTACGTGGGCCGCTGGAACGTGCCGCTCAGGGTCGACGGAAGCCTGGCCTCGATCAACGGCGGGCTGTGGCACGCCGACGATCCGTCGATCGTGTGGTTCTGGCCGATCATCGTCCTGGTCGTGTGCGTGCTGGCGGCCTGGCGGGTGCGCAGGCCCCGCCTGGACGCACTCGTGGCGCGGGTGCTGGCGAACGCCGTCCTGGTCGGGGTGACGATCGCAGGTCTCGGCGTGGAGCTGCATGGGCGTCCCACGATCACGGTTCTCCAGCTCGTCGAGCTGGCCCTGATCCTGACCTTCGTCGGCTGGGGTGTCTCGCGAGCGACGCTGCGCCAGCCCGGCTACTTCACCTGCTTCCTGATCGGCGTCGCGGGGGTGTGGGCCGGCGGCGTGCTGGTCACGACGCTCGTGTACGGGTATGTGCTGATCCCGCTGCCGGCGCTCCTGGCCCGGGTCGTGACCGTCGTCAACCTGGGCGCCGGCGCCGCGCTGCTGTTGCTCGTGTTTCGCCTGGCCGACCTGTCGGACCGGCGCGCCGGTCGATCCGGAGCGGCCGATCCCATCGACCGAGAGCTTGGCGGCGTCAGCGAAACCGTCGCCTGAGTCCCGGGTGCCACTCTTGACGCTTCGACGTGCCGCGGCGGTCTCATTGCTGATGGGTGCGGTCGCCGGCTGCGGGTCGAGTGGCCACCACACGACCGCCACCACGGCCGCCGCCCCGGCCGCCATCACCGCCGCCGCCCCAGCGTCCCCCGCCCCAGCGTCCCCCGCCCCACCGGCCGCGCTCCTCGCCGAGGCGCGCCCGATCGGGCGCGGGGTCAGGTTTGAGCCGCCGGTCAGAGGACGGCCGATCGGCGACTGCACCCGTAGCCTGGGCCCACGCGCCGGAGTCCACGTCGAGGTGTTCGGCGCCAATCGCGTCGTCCTGATCCCGGCGGGCGTCGGCGTCCGCGGGCCGCGCAGCTTCTCCGCCGGGCGGATCGCGAGCGCGAGTTGCTACGGGGACTTGGTCACGCTCGATCCGACGGGGTTGGTCCTGATCCGCCCCGGCGCGCAGCTGACGCTGGCTGACCTGTTCCGCTCCTGGGGTCAGCCGTTGTCCGCGCACCAAGTCGCCTCGTTCACCACTGGCCCGGGCAGCGCCGTTCGGGTGTTCATCGACGGGCGACCCCGGCCGGGCCAACCCGCGAGCGTCCCGCTGGACCGGCACGCGGAGATCGTCCTCGAGGTCGGGCCATACGTGCCCCCTCACCACGCGTACGCGTTCCCGACGGGCACATGAGCGTCCGTCGTCCGATCCGGGCAGCTGCGTTGGCGGTTGTGGTCGCGATGCTCCTGCCCTCGGTCGCGCTGGCCGATGGTGACCCCGCGAGCGACGTGCTGCTCGGCCAGAACGTCTTCTATCCGTTCACCCCGACCGTCTCGAACCGACTCCAGGCCAAGCTGAACGCCGAGACCGCCGCGGCGGGCCGGGCTCACTTTCCGATCAAGGTGGCACTGATCGCCTCCCCCGCTGACCTCGGCGCGATTTCCAGCCTGTTCGGTAAGCCGCAGCAGTACGCCGATTTCCTGGACCGCGAGATCAGCTCCGGCAATCACGCGCAACCGCTCCTGGTGGTGATGCGCGGCGGGTACGGCGCTCAGGGCCTCGACCTCGCCGCCGCGATGGCGGCGGTCCGGCTCGCCAAGCCCTCGGGCGCCAGCAGCGACGACCTGGCTCAGGCCGCGGCGGTCGCCCTGCCGAAGCTGGCCGCGGCGGCGGGACATCCGATCGGCGCCGTATCAGCCGGATCGAGCACGGGCGGCGGACCACCGCGCCTGCTCTCGCTGGCGCTACTCGCCGTGGCCGCCGTCGCGGCCGCGGCGGCGATCATCGGGGTGCGCCGTCACCTCGCCAATCGAGCCGCGACGACGTCGCGGAGCGCCCGCCGGTAGGCGCCGAGGCCAGGCACGACCGCACCGGGGATCTTGCCCTGGTCGTCGATCTGGCGAAGGGTCACCGCGAGTCGCCAGTCCGGGTTGGGACTCGAACGCCTCGACCTCGGGGGCGCTTATCGGTCCTCCCTGGGCGACCAACGTGCGGGCGGAGACCTCGCTCAGCCCGGCGGCATGCGCCGGATCGGTGGCGACCAGGTAGCGCTTGGCGGGTACGTGCTGCTCGGCCAGCCAGGCGACGCGCGTGCCGACGCGCGGCTCGAGCCAGCGCGCCCCCGCCTCGCCGTGGTGCTCGCGAGGTCCGTCGTAAGGGATCCCGGCCACCGCCGCGGCGCGCGCGATGTCGTGGAGCAGGCAGGCGACGACGAATTCCGAGTCCTCGCTCCGTCCTCGGGCGAGCGCCCCGCACTGGAGGGCGTGCTCGAGCTGGTCGACCGGCTCGCCGTCGTAGGGAAGCCCCGCCATCGATTTGCAGGCGGCGATGATCTCATCGACGGTGTGGTCGACCTCGCCCGGAACGCGGTCCAAATGACTCACCCCCACGGCAGCGTGTAGAGCTTGGTGAAGGACATCGCGCGGATCGCCTCGCGCACGCCTTCCTTGACGCCCAGGCCGCTGTCACCGATCCCGCCGAACGGCGTGAGCTCGGTCCGCCACCCGGGCACCTCGCGAATGTTCACGGTCCCGGCGCGCAGCTCGCGCACGCAGCGCGCGATCGCCCGCCAGTCGAACGTGCACACCGCGCTCGACAGCGCGTACGGAGTGGCGTTGGCGACCGCGATCGCCTCGTCGAGGTCGCGCACGCGGATGATGGGGGCTACAGGACCGAAGGTTTCCCTTTCCACGAGCTCGGCCGTGACCGGGACGTGGTCGAGGACGGCCGGGGCGAGCAGGGCCCCGTCACGCTCCCCGCCGCAGAGCAGCGTCGCGCCGGCGTCGACGGCGGCCGCGATCCGCGCCTCGATCGCCTCGGCCGCGCGCGAGTCGATCACCGTGCCCACGTCGGTGGCCTCCTCGAGCGGATCCCCGCAGCTCAGTGCCCGGGTGAGGGCCACGATCCGATCCGCCAGCTCGTCTGCGACAGGGGCCACCGCGATGATCCGCTTGACCGCGGTGCAGCGCTGGCCCGAGTTCTGGAAGGCGCCGCGGACGGCGAGTGCGGCGGCCTCCTCCAGGTCGGCGTCGGCGAGCACGAGCAGCGGATCGTTGCCGCCGAGCTCGAGCACCGCCCGCCGATAGCCGAGCCGCGCGGCGATCGACTTACCGACGGCGACGCCACCCGTGAACGAGATCACCTCGACCCCCTCGTGGGTCAAGAACTCGTCCACGATTTCGGACGGTGAGCCGCACACGACCTCGGCGGCCGCGCCCGGAAGACCGCAGTCGCCGAGCACCCCGGCCAGCCGCAACGCGGTCAGCGGCGTGCGCTCAGAGGGCTTGAGCACGATCGGGGCCCCGGCGGCGATGGCCGGCGCCAGCTTGTGGGCGACCTGGTTGAGCGGGTGGTTGAACGGCGTGATGGCCGCGACCAGCCGGACCGGAACGCGCATCGTGTGGGCTCGGCGCCCGCTGCCGTTGGCCGAGACGTCGCCCGGGAACGCCTCGCCGTCGTCGTGCAGCGCCTCGATCGCCGCGAAGCGGAACACGTCGACCGCCCGTCTCACCTCGTGCCGGGTGTCCTTCAGGCACAGTCCGGACTCGCGTGAGATCAGCGTGGCCAGTTCGGGCGCGAGCTCGCCCAGCCGGCCGGCCACGGCGAACAGCAGCTCGGAGCGCTCATGGCGGGAGAGGGCGTTCTGGTATGCGGCGGCCGCGTCGAGGGCGTCGCGAACCTCTGAGGGACCCGACACCGGCGCCTCTCCGACGAGCTCGCCGGTGAACGGCGAATGCACCTCCATGGCCGCGGTCGTGCTCACGCCAGGCGGTTGAGCAGCAGGTCGTGGAGGTCCCGGTTGTAGAGCGTGCGCCCGTCCTCCCACCCGCGCTTCAGGGGCCGGGAGAGGATGATCGGCACCGAGCGCTCGTGAAGCCCGCCGTGCGAGCGAAGGCGCCCGTTCAGCCGGCTCAGGTCGTGGGCCGCCTCGGATTTGCCGAGCACCGTCGAGGCGTCGCCCAGCACCACGAGATCGCCGATCCGGTCGGCGGGCAGCTCAAAGCTCTCGGCGGCCGCCCACCGGTCGAGCACCCCCTCGACGCCGGGAAGCGCTGCCAGCGCACCGCGCGCGGCGTCCAGCTGATCGGAGTCATCGAGGTGGATCCACGCGAGCGATCCGAGCGCAGCGTGATGGACGACGTACGGGTCGGTGATAGGGCAGACGGTGTGGGCGCCCCGCACCCCGGCGGCGGTCAGGGCGTCGTCCAGGAAGCGGATGTTGGGGGTGCCGTCCCCGGCGGTCTTGGCGTGCATCCCGTGGTCGGCCACGAGCCCGACCACGAACCCGGCGTCGAGTGCACGGCCGACGGCCGCATCGAGCGCCCGGTGGAAGTCGTCGGCCATTGGGTCGCCGGGGGCCGCCGCGTGCTGGACGAAGTCGGTCAGCGACGCGTACACGAGCCGGCTGTCCAGCCGGCTTGCCAGGGCGAGCGCCAGGTCGATGGTGAAGATCGAGAGCCGCCAGTCGTAGATGTCCGGGTTGGCGGCTCCGGCCACGTCGAGCAGAGGCGTGCCGTCCGGCAGCGCCTGTTCGTGGGCGCGCTCGGCGCTGAACGCGGGCACGTCGCCGGCCGCGAGCAGCCGGCGAAGCTTGTCCTTGGCGGTCACGCACAGGACCGGCACGCCGGCCGCGTGCGCCGCGGCGTGGATGGTGGCGGCGCGCAGGAAGCTCGGGTCGGTGACCTGCACCTCCTCGCCGGACGGGTCGCGGTAGTGGTTGCCGGCGATGCCGTTCCGGGCGGCGGGAACGCCGGTCACGATCGCGACGTTGTTGGGGTTGGTGAACGTGGGGATCTGGGCCCGCCCGAGGGCGCGGGTTCCCTCCCTCACCAGCTCGGCCACGCGCGGCATGAGTCCTCGGTGCAGCGCGTCGTCGACGTACTCGGGGTCCCATCCGTCTACGCAGACGGCGAGCACGGGCTCGGTCGGGATCTCGTAGCTCCGGTCATTCGCGGCGAACGCACTCGCCATAACTTGACTATACAAGTCCATGTGCCGCTCGCGGACTTGATCATCAACGATCACCGAATCGTTACAACATGGCCACCCCGAATTGGACTTGTATGTACAAGTTATGGAACGCGCGATCGACACCGACGTCCGTGTGGTCGGTGCGGGCATCGTCGGCCTGGCCCACGCCCGCGAGGCGCGCCGGCGCGGGCTCGAGGTGGTCGTCCTCGAGCGCGGCGAGCGGGCCGTCGGGGCGAGCGTGCGCAACTTCGGCCACGGGTTCATCTCGGCGATGGCGGACGGGCCGGCGTTGGAATGCGCGTTGCAGGCGCGCGAGCGCTGGATCGAGCTCGGGCGGCGGGCCGGCTTCGAGGTGCTCGAATCGGGGACCGTGATCGTCGCTCGCCACCCCGATGAGGTCGAGGTGATGGCGCAAGCGACCCGTGACCCGCGGCGGGCGGCGCGACTCGTGGAGCCCGAGGTGGCCCGGCTGGCGGCGATCCCGACCGAGGTCGTCGCCGGCATCGGCATGACCACCGCGCTTGGATTGGCGCCGCGCGTAATCGACGAGATGCTCGCCGGCGCGGCTAGCGACGGGCTGTCCGCAGCGCCGGCGGTGGCGTTTGGCGGAGCGCGACCCCGGCACGAGGAAGCGCGTGCTGATTATGAATCGTGATCTCGAACGCGTCGGCGCGGTATCGGTCGTGCGCCCACTCGAGCGCGCGACCGTCTGGGTCGAGCGCGCGCCGGCGGACCTCGAGCAGCGGTGAGCGCCGCGGGATCGACAGCAGCGCGGCATCGTCGGCACCGGCGGCGATCGCGGCGATCGTCTGGTTGGCCTCGCTGAACACGATCCCGCGCTCGCCCAGCTGGGCGTAGACCGACCCGCCGTCGAGGTCGCAATCGAGCAGCAGCCGTCCCACCGACTCGATCATCGTCGTCCGCTCGATCATCATCGGCTCCCCGTCGAGCAGCCGCAGTCGTTTGTACTGGAACACCGGGGTCCCGGGCTCGATCCCGAGCTGATCGGCCGACTCGGCATCGGCCGGCCGGCGGGCCAGCTCGAGTGTGCGGGCCGACGGCTCCCGGCCCAGCTGGAGCGCCCACATCGAGAACGACACCAGCTGATCGAAGGACTGTGAGAAGCCGGGCCGGCGGACCAGCGGCGCGCGGCCGCGCCCGCCGACGATCAAGCCCTCGGAACGCAGCGCGGCGAGCGCCTGGCGGATCGTGCCGCGCGACACGGCGAAGCGCGCCGACAGCTGCGCCTCCGATGGAAGGGGCGATCCCGGCTCGAGTTCTCCCGTCAGGATCTCGTCGCGCAGGGCGCGGGCGATGGCGGCGTGACGGGGGACCGATGTGCTCTTGAGGCCGGGCATCCCGCCGTCATTTTGACTCAGGGGGACGACCACCTAGCGAACGGTCTGGGCCGCGTTGCCTGTCCGCGAGCGCACGATCGACGAGATCCGCTCGATCACCAGCACGAAGGCCACGATGATCAGGATGTAGGTGAACACGGGCTCGACGATCTGGATCCACGGCCGGCCAGAGACGAGGCTCGCCAGCGTCAGGACGAACGCGGCTTTCTTCATCTTCAGCACGCTCCTGTGGGTCGCTGTCCGCCGCAGGATCGACGCGACCCAGAAACTTATCAATACAAGTTACCGGATGTTCACACAAGTTGTGGTGATGGAACCACGCTATGGGCGCGTGGTTCACTCTTCCGGCGTGGTCCTCGCCTCCTACAACATCAAGGGTGGCGTCGGTAAGACCTCGGCCGCGGTGAACCTCGCCTACCTCGCCGCGCGCGAGGGCGCGCCGACGCTGCTGTGGGACCTAGACCCGCAGGGCGGGAGCACCTACCTGCTGCGCGTCAAGCCCAAGGTCAAGGGCGGCGGACGTCGTCTGGTGCAGGGCAAGACGAACGCGGCGGCCCGGATCAAGGGCACCGACTACGACGGGCTCGACCTCCTGCCGGCGGACTTCTCCTACCGCCACATGGATCTTCACCTGGAGGGAGCCAAACGCCCCGAGCAGCAGCTGGATCGCATGCTGGAGCCGCTCGAAACCGACTACGAGTACGTCTTCCTGGACTGCCCGCCCAGCATCTCACTTGCCTCCGAGAACGTGTTCAAGGCCGCCGATGCGCTGATCATCCCGCTGCTGCCCGCCACGCTGTCGGCGCGGACGCTCGACCGCATCGAAGAGGTGGCCGGCGGGACGCGCCGCCTCGCCTTTTTCTCGATGGCAGACACGCGCAAGCGGATGCACCGCGATGTCATGGCCCAGTTCACGGCCGAGCGTCCCGACGAGATGCTCCAGACCGTGATTCCCCTCGCTGCCGACGTCGAGCGGATGGGGCAGGCCCGGGCGCCGCTCGACGAGTTCGCGCCGCGGAGTCCCGCGGCGGGTGCGTTCCGGGAGCTGTGGAACGAGGTCCGCGAGCGCCTGGGCATCGCCGACCCCGTCCGGACGGGGTCGCACGGCCCCGGGGAATTCGGCGCCGAAGAGTCCTCGCAGCCGTGACGTCCCCCAGCCGAATTCCCATCAGGGAATCCGCAACTATCGATCTTCGCTTCACACAAACGCGCCGAGGCGGATTCCCCACCGACGCCGAGCGCGGCGAGGCCCCAGACTGATTCCGCCACCCCACCCCAGAAACCGAAATTTCCGCCATTACCCTCGGGGTAGATCGCTCGTGACGGATTTCTCGTCTGTAGCCCGAGGAATCCGGAACTAGCAGCGGCGGCCGACCCGTAATGGCGGAAATTTCGGGGGTGCCGCAGGTCCGGTGCGCAGCGAGGCCCCTTAACCGGATCGTCACAGAGCTGAGCCGATCCTGACCGATCATCGATACAGATGAACTTCACCGAGATCCACTTTCACCTGCTCCCTGGGATCGATGATGGACCGCAGACGATCGAGGAGAGCGTTGCGCTGGCAGCCGCCGCCGCGGCCGAGGGCACCCGGACGGTCGTGGCCACGCCGCACGTCCATCCAAACTTCGTCACCGATCCGCTGTCCCTGGCCGAACGAGTGCGTGAGGTCCAGGCGCGGCTGACCGCCGAGCGGATCCCGATCACGGTGCGCATCGGGGGCGAGCTCGACCTGGCGATGCCCGAGCGGCTGTCCGACGCCCAGCTCGAAGCCGTTGCCCACGGTCCGCAGGGCCGGCGGTGGGTGCTGCTCGAGGCGCCGTTGCGGGGACTCGGGGACGACTACACGGTTGTCGCCGATGAGCTCCGCGAGCGCGGCTTCGCCATCGTCGTGGCCCACCCAGAGCGCTCGTTCAAACACCCGGAGGCCGCCGTGCGTGTCCTCGAGCACGAACTCGCCGCCGGGAGCGCGCTGCAGATCAACGCCTGGTCGCTCGCCGGCCTGTACGGGGAGCGCGTGCGCGCCAATGCCATGGCGCTGCTGCGCCGCGCGCCGCGCGCGGTGATCGCCTCCGACGCGCACAACGAGGTGAGGATGCCGTCCCTGCGCCTCGCGCTCGACGCGCTCGCCGGTGCCGGCGTGCCCGACGCGGTCGAGCTCGTGAGCTCGGATCCGATCGGCCTGCTCGAGCGCGGGCTCGCGCTGGCGCCGGACGCGCTCGCTGCCTGAGGCTCCAGACTACGCGGCGGCCGGGGCGGGCACCCGGCTGGGATCTTCGACGCGCGGCCACATCACCAGCGCCTGCTCGACGAGCCGCTCGACCACGCTCTGGACGTCGACTCGCCGCTCGAGCTCGATCAGCGGCTCGGGCTCGGTCCAGGTGATCGCGCGGCGCGGGGCCAGCAGCGTGCAGCAGTCCTCGTCGGGCAGGATCGAGGTCTCGAACGTCCCGAGCCGCTCGGCCTCCGCGATGATCTCCGACTTGTCGCGGTCGAGCAGCGGCCGGAGCACGGGCAGGGTCGACGCGCCTTGCACCACCTCGAGGTTGCGCAGTGTCTGGCTCGCCACCTGCCCGAGCGAGTCGCCGGTGACCAGCGCCTCGCAACCCTCGCGCCGGGCCAGGGCTTCACCCACTCGCACCATCAGACGCCGCTGGGCCAGCACCTGCAGGCGGCCCGCGCCCGAGGTCGCGAGCAGTCGCTGGGCGAGCCCGAACGGCACCACGAACAGGCGCGAGCGGCCCTGATAGCGGTTCAGCTGCGACACGAGCGCGTAGGCCTTGTAGGCCGATTCGGGTCCGGTCAGCGGTTGGCCTGAGAAGTGCACGAAGTCGCAGCGCAGCCCGCGCTTCATCATCCGGTAGGCCGCGACCGGGGAGTCGATGCCGCCGGAGAGCAGTACGAGCGCGCGCCCGCTGGTGCCGACGGGCAGGCCGCCCGCGCCTCGCAGCCGGTCGACCGAGACGAACAGCTCGTGCTCGTAGGCGTCGACGTGCAGCTCGACGTCGGGATGGCTCAGGTCGACCCCGAGGCCGAGCGTGTCCTTGACCGCGGCGCCGACCAGGCGCGAGAGCTCCATCGAGGCCACGGGGAACGTCTTCTCGCGCCGGCGCGGCCGGACCGCGAAGGTGCCCACCGGCTCGGCGCGCAGCAACTCGATGGCCGCCCGGCATGCGGGCTCGACCCCCGGCTCGACGCGCAGCGCCGGCTGCACGACGCTCAGACCAGGTACCGCGGTGGCGATCTCCAGGGTCCGGGCAAGTGCTTCCGGCGGGGTGCGCACCAAGAGCGAGGAACCGCGCCGGTTGAGCTCGACGCCGTCAACGGCGCGCAACGCCCGGCGCAGGTTGCGCTCGAGCACCGCGGCGAAGCTCGAGCGCTTGCGGCCCTTGAGGGTCAGCTCGCCGAACATCAGGAGCACGCACGGCGTCGCGCCGGCCGGGCCGGCGGCGCGAGCGATTCGGTCGGCGGCTACTTCAGACATACATAGATGGGGTGCTGCCGATCAAGGCCTGCGGCCTCGATCGGGTTGGCGCTCAGGCTAGCGCGAGCCCAAGCCGCCGGGCGCGCTCGAGGGCGCGGGCCAGCACCTCCTCGGATCCCTCCACCTGGCGGTCGCGCATGACGGGTCTCCCGGCGACGACCGTGCTCTGCACGACGGCTCCGGACGCGGCGTAGACGAGCGCGGCGGGGAGCTCGCCGAAGCTGAGCTCGGGTGCGTCCGCGCGCAGAAGCAGGAAATCGGCGGGCTCGCCCACCTCGAGGCCCTGGGTGGCGCCGAGCAGCGGTGCGCGCCGGCCGGTGGCGATCTCCCAGGTCTCCTCGGCGCTGATCACCGCGGGATCCCGGGCCTCGTGCTTCTGGAGCAGCGCGAGCAGCTTCATGTCGGCGAACAGGTCGAGCGCGTTGTTCGAGCCGGGGCCGTCGGTCCCCAGCCCCACCTGCGCGCCCGCCGCCCGCGCCCGCGGGTAGGGGAACACGCGGCCCACGGCGAGCTTGAGGTTCGCGACCGGGTTGGTGACCACGACGGCGCCCCGCAGGGCGATCAGCTCGAGCTCGGAGTCATCCAGCCAGGTTCCGTGAGAGAGGACGGTCCGCGGCGAGAGGAGGCCGACACGGTCGAGATAGTGGGCCGGGCGCACGCCGTGCGCGGCGAGGCAGTCGGTCACCTCCTGCTCGGTCTCGGACAGGTGGATCTGGACCGGCAGGCCGCGCTCGGCACTGAGCTCGGCGATCCAGCGCAGGCTCGCTTCGGTCACGGTGTAGATCGCGTGCGGGGCGAGGCCGATGTCGACCCGGTCGCAAGCGCCGGACTCGGTGAGCGCGTCGATGCTCCGCAGCGCGGCCTCGCGCAGCGCCTCGCCGCCACCCTCGACGTCGATCAGTGGCGCAGCGACCGTGGCCCGGATGCCCGCGTCGCGCACCGCCCGCGCGGCCGCCTCCGGGTGCCAGTACATGTCCCAGAAGCGCGTGGTCCCGCTGCGCGCCATCTCCAGGCAGGCCAGTCGCGTACCCCAGTAGACGTCCTCGGCCTCGAGCCGGCGCTCGACCGGCCAGATCTTCTCCTGCAGCCAGCGCATCAGCGGCAGGTCGTCTCCGTGACCGCGGAACAGCGTCATCGCGGCGTGGGTGTGGCCGTTGATCAGCGGCGGCACGAGGATCGCGCCGCCGGCGTCGAGCGTGTCGTCTCGCGGCCGGGGCTCGACGTCCGGGCCGAGCTCGACGATCAGACCTTCCTCAGCGCGCAGGCCGACCTTCTCGCCCGCCAGCAGCCCGCCGGTGACGGCCAGACTCACGCGAGCGGATCTCCCGGGATCCCGAGGGCGTGCTCCTGGAGGTCGATCGCGGCCTGGACGAGCGGCCCCTCGTGTCCGCGTGGCGCGACCAGCGAGACGCCGACGCACCAGCTGACCGGCAGGGACGCGACCGGCATGCCGGTGAGGTCCCACATCGCGGTGAACGCGATCAGCGGGTCGCCCGGGCCCGCCGGATGACCGCGCTCGTAGCCCGGGCCGCGCTCGAGCGGGAGGATCGGCAGCGTCGGCTCGAGCACCACGTCCACGCCCTCATGCGCGAACCACTCCTCCCACGCGGCGGTCCCGGCGGTGCGGCGGTCCTGGGCGGCCGCATAGGCCTCCGCGTCAGCGGACTCGCGCGCGCCCTCGATGAACTCCGCCACCTGGGGCCGGTACCGGTCGTGCCGATCGGCATGCGAGCGGTGATAGCTCCACGCGTCGGTCCCCAGGATGCAGCCGAGGTCGTCCCAGTCGAGGGTCGAGGGCGAAGGCAGTCGGATGACCCGCGCGCCGAGCCTTTCGCACGCGCGCACCGCCTCATCGAAGCCGCGGGCGACTTCTTCATTGATGGGAATTTTTTCTGGGCGGTCGGTCAGCGCGACCGTGACGCCATCGAGCGGACTGGTCCCGGCTCGCGGCGCGAGCGGCAGCGCTTCTCCGCCCGCCATCGCGCCGAGCACGGCGGCGCAGTCGCCCACCGTCCGCGCCATCGGGCCAGGGTGGTCGAGCGAGTGGCCCAGCGGAATCACGCCGTCGAGGGGAATCCGCCCGCGCGTCGGCTTGATCGCCGATGTCCCGCAGCAGGCCGACGGGATCCGCAGCGAGCCGCACGTGTCGCTGCCGAGCGCGGCCGGGGTCATGCGGGCGGCGAGTGCCGCCGCGCTGCCGCCGCTCGACCCTCCGGCGATCCGATCGAGCGCCCACGGGTTGCCGGACTGGTCGGTGGTGCCGCCGGCCGCGAACTCGTGCGTGTGGGTATGACCGAGCAGGACCATGTCGTCGGCGCGGAGCCGGCTCCAGACGGTGCAGTCCTCGACGGCGACGTTGTCCTCGAGGACCCGGCTCGAGGCGGTCAGGGGTAGGCCGGCGACCGCGTAGAGGTCCTTTAGACCGATCGGGATGCCGCACAGGAGTGGGGTCTCTTCCTTCTCTTGGGCGCGACGGGCGTCGGCCTCGGTTGCATGCTCGCGGGCGATGTCCGGGTAGAGCCGGGCCCAGGCGTTGATCTGGTCGGGCGCGCCGTCGAACGTTGGCGGGCCGCCGTTGCGCGCTTCGATGCGCCCCAGGCAGGCCTCGGTTAGCTCGGTCGACGAAAGTCGCCCGGCTGCAAGTTGATGCGCGGCGTCAAGGACGCCGAGGTCGGCCGGGTCTGCGGTGTCGGTCATGAGCGAAACCTACTCGGCCCTGGAGGCGAGGAAGCGCGCCGTTGCGTCGGCGTCGGCCGGTCGCGCGATGGCGTAGCCCTGAGCGGCGTCGCAGCCTTCGACGTGCTCGAGCTGGGCCGGGGTCTCGAGCGCCTTGGCCACCGTGTACAGGTCCAGGGACCGCGCTGCGGCGAGCGACGCTCTGAGCGTGCTGACGGGCGTCGCCGCCATGAGCTTCACACCGGCGAACGGGTGTGTCGACAGGACCGCGAGGTCGGAGCGGTCGATGCCGAAGCCGTCGAGGTACAGGCTCACGCCTGCGCCGACGAGTTCGTCGAGGCCGGTGGCGGCGCGAGCGGGATCGCGGTCGAAGCTCGCCTCGCTCACCTCGAGGTTGAGGCCCGCCGCTGAGATCCCGGTGGCTCGCAGGGCGCTCTGGACCGCGTCGGCCAGCCTGGGCATCCGGAGCGAGGCGGCGGACAGATTCACTGACACCGGCGTGTCGTCATTGAGGAGGCCGTCGGTTTGCCACCGACCGAGTTGCCGGCAGGCTTCGGTGATCGCCCACCGGTCGACGTCCGCCGCCAGCCCGGACTCCTCGGCCAGGGGCAGGAAATCCGCGGGTGCCAGCAGTCCCCGCTCCGGGTGTTCCCAGCGGATCAGCGCCTCGAGCGAGTGCACGCGCTTGTCCGCGAGCGCGATCACCGGTTGGAAGTGCAGGAGCAGCCCGGCGCGCATCACCGCCTCGCGCAGGCGCTGCTCGACCTCGAGCCCGCTGATCGCGTCGGTGCCCGACCCGGGGTCGTAGAGGTCGATCCCACCGCCCCGCCGCTTGGCTCGGTACATCGCGATGTCCGCTTCCCGGATCAGTTCCTCGGCGGAGACCTGCTCTCGGCGGGTCCGGGCGATGCCGACGCTGGCCTCGATCGTCACCTCGTGGCCGCGCACGGTCAGCGGTTCGGCGATCGCCGCTCGCGTCCGCTTGGCGACCCGGACCGCCTCGCGCTGTCCGCGGAGGTCCTCGCACAGGATCACGAATTCGTCGCCGCCATAACGGGCGACCGTGTCACCCGGGCGGAGCACCCGCTGCATACGCTCGGCGATCTCGACCAGGAGCGCGTCGCCCGCCTCGTGGCCAAAGCTGTCGTTGATCCGCTTGAAGCCGTCGAGGTCGAGGAACAGCAGCGCCACCGACGTGGGTCGCCGGCGCGAGCGGCCGAGGGCCACCTGCAGGCGGTCGAGCAGCAGGGCCCGGTTCGGCAGGCCCGTGAGCGAATCGTGCAGCGCCCTCCGGACCCGGCCGACCTCGGTGTGCTTACGGGCGATTGCGTGGCGGATCGCCCGCGCGAGCGATTCGGGATCGGCGGCTGACTCGAGCAGGTAGTCCTGGGCCCCGTCGCGGATCGCCTGCATCCCCACCGACGGGTCCCCCGCGCGGGCGAGGATCACCACGGGTACGTCGCGGACGCTGGGCAGCATGGCTTCGAGGCTCTGGAGGGAGGTTGGCTCCGCGGTCGGCTCGGAGGCGGGCTCCGCGGGCGACTCAGGCTCCGGCTCGGAGGCGGGCTGCGCGGGCGACTCAGGCTCGGGCCCGGAGGCGAGCCCCAGCACGAGGCAGTCGATCGCCACCTCGTAGAGCGCGCGGGGCACGCGCGTCACCGTGTCGGCGACCAGGACGTCCGCGTGCGGCCCGATCGCCGCGCGGACGCGCCGCCGCAGCGCCTCGGTGTGCTGGGCGTCCTGACCTACGACGAGCAGTCGTAGCGACTGGGTGAAGTCCTTTTCGTCGGGTCGCCCCAAACCCACCGAGATCCCGCTCCTTGCCTGGTTGTGGGGACGAGGCTAGCGCGTCATGCAAGACGTGCTGTAGGGTGCGCGATCTCGTGATGGTGAGAGGGGCGAAACAGCTCTTGGGGGGGCTGATCGCGGTGGTGCTTCTGGCCGTCGTCGCGACGTCTGGTGCTGCGGCGGCTCAAGGCGCGGGGGCGGGGCTCAGCGCCCACGGCAGCGTGCAGCAGGTGTACGTGCTCGGAGCCCAGGCCGGGGAGCGGTTGACGCTGCTCGACTCGCGCGGGCACACGGTCGCCACGACGGTAGCGGGACCGCTGGGCGGCGCGATCTTCCGCGGGGTCGCCCCGGGCGCCGGCTACCGCGTCCGGCCAGCCAACGGGGGGGCGCCACCAACACCGACGGTGACGGTTTTACCGGACCGACCGGCGCCACCGAGCACCAGGATCTACGACCAGCGGATCCCGAGGTCCGGCTACGGCTACCTGACCACTCGAGACGGGACGAAGCTGGCGATTGACGTGCGCCTGCCGGCGGGCCCGGGTCCCTACCCGACGCTCGTCGAGTACTCCGGCTATGGCTACGCCGATCCGGCCGGAGCGCAGAGTGGTCTCAGCCCGATCGCCACGCTGCTCGGGTTCGCGGTGGTCGACGTGAACATGCGCGGGACGGGCTGCTCAGGCGGGGCGTTCAGCTTCTTCGAGCCGCTGCAGAGCCTCGACGGCTACGACATGATCGAGACGGTGGCGCGGCAGCCGTGGGTGCTGGGGCACCGGGTGGGGATGATCGGGATCTCCTACGGCGGGATCAGCCAGCTGTTCGTGGCCGCCACCGACCCGCCTCACCTGGCGGCGATCGCGCCGCTGTCGGTGATCGATAACACCGCCACCACGCTGTACCCGGGCGGGATCCTCAATACCGGCTTCGGGCTCCCGTACGCGCAGGCGCGCAACTTCGACGCCGAGCCGGCCTCGCCGGGTCACGGCGAGCAGTGGGCGCTGCAGCAGATCCGCAACGGCGACCGGGTGTGCGCCGCCAACCAGGCGCTGCACCCCGAGGCGGTGAACGAGGTGTCCGAGGTGTACGCCAACCGCTACTACGTGCCGTCGGTGGCGAATCCGCTGAACCCGGACACGTTCGTACACAAGATCCACGTGCCGGTCTACCTGGCCTGCCAATGGACCGACGAGGAGACCGGCGGTCACTGTCCCGAGCTCGCCTCGCACTTCACCGGCACGCGCCAGAAGTGGTTCACGTTCACCAACGGCGCCCACATCGACTCGCTCGACCCGGCGACCGCGGAGCGGTGGTTCGACTTCCTGACGCTGTTCGTGGCGCACCGATTGCCTTCGCTCTCGCCGACGGTTCGGGCGTTCGCGCCCGAGGTCTACCAGGAGGCGATGGGCATCGCCGGCGTCACCCTTCCGGCCGGTGACCCGATCGAGGATGAGCCGTCCTACACGGCTGCGCTGGGCGCGTTCGAGGCGTTGCCGTCGGTTCGCGTCCTGTTCGACAACGGCGCCGGCGGCACGGCGCCCGGCGTGCCGGAGGCGGGCTTTGAGCAGTCGTTCGCGCGCTTCCCAGTGCCCGGCACGCTCGCTTCATCCTGGTACCTCGGCCCCGGCGGAACACTGGGCGCCTCGGCGTTTGGCGGGCGCGAGGTGGATGCGTTCACCTGGGATCCCCGGGCCCGGCCCGCCACCGACTTCACCGGGAACACCGGCGCCGGTGGCCTATGGGGGGTTACGCCGCGCTACCACTGGGCCCAGAACCCACCCGGAACCGCGCTCTCCTACCTGACAGCGCCGCTGACCTCGAACGTGGTGGTGGTCGGCGCGGGCGCGGTGTACGCATGGATCGAGGCGTCCACCCGGGATGTCGACCTGCAGGTCACCGTGAGCGAGGTTCGCCCCGACGGCCTGGAGACGTTCGTCCAGAGCGGGTGGCTGCGGGCCAGCGAGCGCAAGCTCGATCGCGCCGCGAGCACGCTGGTCGATCCCGTGCTCACCCTGCGCCGCGCCGACGCGAGGCCGCTCCCCCGTGGCCACTTCACAGAGGTGGCGATCCCGCTCTACTACGAGGGACACGTCTACCGGGCGGGCTCGCGGATTCGGATCACGATCTCGGCCCCGGGCGGCGATCAGCCGACCTGGGCCTTCAACCAGCTGGTGCCGGGTGTCGGTCGGCGCGCCACGGTGCGGGTGGCCTTCTCGCGCTCGATGCCCTCCCGGCTCGTGCTCCCGGTGGTGCCGGGGGTGGCGGTGCCGACGGGTCTGCCTCCGTGCCCAGGTCTGCGCGGAGAGCCGTGCCGTCCGTACCAGCCGTTCGTGAACCGGACGGTCAGCTGAACAGGCGCTCGAGGACGATCGCCACGCCGGACTCGTCGTTGGCCGCCGTGATCTCGTCGGCGGCGGCGATCACCTGCGGATGGGCGTTCGCGACCGCCACCGCGCGGCCCGCCCAGGTGAGCATCGGCAGGTCGTTGGGCATGTCGCCGAAGGCGATCACGTCCTGCCGTTCGATCTCCAGGCGCTGGCACAACCGGGCCAGCCCCGACGCCTTGCTGACGCCGATCGCGCTGATCTCGATCAGCGTGTCGTTCGTGCTGGAGTGGCTGATCTCGGCTAGGTGGCCGCCGATCGACTTGGCTCTTTCGAGCAGCACGTCGGCCGACAGGTAGTTGTGGCGGAGCATCAGCTTGACCGCCGGCTCTTCGATGAGGGTGTCGACCACGTCGATAAGCGTGTCCGCGGGCACGGGCCAGCGGGGGACGTAGTCCGGCTCATGGCCGAACCCGCCGGTCCGCTCGACCGCCCACGCGCCGCCCGGGACCTCGCCCTCGAGCAGGGTGACCAGCTGGCGGGCGACCGCCGGCTGCAGCGGCGTGGCCTCGATCACCGATTCGGTGTGCACGTCCCAGAGCACCGCGCCGTTGGCGCACACCGCCATGCCGTGATGGCCGGTCTCTTCCGCCAGCGGTTTCAGCCAGCGATGCGGTCGCGCGGTGCAGAACACCACGGTGGCGCCGGCGGCCTCGGCGCTCGCGATCGCCCGGCGGGTGCGGTCATCGACGGTCCCGTCGGAACGGAGCAGCGTCCCGTCGAGGTCGGAGGCGACAAGACGCGGAGGCACGCCGGGGATGCTAGGCGGCGCTGTCCGCGCCGATCGGCAGCCGGCCGGTCATGGCCCGCTCGCTGACCAGCCACGCGACCAAGCCGGCCGCGGCAGTGGCCGCACCGAGCACGCACACGGCGTCCCAGCCGCCACTCGCGTACAGCGCCGAGGTGATTGCCGACAGCACCACGCCGCCCAGGAAGTAGGCGACCATGTATGCGGTGGTCAGGCGGCTGCGGGCCTGGCCGTGGAGCGTGTAGACCGCGCTCTGGTTGGAGATCTGCATCGCCTGCACGCCGAGGTCGAGCGCGGCGATCCCGATCACCAGCGCCACCACCGAGCTCTTGCCGAAGGCGAGCAGCGCCCAGCTGGCGAGCAGCACGAGGATCGAGGCGCTCATGGCCAGCCGTCCGCGGCCGCGATCGGCCAGCCGCCCGGCCACCGGTGCGGCCACGGCTCCGGCCAGTCCGGCGAGCCCGAACAGGCCGATGGCGGCGTTGCCGTAGTGATAGGGCGGCCCGGAGAGCAAGAAGGCCAGCGAAGTCCACAGGACGCTGAAGCAGCCGAACGCCGTGGCGCCGAGGACCATCCGCTGTCTCAGCAGCGGCTCGGTTTTCACGAGCGCGAGGACCGAGCGCAGGAGAGCGGGATAGCCCAGCCGCTCGGTGGCCGGGACCTTGGGGAGGGCGCGGCTGAGGATCGCCGCCAGCAGGAGCATGCCGACGCCCGCGAGCGCGAACACGACTCGCCATCCGAACACCTGCGCCACGATGCCGCTGATCGTGCGGGCCAGGAGGATGCCGATCAGCAGGCCGCTCATCACCGTCCCGACGACGCTCCCGCGCTCGTGATCCCCGGCCAGCGACGAGGACATCGGCACGACGATCTGGGCCACCACCGCGGTGATGCCGACGACGCCCAGGGCGACCGCGAACAGGATGAACGTGGGCGCGGCCGAAGCCAGTCCCAGGCCGGCCGCGGTGACCACGAGCAGCCCGGCGATCAGGCGCCGGCGCTCGAGCAGGTCGCCCACTGGGACGAGCAGGGCCAGCCCTATCACGTAGCCGGCCTGCGTGATGGTGACCAGCAGGCCGGCCGTGCCTTCGGAGACCGAAAACGCACGCGCGATCGTGTGCAGCAGCGGCTGGGCGTAGTAGAGGCTGGCCACCGCGGCCCCGCAGGTCGTCGCGAGCAGCAGGACGCACGAGCGGCTGATGCCGGCTCCAAGCGGCCCGTTGTCGGCTGTGGCTGTCTCGTTTTCGCGCACCAAAATGGGCTACCCCGGGTGGGAAGGCGTATTCAGGCCCCGCCCTCGAACATAGCGGCGGCGACGTGCATAAGTTGACAATCGGGCCGCAGCGGAGGATGCGGTGGCATGTACTGCATGTTGGGCGTGTGGAGGGTGCCACGGCCTCGACGATTGCCGCCGCGTGGCAGGTTGTGCAGGTCGGACGCGCCGCCCGCGCCGGCGGGCCCGGCTACGCCGAGCGGCCGCACTTGATCCAGCCACCGGGCCTCCGTATGATTCGTGTGGAACGTTCCAGATGAAGGAACCGGCGGCTCGACGGGCCGGCGCCGAGCCGGAAGCAGCGGGGCGCGAATCGAGGAGAGAGCTGTGGCTGAGCGGACACGGGTGGGAGTGATCGGGTGCGGGTTGATCGCGCAGGTCATGCACATCCCGTACCTGGCCGAGCTGTCTGACCGCTTCGAGCTGGCTGCGCTGTGTGACATCCGTCCAACCGTCGTCGCCGCCTGCGCCGAACGCTACGGCGTGCCCGCGGTGACGACGCGCTGTGAGGATCTGCTCGCGATGCCGCTCGACGCGGTCGTGATCGCCAGCTCGGGCGATCACGCTCCCATCGCGATCGAGGCCGCGCGCGCCGGCCTCCATGTGCTCGTCGAGAAGCCGATGGCGCTGTGCAGCGCGGACGCCGAGCGGATGGCGCAGGCCGCACAGGACGCCGGCGTGTGCCTGCTGGTCGGCACGATGAAGCGCTACGACCCGGCGTACGAGCGGCTGGGCGAGCTGCTCCCGGGGGTCGAGGACCTGCGGCTGATCAGGGTGACCACGCTCGAGTCGCCGTGGGCGCCCTACGTCGCGCACTACCCGCTGATCGGTATCGACGGGCAGGCGCCTGCCCCCGACCTGACACTCGACGAACACGAGCGCGACGTGCTGGACGCCGCGCTGGGCGACGCCGACGAGCAGACACGCTGGTGCTATCGCTGGATCCTCCTCGACAACCTGGTGCACGAGCTGAACATGCTTCAAGGACTGCTCGGCGAGCCCGATGAGATTCGCTTCGTCCACCTCTCGCCGCGCAGCGTGGGCATCGACATGCGCTTCGGCCAGGCCGACTGCCGCCTGTCGTGGGTCGATCTGCCGGGGATCGCGCGCTACCAGCAGGAGCTCTGCTTCTACGCGCCCGCGCAGCGCCTCACGCTCGAGCTTCCCTCGCCGTTCCTGCGCAGCATGCCGACGCGACTCGTGATCGAGGGCGGCACGCCCGGAAGCGCGCAGAGCTGGGAGCGCGAGGAAGTGACCTCCTACGACGAGGCGTTCAAGCGTGAGCTGGTCGAGTTCTCCGAGTGCATCCGCACCGGCCGCAAGCCGCGGACCTCGGGCGGGGACGGCGTGCGCGACATGCGGTTGGCCGAGGCGCTCGCGCGCGCCCACCGCGGCGCGGCCGTCGACGCGCCGGCCGGGGTGTCGTGATGACGACCGAACCGCGGACGACTCCGACCACCTCCCCCGGCGCCGCGCGTGGCGAGCTGTGGCTCGCCAACGCCCCGGTCAGCTACGGCGCGTTCGAGATCACCGTCGGCATCGACCCGAACGTCCCCGATCCCCTCGCCCTGCTCGACGCCGTGTCCTCGGCCGGGTACGAGGGCATCGATCTAGGCCCGGCCGGGTATCTCGGCACCGGCGAGCTGCTGGCGGGCCGGCTGTCCGAGCGCGGGCTGGGCCTCGCCGGCGGCTACCTCGAGCTTCCCTTCAGTCAGCCGATCGAGCTCGAGCCGGCGCTCGCGGAGCTCGACGCGCTGCTCGACCTGTTCGACGGCGCCGGGAGCGAGCAGCGTCCACCGCGGCCCACGCTCGCCGACGCGGGCTCGCCGCAGCGGGCCGCGCTCCCCGGGCGCGCCGCCCTGGACCGGAGCGTCGGTCTCGACGACGCCGGCTGGGCGCGGTTCGCCGACGGGCTGGCGCTGGCCGTGGCGCGCTGCCGCGAGCGCGGCTACGAGCCGACCTTCCACCACCACACGGCGACCTATGTCGAGGCGCAGTGGGAGATCGAGCGCTTGCTCGAGCTCTCAGAGATCGGGCTGTGCCTCGACACGGGGCACCTGCTGCTCGGACGCGGCGACCCGGTGACTGCCATCCGCGCCTGGGGTGAGCGGATCAACCAGGTACATCTCAAGGACGCGCGCCTGGAGACGCTCGAGCAGATCGTCGCTGAGGCGGCCCCCGTGCGCGAGATCTGGGCGCGACGGGCGTTCTGCCCGCTGGGCGAGGGCGACATCGACATACCCGGGGTGCTCGACGCGCTGGCCGATATCGGCTACGGCGGCTGGCTCGTGGTCGAACAGGACGTGCTGCCGGACCCGGACGATCCGCACCGGCCGGCGGAAGAGCAGCGCCGCAACCGCGAGTACCTGCGCGCCCGCGGGCTGTGAGTGCAGGGCCGTTCCGGATCGCCGTAGTCGGCGCCGGCCGGATGGGGCGCGTCCACCTCGACGCCCTCACGCGCTCGGACCAGGTCGAGGTCGTCGCCGTTCTGGAGCCGGTCGACGCGGTCCGTCGCGGACTGGCCGAGCGGGGGCTGCGCACGTTCGCCACACTGGCCCAGCTGCTCGAGGACCGTGGCTTTGACGGCGTGCTGATCGCGGCGCCGACGGATCGTCACGTCGAGCTCGTCGAGGCGTTCGCCCTCGCGGAGATACCGATCCTGTGCGAAAAGCCGGTCGGGCTGGCCGCGGTGGATGCGATCGCGGCGGCGCATGCGGTGCAGCGGGCCGGGATCGTGTTCCAGGTCGGATACTGGCGGCGGTTCGTGCCGGAGCTCAGATCGCTGCGCGAGCGGATGGCGGCGGGAGAGCTCGGGGAAATCGTTCAGATCTCGTGCCTTCAGTGGGACGCTGAGCCGCCGTCGGCGCAGTTCCGCGCCCACAGCGGCGGGATCGCGGTCGACATGGGCGTGCACGAGTTCGACCAGGCTCGGTGGCTGACAGGGCAGGACGTCGCGTCGGCGACGGGCGTACCCGGCGGGAGCGGGGATCAGGCGGAAATCGATCCCGACGTGGCGGCGATCACGGCCCGGCTCACCGGAGGCGCCGTACTGATCGTCTCGCTGGGCCGGATCTTCCCCGAGGGCGACTGCTGCTGGGTCGAGGTGTTCGGAACCAAGGGCTACGAGCGCATCCCGTTTGTGTGGGGAGCGGCCGGCGACGAGGTGTTCCACGCCGCCCTGGCCGCCCAGGCCGAGGCATTCGCCGCCGCGGTCAGGGGAGCCGAGCCGGCGGGGGCGGGAGTGACCGACGCCGTGGCCGCGCTCAGGGCCGCCGAGATGGCCCGCGACGCCATGCGCGCAAGCCGGGGGAGCGTTCCGGCATGAGCCTGCCCGAAGTCGGGATCGGCATCGTCGGCTACGGGACGATGGGCCGCGCCCACGCCTACGCCTACGCCGCGGCGCCGGTGATCCGCGACCTTCCGTGCGTTCCTCGGCTGCGCGCGATCAGCGGTCGCAACCGGGCGGCCGTCGAGCGGGCAGCGCGCGAGCTGGGCGCCGAGCGGTTCACGACCGACTGGCGCGAGCTGGTCGAGTCGCCCGACGTCCACATCGTCGAGATCTGCACCCCGCCCGGCGCGCATGCGGCGGTGATCGAGGCGGCGGCCGAGCTGGGCAAGGCGATCGTGTGCGAGAAGCCGCTGACGGCCGACTGGGACGAGGCCTGTCGCGCCGCGGCGGCCGTGCGCCGCGCCCCGGTCAAGAACGCGATCGGATTCAACTACCGGCGGCTCCCGGCGCTCGCGTTGATGAAGCAGCTGATCGACGAGGGACGGATCGGCCAGGTGCGACTGTGGCGGGGCAGCTGGCTCTCAGACGAGTTCGTCGACCCCGAGATCCCGTTCGACTGGCGCTTTGAGCGAAGCGTCGGTGCGAGCACGATCGCCGATCTCGGGGCGCATCTGATCGATCTCGCGGGCTGGCTGGTGGGCGAGATCGACACGGTCAGCGCGCAATCGAAGACCTTCACGGAGACTCGGCCCAACCCCACGGGGACGGGCGGCGCGGACCGCGAGGTCGACGTCGACGAGGCGTCCTCGGCGCTCCTGCGCTTCGGTTCGGGCGCTCTGGGGGTGTTCGAGGTGGCCAAGACGTGCGTGCGCCGGCCGTGTGACTTCACGGTCGAGGTCAACGGCGAGCGCGGGACGCTCCGCTTCGACTACGCCCGGCTGAACGAGCTCTGGTACGGCGACGCCGACGATCCGCCCGAGCTGTACGGGATGCGGCGCATCCGGGCCGAGCATCCCCTGCACCAGGAGACGCGGGGATGGTGGCCGATCGGGCAGGGGATCGGCTACGGGGCGAGCTTCGTCAACCAGGCGGCTGACCTGCTCGAGCAGTGGCCCGGCGGGACGTGGGCGCCCGACTTCGCAGCCGGCCTGGAGGTCCAGGCCGGCTGCGAGGCGATCGAGCGCGCCGCGGCCCAGGGCCGCTGGGTGTCGCTCGAGGAGGTCAGGCGCGGGCCACCGGCTCGGCCACAGCGCTGACCCGTCGCCCGGGGACGCGCCGGTGCAGGAACGCCGGGAGGTACCAGTTCCGTTCGCCGAGGATCGTCATCGTCGCCGGCAGGAGCACGCCGCGGACGATCGTGGCGTCGATCAGGACGGCCACGGCCAGTCCGACCCCGAACTCCTTGAGCTCGAGCATGCTCAGGCTCCCGAAGATCGAGAACACCGCGACCATCACCACCGCGGCGCTGGTGACCACGCCGGCGGTCGAACCGATGCCATGCGCCACCGCGTCCCGGGTCGACATGCCTCGGTCGTGCGCCTCCTTGATGCGGCTGAGGATGAACACGTGGTAGTCCATCGACAGGCCGAACAGGATCACGAACATGAACAGCGGCAGCCAGCTCGTCACCCCGCCGACCGAGGTGAAGCCGAGCAGCTTCTGCGCCCAGTGGTGCTGGAAGACCAGCGCCAGCACGCCGTAGGCGGCGGCCACCGACAGCAGGTTGAGCCCGATCGCCGTGATCGGGATCACCAGCGAGCGGAACGTCACCAGCAGCAGGAGGAACGCCAGCCCGAGCACGAACGCGAACACCAGCGGCGCCCGCCGGGAGAGCAGGCTGCTGAAGTCCTGCGACCCGGCCGTCGTACCGGTGACGTTTGAGGTGACCCCCGGGAGCTGTCCGAGTGTCTCCGGAATCAGCCGGTTGCGCAGCGTGTCCAGGGCCCGATAGGACGTTGTGTCGGTTCCATCTCCGTTGAGCGAGAGCTGGACGATCGCGAGCGTCCGCGCCCGGTTGGCGACGACCGAGATCGGCCCGCCCATCTCGCCGCTGCGCAGCGCCTCGCGCTCGAGGCGAGCCTCCGCGGAACGCACTGCCGGCGAATCGACGTTCTGGCTCTGGATCACGACCTGGGCCGGGGCCGGGCTGCCCGGGAAGGCGGCCTGGATCCGTGCGTAGGTCTTCATCACCGGCAGGTTCGCGGGGACGTCCCTGACGCCCGGTTCCGCGGTGTGGAGACCGAGCGCGGGCACGGCCAGTGCCGCCAGCAGCGCGAACGCGGTGACAGCTCCGAACCACGGATGTGCCAGCACCGGGCGTAGCAGCCGGGCCCACACGCCGGTGCGACGCCGCCGCGAGCGGCGGCCCAGCCACGGGATCCGACCCTTGTCGATCCGGTCCCCGAGCGCGGCCAGCATCGCCGGCAGGAAGGTGACCGAGCCGAGCATCGCGACCGCGACCACGGTCATCGTCCCGACGGCAAACGAGGTGAAGGTCGCGTTGCCGGTCAGGAACAGCCCCGCCATCGCGATCATCACGGTCATGCCGGACACGAGCACGGCGCGTCCCGAGGTCGCCGCCGCACGCTCGAGCGCCTCCTCGCTGGAGTGCCCGGCCGCGCGCTCCTCGCGCTCGCGGCGGATGTAGAACAGCGCGTAGTCGATCCCGACCGCCATGCCGATCAGCACGATCACCGACGAGGCCGACCCGTCGAAAGCGACCAGTTGACTCGGCAGGGCGATCAGGCCGAGCGTCGCGGCGACCGCCGAGAGCGCCAGCAGGACGGGAACCGCCGCGGCCACCAGCGCGCCGAACACGACGACCAGGATCAGCAGCGTGATCGGGAGCGAAAGCCGCTCCGCGCGATGCAGGTCATTCGAGAGCACGCCACTAAGCGCCTTGTTCGCGCTGGCGCCGCCGAACTCCTGAACGACCAGCCGCGGATGGTCCCGCTGCGCGGCGGCGACCTGCGCCAGGGCCTGATCAACGTGGTCGTTCACCTGGTCCGAGTCGCCGGGCAGGTTGAACTGGACCAGCGCCGAGCGACCGTTCCGAGAGATCAGGCCGCCGTTGCCGGGGGTATACGGTGACTCGACGCCGTTGACGACCGACAGCTTGTTCAGCCTCGTCACGACGTCGGCGACGGCGGCTTTGAAAGCCGGGCTATGTGCCGTCACCCCGTGCCCACGGGGCTGGACGATCACATCCTCCTGATCGGGCTGCGGGAAGAACTTCTGGACCGCGGCGTCGGCCCGGCCCGAGCTGCCGGTGCCGTCCTGGTTATTGCCGAGCTGCTTGGTGCCGATCGCGCTTCCGACCGCCAGCGAGGCGATCACGAACGCGAACCACAGCAGGATCGCCCGCTTCCGATGCCGTGCGCTCCACCGTCCGGCGCGGACTGCAATGCCTTTCCTTTCCATGACCTGCACCTCCGTCGAGTTGGCGTTGAGAGCTGACTGGCAAGCTCTCAATCCGGCGCCAAACCAACCAGCCGACGGGCTGGCGACGCGACATCCAGCAGCCACCCGGGTCGGGGGTGGGGATAACCCGAAGATGATGGATTCTGCGGGCCGCACCGACGAGGCCTTCGGCCTCGCGCTGACCTAATTTCGCGGGCCGCACCGACGAGGCCTTCGGCCTCGCGGCCCGCTACTCGCCCGGGGCCTCCTCCTCGGGTTCCTCGTACCAGCGCACGCGCTCGCCCACCTTCGCGCGCCAGCGCCATTTCGACGTCTTCGGCGCGGCGTCGATCGTGTCCCATAGGCGGCTCAGGCGGATGTCGATCAGCTCGCGCTCCTGCGGGGCAAGCCCGTAGCCTGCGAGGTCGGCGCGGCAGCGCTCGATCGTTCCCTTGCACGTCCGCCAGAGTCCCCAGTCGCGCGCGCATAGCTCGGCGATCAGGCCGCCCTCGATGCCGGCGTCCCCGATGTCGTGGTGGAAGCAGAGGTTGTAGATGTCGCGCTCATCGCGCTCGTTGAGCTCGACGATCTGGAGCTTGGTCAGGAGCAGCTCGGCGCGCGGGACCGTGAGCGGATCGCGGTCCAGGCGGTCGGCGATCGGGATCTCGTGACACATCGAGAACGCGCCGACGAATACGTCCACCTTGCGCTCGTTGGCGATATCGATGTAGATCTGGCGGTGCGCGCCATGGAAGGCGTTGAACACCTCGTCATCGACGTAGCCGAGCGACTGGAACGCCTCCGCCACCGCCTTCTTGTTTCCGCGCGGGGTGACGACGTCGATGTCCTTGATTTCGCGGGAGAGAAGTGGTTTGCCTTCGGGTGCCTGGAGGCACACGGCGACGCCGCCCAGCAGACGGAGAACCACGCCCTTCTCACCGGCGCCGGCGACCACGCGCCGAGCTTCCGCAATCGGGTCGGCGAGGGCGTTGGCGTCAGAAGAGGTGATGCCCATTCATCCAGCGGTCAGGAGGAAGTCAAGGTAGCTTCCGTCCTGCGCGATGTCCACCACCGCGCCGCGAAGCAGGTCGGCGGTGTAGTCGCTGCCGGGGTTCAGGCACAGGGTCTTGCCGATCTTCTGGGCGCCGCGCGACTCGTGGATGTGGCCGTGGAGCCCGACCACGGGCTCGTAGTGCCTGATCGCTTCGCGGACGGCATGGCTGCCGACCGACACGAAGCTCGGGCGTCCGCCCCGGATTACCGGCTTGAGTGTCTCGTCGAGCTCGGGCGCCGTATCAAGGCCCGAGCCGTACGGCGGGCAGTGGAAGTTGATCACGCTCGGTTGTCCGGGCGGGATCTGATCCATCATCGCGGCGATCCGGTTGCCGAGCTCTTCCTCGGAGTACTCGCGCTCGGTGTTCCACGGCGTGGGTGTGACGTCGCCGAGGCTCGCGAGCACTACCGGCCCGAGCTCGCACAGCTCGGCCTCGGGACACTCGATTCGCTCGGCTTCTCTGAGGACCGCATCGATCTCGACCGGATCGTCGTTCCCGGGCGTGATGATGCACCGCACGCTCGGCTCCAGCCGCTCGGCGGCGAGGTCACACCAACGCCCGATCTGGGCGACGATCTCCTCGCGGAAGAGGCGCTCGACGGAGTCCTGGTCCGCTTCGAGCGCGGCGATCTCGTCCGCTTCCATCTGCACCGGATAGAAGCCGAGCTGGTTGATCTCGGCGTACAGGCGCTCCTGCTCGGAAGCCGGCAGCGTCACCGGCTCGCCCCGAACGGTCGCGCTCAGCGTGCCGTTCTCGGCGATCACCGGGACGAGCCCCTTGCCGGCCACATCGCCGCCGAGCAGGAGTGCGTCGGCCTCGTAGATCTTGGCGGCGGCAAGGAATTTGCGAAAGCAGCGCTCCGAACCGTGAACGTCGGTCGCGAAATAGATCCGCAGTCCGCGCTCCTTGCGCGCCTTCTTGCCGCCGAACATCCGTTACTCAGGTGGGAGCTCGTGCATCGCCATGCTCAGGTCGAGCGAATTCTGGCGCTTGCGCATCCCGCGGGCGATCGCGTAGATCACCGGGCCGGCGACGAGCACGACCACCAGGGCGGTGACCGACTCGAAGCTGAACTTGCCGTATGCATTCTGGTGGGCGATGACCTCAATCACCGTGAACAGGGCGAGCGCGGTGGTCGCGCCGCCGAACCAGGTGACGACCGGCAGCCCCGCCCAACGATCGACGTCCTTCTGGCCGGCGCGGGTCACCAGCTCGGGCCGGCGGTGGGCCAGGAAGGTGGCGGCGACGCCGCCGGCGAGCAGGATCAGCGCGAAGAACAGGGCCTCGAGGGCGACGATGTTCGAGATGTTCACGAACGCCAGCAGCAGGCAGAACAGGATGCTGATGACCAGCACGATCACGATCGCGGTGGTGGGGGCGTGGTTCTTTTCGCTGACCTGGGCCACGCGCACCGGCAGCAGGCGGTCGAATGCGAGCGCGAACAGTACGCGGGTGGTGCAGGCAAGGAAGGCGATGTTCACCGCCACCGCGGCCAGCGGGATCGTGGTGGCCAGCAGGATCTTCGAGATCGGGTCGCCCGACAGCGCCAGGCCGTAGCCCAGACCGCCGGCCGAGGACTGGAGGCTCGTGATCTTGCCGTATGTGGTGGGGTCGCTGTTGCCCAGGTTGGCCTGAGCCTGCATGAAGTGAAGGCCGGCGGTGTGGCGCAGCAGCGCCCAGACGCCGACCCAGACGACGACCAGCAGGCCGATGCTGATCGCCGACGCGTAGAGGTAGGTGCGCGCGGGCCGGCGCAGCTCGCCGCCGACGTAGTAGGAGTAGAGCACGCCGTTGTAGTTGACGACCATGAACGGGATCGTGGCGACCATCGCGCCGATCGAGGCCCCGAACACCACCCCGGAGGACTTGGCTGCGCTGATCACGTCCTGGTAGGCGTTCGGATGGTTGCTGTAGCGCGCGAACGCGGTGATGAAGTCACTGCGCGAGTGGTCAGCGAGCAGCAGCGCCAGGATCAGAAAGGCGAGCAACTGAAGGACGATGAACGCGATGATGATCTGGGCCACGCGCTTGAGCGAGAAGAACGAGAACGCGGCCACCACCAGCATCACGCCGACGCTGATGGCGGCGATCGCGCCCTCGCTGGTGACGTGGTTGGCTGCGTTGGCGATCGAGCTGCTGCTGAACGCGTCGCCGAGGCCGGTCAGCATGAACGGCGTGTAGGCGGCGAAGAAGTGCGCGTTGGTCGCCAGCACGTAGGTGAACACGACCGCCAGCCCGATGCCGGCCATCGATCCGGCCACCGGAGAGACGATCCGCGAGAGGAACACGTACTCGCCTCCGGCTCGGGGGATCGCCTCGACCAGGTAGCGGTAGGCGAACATGGCCACGAACCAGATGAACGCGCCGGCGAACAGCGGCAGGTAGAACTCGACCTGGCTGAAGTCGGTCAATCCAGCGTTGAAGTTGATGAACGTGTCGGGCAGCGCCACGGACGCGAGCGCGATCCCGGTGGCGGCGAGCACCCCGAGCTCGCGCACCAGTCCCGACGACTGACGGGTGAACAGACCGGCGGACGCGCGGGTTTCGGTGGTCGCGTTGGTCGCCGCCCCAGTGATGCTGCTCATCTCCTCGACCCCTCCGTTCGTGCTTATGCGGCTGGAACGTTCCAGGTAGAGCGGACGCTACCAGCGGGTTGTGCGAATTGCAACCCGTGAAAGCGGTGTTGGGCCGTGTCGAAACAGGCCCCAATATGGGGCTTTTTCCATCATGCCCGGGTGGTGGAACGAGCCCTAGTGGTGGGACGGGGGCGGCGGTTTGGTCGCCGGGGGCTTGAACCGCCTCAGAAAGCGGATGAGACCGTTGAAGAAGGCGTTGTGCGGGTACGCGCCGGCGGGGTCGTTATGGGCGTAGGTCGAGACACGGTTGATCAGAAGCACGTTCTTCAAGGGGATCTTCGACTGCTGCGCGAGGCCGACCGCGTCGGCCAGGACGCCGGTTCCGCCCAGTTTGGTGGCAAAGGCGTAGATCTGAAGGCTCTTGGGCAGCTGTCGCCCCATCGTGGCGTCGAGTCCGAGCACCTGCTGGGCTGGATTGGCGATGCCGTTGCCAACCGCGCCGGTGTCCAGCGTCAGGCGTTGCGGGAAGTACCACTCGGTACCGTCGGCGCCGTCCACGCCGATGCCCGCGAGCATCGCCGCGTACCGGGTGATCGGCGTCAGGGCGCCGGCATCGTCCCACCCGTGCAGCGGGGTGGTCGTGCTGAGACCGGCCCCGAGATGCGCCTGGGCGGCGATCAGGCTGGCCGGCGAGCTCCCCACGTTCAGGGCGAAGCCGAACTGGGCCAGATTGGTGACCGGCACGTCCGGGGTGAGGTGGAAGGCGTTCAGCAGCCCGGAGGCCTGACCGAGCGAGGCGCCGTCGGGATCGATCAGGGCGGCAGTGGCCCCGGTGGCGCTGAACAGGCCGGCGAACGGCGCCGCGATCCCGCCGAAGCTGAGCCAGGGCGAGGTCTCTGAGGAGTCGAGCACGGTCAGCCCCTCCTGCGCGGTGGGGGCGTTCACCGCCGGCGGGCTGCCGCCGTCGATGTAGACCAGGCCGGCGAGGTCGTCCGCGCCCGCGTGCCCGGAGAAGTCCCAGGTCGCGTACGCGGTGACGACGGCGCCACCCAGCGAGTGCCCCCCGAGGACGACCTGGCCGCCGAGCCGGTGGGCGGCCTCGACCACGGCGTGGAGGTCCTCGACGGCGACCTTCATCCCCCACCGCTTGGCGAATTCCACCCTCGAGTTGGAGAGCAGGCGGATGTGGGGCCCGGTGTAGGCGCTGGGGATGAGCCAGCCCAGGTAGTAGTCGAATACCTCGGCGGCGCTGGCGCGGCCGCTCTTGGCCAGGTTCAACCTGGACTGGTCCTCGAGCAGGTTCTCGCGGCGCTCGACGGACCACACCTGCCAGCCGTGCGCGCGGGAGACGATCCACTGGGCGAGGGGCAGGAAGTAGGCCGCGCCGGCGGAGGTCCCCGGCTCGAGCACCAGTACGTTGTGGGCGCTGCGGGGTCCGACCTTGAGCACGCCCACCTTGTCGTAGCGAGCCGGGGTGCCCGGCGCCTTGTAGCCGCGCATCCAGTGGATGTGGAGGGTGGCGGCCTGCGCCGAGGAGGCGAGCAGCGCCAGGGCCGCGAGGACGGGCAGAAGAGCCTTGGCGAGCCGGGCCACGGGGGCACAGTAGCCTGTCGGGCCGTGCGCGCGCTGGTATCGATGAAGTCGGCGCCGTTCGCGGAGCTGGCCGAGGCCGCCGACCCGACGCCGCTCCCGGACGAGGCGCTGGTCGAGGTGGAGGCGATCAGCCTCAACCGTGGCGAGACGCGGCGCCTGGAGCAGCTCGAGCCCGGGACGATTACCGGATGGGACCTGGCGGGCACGGTCCGCCGGGCGGCCGCCGACGGCAGCGGCCCGCCCGAGGGGGCGCGCGTGGTCGGACTCATGAACGCCGGCGCCTGGGCCGAGCTCGCGGCGGTGAAGACCGAACGCCTGGCTGAGCTGCCCGATGGTGTGAGCGTTGAGCAGGCCGCCGCGCTACCGGTGGCCGGGCTGACCGCGCTACGGGCGCTCGAGGTGGCCGGGTTCGTGCTCGGCAAGCGCGTCCTGGTGACCGGCGCGAGCGGCGGCGTCGGGCGCTTCGCGATCCAGCTGGCCAAGCTGGCCGGCGCGCACGTCACCGGGATCTCGCGGCGGACCGAGGGCCTCAAGGAGCTCGGCGCCGACGAGCTGGCGCCTGAGATCGACCTCGACGGGCCGGTCTACGAGGCAATTCTCGACGCCGTGGGAGGACCCGTGCTCGGCGCTGCGCTGCGGCGCGTCGCCCCCGGCGGGACCGTGGTCAGCTTCGCCTCCACGGTGACCGAACCCGTCTCGTATCCGGCCCGCGAGTTCTTCGCCCGCGCCCCCCGGGCCCAGCTGTACGGGTTCTACCTGTTCGACATCATCGACCACACCCGCAGCGGTGCGGTCGACCTGCGACGGCTGGCCGATCTCGTCGCGGAAAAGCGGCTCGACCCGCAGATCGACCTCACGCTCCCCTGGACCGAGGCCGCCCAGGCGATCGAGGCGCTGATGGACCGCCGCGTGAACGGCAAGGCCGTCCTCACCCTCGACTCCCGGTAGCCAGGCGCCACGTCACACCGAAAATTCCGCCATTCCGGGATGGCCGGAGCGCTGCTGACGGATACTTCGGGCTGGAGCCGAAGAATCCGGAAATACGACGCGCCGCCGTCCGAAATGGCGGAAATTTCGGGTCCGGGTGGGCGGGGCGGGGCTGGGCGGGGCGGCGTCGGAGGGGACGACGGGCGGGGCTAGGTGCAGCCGCGGACGGTGCGGGTGGTCGTGCGGGCGCGGCCGGAGCGGGTGAACTCGACCACCCGGACCTTGTGCGTCCCGGTTCCGGCCAGGCCCGCCAGGCGGATCGAGCCCAACGACCGGCCACGGCGGGTCATCACCAGACGCCGACCGAGATACACCTGAACGCGCGTAATCGGCCGCCCGTGGAAGCGGGCGAGGCGGAACACGATCGCGTGGCTCGCGAGGCACGGGGTCAGGCTGCTGGTCGCGCTGAACGAGGCGCCTGGACCGGTCACGGCGTCGGGGCTGGTGTCGACGGCGAGATAGGAATACGACCCCGGGAAGCCGTCCTGGCTCTCTGGAACCATGCCGGGACAGCCGTCGCGCAGGTCCTCGCAGTCCCACGCCTGCCCGTTCGCCAGGTGGATGTCGAGCCGCGAGTAGTAGTAGAACGAGAACGCGTTGCCGTCGTGGTTGGGGTCGATCGCGGCCTCGATCGGGTCGTCCTGCCAGCGCTTGGTGAGGAGCATCGCGTCGGCTCCGGGTGAGTGCTTGAGGTACTTGTCGAACCACGCGGTCGTGTACCAGGCGATCATGTCCGCGCCGCGCAGGGAGGCGCCGAAGGCCTGGTTGGGGATGAAGCTGAAGTCCAGGTGCGAGCCGCCGCGGATGATGATCTCGCCCGTGTCGACGCCCGCCTTGGAGTAGTTCAAAGACCAGGTCGACTTGCCCTCCGGGTTCGGGAGCGAGGTGTTGGGGGCCGGCGGCAGGCCGTAGTCGGCGGACATGCCGAGCGCCGGCTTGGTGATCGGGACGGTGGTGCGGTCCGCCGGATCCGCGGGGCACGAAGACTCGCCGATCGTCTGCGCTGGTGCTCCCGGCGCCGCGCCCGGCACGGGCGAGTCATCGGGGCCCGGTCCTCCCAGGTTGTCCCAGGCCACGATCGCCTTGACCCGAGGATCCCACTGACCGATGTAGGAGACGCCGGCCGCGCCGTAGGAGTGGCCCGCGAGCCCGATCTCGGAGGGATCAAGCAGCTGCCAGAACGGGTTGTAAGCCGCGTCGAGCCCGGCTGCCACCCGCGAGTTCTGCTTGGCGGCGTGGCTCGTGCCGGTCGTGCACGAAGGCACGGGTTCGTAGGGATGCGACGGGGTCGAGAGGAAGAAGTCGATCGCGTCCTCGGTCCCGTCGTAGAACGGCGTCCCGGTGGTCTGAGCCGGCACCCCCTCGTCCTGATCGGGCGCCTGCCCGAAGGTGTCCGATTGACCCTGGCCCTGCGGGTCGAACGTCAGCACCACGAAGCCGGCCTTGGCCAGCGCCTGCGCGGCGTACCAGTACATGTTCTCGTCGGCCTGGACCGAGCCGTCGGTGATCACAATTCCGGGTCGACGAGCCGGACCGGCCACCGTGGCCCAAACATGACCTGAGATCGTGGCCCCGTCCCGGGCGGTGAACAACACCGGGCGGACCAGGCCGTAGCCGTCCGTCGCCCAGTTGTTCAGGCGGATGTCGCCGGCGCAGCCGTTCGAGAGGTTCCAGCACAGGTCATCGGTGAAGAATCGCCCGGGGTCGGCGGCCTCGGTGGCGAGCGCCTGAGCGGTGCTGGCCGCGCTGTCGGCCGCCAATTCCGCCTGGTACTGGGGAGTGTCGTAGATCGTCTGGCGCTGCTGGGTGATCGAGAAGTTCTCCGCCTCGACCACCGGGTTGAACGTGGTGGGCGGGTTCGCTGCCGCCGGCAGCGCGTGCGCGGCGAAGACGGTGAGCGTTGCTAGCACCCCTGCCAGGAGCTTCATTCCGTCGCAAATCGTGCCCACCGAACGAGCGCGCCAATCCGTCACCCCGCACGCTGTGCGAACCGGCGGATTGTGCAATTGCACAGTCCATACTGCGGGGCATGGAGGCGCTCACGCGCGGCGAGGTGCTGGGACGGATCGTCGAGCGGGCCGACCTCGAGCAGTTCACCGACCGGGTGCTCGACAGCTTTTGGGAGCAGCCGGGCTTCCAGCAACTGCATCCGCCTCGGGAGGACGTGCGCGCATGGGTGCGCTGGAACCTCGACCTGATGATCCGGTGGCTCGTCCAGGGCGAGCCGCCCAGCGAACAGGAGCTCGACGTGTTCCGTGAGCACGCGCGCGCCCGTGCGCACGAGGGCTTCCCGCCGGACGTGATCGCGGCCAATTTCCGGCGCGGCGCCCGTTTCGCGTGGCGGGCGATGCTGGAGGCGGCCGCTGAGGACGAGCAACCCGCGCTGCTCGAATCGGCGGATCTGTTGTTCGAGTACGTCGACCGTGTCTCGCGCATCTACTCGGAGGGCTATGCCGCGGCGGCACGGGCCACGGCGAGAGGTGCCGAGGAGATCGCCGCCGGCGCGCTGCTGCGCCGGATCGAGGCCGAGGAGTCGCCACTGCCCGAGGACCAGCGCCTGGCCGAGCGGCTCGGTTTCGCGCTCGAGCGGGCGGCGCGTCCGTTCGTGATCGCCCTGCCCGATCGCTCGCCCGAGCGGCACGCCGAGCTTGCGGCCAAGCTACGCCAGGCCGGCGCGCTGGCCGCGTCCGAGGGGCGCCGGGTGGTCGGGCTGTCCGCCGGGGCGCCGTGGCGCAAGCTGCACCTTGATCCGGCCAAGCAAGCGGTGATCGCCGTCGGACCGCCCGCGATCGGCTCCGAGCGCGGCCGCGCGCTCGACGAGCTAAGGGACGTGGCGGACCTCGCGCTCGCTCGCGGCGAGCGAGGAGTGCTCGATGCCGGCGACCACCTGCCCGAGCTCCTGCTGCGCCGCTCGCCCCGGACCGCGAGCCAGATCAAGGGCCGCGTCTACCGCGCGCTCGATGGGGATCACCCCGAGCTCGCGCGCACCCTTGACGTACTAATCAAAAACAACTTCGAGAAGGGTGCGACCGCCGCGGCCTTACCGGTGCACCGCAACACGCTGCGAGACCGGATCGCCCGCATTTCCGAGCTCACCGGGGTTGACCTCGAGGCCACTGAGGGGCGGGGCCTGGCCTGGCTTGCCTGGCTCGTGCGGGGTAAGGCCTAGTCCCTCAGAAGTAAGGGGTCCGGGGGCCAAACCGGCTGCGTTCTCCCGATGTCAGATCGGGTGTCTCAGTTCATCCTGATCGCAGTGGAAAAGCAGGATTCGACCGAGAGGAACGAGCAATGCAGCCCAGCATCTCACAAGCCCTCGCTTCACAGCAGATCGCAGACGTGGCGCGAAGCGCCGAGCAACGCCGACGCGTCCACGAGGCTCACGCCAACTCGCGATACTTCAAGCGTGCGAGCGCGGGTCACTTCGAGCCGCTTCGTCGGACGCGCGGGCGAGCTGGCGGAGCTGGAGCACGTCTTACGTGAGGCCTCCGAGCAGCACCCATTCGTGGTGCTGCTCGGCGGCGAGTCCGGCGTCGGCAAGACCCGGCTCGTCAGGGAGTTCGAGCGCCGCGTGTCTGACCGACACGACGTCCTCGCCCTGCGGGGCGAGGCGGTCGAGGAGGCCGATGGGGAGCTTCCCTACGCGCCGCTCATCGGGGCACTGCGCCCCCTGGTACGAAGCCGGGACCCCGTTCTGGCGGAGCTCGGTCGGGGTACGCGCGCGCAGCTGGCTGCGCTCCTGCCCGGGTTAGACGAAGAGCCCGCCAGCGCCGACCGCAACGACCCCTCGGCGCAGCTGCGGCTGTTCGAGGCCGTGCTCGAGCTGATCGACTGCCTGAGCGAGGAGCGGGTCGTCGTGCTGACGCTCGAGGACATGCATTGGGCCGATCGCTCGACGCGGATGTTTCTTGACTTCATGGCCCGCAGCCTGCGGCACGAGCGGGTCACCCTGGTGCTGAGCTACCGCACCGACGAACTGCACCGCCGGCATCCGCTGCGCTCGCTCCTGGCCGAGCTCGAGCGTCTCGATCAGGTGCGGCGGATCGAGCTCGAGCCGCTGGACCGCTCAGAGCTCGCCGAGGTCCTCTCCGACATCCTGGGCGAGCCGCCCTCAGAGCAGCTGATCGACCGCCTGTACATGCGCAGCGAGGGCAATCCGCTCTACATCGAGGAGCTTCTGGCTGCCGGGATGGATGGTCGCGGCGCCGCTCCCCAGTCGCTGCGGGACGCGTTCATGCTGAGGATCGAGCGCCTGAGCGAAAACGCCCAAGCCGCGGCGCGGGCGATCTCGGCCGGTCGGGCGCTCGACGAGGAGACGATCGCCGAGGTGACCGGAATCGAGCCCGATGCGCTCAACGCCGCGCTGCGCGAGGCGGTGGCCGAGCAGGTTCTGGTGGCCGACGAGGAGGGCCGTCTGACCTTCCGCCACGCCCTGCTGCGCGAGGCCATGTACGACGATCTGCTCCCGGGCGAGCGCGGCGAGCTGCACCTGGCGCTGGCGGTCGCGTTCGAGGCCCGAGCGGCGCTTGAAGACGACCGGGGGCTCGAGCTCAGCTCGGCCATCGCCCACCACTACGCGGTCGCCGGCGACCAGCCGGCCGCGCTGCGCGCCACCGTTCAGGCGGCGCTCGCCGCACGCGAGGCGCACGCCTACGGCGACGCCGCCGATATGGCCGAGCGGGCACTCGAGCTGTGGCCGCGGGTCCCGGATGCCAGCGACTCGATCCCGCTCGACCACATCGAGTTGCTGACGCTGGCCGCCGCCGCCCAGCGGGTGGCCGGGGACAACGCCCGGGGCGAGACGCTGATCCGACGTGCGTTGCGCGAGCTCGACGCCGACTCCGATCCGCGCCGCTACTCGGCGCTGCTCGACGACCTCTCGCGCGTGCAGTGGACGCTGAACCGTGGGCTGGAGGCGCTTGAGACCGCCCAGCGGGCGCTCGAACTGCTTCCGGACGATGAGCCGACGCGCGAGCGCGCCTCGCTGCTGGCCTGGCTGGCTCGCACCCAGCACCTGCGCGGACGCTACCGCGAGGCGCTCAAGGAGGGCGAGACGGCGCTGGAGACCGCGCTGGCCGCGGGCGACCGGCGCGCGGAGAGCGAGGTGCTGAACACGATCGCGATGTCCCAGATCCTCCTCGGCGGGGTTGAGGACGGGATCACCTGCATGCGCCGCGCGATCCAGATCGCGCACGAGGACGACGACATCGACGGGCTGGGCACCGCGTACTCGAATCTGGCCGACACGCTGAACCTTGCGGGCCGCACCGACGAGGCGGTAAAGACGGCGCAGGCGGGTCTCGCCGCCATCGGGAGACCGGGTCCGCGCACCCGGGACTGGATGATGCTGACGCTCGCGGACCTGTCGTTCGAGACCGGCGAGTGGGAGGCGGCGCGCTCCTACCTGGACTCAAGCCCGACGCACCCGAGTGGGCGGCAGTTGATCCTCCGGCGCCTGTCCGAGGCGGAGGTGTGCCTCGGCATGGGCGATGATGACCGGGCGGCCGGCTATCTGGAGGAGATCGAACCGCTCGTGGCGCGCTCGTCTGAGCCGCAGTTCATCGGGGCGTTCGGCACGCTGCTGGCCGAGTCGCGGCGGCGTGCGCGCGATCTCGCCGGAGCTCGCCAGGCCGTGAGCAACGCGCTCGACCGGATCGAGCTGTGCACCGACGACGTGATGCGCATCGCTCGCGTGACCGGAGCCGGGATGCGGGTCGAGGCGGACATCGCCCAGCGGGCGCGCGACCTGCGCGAGCGAGCCGACGAGCGCGACGCGCTGGCCCGGGCTCGCATCCACATGCAGCGGCTGCGCGCCGCGGCCACGGAGGGCGGTCCGGTGGAGAGCGCCTGGTCCGCGTCGGGAGCGGCCGATATGGCCCGGGCTCGAGGGCGCAGCGACGCCAAACTGTGGATGAAGGCGGCGCGGGAATGGGAGGCGCTCGCGCGGCCGTTCCAGCGCGCGGTCGCGCTGTGGCGGGCGACCGAGGCGCAGATCGAAGCCGGCGACCGGACGGCCGCGACGCAGACGGCGGGGCGCGCGCTCGAGGACGCCCGGCGGCTGGGCGCCGGGTGGCTGACCGATGAGCTCACGACCCTGGTTCAGCGCGCCCGGCTCGATCTCGGCGACACGGGGGAGCCCGGCAGCGCCGCGGCCGGGGATTCGGGCGCCGGCGGGTCGGGCTCGGACGGCGCCGGCGAGGATCCGTTCGGCCTCACCGCGCGCGAGCGCCAGGTTCTGGCGCTGGTCGCCGAAGGTGCCACCAACCGTCAGATCGGAGCTGCCCTGTACATGGCGGAGAAGACCGCCAGCGTGCACGTATCGCGGATTCTCAGCAAGCTGGGCGTGCGGAGCCGCACACAGGCGGCGGCGGTGGCGCACCGGCTTCATCTGTGAGATAGGCGCGGTTACTCAGACCCCTGCGCCTGAACCGCCCCGGCTAGGAACGTGCGCGCGAGCGCCGGTCTTACGGGACGGCTCGCGGAGACTGGGTCGGCCGAGGACTCGGGCGTCACGATCGGCAACAACGCCTCGACGGTCGCCGGGTCCAGTTGCGTGCCGGACACCGAGCGCAGCTCCGCGGCCGCGACCTCGTAGCTCAACGCCTGGCGGTACGGGCGGTCCGTGCGCATTGCGTTCCAGGTGTCGCAGCAGGCGATGATGCGCGCCTCGAGCGGGATCCGATCAGCGGCGAGGCCGTCCGGATAGCCGCCGCCGTCCCAACGCTCATGGTGTGCCCGGACGATGAGGCCGACCTCGGCCATGAAGCCCCCGACCTGATCGAGCATCTTCTGGCCCTCGGTCGTGTGGGTCTTCATGATCTCCCACTCGTCGGGATCGAGCTTGCCGGGCTTGTTGAGGATCTCCTTGGGGATGGCGATCTTGCCGACGTCGTGCAGCAGCGCGCCGAACTCGAGATTGCGCCGCTGCGCATCGTCCAGGCGCAGGTGCGCGGCGACTTCGAGGGCGAGGCCCACGACGCTCTTGCAATGCTCGCTGGTGTAGCCGTCGTCGGCCTCGACGACGTCGCCGAGCACGAGCGCGGTGCCGCGGTACGCATTGCTCAGCTCGAGTGTGCTCTCCAAGCGCTTCTGCCGCTCGTGGGCGAACACGGCGAGCAGCCCGAGCAGCGGCGCCATCGCCACCGCCGCCAACGGCGTTCGATGCAGGCTCTCCGCGGCGAGCAAGGCCGGCGGCGACAGGGCCGCGTCGACGGCCCACAACCACATGTCCGCCAGCTGCGCGGAGATGCTGACGCCGCGCGAGATCGCGATGAGCACGGCCGAGATGCCGAAGTCGATCGCGAACTGCGCGGCCAGCGCTGCGAGCAGCAGCGCAGGACCAGCCTGCCCCGGACGAACGTGGGCGACCGCGAGCACGGCGGCCGGTCCGACCGAGAACCAGACGTTGGAGGATTGCACCAGCAGCCGGCTCGGGGGCACGCGACGGGCGAACACGGCGGGAAGCGTCGCCACCAGGAAGGCGATCGCCACGCCGATCGGGACGATCGCCGGCGGCAGTGCGAAGACGAGCGGTACGAAGGCCAGCTGCGAGGGGACGGTGAACCCGAGCGGGGTGTAAAAGCGGATGCGGATCGCGAGGACGAGCACGAGCTCGCACAGGACCGCGGGGAGGATCGGGAACGGGTAGGGCGGGCTGATCAACCAGAGCGCGGCGATCGCGGCGGTCAGCGCCGCGACCGACCCGACACCTCCGATGAGCTCGCGAGTGGTCAGATGGGAGCCCTCGCGGTGCCGCATGGTGTCCTCGAGCAACTGCTCGTTCTCGCTGGGCTCGATCGCCATATGCACCTGATCGGCCGAGCACCCGCGCCCCTTGCGCCGGCGCGCGGAGGTCGGACGGACATCGGAGTTATGACGCCCGTCGTATCGGGCGTCAGCCACTCAATACGCTACGTTCGCGCGAGCTTCTTGCCCGGGTTCAGCAGCCCCTTGGGATCGAACGCGCGCTTGATCGCCTCGTGCATGGCGATCGCCGGGGGCGCCCACTGGCGGGTGAGCTGGCCGTTCTTGACCAGTCCGATCCCGTGCTCGCCGGACACCGAGCCGCCGAGCGCCACCGCGAGCTCGAACAGCTCGGCAGCGGCCTGTTCGGCGCGCTCGAGCTCGGCCGGGTCCTCGAGGTCGATCATGAACGTGGAGTGCAGATTGCCGTCGCCCGCGTGGCCCCAGCTGCACGCGGGAAGGTCGTGCCGGCGCCCGATCGCGACCGTTTGCTCGATCGCCTCGAGAAGACGGTCGATGGGCACCACGATGTCCTCTGAGACCTTGCCGCCGCGCTGCGCGGTCACGGCGATCGAGGCCCCGTCACGCCAGCGCCACAGCGCGGCGACGTCTTTCGGCGCGGTTGGGGCGTGGAGCGCCGACGCCTCCTCGGAGAGGACCTCAGCCAGTTCGGCGTGAATGCGCTTTGCCTCCTCGGGGCTGCCGTCGGCGTCAACGATGACCATGAAGCGCGCGTCGTCGGGCAGTTCGATCGGGAACGCGCCGCGCGTCGCGGCGATCGCCCCCTCGTCCAGGTACTCGATGGCGGCGGGCACGATCCCGCTGCCGAGCACGTACTCGATCGCGGCGCAGCCGGCGGCCGCGTCCGCGTACAGCGCGGCCAGCGGCAGCGACGCCTCGGGCGCGGGGATCAGCTTGATCCATGCGGCCGTGACCACGCCGAGCGTGCCCTCGGAGCCGATCATGAGCGACTTCAGGTCATAGCCGGCCACGTCCTTGCGGATCGGGCCTCCCACCCGGACGAGCTCGCCGGGGGCGAGCACGAACTCCAGGCCGGTGACCCAGGCGCCGGTGACGCCGTACTTGAAGGCGTGCGGGCCGCCCGCGTTGGTGGCGATGTTGCCCCCCAGCTGAGACTGCTCGGCCGAGCCGGGATCGGGTGGATAGAACAGCCCGTTCTCCCGTGCCCGCCGGCGAAGGTCGGAGGTGACCATGCCGGCTTCGACCGCGGCGCGCCAAAGACCGGGATCGAGGTGGCGGACCTTGGTCAGCCGCTCCAGGCTGAGCACGACCCCGCCGTCGAGCGGGACCGCGCCGCCGGTGAAGCCGGTGCCACCGCCCCGGGGAATGATCGGCACGTCGTGCTCGTAGCACCAGGCGACGGTTTCGGCGACCTGCTCCGCGTCCTTCGGTAGGGCCACGGCGTCGGCCCTCCCTCGCAGGTTCCGGCTTTCGGTGGCGTCACTCAGATACGCGCGCGTGTTCCCGGTGAGAACGCTGTCGGATCCGAGGAGCACTGTGAGCTCCCGCTCGATCGAGGTGCCGGAGGTTGTCGCCATTGGGAGGCCGAGCCTAGCGTTCCGTAAGGTGTAGCCCGTGGGGAAAGTCTTCGACGGCATCGACGAGCGACTCGAGGGCTGGATCGCGGCCCAGCCGATGTTCTTCGTGGGGAGTGCTCCGGTCGACGAGGACGGGCACGTGAACGTCTCGCCCAAAGGCCCGATCGAGACGCTGCGCGTGCTCGATCCGCACACCGTCGCCTATCTGGACTTCATCGGAAGCGGCGCCGAGACGATCGCGCACGTCCGCGAGAACGGGCGGATCGTGATCATGTTCTGCGCGTTCCAGGGACCGCCGCGGATCCTCCGGCTCCACGGCCAGGGTCGGATCGTCACGGCCGCGGAGGCTGAGTTCGACGACTTGCTCGCGCGCGGCGGATTCGAGGAGCCCGCGACGCCCGAGGCGCGGCGGGCGATCGTGGTCGTCGACGTCGAGCGCGTAGCCGACTCGTGTGGCTACGGCGTGCCGCTGATGAGCTATCAGGGGCGCCGGCCCCACATGGATCTTTGGGCGGCCAAGAAGGTGCGCGTAGGCGGTCCCGACGCGCTGCTCGAGTACCAGCGCGAGAAGAACTCGCTGAGCATCGACGGTCTGCCGGCGGTCGATTCCCCGACACTCGTGCCTGAATAGGGTGGCCGGCGTGCTCCCGGTGTTCGACGGGCATAACGACGCCCTGACCAAGGACGGCCACGAGCGCCTCGCCGAGGGGCGGCCGGACGGCCACCTCGACCTTCCGCGGATGCGCGCCGGCGGCGTGCGGGGCGCGATCTTCGCCGTGTTCGTCGAGTCGGCCGGCGGCGCACGCGAGAAGCTGGTGGAACGCGACGACGGGGTGCTCGAGTTCGAACCGGCGCCGGCCCTCGAGCACGCTGAGGCGGCCGCCCTGGCCGGGGCGGCGGCGGGCCGGCTGCTCGCCCTCGAGCGCTCGGGCGCGGTGCGGATCGCCCGCGCGGTGGCCGATCTGGACCGCTCCCGCGACGACGACGGAGCGCCGGTCGCCGTGCTGCACCTGGAGGGTGCCGAGCCGATCGACCTGGGGCTCGAGTCGCTCGAGCTGTGGTACGGGGCGGGGCTGCGCTCGCTCGGCCCGGTGTGGAGCCGCTCGAACGCGTTCGCCCACGGCGTGCCGTTCATCTCGCCCTCGACGCCGGATACCGGGCCCGGTCTGACCGACGCGGGCCGGGCGCTGGCGCGACGGTGCGCGGAGCTCGGGGTCCTGATCGACGTCAGCCATCTCAACGAGGCCGGCTTCTGGGACCTGGCGGGACTCGAGCTCGGGCCGATCGTGGCCTCACATTCGGGCGTGCACGCTCTGTGTCCGACCTCGCGGAACCTGACCGATCGCCAGCTCGACGCGATCGGAGCGTCGGGCGGGATGGTCGGAATCGTCTTCGCTTGCCCGTTCCTGCGCCGCGACTTCGCCGACGATCCGGACACCCCGATCGAGCTGATCGCCCAGCACGCGCGCTACGTGGCCGACCGGATCGGAGTCGAGCACGTCGGGCTCGGCTCCGACTACGACGGGGCCACGATCCCGGCCGGGCTGGGCGATGTCGCGGGTACACCGCGGCTGCTGCAGGCGCTGGCCGCGGTAGGGTTCGACGAGCGCGAGCTGTCGATGATCGCCTGGGGGAACTGGCGCCGGGTGCTCGGCGCGTGGTGGCGGTCCTAATTGGCCTCCGCGCCTCCGCTGCTGATCGGGAACGCGTAGAAGACGCCCAGCGCGGCGCAGATTACGATCGTCGCGTACGGCGAGACCAGGGCAACGACGGTCGCGATCGCGTAGGGGAACACGCCGGCGACGCTGCGGAAGAGGATCTGGCGCCGGCGGTCGAGCGGCAGTTCTCGCTTGAGCTTGGGGTGCTTGACGAGCAGGATGCGCGCATTCAGGGCGGCGAACAGCAGACCCATGACGAGAAACGAGCCGCTGTAGATCGCCGCCGCCAGGTGCTGTCCGCTTGAGTGCCTGAGGTAGGCGGCCATCAGCTTGGTCGCGAACGGCAGGACGGCAATGCTCATCAGCAGAAGCAGATTCAGGAACAGGATCGCGTGGTCGGCCTCCCGCAGGCGACCGATCATCACGTGATGGTTGATCCAGATGATCCCGATGGTGAGGAACGAGACGACGTAGGCGGCATAGACCGGCCACTGGTGCGCGAGTCCATGCGCCAGGCTCTCTCCCGGGGCCAACGGCGGCAGGTCGACGTTCAGCACCAGCAGTGTGATCGCCACCGCCATCACGCCGTCGGAGAAGGCCTCAAGCCGACCGGTGCTCACGGGGCGGAATTCGGCGGGGTGGGCGCGGATCCTGTCGGCCTAAAAATGTCGTAACAAGCACGCTAAACCTAACAATCCCTACTCAAGTTTTTCGACGAATAGCCGATTCCCACCGTGAATGGCAAACAACTCACCTCGCCCGTACAGCCGGACTCGTCTGATCGTGTTCGCGATCGTCGGGATCGTCTTGCCGGTCCTGATCGCCGCCGATACAGATCGCTCGAGTCACCATCCGGTGTTCTACGTGGGCGCGGGCGTCGCGTGCGCGGCGGCGGTCGTCGGCGCGCTGGTGCCGCGCCGGAGCAGGGTGGTCTTCTGCGTCGCCGCGTTCGGCCAGCTGCCTGCGCTGACGCTGATGCAGGCCTACAGCGGCGGCGCCGGATCGAGCTACGCGGTCCTGGTGATCATGGCGATGCTGTGGTTCGGGCTGGTCGCCGGCGACATCGAGATGCTGGTCGGCATCCTCGTGTTCGCGGCGTGCTGCGTGCTGCCGATGGTGTTGATCGGGGCACCGGCGTACCCGCTCAGCTGGGGCCACGCCGCGCTGCTGGTTCTGGTCGGAATGATGATCGCGCTGTCGCTGCGTGCGGTGACGCGCGAGCTGGCGACACTCGCCCAACGCTTCGCGCAGGAGGCCGTCGTCGATGACCTGACCGGTCTGCTCAACCGCCGGGGCTGGCGCTACACCGCCCCGCGCGAGCTGGCCCGGGCGGCACGCAGCGGAAATCCGATCACGCTGGTAACGCTCGACCTCGACAACTTCAAGGAGCTCAACGACGAGCTCGGCCACGCCGAAGGCGACCGCGCGCTGTCGGACACGGCCGAGCGGATCCGGGCCACCCTGCGCGCCGGCGACGTTGTCGCGCGACTCGGCGGCGACGAGTTTGTCGCCCTGCTGACCAACTCGACGCTCACCGGCTCGCTGACCGCGATCGACCGGCTGCGCATTTCGACGCCCCAGCGCGAGGCATTCTCGGCCGGGGTCGCGGTGTGGGATCGCAAGGAGGATCTGGGCGCGCTACTGCATCGTTCCGACCTGGCGCTGTACGCCGCGAAGGAGGCCGGGGCCGGGCGCACCGAGGTGGCGCCCACACAGCTCGAATCCGTGCCGGCGCTCGAGCCGGATGACGACGAGTTCGACGAGCGGATGGCCGCGGGCGCTTAATCGCCTCTTCGTAAGTCCATATCCGGCTCTTCGTGACCTCCGAAGGGGCTCTTAGCGCGAGTCCCTTCAGTGGAGGTCATGAGATTTCGAACTGTCGTTACCACTGTCACCGCGGCCGCCGCGCTCACGGGCTTGGGTGCCGCGTCTGCCTCCGCTGCGACGGTTTCGCCGCAGGAGGAGGTAAGTCAGAACTGGGCCGGCTATGTCGCCGGCGGATCATCGTCGGGCACGCAGTTCTCCAGCGTGTCCGGCAGCTGGGTGCAGCCCACCGTGAATTGCAGCGCCAGCTCCGGCCAGAGCTATTCCGCTTACTGGGTCGGCATCGGCGGCTCGAGCGATCAGTCGAGCGCGCTCGAGCAGACCGGAACGCAGGGCGACTGCACGGCCAACGGGGGCACCGAGTACTACGCCTGGTATGAGCTGGTGCCATCGGCGCCGGTGCAGCTCGGCCTCGCCATCCACCCCGGGGACCACATCTCCGCCAAGGTGAGCGTGAACGGGTCGAACGTGACCGTGTGGCTGTCTGATCAGACCACCGGGCAGTCGACGACCAAGAACCTTCAGATGAGCGACCCCGACACGTCGAGTGCCGAGTGGATCGCGGAGGCCCCCTCGCAGTGCTCCGGCGGCGGCGACGCGACGACCGGCGAGTGCCAGCCGCTCCCGCTGGCCGACTTCGGCACCGTGCAGTTCAGCGGCGCCTCGGCAACGGCGGACGGTCACACCGGTACGATCTCGGACTCCCAGTGGGGCGCTTCGCCAATCGCGCTCGGCTCGAGCGGGGCCGACTTTGCCAGCCTGGGCTCGAGCGATTCGACCGCCGGGGCGACGCCCTCGTCGCTGTCCTCGGACGGCTCGGCGTTCTCGGTCACCTGGCAGCAGAACGCCAGCACTGACGTCTCCTCAGGGTCGGGTGGCTCGTCCGGTGGCTCGGGCGATGGCGGCTACGGCAATGGCGGCTACGGCAATGGCGGCTACGGCGACGGCGGCTACCCGGGCGGCTACGGCGGCTACGGCGGCTACGGATATGGCGGCGGAGGCTATGGCTACGGTGGCGGTGGCTACGGCGGTGGCTACGGCGGCGGTGGCTATGGCGGCTACGGCGACGGCTACGGGTCCGGCGGCTACTACAGCTACGGACTGTTCTGATCGCTATGCGACGCCACGCTCGAGACGCTGATCGCTTCTGGCGGCAAGTGCGACGCGGTATGCGGCGGCTAGGCGGTCAAGTGCCGCCTCCCAGCTGCGACCGCGCACACCGGCCAGCGCACCGCGTCGGACGCGGTCATGCAGCCTCGGCGCTGTGGTCAGTGAGATCACCGCGTCGGCCAGCGCACTGAGAACCGGCGCGGTCAGCAGCCCGGTCTCGCCGTGATCAATCAGGCATGAGGGGCCTCCCCGGTCGACCGCGACCACCGGGAGGCCACTCGCCTGTGCTTCCAGGATCACCTGCCCGAAGGTCTCGGTCGCGCTTGCGAACAGGAAGACGTCTGCGCTGGCGTACACGCGGGCCAGTTCGTTTCCGGACAGCCAGCCGAGGAAGGTGGCGCGGTCGCCGAGGCGCTCGCGCAACAGTTCCTCCTCAGGACCCCCGCCCGCCAGCACCAGGTGCAGTCGCGAATCGCGGCGGTGGGCCTCCAGGAACGCATCCGCCAGCAGCTCGACGCCCTTCTCCTTGCTCAACCGGCCGGCGTAGAGAACGTTGACCCGGTCCCTGGGCAGCAAGGTGTCATCACGGTGGGCCGGGTCGAAGCGCTGCAGATCGACGCCGCGGTCCCATCGGCGGATTCGCTCGGGCTCGATTCCCAGCTCGGCCAGCCGCGCGTCGCTCGCCGGGCTGGGCGAGAGGACTACGTCGCAGGCGCCGTAGAAGGCGCGCAGGCCGAAGTTGGCGAGCGCCTCGAGGCCGGGCTGCCCGGTGCGCAGCGCGGTGTAGGCGCCGAGCTCGGTGTGGTAGCTGCCGACTCGCGGCAGCTCGAGCACGCGGCCAAGGAGCCAGGCCCCGATGCCGGCCGGGCCGGGCGAGCAAACGTGGACGATGTCGTAGCGGCCCTCGGCGAGCGCATCGACGATCGCGGGGACCGTGGGGACACCGATCTGGAGGCCGGGGTAGAACGGGATGTCGATCTCGGCCACGGCGGCGAGGCGCCGGTCGACCTCGCAGTCGGTGCCGATCACTTCGACGTCGAACCCGCGCACGCCGCGGGCGCGGATCTGCTCGATCGTGTGCGTGACGCCGTGCATCGAGCCGATGCCGTCGACGATCAGGGCCACCCGCGGGCGATCGCCGTCGCTGCGGGTCAGCTTGGCCTTCTCGCGCCCCAGGAACGACGCCGCGGCGGAGTAGGGGATGGCCGGCAGGCACGCGTCGAATAGGTTCAGCGCGCTCTTCGCGAGGTCCGGCGTCTGGGTCTCGATGCTCTTTATCGTCTCGCGCACCACGGCGGCGAGCTTGCGCTCGTGGACGCGGCGGGCGCGGCGGTCGAGGTCGGCGTGGGTCAGCTCGCCGTCCTGCAGTTGCTGGAGCAGCTTGTGCTCATCGACGTCGAGCTGCATCGAGACCAGCCAGGCCCGCAATAGGGCAAGCGCATCGTCGGCCGCGAGGTCCGTCGCGGCGCTCCCGTGCCGGGCATCGCCTTCGCACATGACCCGCTCGACGATCTGGAGCACTCTTGCCGGGTCGGGACGGGCCGGCGCTTGCGACCCGTCTTGGTCGAGTGACCGAATGGCGAGTGCCATCGCCGCGTGTGCCCACTTGGCGGCGCTGCCCTGCTGCCCGTGTGCGGCGGCTCGCCCGGCGCGGATGTGGGCGAGGAACTCCCGCGGGGTGTAGGCGCGCGGCGTCTCGGTGAACGTGCGGCCGACGTCGATTCCGGCGTGGTCATCGGACCCTCCGATGGCGGTTCCCCCATGGGTCTCGATGTACACGAACGCCGGAAGATTGAGTTCCTTGGCGCGTGAGCCGTTGCGCGTCTCCCAGATTGGGAACAGCTCGGCCAGGCGCCGGCGGTGACGCGCCGTGAGCGGCGCGGCGACGGCGTAGAAGGGGTGAGCGAGCGCCGCGGTGATGTCGTGCTCGCGCAGGTATGCCGCGCAGGTTTCGACGTCATCGGCGTGGGCCTGGAGCCATTCGTGATGTTCGGGCCTGATGCCGTAGCAGAGCACGTGCACGGCCTGCGGCTCGCCTTTGAAGGAAGCGGTCAGCTCCTCGGAGATGAAGGTGTCGGGCAGGTGGGCAAGCGCCAGGGCGCCGTCGATCGTGTCGTGGTCGGTGATCGTGACGAAGTCCATCTCCCGGGCCTTGGCCAGCTCGTAGACCTCGAGCGGGTCGGTGGCGCACTCTGGAATCTGGAGCGAGCGCTGGACTCCCAGCTTGGAAATCTGAGAGGCCGTGGAGTGCACATGCAGGTCGGCGCGACTCATTTCGTTCATGGGGTCAGGATCACCCTGCAAAGAAAGGGGTTAGTGAAGAACGAGGTCATGTCCTGTGACGTTCCTGTAAACGACGGCATGGGTTGGGCGGTGCATCGGAGAACCTTCGCCCCGTGTCCTTGGCCCCCGGTCCGCGCGATGGGGACGGCGATCTCGTCGTCCTGGGCTCGGGCGCGCTGCGGGTCGAGATCGCGCTGCTGCCGTTCGAGGTGACGGTCTGGCGAGGCGAGCGGCGGCTGGTGCGCTCGCTCGGCGCCTGGGTGGCCGATGGGACGGTGCACGACCACTTCATTCAGCTGACCGAGGGGGTGGTGGCGCACGAGGAACTCGCGCCCGTCGAGCGCGCGCTGTCCGCTGTGGTTCGGCGGCGTGCGGCCGACCGAGTGTCGCTCTCGGTTGGCCTTTCAGGTGGCCGGCGGGCGCGGCTGGAGGTGCGGATTTTCGATGGTGCTCGTGTGGCGTTGACAGTTTTGCCCGAGGGCGAGCCGTTGCGCGTCGCTCTCGATTGGCGCCGGCGCTCCGACGAGCGATTCGTCGGGCTGGGGGCGCGTCACGGGACCCAGTTCGATCAGGGCGGACGGGCGGTGCAGCTGGGGGCGGACCGCCGTTACACCGGGCCGGATTGCCCGGCTGAGCTGCTGGCCGGCGGTGGGATCCCGCAGGGCGACTACGCGCCCGTTCCGTGGCTGATCTCGAGCCGCGGCTACGGGGTCTGGGTGCGATGCGACGGGAACGGGGTCAGGTTCGACATGTCGGGCGAACGCGTTTCGGTCTCGACCCGGTTCCTCTCCGGGCCGTTGTCGGTCGAGCTGCTGTGTTCTTCGACCCCGGCCGCGCGCTTGCGTACGTTCTGCCGTCTGACCGGGTTCCCCGCGCTGTTGCCCGAATGGGGATATGGGTTCTGGAAGAGTCGCGACGTCTACGAGGACCAGGACGACGTCATCGAGGACTACGAGGGCATGCGGGAGCACGACATCCCGCTGGACGCGATCGTGTTCGACTCGCCGTGGGAGACGCAATACAACACCTGGGAGATCAACCCCTACCAGTTCCCCGACGGCGTGGAGTTGATCCGGCGGATGCGTGCGGACAGCGTTCGGACGGTGGTGTGGGTGACCCCGTGGGTCAACCTGGACTCGCGGGACGGGCAGATCCCGCCACAGCCCGAGTCCGAACGCCTGCACCGCGAGCCGGCGCCGAACTACGCCCCCGGCGCCGCCGGCGGTCATTTCGTGCGGGGCAATGACGGCGAGCCGTTCGTGACCCAGTGGTGGATGGGCACGGGGTCGCCCGTCGACTTCACCAGCCCGGCCGCCGAGGAGTGGTGGCGATCGCAGGCCCGGGAGCTCTTGTCGCTGGGGGTGGAGGGGATCAAGGCCGACGACGGCGAGGGGTACTACCTGCCGGATGACGTGCGCTTTGCCGATGGACGGACCGGGGCCGAGGGTGCGTGGGCACTCGGGGGTCTTTACCGGCAGTCCATGCAACGGGCTCTGGATGAGGTCCACCCGGGACAGGGCGTGGTCTTCGGTCGCAGCGGCTGGAGCGGTGAGCAGTCCGTCGGGCTGACGTGGGCGGGCGACCAGGCGTCGGACTTCTGGTCGCTGCGGGTGCTCGTGGTCGCGACCCTTTCGGCCGCGTGCAGCGGCATCTCTAACTGGTCACACGACATCGGCGGTTACCTCGGCCATCGCTTGGTCGAGCGCTGCCCGCCCGAGCTGCTGGTGCGCTGGGTCCAGTTCGGCTGCTTCACGCCACTCATGCACGCGCACGGGCGGATGCCGCAGGAGCCGTGGCGGTACTCGGACCGGGTTCTGGAGCTGTATCGGGCGTACGTGTTGCTGCACGAGCAGTTGGTGCCGTACGTGCGGGCGGCAGCGTTGACCGCGTCGCTGACCGGGCTGCCTGTGGTCCGGCCGCTGTGCCTGATCGATCCGGGAGATCCGCGAGGGTGGACGATCACCGACGCCTACGGCTACGGGCCGGCGCTGTGGGTGGCGCCGGTGGTCGAGGACGAGGCGCGTGAGCGCGAGGTGGCGCTGCCGCACGGGGAGTGGATCGAAACGTGGTCGGGCCGGCGGGTGGCCGGCGGCGGCGAGGTGGTCGTGGAGGCGGGGCTGGAGCGGATTCCGGTCTGGGTGCGGGCGGGGTCGATCGTGGTCACGTATCCGGCTTGGATGGTGGCGCGCGGTTTGGGGGAGGGGGGTGAAGGTGGGCGGCCGCTGGTCGCGACGCTGTGGGGTGTCCCGCGTCTGGGCAGTACCGCTGTCCGGCTGGCGGACGGGACACGGATCGGGTGGCGGCGGGATCGCTGGACGGTGTCGGGGGCGACTGATCGGGACGTCGAGTTCCGCGAGATCGCCGCGGAGTGAGCGGCCGTCGCCCGCGGGGTTGCGGGTGCTCTGTACTGCCGCGCGTCAGGGAACGCCGATGCGCGTCAGGGCGAGCGCGCCGGCCTGCGCGCCGAGTGCGGCCGCATCGGCGATCGAGTCGCCGCGACCCAACCCGAGCGTGAACGCGGCCGCGAACGAGTCGCCGCAACCGTAGGAGTCGTGCGGCTGCCCCGGGAGCGGCGCCGATTCCCAGCGGCCCTCGGACTCGCCCCACCAGCGCCCCCCGTGGGCGCCCTCGGTCGCCACCAGCAGCCGGGTGTGCGCCGCGACGCGCTTGGCCCAGCTCGCCTCGTCGTGGTCGCTCTCACTGAACACGAGCGCGTCGATACGGACGCCCGCCGCCTCGAGCACGCCCCTCGCGCGCGGCGTGGCGACCACCGTCTTGGCTCGACGTGCGTGGCGCAGCGCGCCCGCATCGCCGGCCGTGAAGTACACCGACGCGACGTGGCCGAGCACCGCCCAGTCGAGCTGGTCGTCGGCCTGCGGCTCCAGGCGCTGGCCGACCGTGACGATCGTGCGCTCACCGTTTTCGAGCAGGGTGGTGGCGCGCCGGGTCGGCTGTTTACGCCAGGCCACGTGCATCAGCACGCCGCGGTCCTCGAGCCCGGACACCGCCGCGTGGCCGTTCGTGTCGTCGCCGAGCGCGGTGAAGAAGTCGACCTCGGCCCCGAGCTCGGCGAGCATGCCCGCCGCCACACCGCCGCCCCCGCCTGCGCGCAGGAACCCCTCCTCGGCGGGCGTTATCTGTCCCCGGCGCGGGAAGTGCGGCAGCGAGAGGAAGTCCACCCATTCCACGTGTCCCACGACGGCGACCCGAGTCACGGTGCATTAGTGTGACGGTCATGGACGAGGGTTTGCCAATCGCCTACGAGGTCCTGGAGCGCGGGATCCCGGTGTACGCGTCAGGTGGCGAGCAGGTCGGCACGGTAGACCACGTGGTTGCGGCCCCCGAGGAGGACATCTTCCACGGGATCGTGATGAGCGGCGACGGCGGGCAGCGCTTCGTCGAGGCCGACCAGATCGCCTCGCTGCATGAGCGCGGGGTCGACCTGCGAATCGACGCCGCGGCCGCTGGCGCCCTGGCCCCGCCGCACGGTGCCGCGCCAGCGTGGCGCGAGGTCGAGCCGGGGGTCAAGCCGAGCGCATGGCGCCGGCTCCTCGACCTGGTCGAGGGCAAGGACCCGCGCGCCAGGGGCTGGAAAGAGGAAGACTGAGGCCGGCGGTTTTCGGCTCAATAGCGTCTGCGGGATAGCAAGCCGGCGTCCGTGAGCCAGCTCCGCAGCTGCTCGGGCGACTCGAACCGAACCGCCTGCATCTCTGCACGGCGAGCCGCCTCCACGTTGACCGCGGAGTCGTCGATGAAGAGGGTGGTCGCGGCCTCCAGTCCGAAGCGGTCGAGCAGCAACTCGAACACCCGGATGTCGGGCTTCGCCACTCCCTCGAAGCCGGAGACCACGGTGCCGTCGAACCAGCCCATGAACGGGTAGCGCCCGACCCGGCCCGGGTAGGTCCAGGTTTCCATGTTGGTCAGCGCGTAGCAGGGGACGGATTGCTCCTTCAGCGCGCGGAGGATTTCCACCGTCTCCTCGATCGGCCCCCCGAGCATCTCCTCGCTGCGCCGTGCCCAGGCCCAGATCATCTCCTCGTGTTCGGGGTGCTCGGCGACCAGCGGCGGGCAGGTCTCCTCGGGGGGAATGCCGAGGTCGTGAGCGTGGTGCCACTCCATCGTGCACACGTCCGCCAGGAATCGCTCCATCGCCTCTTCGTCGCCGTCGAACAACTTGCGGTAGAGGTATCGAGGGTTCCAGTCGAGCAGCACCCCGCCGAGGTCGAACACGACCGCGTTGGTTTCTCGGGGCGGCACGCGCCCAGTGAAGCAGGCGCCCTGATGGCCGCCGACGCGGTGCGGTTGAGTTTCCTGCGAATAGTTCGCAGAAAAGTCAACGGGACCGGCTGGTTCAGCGACGCACGCGCTTCCCCTCGTACGCGTCGGCGAGCAGCTCGCTGAGGAGCTCCGGACCCGTGGCGCTCAGCGTGACCCGGACGGCGCTCAGGCGCTTGCCCCACCAGACCTCCGCGCACACCTTGGGGTGCGATTGCACGGCGGTGAGGATCCCGGGCTCGTCGACCATCACGTTCATGTGGTCCTCGTCCCACAGCGTGGCGAAGATGCGACCGCCGATTCGAAAGGAGGGCCGGCCGTGATGGTCCCGCTCGGTGGCATCGGGCAGGGAGAGTGCGATCCGGCGGGCCCGCTCGGTGGTCACGAGCCGCCCGGGCCGTCTGTGTCGGCGCCGATGTCGGGGATGCCGAGAAAACGTCCCTCCGGCTTTCGACCCACGGGTCAATCGTACCGGCGGTTATGCTCGCAGCCATGCATCTCGCCGAGCTGACCCCGCCCGAACAGCGGGTGCTCGGGTGTTTGATCGAGAAGCGCTGGACGACCCCGGATCAGTATCCGCTGTCGCTGAACGGTCTGCGGCTCGCGTGCAACCAGTCGACCAACCGCGACCCGGTCACCGCGTACGACGAGGCGACGGTACGGGAGGCCGCCCAGCGGCTGTGCCTGTACGGCCTGGCGCGGCTGGCCAGCGGGCACGGCAGCCGGGCGGTCAAGTACCGCCACCTGGCCGAGGAGGCGCTCGACGTGGACCGCGAGCAGCTGGCGGTGCTCGCCGTGCTCCTGCTCCGCGGTCCGCAGACGCCGGGCGAGCTCAAGGCGCGGACCGAGCGGATGGCGCCGCTCGCGTCGCTGGACGATGTCGAGCGGGTGCTCGGGGTGCTGAGCGAGCGCGGGTACGCGAGGCGCATCGGGCGCCGGCCGGGCCAGAAGGAAGACCGCTTCGAGCATCTGCTCGGTGGAGCGGGGACGGGGACGGGCACCGGGACGGGGACGGGCGACGCGGAGGCGGCGGTCCCTGCGCCGCCGGCTGCGCCCTCGACTGCACCCGCGCAAACGCCCTGGCAAACGCCCGCGCCAACGCCCTGGCAAACGCCCGCGCCAACGCCCTCGCAAAGGCCCTCGCAAGCGCCCTCCCAAACGCCCGCGCAAGCGCCCGTGGCAGTGGCTCCAGCGCCGGTTGCCCCGCCACCGCCGTCTGACGGCAACGGTGATCTCCTGGAGCGCGTGGCCGCGCTCGAGGAAGAGGTCGCGTCGCTGCGGGCCGAGCTCGACGAGCTGCGCGCGCTCTACGGATAGAGCAGGCCGCTCTCCCGTCGCATCACGAACTCCGCCCGGCGCTCGAGGAAGTCGCCGACGATCGCCGCGAACGCCTCCGGGCGGTCGGCGAAGATCACGTGCGCGGCGTCGTAAACGATGACGAGGTGGCACTGCGGGAGGAGCTCTCGGTAGATCCGGCCGAGCTCCGGCGGGGTCAGCCGGTCCTCGGTACCGAACAGCACGAGCGTGGGGACCTCGAGCGTTCGCATCGCCGCCTCCAACTCGGGCTCGCGGGGCGGCCCGATCAGCCGGGCGACCAATGCCCGCTGCTTGGCGTCGATCTCGGGCGCAAGCGATCCCACGTCGGTCTGCCGCTCGGGATGGGCGTACAGGATCGACGCCATCTCCTCGGGGCGCGGGTAGCGAGCGGGGTTCTCGCGGATGGCCGCCGGCGAGGACAGGACGAGTGCCTCGAGGCGCTCGGGACTCTGCAAGGCCAGCCACAGCGCGAGCTTGCCGCCGAAGGACTGGCCCCACAGTCTGAAGCGCTCGATTCCGATCGCGTCGACGGCGTGAAGCATCGTGCCGGCGAGCTCGGGTAGCGAGGCTGTCCGCTCGTTCACCGGTGACTCTCCGAATCCGGGCGCCTCGAACACGATCACACGGTGGGTCTCGGCGAGCACGTCGTGCGCGCGGCTCAGCCGGAGCCCGCCGGCGCCGTGCAAAGAGACCAGCGGCGGCCCCTCGCCGGCCTCCAGATAGCGGATCTCAAAGCCATCGGCGCCCACCGAGTGCTCGACGAACACCGCTACAACTCCCGCATTCGGGGGAGCACCTCGGTCCCGAACAGCTCGAGGCTGCGGCGGGCCTGGTCCGGGACGGGGGCGATGAAGATCAGCTCGACGATCCCGACCCCGAGCTCGCGCCGGAGCCGGTCCACCTGCCCCAGCACGGTCTCCGGCGAGCCGAGCATGAGCTGCGCGGTCTCGATCCGCTCGTCGATGTCCCCGCCACCGTACAGACGCGAGCGCTGGCGCGGCGTGTCGCGCCCGTAGTACCCGGCCCGCGCCGCCGCCTCGTCCGCAGCCGGGTTCGCCCGGCTCAGCCCGAGACTGCTCGTGTGTCCGGGGGAAACGGCCATCTGCGCCATGTTCTCCCGGGCCTGGGCATCGGACTCGGCTACGAGGACCGCGATCCGGTACAGCAGCTGCTCGGGCGCCGGCTCCCAACCGTGCGTGCCCGCGGCCTCCCGGTAGACGCGAACGGACTCCCGCGCGCGATCCAGCGTGGTCACGGCGAGTCCGCCGCTGATCCGCTTGGCCGCCGCGAACTCGGCCGCCTCCGGACTCGAGATCGACATGAAGATCGGGGGATGGGGCTCCTGGACCGGGCGGGGCCAGATCGAGATCGTGCGGTACTCGTAGTAGCGCCCCAGCCAGCCGAACGGCTGTGGTTCGGTCCACGCGCGCACGATCAGCTCGAGCGCCTCCATGAACCGTTCGCGGGACTCGGCCGGGTTGACCCCGTAGGTGGCGTATTCGTTCGAGGTGCCGCGCAGCATGCCGGCGATCAGGCGACCGCCGGTCAGCGTGTCGAGCATCGCGAACTCTTCGGCCACCCGGACCGGGTTCTGGATGGGGACGTTCGCGCCGAGCAGTGCGATCTTCGCGCGCTTGACCCGCTGCGCGACCGCGGCCGCCATGACCATCGGGTTGGGCGTCAGCGAGGCGGGCGAATAATGGTGCTCGGCCACCGTCACCCAATCGAAGCCCAGTTGATCGGCCAACTCGAACTGGGCGAGCGCGCGCTCCATCGACGCCTGGGCCGCCTCCGTCGAGTAGCCGTTGGCCGGCGCGGGCCAGCCTTGCCCGGTTCGAGGCCCCGCATACGGCACGATCGAGAACACCGCTGCCTTGATCCTCCGAGTATCGAGCAAGGGGCGGTGCAATGACGTCCGGACAGGTTTCAGCGCCGGACTCCGGGGAAAGGGCTCACGCGGACGGCCGGTCCCTGGAGGTAGGAGGTAGTGCATGCGTCGTTTGCTCGTAGTTCTCGCTCTGGGCGCTTCCCTGGCGCTCTCGATTGCCGGAGTCGCACAGGCCGCGCCGGCTGCTAACGCAGGCGCGTTCACGCTTACGGCGAACAGCCCCGGCGGGAGCTACGCACCGACGTTCACGGGCAACGGCATGCTCGGCGTACGCGTTCCGCCCTCGGGGCAGGGCTACGCGGCCGGCACCGTCCCGGCTCAGTCCGAGCTGGCCGGCTTCTATGCCTGGCCCAGCGGCAGCCCGACGGTGTCGCAAAACGTCCAGCAACGGGCGAATATCCCGACCTGGTCGACGCTGACCTTCTCGGACGGCGGCCAGCAGTTCACCGTGCCCGGGCCGGGTGTGTCGAACTGGCGTCAATCGCTGGATCTGCACACGGGTGTCGTCACGACCAATGCGACCTGGACCGCTCCGGACGGGCACGTCACCGACCTCACCTACCAGGTCCTGACCGACCGGGCCAGCCAGTATGTCGGTCTGGTCCGTATGCAGTTCACGCCGCAGTGGTCAGGCACGGCGACGGTCACCGACGCGATCGACGGCACTGCCGACACGACCAATAACCCGTTACTGACCAGTCAGGTCTCGAAAGGCTGGAACACGGCCGCGAACCAGGACTGGGTCACGGTCCAGACGGTCGGGACGAATATCCAGGCGACGCTGGCCAGCCAGCTTCAGACGAGCCCGAACATCGTTGCCACGAATACTCCGACGGACCAGACCACGGACCAGAGCGTCGGCCAGCAGCTCTCGATCCCGGTGACGGCCGGCCAGACCTACACGGTCACCAAGTACGTGGGCGTCGAGAGCTCCCAGGACGCGACTGACACGGTCAGCGCCGCCCAGGGTCAGGCCACGGCGGCTGCAAACACGGGCTGGACCTCGTTGCTGGCGGCCAACGATGCGGCGTGGGCGGCGCTGTGGCACGGATGGATCGAGGTGCTGGGCAACCGGACGCTGGCCACCGACGTCAACGCGAGCGAGTTTTACCTCTGGTCGAGCACGCGGGACGGAGTGGACTGGAGCGTCTCGCCCGCCGGGCTCTCTTCCAACGGATACGACGGACACATCTTCTGGGACGCCGAGACATGGATGTATCCCACGCTGCTGGCCCAGCATCCGGATCTGGCGGCCGGGATGGACGCCTACCGATTCCAGCGACTGTCCCAGGCCGAGCAGCACGCCGCCGCGACCGGCTATGCCGGAGCTCGCTTCCCGTGGGAGAGCGCGCTGGACGGGACCGAGCAGATCCCCCCGCCACCGTCGATCAACAGCGAGGGGCTGTACGAGCAGCACATCACGGCCGACATTGCACTCGCGCAGTGGCAGTACTACCTGGTCACCGGCAACCGCGGATGGCTGGCGACGCAGGGCTGGCCCGTGCTGTCGGGCGCCGCGACGTTCTGGGCCTCACGGGCCACGCTCGGTAGTGACGGTCACTACCACATCGACGGTGTCACCGGACCCGACGAGGAGAACCCGGACGTAAACGACGAGGTCTACACCAACGTCGGCGCGATGCGCACGCTCCAGGACGCGGTGCAGGCCGCTCATGTGCTGGGCATGACGCCGCCGGCCAGCTGGTCACGGATCGCCGCCGGGTTGGTCGTGCCCGTGAACCGAGGGCTGAATATGCACCCCGAGTTCGCTGGATACGGCGGGCAGCTGGTCAAGCAGGCCGACGTGACGATGCTCCAGTACCCGTGGGGTTACACGATGCCCAGCAAGCTCGCCCAGGGTGACATCAACTACTACGTGCCGCGCTCCGATCCGGGTGGCCCGTCGATGGATGACGCGATCAACCTGATCGACACCGCGGCCCTTGGAACCCCGGGATGCTCCGCCTACGTGTACACCGAGCGCAGCTACCAGCCATTCATCCGTGACGTCTTCCACCAGTTCTCGGAGACCCGCACGGGCGGTGCGTTCACGTTCATGACCGGGATCGGCGGCTTCCTGCAGGAGTTCCTCTACGGCTACTCGGGGATGCGCTGGAACTCGAGCAACGTCGGACTCGATCCGACGCTGAACAGCCAGATCGGCGGGATCGTGCTGCACGCGGTGCAGTGGCGCGGGCGGACGTTCCAGATCGCGATTGGCCAGCAGCGCACCACGGTGACCCTGGTGAGCGGCGCGCCGCTGCCGGTCTCCACGCCGGGTGGCCTGCGCGTCGTGCGCCGCGGCCATCCGCTGAAGCTGGCCACCCGCCGGCCCGATCTGACCACCACCAACGACCTGGTCCGGTGCGGCCATGTGACGGCCACCAGCTCGCAGCCGGGCGCGCCGGCGCTCGCCGCCGTCGACGGCAGCCCCGCCACCGACTGGCAGCCGGCAACCGTGCACGCGTCACTGACCGCGCGCCTGCGTCCGCTGGCCGGGCCGATCGGCACCATCACGCTGCGCTGGGGCCGTCAGTGGCCCGCGGTGCCCGGCCCGAACATCCCGCCACCCCCTGGGCCCGTCGTGGTGCTCCGGCCGGCGAGCTACTCGGTCCAGGTGTCGGGCAACGGACACGGGTGGCGAACGGTGGCGCTGGTGCACGGCCGGCCCGGCGTGCTCGACACCGTGCATCTCAAGCACGGTGTCAAGGCCCGATTCGTCCGGATCCGGGTCACCGCGGCCAGCTCGACCAAGCTCCCGATGCTCGAGGAGCTCACGGTCACGAGCTAGCCATGCACCCGCCGGCTACGGGATGCCGATCTCGGAGTTGTCGCCGACCAGGAAGCGGTAGGCGCGAGGTTGGTGCAGGTCGCGGCCGACCTTGACGTTGCGCCCGAGCAGTGAGGACTCGATCCTGCCGTCGAGGCCGGTCACGGCTGAGCCGGCGAGCAGGATCGAATGCTCCACCTCGGCGCCCGAGATCTCGCAGCACTCGCCGATCGCGCTGTAGGGCCCGACGTAGCAGTCGCGCAGGCGGGCGCCGGCGCCGATGATCGCGGGACCACGGACGGAGGAGCGCTCGAGCCGGGCGCCGGCCTCGATCACCACGCGTCCTTCGACCTGGGATTCGATCAGCTCGCCATCGAGGCGGGTCTGGATCGTGTCGAGCACGAGCCGGTTGGCGGCAAGCATGTCCTCGAGGCGGCCCGTGTCCTTCCACCACCCCTTGACGATGTGGGGCTCGACGCGGTGACCCTCATCGACCAGGCGCTGGATCGCGTCGGTGATCTCGAGCTCACCGCGGGCCGACGGTTCGATCGCCTTGGCGGCCGCGTGCACGCGCGGGCTGAACATGTAGACACCGACGAGCGCCAGGTCGGTGCGGGGCTCGGCGGGCTTCTCGACGAGCCGCAGCACCCGGTTGCCCTCGAGCTCGGCCACGCCGTAGTTCTCGGGGTCGGGAACCTGGGTGAGCAGGATCAGGGCATCGGGTTCGTCCGCGGTGAACGCCGTCACCAGTTCGGTGATTCCGCCCTGCAGCAGGTTGTCGCCGAGATACATGACGAACGGTGAGTCGGCCAGGAACGCCTCGGCGGTCAACACCGCATGGGCCAGCCCGGCCGGGGCATCCTGGAGGATGTAGGTCAGCTGCACGCCGAATCGCGAGCCGTCGCCGGCCGCCTGCCGGACCTCGTTCCCCGTCTCGGGGGCGATGATGATCCCGACCTGCTCGATCCCCGCCCGCGCCATCGCCTCGATCCCGTAGAACAGCACGGGCTTGTTGGCTACCGGCACCAGCTGCTTGGCGCTCGTGTACGTGATCGGTCGCAGCCGGGTGCCCCTTCCCCCGGACAGAATCAGACCCTTCAACGGCTGCATGGGCGCGGAGCGTAGCGGTGCGGGACGCGCGCCGGTCGTGACCGGGAGCAGCGCGGATCAGCTAGCCGGCCGCGACGGGCCCGGCGGCGCGGATCGCCTCGGCGGCCTCTTGCACCGCGGCGCGCGCCTCCTCGGGCTCGAGCACGACGGCGTCTCCGGCCTCCTTGAGCACGTCGCGCACCAGGTAGCGCATGCTCGCGAATCCGCGCTCCACGATCACGGCGCCGTCCTCGAGCTCCTCGGTCACCGCGCGCTCCTCGCGCGCCCACCGCGCCCGTTCGGGCGAGATCCACACGCGGGCCCGGCGCGCGGACGGCACCTCGCCGGTCCGGGGCCACCCGTCGACGTCGGCAGCCGGGTCGACGTCGGGACGCGGCTCGAAGGACTCGTCGGTGACGATCGCGGACTTGAAGCGATCGAGGCGGAAGTGGCGGACGTCGCCACGCGAGGGGTCATAGCTGGCCACGTACCAGCCCTCGCGTCCGTTCATGAGCGCGTAGGGCTCGACGGTGCGGGTCGAGAACTCGTCCTCGTTGGCCTTGTAGTACTCGAATGAGAGCAGCTTGTGCTGGGAGATCGCGGTTGACACGACCGCCGCGATCTCGGCGTCGTCGCCGCCGGGCGAGGCGATCTGGAGGCCCTCGTGGACGGGGTCCTCTCCGAGCGCGGCTACCACCTTCTCGCGCACGGAGGTGAGCGAACCCTCGGGGATGTGCTCCCCGATCAGATCGATCGCAGCAACCAGGGCCTTCGCCTCCACGGGAAGCAGCCGCGCCGGCCGGGCGAACGCGTCGCCATAGGGCTCGGGCTCGATCTCGATCTTCCCGTCCGGGGTGAGCTCCGCATACAGCACGTACGTGCCGGCGCCGAAGTTGACGAGGTTCAGCACCGAAATGTCCTCGCGGAGCTCCTGCTCGGAGACCTTCAGGTTGCGGTAGAGCTCACGAGCATCGACGGTGCTGCCGGCGCGGCCGGCGTCGATCAGGATGCTGGCCAGGGTCACGAGGCGGGCAAATCGCTCGGGCCGGATGGCGCCGTCCGGATGGTGGCCGTTGCCCGTATCGGCGATGTCCGCTGCCGGCTGCCCCGCGTCCGAGGGCGGGACGGCGGCGGCGGTCTGGACCTCACCGGAGTGGCGGTCGATCAGCAGCTCGAGCCGGTCGCGGAGCTCCTCGGCGAGGACCGGAGGGCCGAGGATCCGGGCGTGCTCGCCCAGGCCGAGGACCCAGGCGATCAGCTGCCGGGCGTTGGCGTAGGGGGTAACGAGCACCCGGTCGCCGTCGTCCTCGGCGGGGCGCATCTCGCCGTAGCGGCCAAAGTGACGCTCGATCTGCCAGGCGATGCGCCGGCCGATCCACACCTCGGCGGTGCCGACGGCGTCGCCGAACTGCCAGTCGATCCGATTGGCGTAGGCGCGGGGATCGAAGTCGGCGGGACGCTGGAAGTCGTGCTCGGCCTTGGTCGCGTAGCCGACCTTGCCGCGGATCCGCGACAGGCGGAACACGCGGAGCGCCTTGCGCTCGTGCGAATGGCCGATCAGATAGAACTGGCCGCTCGGCTGGTAGAGCAGGTGGAAGGGATCGACCCTGCGCGTCCCCCACTCGCCGCGCTCCATCGTGTAGTACTCGAACACGATCGTCTTGCGGCGGAAGATCGCGGTCTCGATCTTGGCCAGGCGCTGGCTCAGCTCGTGGCCGCCGGCGGCGCCGGTGATGCCGAGCGCGACCGTGTGCTGCTCGGGTGATCCCAGCGGGCTGGGCCGCCCCCACGAGAGCTGCTGGAGGGCGATCCGCAGCGGCTCGGCGTAGGCGAACTCGCCGTCGAGCAGCTGGAGCGCGGTGTGCAAGGCCGCCAGCTCCTTGTCGGTGAACTCGATCGGGGGCAGGTGGAAGTTCTCGGGCGCCAGCGAGTACGTCTCCTGCTCGACCAGGCCGTCCACCGGCTTTTCGACCGACAGGACGATCCGCAGCGCCTCGAGCTCGGAGCGATCGGCATAGAACCGGCGCGCGAACGCGTCCTCGTTCATCGCGCTGTACCCCTCGACGTCCCGCCGGATCTCCTGCGCGGTCACGGGCCGCCGTTCCGCCATCAGGTATGAGATCAGCGACAGCTGACGGATCAGCTTTTCCGTGTCCTTGGCCATCCCTGGCCCAACTGTAGTTGGGCGGGGCGGGATGCGGCTCCGGGGGCCGGAGCCGTGACGCTATTTGCGCTGTTTTGCCGCCGATCCGTATCGGAGCGTGAAAAGGGTGTTGCTGGGCCGCCTACGGCGGCGTCCATGGGAAATCCGGCGCCGGCCGTTTTGAGAGCCCGAACCCGCGTGCGCGGATTTCCTTCAGGGAATTCGGCTCCATCAGGTGACGGACGAGAGTCGCTTCCGAAACCGAATTCCCCGGGGCCGGTTACGCCCGGCGTCCGTGCCGGGCGTCGTGATCGCGACCCCACCGCCGGGCACGGACGCTCGGCGGAACGGCCCCATGGACGTCGAGCAGAGCGAGACCCCTACGCAGCCTGGCGGTCCGCGTCGCCGCGGGGGCCGAAGTACGCGCCGCCGCCGAGGACCTTGTCGTAGGCCGACCACTGGGCGCCGGCCGGCAGCTCCTTCTCGAGCCGATCGAAGCTCCCGAGCCGCCCGCCGAGGTTGTCGATCATGTGCACCAGGGTTGCCTCGCGCGTGCACGGAACGACCGGGCTGCCGTGCTCCAGCGCGCCATGGTGGCTCAAGATGATGTGCAGGACGGCCTGGGCCAGCTCGTCCGGGAAGGCGTCGAGCCGCTCGATCGTCCGGCGGACGCGGTAGTAGCCGAGCGAGATCTCGCCCTGCAGCCGGCCGTCATCGGACATGACGATCTCGCCCTCGTCGAGCTCGTAGGCCTCGAGCTTGCCGATGTCGTGCAGCAGCGCGCCGGTGACCGCCACATCCCGATCGATGCCCGGGAACGTGGCCGAGATCGCGCTGACCGCCTGGGCGACGCTGAGCGAGTGCTCGAGCAGGCCGTGCCGGTAGGCGTGGTGGTAGCGCTTGCCGGCGGGCGCGTCCCGGTAGTCGGGCCAGGTAGCCGAGCCATCGTCGAAGACGGCGTTCAGCAGCCGCCGGAGGTGGGGGTTGTGGACGGTGGCGAGCAGCTCTTGCAGGTCGCTTTCCATCTGCCTGAGGTCGTGGGCGGGCCCGTCGTGGAGATCGCGCTGGGCGTACTCGCCGTCCCGGGGTGCTCGCAAGGTGCGTACCGCCAGCTGCGCGCCCGAAAGCGTGCCGGTGACGAACACGACCTCACCCGGCCGGCATAGCTCCCCGGATCGCGCGGTGACGACCGCGGTGACGCTTCCGGTCCGGTCGCCGAGGACCAGCCTGAGGCGCTTGCCGCCGTCTTCCCGCTCGACCGCGCGCACCATCAGTGCCTGGGCGACCTCGCATCCGTCCGCAAATTCCCGGACTCGCATGGTGAGACGAAGATAAAGTGGCGCGCGGACAGCACTATGGCGCAAACTGCGATTGTCACGGGAGGCACGGGCGGGCTTGGCGCCGCGGTTGTGGAGCGGCTGCTCGATGACGGCTGGCGCGTGGTCGTGCCGTGGATCGTTGAGAGCGAGCTCGAGCGCGTCCCCCGGCGCGATGGGCTGGAGCTCATCCAGGCCGATCTGTTCGACGAGACCGCCGTGGCGGGCGTCGTCGAGTCGGGGGCCGGCGATGCCTCGGCTCCCCTGCACGGTGTGGTCAACCTGGTCGGCGGCTTCGCCGCGGGTGCCCGAGTGCACGAGACGCCGATCGAGGAGTTCGAACGGCAGTTCCGGCTCAATCTCAGGCCCACCTACCTGGTCGTTGCCGCTGCGGTCCCCCATCTGATCGACGCGGGCGCGGGTTCGATCGTGTGCGTCGGCACCCGGGCCGCGCTCCAGCCATTCAGCGGCGCCGCCGGCTATGTGTCGTCGAAGGCTGCGGTCATCGCGTTCGCCCAGGCCGTGGCGGTGGAGTACAAGAACGACGGGATCCGCTGCAACTCGATCCTCCCCAGCGTGATCGACACGCCCGGTAACCGCGCGTCGATGCCCAAGGCCGACTTTGCCAAGTGGGTCAAGCCGGCTGAGATCGCGGGCGTGATCGCCTTTCTGCTGGGCGATGATTCGCGGCCGACGAGCGGCGCCGCGGTGCCGGTCTACGGCCGCGCCTGAAATTCCGGCTGCAAAAGAAGGGAAAAGCCGCTCGGCTTGGTAGGGTCGCCGCTTGCTTCGATCGGGACGCGCTCTGTCTGCAGGCGCCCTGGTCGCCCTTGCCGTGGCGATCTGCGGCCCTGGCACCAGCCAAGGTGATCTGGCCGGCCGCTACGCGGCTGGCCAGCACCGGGCTACCCAGCTCCAGCAGTCGATCCAGTCCGACAGCAAGCTGATCCAGAGCTATGAGGGGAGGATCGGCAACCTCGAGGCAGAGCTGACCGTGATCGAGCGAAGCGTCGCCACGCAGGAGAGCCTGCTCAACCAGGTCAACGTCGAGCTGGCCGCAGCGCGGGCGCGGCTGCTCTCCTTGGAGCAGCAGTACGCGCGGGGGCGGCGCGTACTCGCGGCTCAGCTCGTGGCCGACTACGAGTCTCCCCAGCCGACGCTGGTCGACGTGGTCCTTCGGGCGCGTGGGTTCCAAGACCTGCTGAATGGGCTGAGCCAGCTCAATGCGGTTGCGAAGGCGAACGCGGACACCGTCCGGCTGATCAACACGACCCGGCTGGCGATGGCGGCCGAGACCCGGCGGCTGGTTGGAATCCAGGCCCGCCGCAAGCGGGCGACAGCGGCGGTGCTGGTCGAACGCGACGAGGTCGCACAGCTGCGGCTGTCGATCGTCGACCGTGAGCTCGCGGTATCTCGGGACCGAAGCCAGAAGCGAGGTCAGCTGAGCACCCTGCGGCGCGCACTGGCCCGGGAGTCGGCAACGCTGCAGCAGGAGGCAGAGCGGGCTCAGGCGGCGTCGTTCGCGATCGGGGCGCCGCCGCCCGGCGGCTGCATCGACACCCCGTTCGTGGCGCACGGCGGCGAGTTCGGCTTCTTCCCGGCGGCGGGCACCAATTACACCGTCAACGAGGAGCCGGTCATCGCCGCGCGCCTGGACGCGCTGGGGAAGGCGCTCAAGCTCCACCTGATCGGGATCTCCGGCTACCGGACCCCGCAACACTCGGTCGAGGTCGGTGGATACGCCAACGATCCGCACACGAAGGGCGAGGCCTCAGACACGCCCGGCGTGGAGGGCGTGCCCGAAGCGACGCTCGAGCAGTTCTGCCTCACGCGACCGTTTCCGGGGGCGCGCGAGGCAGATCACATCCAGGAGCTCGGCTCGCCGATCTAGTGCGACGCGATCGATTGCTGCGGCCCGCTATTCGTCGAACTGGCCTGCGTACAGGGCGAACACGGCGCCCTGCGGATCCTGGAGCACGCCGATCTGACCCATCCCGATGTCGGTGGCAGGAACGAGGGCGGTCGCGCCGGCCTCGGTGGCGTCGGCCATGCCGTCCTCGATGTTGTCGGTCCCGAAGTACACGAGCCAGTACGTCGGCTCGTTCTCCATCGCCCCACGCAGGCCGCCGTTGCTGTTGCCATCGGCGGTCTGAATGACCATGTAGGGCATCGCCATGCCCTCGTAGGTCTCGTACTTCCACCCGAACAGCTCGCCGTAGAACTCGGCGGAGGCGTTGATGTCGGGCGTGGCAAGCTCGTTCCAGGAAAGCGCGCCCGCGGCGTTGACGACCGAGGCGCCGATGTGCAGCTTGGGCTCCCAGACCATGAAGTAGGCCCCTTGGGGATCCTGGATCACGGCCATGCGGCCGACGTCCATGACATCGAAGGCCGGCGCGTGCACGGTCGCGCCGAGCTTCTGAGCACGGTCGGCGGCGGCGTCGGCGCTATCCACCGTCACGTAGGAATTCCAAAGCGGCGGCACCCCCGCGTCGCGCTGCTGCTCGGGCTGGGGCCCGATCCCGGCGGCGGGCTTGCCGCCGATCTGCATCATCGAGTAGACGCCACCGTCGCCGACCGGATTGTCGACGGCCTCCCAGCCGAACAGCTGGCCGTAGAACTGCTTGGCAGCATCCTGGTCGGGCGTCGACAGGTCGGCCCAGGAGAAGGTGCCCACGGAGTATTTGGTTCGTTCGCTCATGGATGGCCACGCTACCCGCTCGCGGTCAGCGCGTGTGTGAGGAAGCTGCTAATCGCGGACAGGATCGGTCCGCATGACGTCAGGCCGACTAGCGGGCATCAAACGGTGCGAGCAGCGCCTGCATTCCGGCGCCGTCGAGCTGCGCCCCGAGCGCACACAGCAGCGCGATCCGCGCGGCAGCCGCCGACAGGAACGGCACGCAGATCGCGCCGCTGGCACGCAGGTCACGCTCCGCGCCCTCGAACCCGTACGTGGAGAACAGCATCGAGGAGCGGTCGGGCCGGCACGTGATCAGGACGGGCACGCGCTCGGCGGCGCGGCGAAGCTCACCCAGTACCACCGGAGAGAGATGGCCGGCGCCGAAGGCGACCAGCACGACGCCGTCGTTGCTCTCGGCCGCGTGACGCAGCAGCGCGCCGTCGTCGCCGAGGGCGGTGCTCACGATGCTGACCCGGTGCTCGAGACTGCTGACATCGATCGGGTTGGGGCGGCGCGGGGTCGCGTGGAGCCAGACCCGGCCCCCGACGACCCGCCCGAGTGGCCCGGCGGTCGGTGAACCGAACGCGCCGGGGCCGGTGCTGTCGATCTTTCGCACGGTGGTGGCGGCGTGGACCTCGCCGCCGAACACCACCGTCACACCGAGTCCGGCGCCGGCGGGCGAGCGCGCCAGCATGATCGCGTCGAGCAGGTTCGCGGGACCGTCGGCGCCGGGTGCACTGCCGGGCCGGTTGGCGCCGGTGAGAACAATTGGGGCCCCCCCACCCTCGCCGCCGTAGGTCAGCGCGCACACCATGGCCACCTCTTCCATCGTGTCGGTCCCGGTCGTCACCACCACGCCCTCGCCGCTGGAGGCCGCCTTGGCGGCGCGGCGGGCGAGTGTCAGGGCATCGGGGAGGGTGAGGTGGGCGCTTGGCAGCGCGAGCACGGTCTCGGCGTGGAGGTCAAAGCCCGCCACCTGGGGCAGCTGCCGAACGAGCTCGGATGCGTCGAGGGCATGCACGGCCTGCTCGCCACGCATCGCGATCGTCCCGCCGGCGGCGAGGACGCGCACCGGCCGCGGGGTGGCGTCGTCGGGGCGTGAAGGCATCGCGGCATCATGCCGCACTACCCTTCGACCGGTGCGATTCGCGATCACCGGCGCGGCCGGGATGCTCGGACAGGATCTGATCGCGGCCGCGAGCGCCGCCGGTCACGAGGTGGTGGGGTTCTCGCGCGGGGAGCTGGATATCACCGACGCCGACGCCGTGACGACGGCGGTGCGCTCGGCGCGGCCGGACGTGGTTGTCAACTGCGCCGCCTGGACCGACGTCGATGGTGCCGAGCGCGATGAGGCAGGCGCGGCGGCGGTCAACGGCGCCGGGGCCGGCAACGTCGCCCGCGCGGCGGCGGCGCGTGGCGCGTGGACCATCCACGTCTCCAGCGACTATGTGTTCGACGGGGCCAAGCGCTTGCCGTACCTGGAGTCAGATGACGTCGGGCCGCTGTCTGGGTACGGCCGCTCAAAGCTGGCCGGGGAGCGGGCGGTGGCGAACGCGGCCCCGGGGTGGCACACGGTCGTGCGCTCCTCGTGGCTGTTCGGCACCGGCGGCTCGTGCTTTCCAGCCACCATCCTGCGCCTGGCGGGCGAGCGCGAGGAGCTGAAGGTGGTCGACGATCAGGTCGGCTGTCCCACGTTCACCGGGCACCTGGCACCCGCGCTGGTCGAGATCGGCGGCCGCGAGGCGCGGCCGGCGGGCGTCGTGCACCTGGCCGGTCAAGGCGTCTGCTCGTGGTATGAGTTCGCGCGGGAGATCGTCGTGCGCGCGGGCCTGAGCTGCGAGGTGAGGCCGTGCACGACGGCCGACATGCCGCGGCCGGCGCCCCGGCCCGCTTACAGCGTCCTGCGCAGCGAGCGCGACGACAAGGTTCCGGTGTTGCCGGACTGGCGAGCGGGCCTGGCCGAATACATGGCCGCGGTACCGGTGGCAGGTGCGAGATGAGGTTGCTGGTGTGCGGCGGCGCTGGGTTCATCGGCTCGGCCTTCGTGCGCGCGCGCGTGCGCGAATACGGTGACCGCGTCACCGTATTGGACAAGCTGACCTACGCCGGCCGGCGGGAGAACCTGCAGGAGGTGGACTCAGAGATCCATTTCGTGCAGGGCGCGATCGAGGACCCGGTGGTGGTGGCCGACGCGGTCGGTGACGCTGAGGCGATCGTGAATTTCGCCGCCGAGACGCATGTGGATCGGTCGATCAGCGGGCCCGAGGAATTCATCGTCACCAACATGCAGGGCACCCACGTGCTGCTCGAAGCCGCCCGCGAGCGGAGGTTGCGCTACCTCCAGGTCTCGACCGACGAGGTGTACGGTTCGATCGAGCAGGGGTCGTTCACCGAGGAGTCGCCACTGCAACCCTCCAGCCCGTACAGCGCGACAAAGACCGGCGCTGATCTGCTGGTGAGTAGTTACTTCCACACCTATGGGCTCGAGACGCTGATCTGCCGGGGCTCCAACAACTACGGCCCGCATCAGTATCCGGAGAAGCTGATCCCCTTGATGATCCTGAACGCGCTCGCCGGGGATCGGCTGCCGGTGTACGGGGACGGCCGCAACGTGCGCAACTGGCTGTTCGTGGAGGACTTCGCGCGCGGGATCGGCCACGCGCTGGCGCACGGAAGGCCGGGAGAGGTCTACAACTGCGGCGGCCCTGACGAGTGCGACAACCTGGCCGTCGTGCGGCGCATCATCGAGCTGACGGGCGCCGAGGAGGAACTGATCGAGTTCGTGACCGACCGGCCCGGCCATGACCGGCGCTACTCGCTCTCGAGCCAGAAGCTCGAGGGCCTTGGATGGCGGGCCCAGGTGGGCTTCGAGGAGGGGCTGGCGCGGACCGTCCAGTGGTACCGCGACAACGAGTGGTGGTGGGAACCGATCCGCAGCGGCGCCTACCGGGAGTACTACGAGCGTCATTACGGGCGCGCCCTGAAGGATTGACCATCGCGGGTCTGCCCGAGCTCGAGCGCGAGGTGATCTCCTGCCGCCGCTGCCCGCGCCTGGTCGCCTGGAGGGAGGAGGTCGCTCGGGTGAAGCGGGCGTCTTACGCCGGCGAGGAGTACTGGGGGCGGCCCCTCCCGGGTTTTGGCGATCCGGGCGCGCGCGTGCTCGTGCTCGGGCTCGCGCCGGCCGCGCACGGCGGTAACCGCACCGGGCGGATCTTCACCGGCGACCGCTCGGGCGACTGGCTGTTCGGGTCGATGTACCGCACGGGGTTCGCGTCGCAGCCGACGTCGGTGGCGCGCGACGATGGGTTGACGCTCCGGGGGGCCTGGGTCACCGCTGCCGTGCGCTGCGCGCCACCGGCGAATCGGCCACTGCCCTCCGAACGCGACAACTGCCTGCCCTACGCGGTGCGCGAGCTGTCGCTGCTCCAGACGGTGAGCGTGATCGTGACGCTCGGGTCCTTCGCCTGGGATGCCGCGCTGCGCGTCACGCGTGCGCTCGGGGAGCCAGTGCTGCGGCCGCGGCCGAAGTTCGGCCACGGCGTGGAGAGTGAGATCGGGCGGTTCACGCTGCTCGGCTGCTTTCACCCGAGCCAGCAGAACACGTTCACCGGCAAGCTGACCGAGCCGATGATCGACGCCGTGTTTGAGCGGGCCGCGCAGCTCGCGAATAGCGGTCAAGTTCCGACCTAAAGCGCCGGATCGGCCGGGCTCAGCTCGCTACGCTCGGGTTCGTGTCTCTTGAGCATTTCAGTACGCGCACGCGCGAGTGGTTTGCCGGCGCGTTCACCGAGCCGACGCCGGCGCAGGCCCAGGCGTGGCCGGCGATCGCGTCGGGCGAGCACGTCCTGATCTCTGCCCCGACCGGGTCGGGCAAGACGCTGGCCGCGTTCCTGTGGGCGATCGACCGGCTGGCGAGCCAGGCGGGCTCGGGTGAGAAGCGCATCGGCCTGGTCTATGTGTCGCCGCTCAAGGCGCTCTCCTACGACATCGACCGCAACCTCCGTGTCCCGCTTCGGGGGATCGGAGCCGATTTGCGTGTCGCGGTGCGGACGGGCGACACCCCACAGCGCGAGCGCCAGGCGATGCTGCGCGAGCCGCCCGACATCCTGATCACCACCCCCGAGTCGCTCTACCTGATGCTGACCGGTCGGGCCCAGGAGCTGTTCGCTGGCGCGCAGTCGGTGATCATCGACGAGATCCACGCGGTGGCGGCGACCAAGCGCGGCGCGCACCTCGCGCTCACGCTCGAGCGGCTGACGAGCGCCGCCGGCAGCGATCTGCAGCGCATCGGACTGTCGGCCACCCAAAAGCCGCTCGAGGAGATCGCGCGGTTCATGGTCGGGCCGAGTCGTACGTGCCGGATCGTCGATACCGGGGTCCGCAAGGAACTCGATCTGGAGATCAAGGTGCCGGTCGACTCGATGGTCGAACCCGGGGAGTCGCCCGGGGGGCGACTCCCTGGCGAGTTTGCTGCGCAAACTCGGGATCTCGATCCCCTGGCCGGTGGCGAGGCGACGCGCCGCTCGATCTGGCCCGCGATCTACCCCGAGCTGCTCGAGCTCATCAACGCCCATCGCTCGACGATCCTGTTCGTCAACAACCGGCGGGGCGCCGAGCGTCTCGCGCTCCGCCTGAACGAGCTGGCCGAGCACGAGATCGCCCGCGCACACCACGGTTCTCTCGCGCGCGAGGAGAGGCAGGTCGTGGAGGAGATGCTCAAGGCCGGCGAGCTGCCGTGTCTGGTGGCGACCTCGAGCCTTGAGCTGGGGATCGACATGGGGGCGGTCGACCTGGTCATCCAGGTCGAGTCGCCCAAGTCGGTGGCGCGCGGGCTGCAGCGCATCGGCCGGGCGGGCCACTCGGTGGGCGACGTGAGCCGGGGTCGCATCTTCCCCAAGTTCCGGGCCGACCTGCTCGAGTGCGCCGTGGTGGCGCAGCGGATGCGCGACGGCGAGATCGAGACCACGGTGGTCCCGCACAACGCGCTCGACGTGCTCGCCCAGCAGATCGTGGCGATCGCCGCTGCGGCTCCCGAGGACAAGCCGGTCGCGGTCGATGAGCTGCACGCGCTGGTGGGGCGCACTCACTCCTACAGCGAACTGAGCCGGGGTCAACTCGAGAACGTGCTCGACATGCTCGACGGCCGCTACCCGAGCTCGGAGTTCTCCGAGCTGCGCCCGCGGATCGTCTGGGACCGGGTGCACGGAACGATCCGGGCTCGCCCGGGTGCCCGGCAGCTGGCGGTGACCAACGCGGGCACGATCCCCGACCGTGGGCTCTACACCGTCACCCTTCCCGACGGCCGGCGCGTGGGCGAGCTCGACGAGGAGATGGTCTACGAGGCCCGTCCCGGCCAGACGTTCCTGCTCGGCGCGAGCACCTGGCGGATCGAGGAAATCGGGCGCGATCGGGTGATCGTCACGCCGGCGCCCGGACTGCCGGGCGCGGTCCCGTTCTGGAAGGGCGACGGGGTCGGCCGGCCGAAGGAGCTCGGCCAGGCGATCGGCGCCTTCTCGCGCTGGGCGGTGGAGCAGCCGGCCGAGGTGCTGGAGCGTTCGTATGACCTGGAGCCGCGCGCCGCGACCAACCTGCTCGAGTTCCTCCGCGAGCAGCAGAACGCCACGCGGGTGGTGCCGTCCGACCGCGCCGTGGTCGTAGAGCGGTTCCGTGACGAGATCGGGGACTGGCGGCTGTGTGTCCTGTCCCCGTTCGGTGGCCGTGTCCATGCCGCGTGGGGGCTCGCGCTGAGCGCGCGGATCCGTGATCAGCTCGGCCTCGAGTCCGACGCGATCTGGTCCGACGACGGCATCATCGTCCACCTCCCCGACGCCGAGGAGCCGCCCGGCGCTGACCTGGTCATGCTCGAGCCCGACGAGGTCGAGGACCAGGTCGTGGCCGAGCTTTCAGCCTCGGCGCTGTTCGGCGCGCGCTTCCGCGAGAACGCCGCCCGCGCGCTCCTGATCCCGCGCGCCCGTCCGGGCAAGCGCACGCCGCTCTGGCAGCAGCGGCTGAAGGCCCAGTCGCTGCTCGAGGTGGCCAAGAAGTACGGCGAGTTCCCGATCATCCTCGAGACCTACCGCGAGTGCCTGCGCGACGTGCTCGACGTCCCGGGCCTGGTGGAGCTGCTGACGGCTCTTCATCGCCGTGAGATCTCGCTGGTCGAGGTGGAGACGCCAACGGCGTCGCCGTTCGCCTCCTCGCTGCTGTTCGACTACGTGGCGACGTACATGTACGAGGGCGACACGCCGAACGCCGAGCGCCGGGCGGCGGCGCTGTCGCTCGATCGCGAGCTGCTGCGCGAGTTGCTCGGCCAGGAGGAGCTGCGCGACCTGATCGACCCGGACGCCCTGCAGCAGGTCGAGGACGATCTGCAGTTCATCTCGCAGATGCGGCGCGCGACCTCTCGCGACCAGCTGCACGACGTGCTCCGCGGGATTGGCGACCTGACCGCGCAGGAGGCGCAGCTACGGGTGGTCGAGGGTCTCGACGCGCCGGCGATGCTCGAGGAGCTCCGCGGCGAGCGCCGCGCGATCAAGGTCCGGCTGGCGGGCGAGAGCCGCTGGATCGATGCCGCCGACGCCGGTCTGTACCGCGATGCGCTTGGCGCCGCACCACCCGGAGGTTTGCCGGCGGCGTTCCTCGAGGACGTGCCCGACGCCCTGACCAAGCTGGTCCGGCGCTACGGCGCCACGCACGGCCCGTTCACGACCGAGGATCTGCGTGCCCGCTACGGGGTGGACGCCGCCGCTTCTCTCGGCGCGCTCGAACGCGACGGGGCGCTCGTGCGCGGGGAGCTGCGTCCCGGTGGCAGCGGACGCGAGTGGTGTGATCCCGAGGTGCTGCGCCGGCTGCGCCGAGCCTCGCTGGCCGTGCTGCGCAGGGAGGTCGAGCCCGTCGATCAGCGCGCACTGGCGAAGTTCCTGCCAGCGTGGCAGGGCGTCGACCGGCATCCGGCCACGGGTGCTGGCGTCGATCGGCTGCGCGAGGTGCTCGTGCCGCTCCAGGGGCTGGCGCTCCCGCCGGACGTGTGGGAGCGCGATGTCCTGCCGCGGCGGGCCGGTGCCTACTCGCCGGCCTGGATCGACCAGCTGTGCGCCGCGGGCGAGTTGGTGTGGATCGGCGCCGGTGCACTCGGGCGCAATTCCGGCCGAGTCGTCCTTTACTTTCGCGAGGATCTGGGAGTGCTTGGCCCGCCGGCGCAGCGGGGGGCCGGGGGCGCTCCCGTCGTCGACTCCCCGGCCCATGAGGCGGTCCGGACTCGATTGGCGGCCGGCGCCTGTTTCTTCACCGACCTGCTCGTGGACGTCGACCTCGCGCCCGAGGAGCTCCAGGAAGCACTATGGGATCTCGCCTGGGCGGGCGAGGCGACCAACGACGCCTTCTCGCCGCTGCGCGCCCCGCGGTTGACCCTGGCTCGCGCGCAACGCGAGCGGAGTAGGACCGGTGCGGCCCGGCCTGGTCGATTCGCCGCGCGGCGACGCGGAGCTGGAGCCTCGGCCCAGGTGCAGGGCCGCTGGTCGCTGACCGAATCACTCTTCCGCGCGCAGGTCGACCCGGCGGCGCGTCGCCGCGCGATCGCGGAGTTGATGCTCGAGCGCTACGGGATCCTCACCCGCGAGCAGGTGCGCGCCGAGGGCGTGGCTGGCGGCTTCACGGCCGTCTACCCCGAGCTCTCCCAGCTCGAGACACTGGGCATCGCCCGGCGTGGCTACTTCGTCGAGGGCCTGGGCGGCGCTCAGTTCGCGCTTCCCGGGGCGGTCGAGCGGGTCAGGGCGCAGAACGATGACGAGGCTCCGGTCGTACTGGCGGCGGTCGATCCCGCCCAGCCCTACGGGGCGGCGCTCGCCTGGCCAGAGCGCTCGGGGCACCGCGACGATGCGCGCCGGCCGATGCGGGTGGCCGGTGCCTACGTGGTGCTGGCGGGCGGCGAACCGATCCTCTACCTCGAGCGCGGCGGCCGCGCGCTCCAGACGCTCGTCGGCTCCGACGATCCCCGGCTCGAGGTTGCGCTGCACGCGCTGATCGACTATGTGCGGGGCGGGCGCATCAAGCGCGTCGCGCTCGAGAAGGTCGACGGCGAGCCGGCGATCGATTCCCCGCTCGGCCCGGCCCTGGTGGCACTCGGCTTCCAGCAGGGACCGCGGCGGCTGACCCTGACCGCCTGAGAGAACTGGGCCGGCCCGGCCGTTAGGCTTAGGCTTACCAAAACCTCGGCGCCTGGGACCGAGCGCCGACCAATCTCTGGGGGTACACGAATGAAGCGGTGGCTTGCGCGCCGAACTGGGCGCGTGGTCTTCGGTGCGGCTCTGCTGTGCCTGATTGTCGGCGGTGTCGCCTACGCGGCGATCCCGTATCGATCCGTCGCTGGGTGATTCGACGTTGCTTGGGCACTGCACGCAGCTCGAGACGCAGATCACGTGGAATCAGCAGGGTCCGGCGGGCAAGGACGGAGCAGACGGCACGAACGGGGTCAGCCCGAGGTGACGCAACTCGCGGCCGGCGACTCCAACTGCCCGACGGGGGGAGCGGCGATCACCGACGCGAACGGGAACACGGCCTACGTCTGCAACGGCACCAACGGGACCGACGGCACTAACGGAACCGATGGTCAGTCGTTCGATGGCACGTTCACCAGCCCTGACGGCCTGTACTCGATCAGCGTGACCGATACCGGGATCAAGCTGTCGGACACGGTTGGCGACCAGATCAGTCTCGCCGGCGGGACCGTCTCGCTCACTGGGGTGAGCACCGTGTCGGAAAAGGCGCTGCAGCTCTCGATGAGTGGGACCGCTTCGGCGTCTATCACTCGCCGCTCCTCCAGTTGGAGGGGACGACCACGCGGATCGGCACCGGTGCCTGCCTCCCGGTGGCCAGGGTGGGCGATCCGGTCAATCCGGTCGCGATCCTCGCCGGTTCGCCGTTGGTCTGCTCGAGCTGAACGCACTCTCCGGGCGTGGCCGCCGTCGATGCGGCGACCACGCCCGAGTTCGCGGGGGCGGCACACTGAGGGCACATGCCTGAAGGCGACACGATTGCGTACGCGGCCAACCGCATTCGCCCGGTGCTCGAAGGTCGCGTCCCCGACGAGATCGAGACTCCGCACCCCCGGCACGCGCTCGACCGCTGGCCGGACCGGCTCGCGGGGCGGGTGCTCAGCAGCGTGGACACCCACGGCAAGCACCTGTTCCTGCGCTTCGAGGGCGACCTCGTGCTGCACTCGCATCTGGGCATGGTCGGGGTATGGGGCGTGTACGGATCCGGTCGCCGGTGGGGGCGGTCGCCGCGCCGCGCCTGGATCGTGTTCCGGGCCGACGACCAGGAGGTGGTGGAGTTCGATGGGCCGACGCTCGAGCTCATGACCGACTCGCGGACGCGGTTCGACCAGCGGCTGGCCGCGCTTGGCCCGGACGTGCTGGCGGCCGAGTTCGATCGCGAGCGGTTCCTGCGCCGCCTCCGGCAGGACGACCCGACGCGCTTTCTCGGTGACGCGCTACTCGACCAGCGCAACGTCGCCGGCATCGGCAACATCTGGAAGGCCGAGGGCTGCTGGGAGGCGCGCGTCGATCCATGGCGTCGGGTCTCCGAGGTCACAGATGACGAGGCGGGGGCAATCATCGAGGGGATGAGGCCGCGAATGCAGCGCTCGGCGACGCTCGGTCATCGGGCCATCCAGGCCCGGGTGTACGGGCACGCCGGCCGGCCGTGTCCGAGATGCGGGACGGCGATCGTCGCCCGCGGACAGGGGGACGCTAACCGCACGACTTACTGGTGCCCGGGATGTCAGAGGTAGATCGCCTGCGCCGGGTGGGACACAAGGGCGCCGATCACATCGCGCCCGGCAACACGTTCGCCAGCTTCGACGCGGCCGTCGAGGTCGGCGTCGACATGATCGAGTTCGACGTGCTCCGTGAGGAGCGCGGCGAGGGGCTGATCCTCGCGCACGACTGGGCGGACGCGGCCGAGCGCGGGGCGCCGCACACGCTCGAGGAGGCGCTCGCGTACTTCTGCTCGGAGCGCTTTGCGGGTATCGACCTGGACGTCGACCTCAAGCTGCCCGGGTACGAGTTGCGCGTGCTCGAGGCGCTGCGCGCCAGCGGCGTGCTCGAGCGGGCATTGATCTCGACCCAATACGAGGAGAGCCTCGCGCTGCTCCGCGCCGCCGAGCCCAGGGTCAGGCTCGGGTGGTCGGTGCCGAAGCTGACCCGCGATCCGTTTCGGTCACCGGTCACGCGCGTGCCCGCCTATCTGGGCCTCCAGGTCTTGCGCTCGATCTTGCCCGGGCGCGCCGCTGCGGCCATCAGGGCACGTCGGTGCGACGCGGTGATGGCGCACTGGCGGCTCGTGACGCCCCGGCTCGTGCGTGCCATCCGGGCGGCGGGCGGCGAGCTGTACGTGTGGACGGTCGACGAGCTTGCGCGGATGCAAGCGCTCGAGGCGCTCGGCGTGACCGGGGTGATCACGAACGACCCGCGATTGTTCGGAATGGTCGGCGGCGCCTGACGGCGGCGCCTTAGTGACCAGCTCGGGACGTGATGGATCATCCGCTCGTGCGTAGTGTGGGTGTGACCGAGACAGACACCCTGTTTCGCACGGGGAGCGGGACCGGCTCGTGGGAGCGGTTCGAGGAGCTCTACCGCTCCAGCCGCGACGACGTGTACGCGTACGTGCTGACGCTGCTGCGCGATCCGGCCGCCGCCGAGGACGTCACGGCGCTCGCGTTCGAGCGGGCGTATCGACGTCGCCGGACATTCGACCGCCGGCGCGGCGAGGAGCGGGCATGGCTGTTCGGGATCGCCCGCAACGCTGCGCTTGACGAGCTGCGCCGTCGCCGTCGCACCGCGACGCTGGTGACCGATCCCTCCGAGGATGTCCCCGACGCGAACGAGGGCGATGGCGCCGAGGTCGCGTTGCGCCGCACGGCGGTGCAGACCGCGCTGGCGAGGCTGCCGGCGCGCGAGCGGGAGATCATCGCCTTGAAGTTCCACGCCGGCATGTCCAACGCCGAGGTGGCCCGCGTTCTTGGGGTCAGCGAGTCGAACGCCGGCACGCTGCTGTACCGCACGATGGAGAAGCTCAGGAAGGCCTGCAATGCGACTGCTTGACCAAGACCCGATCGATCCGGAGATCGCCGCCACGCTGGACGCGATCGACGCCACCCTCGCCGGCGAGCCGGTCGATGCGCGTTACGCGGAGCTGGCCGAGATCGCACTGCTCCTCTCCTCCGATCGTCCGCAGCTCCCGGCCGAGTTCGCCCGCTCGATGGATGAGCGGGTGGGGCGCCGGTTCGCGCCGGCGCCCGACTCGGCGGCTGCCGTCAAGCACCCGCGGCGCGGGCGGTTGACGAGGCGCTTCTGGGAGGCCGGCGGCGCGCTCGCGGCCGGCGTGGCGCTGGTCGTCGCGATCGTGGCCGTGGCGGGTTCGGGCGGCGGTGCATCGTCGTTGTCGTCGTCAAGTTCAGCGTCCTACGGAGCGGTCGGGACCTCGAGTTCTGCGGCCAGCTCGAGTGCGGCAAGCTCCGGCGTCGCGAGCACCTCGGCCCGGGCGCCGGCCCTCGCGCCCGCAGTCGCCTCGGCCTCAAATAAGACGGTGCCGAGTGCCGTCGGCGGACCTCCCCCGTCGGTGGCGGGGTCCTCAACCGGTCAACCGCTTCAGCCTCCTACCACGGGCCGGAAGGTCGTCCAGTCCGCGCAGCTGAACCTGACCGCCGCCCCCAGCCGGGTCGACGCGGTGGCGCAGGAGGTCTACAACGTGGTTGGCCAGGTCAACGGCATCGTCAACAGCTCGACCGTCACCCAGGGCGGACCCAACGGCTACGCGAGCTTCCAGCTCAGCGTCCCGAGCGGCTCACTGCCCGAGACGATGAGCCGCCTCTCCCAGCTCACTTACGCGCAGGTCACCTCGCGGACCGACAACACCCAGGACATCACCAATCAGTACAACGCGACGGCCAGCGCGCTCGCCGATGCCCGTGCGCTCAGGACCTCGCTGCTCAAGCAGCTGGCGAACGCTGTGACCACCGCGCAGGTCGAAAGCCTCACTGCGCAGATTCACGACGCGGAAGCGTCGATCTCCAGCGACCAGGCAACGCTTTCCCGCCTGAACAACCAGGTCAACTTCAGCCGGATCAACGTCGACATCAACGCCGCCACGCCGCCGCCGCCGATCGCGCACAAGAGCGGTGGGTTCGGGATCGGGCGTGCGGCGCACGACGCCGGGCGGGTGCTGACGGTGGCTGCGGGCGGCGCGCTGATCGCGATCGCCGCGCTCGTCCCCGTCGGCCTCGTCGTCGCGCTGCTCTGGTGGGTGGGCGCCGCGGTCAGGCGCCGGCGCCGCGAGCAGGCCCTCGATTCCGCCTAGCTGAACGATTCCACGGTCCCGACCCGTTTTCCCGGGTTTCGCGGGCCCCGGAGCTCGCGTGCATAACCTGCCAATTGGCGGCTGCTGCCGCGACCGTGGCATCTTGAGCACGCCGGACATGCAGGAGATGCCACGGCCCTCGATCGGACCGCCGAGCGGCAGGTTATGCACGTCAGGTTGCGACCGCGCGGGCGAACCACGGCGACCTGGGCGAACCTCGGCGAGCCGTCCGTGCCAGTGGCCAGCCCTGCGATGGGCGTCGACTCCGTCCATTGCCGATCCGCAGACCGTCTTAGCCCGTGCGGTAAGGGCCACCTCCCCACCGCCGACGTGCCCGTGTGGTATGCATGGGCGACATGTCTGAAGGCAGCGAGGACACCATTGCGCTGCTCAGGCGCGTGCCGGTGTTCTCCACCCTCTCCGCCGAGGAGCTCGAGCGGGTGGCGCGCGTGGCCATGGCGCGCCGGTTCGAGCCGGGCGAGGTGGTGTTCAAGGAGGGCGACCAGGGGAGCACCTGCTACATCGTGCGCTCGGGGCGGGCGCGCGCGATCCGCGAGCATCCTGACGGCCGCTCGATCACGCTGGCGCACTTCGGTCCCGGCGACATCTTCGGGGAGATGGCAATGCTCGACGGCGAGCGGCGGTCGGCGACGGTGGAGACGACCGAGGGAACCGAGGCGATCGCGATCCTGAGCACCGACATGCACCGGCTTCTGCGCGAGTACCCCGACATATCGGTCAAGCTGATCGCGTCGCTGGGTCAGCGCCTGCGCGACACCAACGAGCGCCTGGCCCGGCAGTCGTTCCAGACCGTTCAGAGTCGCGTGGCCGCCGCGCTCTCCCAGCTCGCCGCTGCGGCTGGGCAGGGCGAAGGCGACGTGGTGATCACAGCCACCCAGGCGGAGCTCGCCCAGCTGGCCGGTTCCTCGCGCGAGTCGGCCAGCCGCTTCCTCGCCGTGCTGGAGCGGGCGGGAATAATTACCCAGGGACGGGGAAGGCTCACCGTTCATGATCAAGCGGCACTCGAGCGATACGTCTACTGATCCGGAAGGGACGATCGAGCTGTCCGCCGGTGGTGCGGTGGTCCACGACGGCAACGTGATCGTGGTCGTGCCGGTCAAGCGCGATGCCAACCGACGGCGCGTTCTGGCGCTCCCCAAGGGGCACCTCGATCAAGGCGAGACCGACGAGGCAGCGGCGATCCGCGAGGTGACCGAGGAGACCGGCGTGCGGGCCGAGCTGATCGACAAGCTGGGCGACGTCGAGTACACGTACGAGCGGCGGGGCCGGCGTCGCGCCAAACGGGTGGCCTTCTATCTGTTCGAGTACCGGTCCGGAAGCGTCGAGGACCACGACCACGAGATCGAGGCCGCGCTGTGGATGCCGCTGGAGAAGGCCGCAGAGGAGCTGACGTACGCCGGCGAGCGAGAGATCCTGCGACGCGCCGTGTCGCGTTTGTCCCCGGATCGGTAGTCTGCGCCCGTGCGCGTCCTCAATTTCTATTCGTCGGTGTTTGCCGACCAGCTGCGCCGGGGCCGTAAGACCGCCACGATCCGTCTCGGCGACAAGTCGCACAAGTACCGCAAGAACGACTGCGTGCTGGTCACCATCGGCTACCAGCACTCACCGCGGGAGAAGATCTTCAACGCCGTGATCGACCAGGTGGAGGTCAAGCGAGTGCGCGACCTCTCCCCGCGCGATATCGAGCACGACAACCCGGAGTTCCGCCGCGTGGACGAGATGATCCACTTCCTCGAACAGATCTACGGCCGGACGGTTTCCATGGATGACACTGTCACCGTCGTCCGGTTCTCGCAGATCATCGAGAACCCGCCAGAGATCCGCGAGCGCATGCACGGGCTGGGTGCGGCCCGCAACTGATCTCGCCCGCGCGTCGTCTCGTCCTGAAGCACCACCTCTAGGTCCGAGCTCCCGGCCGGGAACTGGTTCCCGGGGCTCGCTAGCCGGGTTGGGAGCTGTCCCCGGGGCTCGCTAACCGGGTTGGCTGCGCTTGATGATCCGGTCGGCCCGCCACTGCCCGCCCTCGCGCACGAGCGCGTCCGTCTCGACGGAGCTCTGGCCCTTCTCGCTCTCGGTGAAGGTCACTGTCGCCTGGTCTCCGTGGACGGAGATCGAGTCCAGCTTGTGGGTGATGCCGCTGGCCCCGTAGGCCTGGGCGATCTGGGCTTTGCTGATCCCGGCCTGCTTGAGGATCGCGTTGAACGCGTCGGTGCAGGAAGAAGCGCTCAGCCCCGCCCGGCGCGCACCGCTCACGATGTTGTTCCGCTGGCGCTGCGACAGGTCGGTGCACACCGTCGCGTAGTCGCCATTGGCGAACGCCGAATACATCCCGTTGAACAGGCTCTCGATTTGCTGGCGGTTGCTGGGGCTGCTGGCCCCGCAGGCGGCGAGGACGGAGCAGCTCAAGCACACGCAAATGATCCGAAGCCCTGCCTTCATCCTCGGGCGATGATGGCAGTAGGGGGTGGGGGGTGCGCCGCTCCGGGGCCGCCGGGCATGGATGCCCGGCGAAATGGCGGTCTCGGCTCGGCCTGCTCGGCATCCGGCCTCGCCTAGCGGCCAGCCTCGACTCATTCGGCGGACGCCGCCGCAGGCGGCCCAGAATCGTTGTCCTTGGCACTCTCTGTCGACGAGTGCCAAGAAATCCTTGAAAAGCCGGGGCGACAAGCTATATTTGCGTCTTGGCACTCTCGTGGGAGGAGTGCCAAGCTCTCACAACGGCATCATTCCCTTCCAATCGGAGGTTGCATTCCATGAAGCTCAAGCCCCTTGGCGATCGGTTGATCGTGCGGGCGATCGAGGAGGAGGAGACGACCGCCAGTGGCATCGTCCTGCCCGACACCGCGAAAGAGAAGCCCCAGAAGGGGAAGGTTCTCGCGGTTGGCGACGGCAAGGTCAACGAGGACACCGGCAAGCGCACTCCGCTCGACGTCGCAGAAGGCGACGAGGTCCTCTACAGCAAGTACGGCGGAACCGAGATCAAGGTCGACGGCGAGGAGCTCCTCGTCCTCCGCGAATCGGACGTGCTGGCCAAGGTCCAGTCCTAACCCCGTCCCCCCAGGAGAACTGAAACAGATATGGCACACAAGGAACTGAAGTACGACGCGGAAGCCCGCAAGGCGCTCGAGCAGGGCGTTGACGCGGTAGCTAACGCGGTCAAGGTCACGCTCGGCCCCAAGGGCCGGTACGTGGTCCTCGACAAGAAGTTCGGCGCGCCCACGATCACCAACGACGGTGTGACGATCGCGCGTGAGATCGAGGTCGAGGACGTCTTCCAGAAT
>DATJRS010000100.1:0-13369 GCA_035504535.1 Solirubrobacteraceae bacterium | reverse complement strand
ACCGCTTTGAACCCGCACTGGGCGTCGCTGAAGCGAGCGCGCAGCGCCAGCCGCAAGACGTGGTTGTACGTCCGCGAGATGAACTCACGCTTGGGGCCGCGCGTCACCCGCGATCCCCGCGCCAGGCGCGAGCCGATCGCGACCTCGCTGTGGCCTGAGAGGAGCGGCGCAATCAACGGCAGGAGCGCATGCAGATCGGTCGAGAGGTCAACGTCCATGTACGCAACGACGGCCGCAGGGCTCGCCGACCACGCGGCCCGCAGCGCCCGACCGCGCCCCTTTTCCGCCACCTGCAGGAGGCGAACCCGATCGAGATCCTCAGCAAGCGTCCGGGCGATCTCGGGCGTGATGTCCGTGCTGGCGTTGTCCACGATCGTGACCTGCCACGCGAAAGGAACGTGACTGTCGAGGCAGCGATGCAGCCGATGGATCGACGCGGCCAGCGTCCGCTCCTCGTTGTAGACGGGGACGACGATCTCGACGTCGAACTCGCGCGTTGGTCCCGGGTAGGTCGCCCACTGCCTTACCCCCGCCGGCGCGGGACCTTCGGTGACTGTCAGCATTTCCTTGGCCTCTGTTCGTGACGCTGGATGCAGAAGCTTCGGCCCCCCGCGTGAGAACCGAGTGAGGGATGCGTAAGGCCAACGAAAGCGTTTCTCGGCGCCGACTCCGAAAGCTGGGACTTCGACGCTGGAGCCGCCCGGCGGCGCACTGGCCGAGATAGCCGCTAGGCACCGCTGTCAGCTGCTCAGAAGGCTCGCCCTATGCCTGGCCGCTCAGGACATGCTGCACGCGTGATCGATCCGCTCGCTGACCAGCCTGGTGCTCAGGTGGCACGGGAACCTCTCGGGATGCCAGCCAGCAGGAGTCCCGAGCCGACCAGCCAGACCAACCAGACCACGAAGCCCGCCGTGTTCAGCTTCGCCCAAGCATCGAAGCTCAGCCCGGGTAGCGCGCTCGCCAGGAACAGGAGACCGGCGACGACCCCTGCCCAGCCGAGCACCCGTGGCCATCGCGAATCGGAAAGCATCAGGGCGCCGACGCCGACGGCCCAGATGGCACTGAACAACGTGGCCAGATAGCGCCCGATGCCCACGCCAAGTAATTGGTGGAAGTTGGACCAGTCCTGCTCGATGGCACCCCGGAGTGCCGCGCCGCCCCGCGCCCACCGGTCTGCCATGTGCGGGTAGAGCCACACCCACTGCCCGACGTCCATGATCGTCATCAGTGCCGCGACCCCCCCGGCCGCGGCGGTCATGGCGCCGATGCCGCGCTCGCGCGCCGGAGCGACGACGGTGGGAAGCGCCACCGAGACGGCAAGCAGCGCGCAGGCCGCGAGCGTGACCGCGAGCCAGTAGACCGGCACCGCACCGCCCGCGTCGTGCACCTTGCGCAATACCTCGGCCGCGGGGCGGTCCATGACGGCCGGATAGTCGAAGGTGAGACCGAGCAGACCGAAGGACACGCCCATCGCAAGCGGCGTCAGGATCGTCAGCCCGCCGATCAGCCGCGCGGAGCCCCGCAGCGAGACCGTGTTCACGACGCTGCGTAGGCCGCGCCGGGGGAGCGAAGGGCGTCGAGATCTGTACGTGCGAACGCCGCCAAGCCCTCGGCGCCTTGCTTGGTTGCCAGCTTCACGGCCTCGGTGAGCAGGCGCTCAGCTTCCTCGGGAGAGCCGGCCCGGGCCGCGATGAGGCCTCGGAGACGCAGGTTCTCGCTCATGACGAAGGTTTCCCCGATGCGCTCGGCGCGCGCGGCCATGCCGGCCGCCGCCCGCTCGGCGCTCGCCAGATCGCCACGGGTGAGGTGGGCCAGCACCGGTGCCATCGCGAAGTACGTCGTCGCGGCTTGCGAGCCGAGCTGGTCCATGAGGGCCAAAGCGCCCTCGGCCAGCTCCAGCGCTCGGTCGGGCTCCGTGGTACTCAGAGCCCATGCGAGGTTGCATCGACCCTGAGCGTCCCAGTGCGGCATGCCCTGCTCGCGGCCGAGGGTGATGGTGCGCTCCGCGTGTGCGGCACCCCGCTTCCAGTCCTGCACGACGCAGAACGCCGAGGCAAGTACCGCATGCACGAAGCCCCACGTGGACGGCTGATTGAGGCGTTCGCACAGTTCGACCGCTTGCTGTGAGAAGGCGTCCAGCAGCTCGGCGTCCCCGGTGTGGGCGTGCACCCACGTCATGAAGGCCAGCATCATCGCGCAACCGTCCTGACCCATGATCAGAGCTAGATCGCGGTGAGCCTCCTCGTCGTAGAGCCGGATCCCGGTCTCGTAATGGTCCCGGGCGGCCTGGATGCCGCCACGCATCAGCTTGCTGGTGCCCAGAGCGCAGTGGGCCGCCAACTCGATGTCCTTCCGGCCGGTGGCCAAAGCTAGCTTCAGCAGACGCAGTCCAGCGTCCTCGGCCTGTGGCAGGTGACTCGCGACCTCGTTGAAGGTCCAGAGTCCCCATAGCGCTGGAAACTGCAACTCGGGAGCGTTCGCGCCGGCGCGGGCGCATGCCTCCAGCAGCGCCTGGTAGTTGCTTGCGGTCGCTTCCGATCCGAAGCCGGAAGTCAGCATGAGCGGGAAGCCATAGGTCGTGCGCAGGTCTATCTCCGCCATGAGAGCCTGCTCGCTGGGGCTTCCGGTAGCCAACAGTGCCAAGCCGCGCTCGAGCTGGTTCTTCGCTTCGAGCAGAGCGAAACGGCTCACGGCCGCCTGTCCGGCCATGGTCCAATAGACGGCCGACTCGAGGTTGCGGTGCCCCATCTCCAGATGCGCGGCCACAACCTCGGGCGGATGGTCGCCTCGCTCGATCATCGCGTCGGCGATCCGCGCGTTGACCTTCGAGCGCATCGCGCGCGTCATCGACTGCTCGGCAGCATCGCGCAGCAGGCTGTGCTTGAACGTGTACTGGGCCTCATCGCCGTGTCCCCGCACCCAGAGTTGACCCGCTGCAACCCGTGCCGCCAACTCCCCGGAGAGTCGGTGCACGTCGGCCCGCTCCACCACCGCCGCCAGCAGACCATAGGAGAACGTGCGCCCGATCGCGGCCGCATGCTGGATGATCGAACGCGAGTGTCCCACCCCGTCCAAGCGGGCCAGCAGTAGCTCGTGCAGGGTCGGCGGCACGCGCTCCATCACTCGCGCGCTCGACTCATCCAGCGAGCTCGCCGACAGGACCATCTGTGTGACCTGTGCCAGGTACATCGGGTTGCCGTCACCGCGGGCGACGATCGCGTCGATGAGTTCCGGAGACAGCCGCCCTTCGGCGTCAAGCCCGCGGACGAACTTTGTCGCCTGGTCGTTCGCCAGAGGGTTGAGCACGACGGTCGAGTCAGGTGACCACGGGACAGCGAGCTGTTGCCGGCCGGAGACGATGAGCAGCACGGCGCCGTCACGGATGCGCGCGGCGAGGAGTTCCAGCAGTTCGAGGGTGGATGAGTCCAGCCACTGAGACGCCTCGAGGACCATCACGATGGGCGTCCTCGCCGAGGACCGAATCAGAAGCTCAGCGACCAGGTGAAGAGTCCGCTGGCGAGCGACCTGGGGTGACAGCGCCAGGCCGGGAACATCGGGAGGCTGCGGGATGCCCATCAGCTGGACGACCAGGGCCACCGCCTCATCACCGTCGATCATGAGACCGTCCAGTCCCGCCCTCAGCTCCTCGCCGCTCGCCCGCTGCGAGATGCCCAGCAGATCCGGCAGGATCTCCCGGATCGGGTGAAGCGGAGTGTCCACCGTGAACGACGAGCCGCGAGCGTGCAGCCACCTCAGCTCTCCGGTCACCCGGGCGCGCAGCTCGCGCACCATTCGTGACTTGCCCAGGCCCGCGTCTGCCGCCAGCACGACGATCCGCCCGTGGCCCTCGGCGGCCTCACGCCACCGCAACAGGATGAGTTCGAGCTCGGGTTCCCGGCCAACCAGCGGCAGGCCTGCCCCTGAGGCTGCCTCGACGATCTCCGCGGCCCGACGGGTGCGCTGCAACCGATACACGTGGGTCGCCCCGCCAATCCCCCGCAATTGCTCCTCTCCGAGGTCGGCGAAATCGAACTGTTCGTCGACCAGGCCGTGGGTGGCAGCCGAGATCACCACAGAGCCCGGTTCGGCGAGCGTCTGAAGTCGAGCGGCCAGGTTCAGCGACTCACCCATCGCCACGATCTCGCGATGCTCGGTGCCAACCACGTCGAGCAATGCTGTCCCGGTGTGGATGCCGACTCTCGCGGTCAGGTTGATCGGTCCGAGGCCCGCGAGCGAGATGTCCAGCTGCTCGACGGACTCGACGACAGCCAGCCCGGCCATGCACGCTCGCCAGGCATCGTTCTCCTGGGTGCGCGGATATCCGAAGTAGGCAAGGACTCCGTCGCCAACGACGCGGGCCAGGTGTCCGCCGTATTCGTGGATGACCGCCTCGACGGTCGACACGTATTGCGCGATCACCTCTCCGAACTCCTCGGCGTCGATGCCGCTGGAGATGGCCGTGGATCCGACCAGATCGGCGAACATCACCGTCAACTCGCGCCGTTCCTTGACGTGCAAACCGGGGTCAGCCCAGGCTTCCTCGTCTTTCTTTGCGTGCAAGCCTGAGCCGCACTGTGCACAGAAATTGGCGGTGACAGCATTTCCGGCCCCACAATTTCCGCAGACGATCTGCTGCGCGGCGCCGCACTGGGCACAGAAGCGAGCTCCCTCTGGCAAAGGCGCCTCGCAGCTCGCGCACCGGATCGTGTCGTTCATCGTTCGCGTTCCGGCAGCCGTCCGGCGGACAATGCTGCGAGCTGCTGGGAGGTGAACTCGATATCGCGAGCCAGCGCTTCAAGCTCCCCGGCCGTGAAGGGGGCGTTGTGGAGCGCCTCGCACTGCTGCCGGGTGCGGAAATAGGCGAGGATCAGCTTCATCCGCTGCTGGAACACGCCCCAGTTCGATGCAGCACTTCCGACGACGACCTGGCGCTGGATCACGGCGGTTCCCACGACGACCTGGCGCTGGATTGGCGCGGCCATTCGCTTGGCCATGCGGTCGGACTTGGACCAATCCGGGTGATATGTGTTCCAGATGTCGAACAGCTCGCGCACAACCTCGAGGTCGACGAGCGCTGCCGGATAGAGGGGGCCATCCTTCTCGGCCCGGATGTCCTCTCCGAGACGGATGGTCTCGTCCGGGAGGGGCATGGTCATCATGTGACGTGAGCTCCACTCAGCAGCGACCCGCCGGGCAACCGCAGCGACCACCCGACCAATAACGAGGATCATGCGGTTCACGAGTCCCTGCGTCTCGCGAACGGGAGGCGCGTCGGAGCGAAGTTCGGCGATGAACACGTCGTCGATCGCCGTGCCGAGTGCCCTCTCGATATAGCTCTGAAGCCGTGTCTGCTCATGCAGCCCGCCATAGGCGCTTGCCAGCAGCATCAGCCGCGCCTTCTCGTCTTTGTCGGGTGTTAGCGCCGCCTGGTGGAGGGTGCGCAGCATGTCCTTCAGCCAGCCCTGGCCGCCACGCCGCTCGCTATTGATCGATTCGGTCGCATGGTCGACGGTCACCAGGTCCGGTTCGGACTTGCCATCGCTGTACTCCGCCAGCAGCTCGTCCAGCCGCTCCTTCCCGAGATCTCCGTCGCCGAAGGCTTCGATGAAACCCGCGAAGCTGCCGGCGAGTTCGGCGAACACGACGCGGTTGCCCTCTCCGATGTAGAGGGCGGTGTGGACTGAGATCCGGGCGAATGCAGCGGCCGCCGTGCGCAACGGGTGCAGCAACATGCCCGAAATCCCCGTCACCAGTTCTTGAGCCTCGTCACCCGTCGCGGCTGCGTGTTTAGCCAGTTCCGGGTGACGCTTCAAGGTGATTTGGAGAATCCGTGGCAGCTCCTGGCCGCGAATGAACGTGCCCGCCGTTTTCGAGGCCCAGCAACCGAACGTGGCCCAGCTGGCGTCCTTGCGGCATCCGACGATCTCGCCCATCTTCAGGGCGAGATCGTGGTAGCCCTGCGTGATGTACAGGTTCCGGATCACGGGATCGGACATGCTCGCGATCTCATCCACGCGCGCCCGATCGATCCCCGTGTCGCCTACCGCCGTCATGCCGCTCTCCACAAGTCGGCCTCGGACGATTCGTCCGCGGACAGTCTATTCCGATTCCGGGGAGAGGGGGAATGGCTCACGGCGCGGTCGCGTGCGGCGCGCCCGCCCCGAGCCGTAGACGGCCTGTGCTTGTCCGTGGCCAGCGTCATGGCCGCCCAAGGCAGCCCACGGCCGCGCGAGGCGGTCTCGGCCGTCGCAGCTGCGACGGCCGCCCAGTGCCGCATATGCGGCCCACGACTCAAATCCGCCGGGCACTCTCGCCGGTCGGACCGCTCTGCCCAGACGATCGTAATCCGGAGAGCGGCGTCAGCGTCCGAGTCGGACGTGGCTAACCAGATGGTTGGAGGTGCCCGGACTAGTCGGCTGCCCCACGCCACTCGCCAGATTGCCGACACTCAGCATCGCCAGTGCGACAAGCATCACGATGCCGACGCTGAGGAGGGTGACAACCGCGTCGAGGGCGCGGGAGGGCGAGGCCTCACGTCGAGCCGGGAACTCGATGTTGGCTTCAGGTATGAACATGACGACCTCCTGTGGTGGCTGGGCGAGACGATCACTCGCCGAGCACTGTCTCAATGCTCGGCAGCCGCGGCGATGCCCGATGACTCATCCCGGCTGCGTCGTTTGACGCACCGTGATGCGCTGAGGACCTCGCCAACCGGCCCGGTTACCTCGTCGGTCCGGACGCTCGAGAAGACCGACCACTGCGGGTGAACCTCGTGACCTTCGGCCCCGTCGGGGGCGAGCGACTGGTCCGCCAGTGTGACCGCGCGCCCTCCGGCAACGCGTCACGTCGCTGTCCCCGTCGCGACAATCGTGGCCGCGAGCGCCGTAACCGGTATGCGCCGGCCACAACAGTCGATCAGAGTCCGGGCTAACCGGAATCACTGCGCCCTGCCCTCATGCATCGCGTGAGCCGGGCCGTCATCGCAACCGCCGGCGCTGCGCCAGGGCTCTCCCCGCGACTGTGTCGAATGACTCATTCCGATGGGTCCGAACGACGTCGACGAGCGAAGCGGCTACCGACACGATCCCATAGGCCGGGCGGTCAGGCCGCCCGGGCCATCCTCGTCAATACCTACTTGGGGGTAACCATGATCGTCGTCATTCTCGCCAACGTCGTCCTGAGTGCGCTGGTTGTCATTGCGATTGTCGGATCGCTGGCGCACGCCATCGTGCCGATCACGCCGCTGCGCCTGCATCGTCGAGTGATGCGAGCGGCGACGTCACGGTTGTCGGCAAGCGCCGCTCCTCAGCAGTCGATCACCCGCGCCTAAGTGTCCGCGCCGCCGGGCGTGGACTTCCGTGATCCGCCGGTCGGGTGGGCCGCCGCATCCCACCGTTTCGACCGGCGGCCACAAATCCGCCAGATACCGCCGGCCCTCAACAGGTGGGAGTCGGAACGTCTACGAAGGGAGCAGTTGTGACCTATCTCATTGTCGGACTGGACCGCAGGACACTCGCGCCGTGGCATAACAACGTCACCGCAGCCGACATCGTGACAGCGAAGCTGATCGCGTGCCTACGCGCGCGAGCGGAGGCGATCGACCTCTTGGTCGCGGCTGTGATCGGACCTAACTCGTCGGTCATGTCCGATCCTGCCGACGAGATCCTGGAACCGAAGGTCGCCGCTTGAGGCCTTTCCGAGTCTCGGGCCCTGGCCAGCCTTTGCCGGGTAGTGACCCAACGCACTCCCGAGTCACTTCTCGGCGCCGGCAGTGTGCGCTCGATGACGTCAGCAACGCGCTCTGCCGTCATGTCGGCCTTCCGCCACGTCAGCTCCAACCGTGAGATCCATGTCAGTCTGGTCGTGCGCCTCGCCGCGGTCGACGAACCGAACACGACGGCTTGGCGCAAGCGATCGCCGTAGGCGGTTGCGAATCGCCGAGCGCTTCGGTGAAGTGACCGCGGGGGGTCGAGGTGGCGCCCTCGCTCTCTCCGGGAGCAGTCGCGGGCTCGCGCGGCGCGTCGCGAGAGCGCGACCGTCAAGGCTGGCTGCGCTGCTTTCACTCGCGTGTGCCACCGGCCGGCGCCTTCGGAGCACAGTGTCAAACGACGCACAGCCAGTGGGCCGCACGACCTGGGCGCCACTGTCGCGTGGCGCGAGAGTACGCGGCACAAGCCCGGGCCCGCGCAGCAGAGAACCGGGACATCTCGCCGCCAGGCGGACCCATACGAGGAGAGACGCCATGTACTCGCCGCTTTACATTCCGATGATCCGGGCCGAGCAGGAAGAGATCGCCGCCCGGGCGATGCACCGCCACCAGGTCCGGGAGCTCCGTGCCGCCGACACCACCCGCAGCGGACGCACACTCCGTCGCGCCGGGAAGGCCGTCGCCGCTTTCGTCGCCTACGCCGCCGCCACGAGCATCGCGGCGATCAGCGATGCGAGCGGCCAGACGAACCACCGCAGCCTCATCTCGACGCAGCAGCTCCAGCGGGGAGATGAAGGCGCTCAATAGCTTGGACTTCGTCGCGAGCTCCCGCCAGGTCCTCGGAGCGCTGATGACGAACCACAGCACCAATCGATTGGTGCTTCTCAGCTGGGAGCCGCTCACGGATGGGTTGGGGGCCGGAGACGGGGCACGGCCGGAAAGCTGTGCCCCGTCTACTTTCGAAAGGCGGGGCGTCGGGCGGCCGGACCAGCGAGTGCGACGCGACAGAGCCCGAGCACGATCTCGCGTCCGCCGGTCGCCATGCTTGAGATCATCACCCAGCCGCGTCGATGATGATCTGATCGCCCTCGGGAAATGGCCACTCACGCGGCGCCGGTGCGTGGTTGCGCCTACAACTCTGATACGGCCGCTTCCATCGAAGCCGGCACGCGCCCGCTGAAGAGCCCCGGCGTGGAGCGGAAGGCCCGTCGCTACGAGCGATTCGGAAGGTACCCCCAACCGGATTCGAACCGGTGATCTCCTGCGTGAAAGGCAGACGAAGCCCGGTTGGAGCTATCACGATGTAGCGGGCCAGTACCGCAACGCCAGTACAGATCTGTCCCGGCTACCGGGTACAGCTCTCGGCGGCGCCGGCCAACAGGCTGAACCCTTTCACCTTCGACCGGTCACTCGGTGATCCATCGAGGGCGGTGGCGCCATGCTTGCGGGGCGCGCGTCAGTGTCAACCGCGGTCAACCATATCGGCGCCGGACGAAGCGGGCGCAATGTGGAACAGTGAACGCGAGCTCGCCGCGGGCCGGCGGGTAGACAACGGCCTCGCGAATGAGTGCGTCGCGGACCTTCGTCACCGCGGTCGGTTTACGACCGAGGCGCTGGGCGATGTCCAAGCTGGACACAGGTCCGTCGCCGAGCTCGGCCATCGCGTGTACGTAGGCCCGCTGGCTCGCGTTGAGCCTCCCGAGTCGCACTTCGAAGAAGCTTTCGTCGAGCTCCGCCTCGGCGAGCGGGATCGCCGCCTCGACATCGGGCCGGGTAATGCGCTCTCCCTCCCTTTGGCGCCACGCCCACCTCCCGACCTCTTGCAAGAAGTAGGGGTAGCCCTCGGTGTAGTTGACGGCGAGCTTAAGGGCGTCCTCAGCCCATCGGACCTTCTGCATGCGCGCTGGGTCGGCAAGCGCGATGCACGCGGCATCGTCTGGCAGCGCGCCGAGGGGTGCGCGGACAAACATACGCTCGGCGTACGTCTTCGCCTCCCCGGTCAGCGCCGGGATAAGGGGCAGGCCAGCCGCGACAAAGCTGACCGGCAGCGTTTTTTGCTTGGCGCGATGCAAGGCGATGATGAGCGCCTCGTACTCCGAGGCGGCAAGGTTGTGGAGCTCGTCAAGCACGAGAGCAAATCCGACACCGGCTTCCGCGGCCGCCTCCCCAACGGAGACGAGCACGTCGCGCAGGTCGTCGGCCAAATCGCCCGAGTCGGCGTGGCCGGCAAGCGCGTCGACGCCGAGCTTGAAGCGGATCTCGCCGGGGAGCGTCACTTCGAAGGACGTGAGAACGCGCATCGCCCGGCTGAGGCGATCGGTGACCTTTGCCCGCAAGGAGAGCTGCCGCAGCGCCCGGCTTGCGCTGCGACCGACGAGCACTGCGACCGACGAGTCGCGCGCCACCTCTTTGCTCTCGGCCGGCCAGCCTGTCTCGACGCACACATTCTCGAACTCATTGAGCATCACGGTCTTTCCCACGCCGCGCAGCCCCGTGATGAGCAGGTGGCGCTCGGTACCGCCAGCGCCTAGCTGCGTGATGATGCTCTGCAGGTGTTCGAGCTCTCGGTCGCGACCGACGAGTGCCGGGGGACGCGCACCCGCGTCCGGTGTGTACGGGTTGTATGTGTGCGCCCCACGGGCGATATCTCTCTATCCCGCAATATACCCAAGATGGGGATAGATAGGGATAGAGCGCCATAGAGCCGGAGCGCGCGTGCGCTCGAACCCTCTATCCCTCGTTCGGAGATAGATGCGGATACAGCTCGATGGCTGCCCCTCAGAAGAGGCAGGCATGCTCGGCCTCGAGCGCTTCCGCTCGGCGAATTAACCGATCGGCCGGCCGGTGCCGGCCGTGCCCGCCGATCCAACTGGTGCGCGCGCAACCCGCTTCGAGTAGCACTTCCAACGGGGCCGGTGTTCGTCGGCGAAGCACCATGGCCGCGAAGGGAGAGCCTGCAATTACATGTGATTCGCGAGGTACCCCCAACCGGATTCGAACCGGTGATCTCCTGCGTGAAAGGCGGACGAAGCTCCGCGAGTGTTTGAGCGTCAAGACAGGACGGGCTCAGCGCCGCAGCGGCGAGACGACGGCGTGGCGACACGGCAGCTTGGTAGCAGTTCTGCTACCATTTAGCTCCGTGACGACCATCCCGCAGAAAGAACTGAGAAACAACATCGGAGAGGTCCTGCGTCGCGCCGAGGCCGGCGAGGAGATCGTCATCACCGTCGCTGGGCGCGAAGTCGCACGGCTCGGCCCCACGGGGCGACACCAGTGGGTCAGCGGCATCCCGCTTCAGGCGGTATGGCGTACGCCGGCGCCACGCACCCTCGCCCAGGATCTCGAGCGCTTCCCGGCCGGCATCAGCGATCCGTTCGCCTAAGCCGTGCGGGCGCTCCTGGACACATCAATCCTGATCAGCGACACCGCACCCACGGACGTGGAGGCTGCCGTGAGCGTCGCTTCGATCGCGGAGCTGCACTTCGGGGTCCTAGTCACGGGCGACGAAGATGAGCGGGCAATTCGCACCCAACGCCTGGGCGCGATCGAGTCGACCTTCGATCCGCTTCCGATCACGACCGCAATCGCACGCGAATGGGGGCGGCTCGCCGCCGCGGTGAGCACCCGTGGGGGCCAACCACGCAGACGAACCATGGATCTGGCGATCGCCGCGACCGCCAACGTCCACAAGGTTCCGCTGCTGACCGACAATGTCAGCGACTTCCAGATCATCAGCGACCTCGTGGATGCGCGCGAACCAGCCAAACCCCTGGAACCTGACGCGTCTAATTGACTAATCCGGTCGCAAAAGACCGGAAACGGCCGCAACCTTCGCCTGGACTGCGTCATGACGCCCGTCGCGCACGAGCCAAAGCCCCCAGTTACCAGGACGCCTATAAGTACCCCCAACCGGATTCGAACCGGTGATCTCCTGCGTGAAAGTAGCGAGACCCGGGGTGCGGCAATATCACTGTATGCAGGGCTTTTAGGCCTTGCGACCCGCGTTCAAAGACGTCGTCGCTTTACCGGATTTTGCGGATCTTTCCCTGACGTTCTGGCCGCAACGAGGGGTCCGCGGCCAAAACCCCAGACCTCCGTCGTAGCCCCTCGGGGACCGATCTCCCAGCCTTCAGACCGAGGACACACCACGTGCATCGGGGATGCTCAGACGCGGGGCCGACCGCGATGCTGACCATCGGGAAGCTGGGCGCGTCGCCCGATCAGCTCGCATACTACGAGCAGCAAGTCGCGGACGGGCTGGAGGACTACTTCTCGGGCCGCGGGGAGGCGCCGGGACGATGGATCGGGCGGTGGGCAACTGCGGTGGGCGCGTCGGGGCGCGTCGACCGAGACGCGTTCATGAGGGCGATGGAGGGTTGCGATCCCCGCACCGGGGAGCGGTTGAAGCCCGAGCATGGGCGCACGAAGGTGGCGGCCTTCGACCTGACGTTTTCGGCTCCGAAGAGCGTGAGCGTGCTGTTCGCCATTGCCGACGAGTCGGTTTCGGCCGCGCTCCTGGCCGCGCACGAGAACGCGGTCGAGGAGGCATTCGCATGGATCGAGCGAGAGGCGTGCTTCACGCGTCGCGGGCGCAACGGCGTGTTCCGCGTCAGGGGTGACGGCTTCGTTGCGGCCGCCTATCGCCATCGTCTCTCTCGTGCCGGTGATCCTCAGCTTCACACCCACGCGGTGGTCGCGAACATGACGCGGGCCGAGGGGCGGTGGACATCGTTGGAGGCGCACGGCCTGTACGAGCACAAGTCGGCTGCGGGCGCGGTGTACCGGGCAGTCCTGCGATCCGAGGTCCGGGAGCGGCTGCCGTGGGTCTCGTGGCGGAGCGTCAGCCGGGGCCTGTTCGAGATCGAAGGCGTTCCCGCGGAAGTGCTTCGGGAGTTCTCACGCCGCCGGGTTGAGATCGAGGAGCGGGCTCGAGAGCTAACGGGGGTGGCTGCCGCAAAGTTGTCGCGGGACCGACTGCAGGGCATCGCGCTAGCAACTCGGAAAGCGAAGGAATACGGAGTTGATGGGGCGCGCTGGCAGCAGGAGGCGAGAGCGCGGGCCGCGGAGCATGGGCTGGGTTCTCGTGAACTCAGCCAGCTGATTGCCTCCCAGCGGCGTGCTGCCGAAGTACCTGAGGCTGACATCGTGCGCGCGGCGGCAGAACGCCTGTCGGGACCCGAAGGGCTGACAGGGCAGCACAACACCTTCGCTCGTCGGCATGCGCTAGCGGAGCTAGCCGGCGAGTTCCGAGAGGGCGCAGGTCGGCGGCAGATCGAGCGGTCCACCAGCGCCTATCTGGATCACGCATCTGTAGTCGCGCTAGGCGACGTGGACGGAGAGCTTCGGTACACGATCAAGGATTTGTTGGCGTGCGAGGCGGCAATCGTCGAGGGCGCGAAGCGTCGGATCGGAGAGCGCAGCGGCCTTGTTCATCCGCGGCTGCCCGATCTAGTGCTTGCTGACTTGCGCGAGCACCTCAGCCCTGAGCAGGCCGCTGCCGCGCGGACCCTCGCCACCGATGGCCACGGTGTCTCGGTCCTGCAGGCGCTCGCTGGGACGGGGAAGACTCGTGTGCTGGGTGCGCTCGCGCGGGTCTACGAAGCTGCCGGCGGTCGCGTGATCGGCGTGGCACCGACCGGGCGCGCGGCTCGCGAGCTCGCG
>DATJRS010000099.1:0-3188 GCA_035504535.1 Solirubrobacteraceae bacterium | reverse complement strand
GGCGATCAGCGCGATTGCCCCGGACACGGGAACGTCCTCGCCCACGTGAGCGATGATCCGCCGGACGGTCCCGGCGTCGGCGGCCTCCAGCGTTCCGGCGATCTTGTCGGTCTCGATGTCGGCGAGCTCGTCGCCGACGCCGACCTCGTCGCCTTCGGCCACGATCCAGCCGGTGATCTTGCCGAGCTGCATCGACAGGCCCCACTTCGGCATCGTCACCGGGACGATCCGGTCATCGCTCACCGGGTCCACCCGGTCACGGTCTTGACCGCGTTCACCACGCGCTGCGCGTCCGGGATGTAGCTGTCCTCGAGCGGGCTGGAGAACGGCACGGGCGTGTGCGGCGCGGTCACCATCTCGATCGGGGCCTGCAGCGCGCCAAACGCCTTCTGCGCGATCAGCGCCGAGATGTCGGTCGCGATCGAGCACCGCGGGTGCGCCTCGTCGACCACGACCACCCGGCCCGTGCCCTCCACGCTCTCCAGCACCGTGTCCTCGTCCAGCGGGCTGGTCGTGCGCAGGTCGACGACCTCACACTCCACGCCGCTGCCGGCGAGCTGCGCGGCCGCGTCGAGCGAGGTGTGCACCATCCGGCCAAGCGTCACGATCGTGACGTCACCGCCCTCGCGGACCACGTTCGCCTCGCCGAACGGCACCGTGTAGCTCTCCTCCGGCACCGGCCCGGACGTGTCGTACAGCGCCTTGTGCTCGAAGAACATGACCGGGTCGTTGTCCCTGATCGCCTGGATCATCATGCCCTTGGCGTCGTACGGGGTGGCGGGGAGCACGACCTTGAGCCCGGGGATGTGGGTGAACAGCGGGTACAGGCACTGCGAGTGCTGCGCGGCCGCTCGCAGCCCCGCGCCGTACATCGTGCGGATCACGACGGGCGTGACCGCCTTGCCGCCGAACATGTACCGGAACTTCGCTGCCTGGTTGTAGATCTGGTCGAAGCAGACCCCCATGAAGTCGACGAACATGAGCTCGGCCACCGGGCGCATCCCCGCCGTGGCCGCGCCGATCGCGGCGCCGATGAACGCCGACTCGGAGATCGGGGTGTCCAGAACCCGGCCAGGGAACTTGTGGTACAGCCCCTTGGTCACGCCGAGCACGCCGCCCCACGCGTCCTGCTCGCCGGGCGCGCCCTCGCCGCCCGCGTTGTCCTCGCCCATCACGATGACGCTCTCGTCCCGCTCCATCTCCTGGGTCAGCGCCTCGTTCAGCGCCTCGCGGTAAGTGATGTTGCGTGCCATGGCCAGCCTCCCAGCTCAGTAGCGGACGTACACGTCGGTGAGCAGGTCTGCCTCGGTCGGCATCGGCGCGGCCTTCGCGTCGTCCACCGCCTTGTCGATCTCGGCGCCGACCTCGGCGTCGATCGCGTCGAGGTCGGCCCGGGTCAGCTCACCGGTCTCGGTCACGCGGGCGGCGAAGCGTTCAAGGCAGTCGAGCTCTGCGCGCGCATGCTCGACCTCATCCGCGCGGTAGGTCTGCTGATCTCCCTCGAAATGGCCGAAGTAGCGCGTGAACTTCATCTCGATGAGCGTCGGCCCACCGCCCTGGCGGGCCCTGGCGATCGCCTCGCTGGCCGCCTCGTAGGTGGCGAAGAAGTCGAAGCCGTCGACGATCACGCCGGGCATGCCGAACCCGGCCGCGCGGTCGGCGATGTTGTCGCTGGCCACCGACCAGGCGCTGGCCGTGCTCTCGGCGTACCCGTTGTTCTCGGCGACGAAGATCGCGGGCAGGTTCCACACGCAGGCCAGGTTCATGGATTCGAGCGTGGTTCCCTGGTTGCTGCCCCCGTCGCCGAAGAACGCGACGCTGACCCCGCCGGTGCCCTTGAGCTTGGCGGCCAGCGCGGTCCCGCAGATCAGCGGGGGCCCGCCGCCGACGATGCCGTTGGCGCCGAGCATGCCCTTGGAGAGGTCGGCGATGTGCATCGAACCGCCCTTGCCGTGGCAGCTTCCGGTCCTGCGGCCGTAGATCTCGGCCATCATCTCGCCGACGTTCACGCCCTTGGCGATGCAGTGGCCGTGGCCGCGGTGGGTGCTCGCGATCGTGTCACGCTCGTCGAGGTTCAGGCACACCCCGGCCGCCGAGGCTTCCTCGCCGGCGTACAGGTGCACGAAGCCGGGGATCTCGCCGGTGGCGAACTCCCGGTGGACCCGTTCCTCAAACTCACGGATCGACCGCATCGTCCGGTAGGCGTCAAGGAGCTGCTCCCGGGTCGGGGTCTTCCGCTCCAGCGTGTCGGTCATGTGTCTTCCTCCTAGAGGGTTGGCGTCTGCGCACCACGGTCGGGATCGAGCAGGCCTAGGCGGGCGCTCGCGGCCAGGACCGCCGGCACGTCCACGCACCGCGGCCCGTCGGTGCGCAGCATGACCGTGGGCTGGTCGCCCGGCCCGAACTCCAGCTCGCGCTCCCCGTCGACGGCGATGACCCCGGCCCTGGCCTCGATCGGGTAGGCGGCCCCCGGAACCATCTGCTCGACGTGCGTCACCCCAACCGGCGCGACGAGACCGGGCGCGATGGGCGCGAGCACCCTCCGCGGCGCGCCGGCCGCGATGCGGGCGAAGACCCCGCGCGGCTCGCGACGGCCCACCGGCGCCAGCTGCCCCAGGATGCTGGAAAGGCCGATCGCGTCCGATTCGGCGAACGCGCAGAAGACGTGTGTCAGCGTGGCCGGGTCCCAGACGGCGCGGGCGCCGACGTGACGTTCGGTGGACACGGCGACGTCGACGAGCGCGGTCTCGGCCCGCGCGCCGGCCCGCGCCTCGAGCAGCTTCGCCCGCGTCGTCGCGCCCTGTTCTTGCACCGCACCGGTCGCGACGAGGCCCGCGGCCAGGCCGGCGATCGTCGCTTCCCTGACCACGGGAAACACGTTGTTCGTCCCGGTCGACAGCGCGAGCATCGCGGCGTCACCGATCGCCGTGGCGGCGACCCTGGCGGTGCCGTCGCCGCCCAGGCAGACCACCACCCGCGCGCCAGCCGCGACCATGCGCCGGACGGAGTCCACGGTGTCCTGAGCGTTCTGCCGGATCGGCTGGCCATCGAGGAATTCGATCTCCGGCAGCCGGATGCCCTGGCTGCGCCGCTGGCCGATCGTGCGCAGCACCGACGCCGAGATCCCGCCGAGATCCGTGGACAGCAGCACGCGATCCACGCCGACCGCCTGGAACGCGGTGAGCATC
>DATJRS010000098.1:0-5547 GCA_035504535.1 Solirubrobacteraceae bacterium | reverse complement strand
ACGCGCGAGCTCCAGCACTTGGCGAGCGGCGTACAGCAACAACGCAACTGCCGGTTGGGCATCTTGAGCAAGGATGTTTTCTCCCAACTCGAGCCGATGCTCCGCCTCGTCGAGGCGCCCGCGCCAGAACGACGCCACGCCGAGCACGATATAAGCGACGGCGACCGCAACGTCGTCCTCCAAACCATGCCTCCGCGCCAGCTCGATCGCCTCCCGGGCCTCCTCTTCCCCCATCGCTCGAGCACGAAAGATGCCTGCGACCTGCCGGTGAACCAGCGCGAGAAGTTCCAGCCGCGGCCTGCCGATCCTGCGGGCCTCCATCAATGCCCGATCGAGGTGCCGCTCACCCTCCTCAAATCGACCTGCCCAGACAGCAGCCATCCCGAGCTCGGTCAAGGTCATCGCAAGCAGGTCGCCTTCCCTGAGTCCAGGCTCGACGGCCGGCGTGGTATCCGTGTAAGCGAGCAGTTGTTGTGCCGCTTCTCCAACCGCCTGCAGGTCAACGCGGGTTCTGGCGACAGACAGGCGCGTGAACGCAAGCGCGACCTGAAAGCGCTCTCGACGATCTCCGGGTACGAGCGACACCTGGTGCTCGGCTAGACGCAAGTACCGCCCCGCCTCATCCAACGACCCTCCAAATCGCTCCGCGGCCGCCCTAAGCACCGCCAGCTCCGGATTCGCCCTGACCATTCCAGCAGGAAACCGCGACAGGAGCTCGCGGGCCGTGGCACGCCGGCCGTCCAGCTCGAGACCGAACCAGTTGTCCGCGAGTAGCCGCGTGGCGAGTCCCCAGTCCTCGGCCGCCTGGGCGTGGCGAACCGCCTCAACCGGATGCCCGTGTTCGCCCAGCCACTCGGCGGCGATCGTGTGCAGGCCGGGCAGCTCCTGCGGGGAGGTCCGTCGCAGCTCGAGCGCGAGCAGATCCGCGAACAGGTGGTGGTAGCGAAACCACGATCGGTCCGCGTCCAGCGACACCACGAACGCCCCGGCGTCCTCGAGCTCCCATAGGATCCGCTCAGACCCTGGACTTCCGGTCAGCCGGTCAGCGAGCGGTGCGCTGACCCGCTCGAGGATCGAAGTCCGCAGCAGCAACCGGGTCACGTCTTGTGGTTGGTGCTCGAGCACCTCGGCGAGCAGGTAGTCGGCCACCGCGCGCTCACGGCCGGAAAAGGTGGCCGCGAAGCGCTCGGGGTCCGGATCTCGTCCTAGCGATAGCGCCGCCAGTCGCAGACCGGCAGCCCACCCCTCGGTGGCCGCGACCAGCGACCCGAGTGCGCCGTCGGATAAGCGCACTCCGGCTGCCTCCAGCAGCGCGCGTGAGTCATCCAGGGTGAAGCGCAACTGCTCGCCCCGGATCTCGGTCAGCTCCCCTTCCACCCGCAACCGATGCAACCCCAGCCGCAGATCCCGACGCGTCGACAGCACCACTCGCAGCTGTGGCGGCGCGGACCCGAGCAGCAGCTCGACCTGGCGGATGACCTGCTCGTCGTGGAGGTCGTGCAGGTCGTCGATCACCAGCCACACCCGGTCATCCAGCGAGCCCACATCCTCGAGCAGCCGTCTGACGACGGTCGCGCCGTCCAGATCAGGCGCGGCGGTCAGCGCCCGCACTCGCTCTAACCCGACGCGCGTCCCCCGCAGCGAGTCGAGCACCGATAGCCAAAACGCCTGCCCGTCGCGCTCCCCACGCCCCACCGACACCCACGCCGCGCGCTCACCCAGACCCTCCGCGGCAATCCAGGAACGCAACAGAAACGTCTTCCCGCTCCCCGCCGGCGCGGACACATGCACGACGCGCCCCGCCCGGCTGAGCAGCTCAAACAGGCCGGGCCGCGGAACCAACCACCTCCTCACATCAGGGCCAGCGTGTTCGACGGCTGCTGGCGAGTCGGCCACGACACGCACATGGTTGCACGCCCGCGGAGCCTCTATCCGGACCTCTCAGTCACCCGAACGATGCGATGTGCGCTCACCCTGTACACCGTAACGATCACTACGGAAAACGGACGGATCGTAGCGACTCGGTCCGGGAGTGCCACCCAGAACATGAACCGTCCCGCGGGACATATGAAAAGGAGCCACCGAGATGAGTTCCAGCGCAACCGTAGGACAGCTTGAAACGCGGGACGCCCAGAAATGGGACCGGCGACAGATCGCGACGATCGTGCTGCTCTGCGGCGCGCTGTTCCTCGACGCAATGAACACCTCGAGCATCAACGTGGCGCTGCCCACGATCGGAGCCCACCTGCGGATGTCGCCCGCGACGCTGCAGTGGGTCGTCTCCGGCTACGCACTCGGCTTCGGCGGGTTCCTGCTGCTCGGGGGACGGGCGGCGGACCTGCTCGGGCGCCGGCGAGTCTTCCTCGGGGGGCTCTTAGTGTTCGCCGTAGCCTCGGCGGTCGGAGGGCTCGTCGACAGCGGGACGCTCCTGATCGCCGCCAGCTTCGTCAAGGGCGTCGGGGCGGCATTCACCATTCCGGCCGGGCTGTCGATCCTGACGACGACATTCACCGAAGGAGCGGGCAGGAACATGGCGCTCGGGGCCTGGGGGGCAACCGGCGCAGCCGGCTTCACGTTGGGCCTGGTGTTCGGGGGCCTACTATCCGAGTTGGGGTGGCGATACGTGTTGCTGGTCCCGGCTCCGTTCGCCGCGCTGATCGCGATCGTCGGGCTCCGCGTGTTGGAGCGGCCAGAGCGGTCGTCCACGACCGGCCGTCACTACGACCTGCCGGGCGCGGTAGCGATCACCGCGTCAATGATGGCGCTGGTGTACTCGGTCGTGGAGGCGCCCGCGCGCGGCTGGTCTGACGCACGCACGATCGGTGGACTCGCACTCAGCGCCGCGCTCCTCGCGGTTTTCGTCGCAGTCGAGAGCCGCTCAGCGGCACCGCTGGTGCGGCTCGGGATCCTGAAGACCCGCACGCTGGTATCAGCAGATCTGGCGGGAATGCTGTACTTCGGGTCATTCCTCGGGTTCCAGTTCCTGGCAACGCTCTACGTCCAAGACGTCGCCGGATGGTCGCCCGTCGACACCGCCCTGGCGTTCCTACCCGCGGGTGCGTTCCTGGTGATCTCTGGATCGCAGTCGGCACGGATCATCGGCCGCTTCGGCACCCGGCGGCTGATTGCCGCCGGACTGATCGCGTTCGCGGTCGGCTATGTGCTGTTCCTCCGGGAGAACTCTCACCACCTCGCCTACACGACCATGCTGTTGCCGTCGATGGTCCTCATCGGGCTCGGCTGGGCGCTCGCGTTCCCGGCGCTGAACGTCCAGGCCACGGCCGGCGTCGCCGGTCGGGAGCAGGGCCTCGCCGCTGGCTTGTTTAACACTGGGTTCCAGATCGGCGGTGCCGTTGGGGTGGCGGTCATCAGCGCGGTGATCTCAAGCCACACGACCGCCGGAGGCGGCGAGGTGGGGGCCGTACTGTCGTCGATCCGCCCTGCCATGACCATCCTGATCCCGGTCGCCCTCGCGGGCCTCGCCGTAATCGCTGCCGTGTCCGGTGGGAGGCCCGCCCCCACAGACGCGACGAACAGGACTGAACCTAAGTCGATCGCTCTCGCAGAGTGCGCCAAAGCTCTCTGACGACAGTCCTCGCGTGGAAAGGCGGTCCGCTCTTTTACCGGTGCGGTCAAATCGCACCACGACCCGACGGAGTGTTCACGGCGACCCCGCTGCCGGAATGATCCCGCTAGCCGTCCCGAGGACTAGTCGGGGCGACGAATCGGCTTTGCGGCGCCCGGGGATGCCCTCCTCGTGGGTTCGTGGACTCGAGCCTGGATTGCATCGCCGGTGGATGCTCGAGAGACACCAAGCTCGGCGTGCACAGCCGCGCGGACGCGGGCAACCGCACGCGTGAACTCGGCCTGCTATCACCCTCGTCGCGCAAACGCTGAGCCAGTACGCCGTCGGCGGGTCGCCGCGCGAGGCTCAGCCCCCGATCCGGGGTCGCCCCCTTGGCCGCGAAGCGCACGGCCTCTTCCACGGCTGAGGTGAAAGACCATCGCCCGTAGGTCTGGGCGACCGCCGTGGTCCCGCGCGACTCCACGAAGTTGGCGAGCACGTGATCGACTAGTGCCGAGGATCGGCCGGGCGGCCCTGCCCAGCCGATGCGTCTCGCTCGGGTTTGAAGCCGCACGGTCGCATGTTTGCTGACCGCGGGGTGAGCGGTCATCGCACCGCACCCGGATGATCGGCCCCAGAGCGTCCCGAGCCGTATGACCGTTTGCCGGCTGCCGCTCTCACCCGCAGACGCCGCGAGTGCGAGTAAGGGACGAGCGCCGACATCCTCGGCGCCGAACTGCATCAACGATGCGAGGCGCACTCCCATCGCGAAGGCGCAGCCCGTTTGCACCTCGCGTATCGGCCGGAGACGTTCTCCCAAGCGAGCGGCAGTCGGACGATGGTCTCGTGCGCGCCGTCAACCCACCCAGAAATATCGAAAGGAACTAAGGGAAATGTCCACGTATCAAAGACAACTCGTGGTGGAGGTGGAACGGCGAACCGACGGCGCCCGGGTCGAGCTCGTAGACATTGGCGGCGAGCTTCCTCGCCCCGGCCTGAGCGCCGACGGGGGGCGACGTGGCGACCAGGGTGCTGCGCCGCCTCCCAGTTCGGCTCTTTGAAGTCAACGGGCGTCGGAAGACCGTAACCGATCTCCTCCACGCTTTTGGTGGCGTGAAGAGTCTGTGCGGGCGGGCGTTCCATCCACCAGCGGACAACGCCGTAGCTGTCCCTCTCACGAAACCGGAGCCACCTGGCCACGCCGGTTCTGCCCTGTCGGGACTGCTGCTCTCGAATGAGGTTGTCGCGCAGAGCCAGCACACCGGAAATTAATTGTGAGCCGGTAACAACTGCCTCCGGACCGAGGCCGCGGGCCTGGCCAACTTTGGCGCTCACCCTGCGTATATGTCAGGTGAATCGCCAAAGTTCGGGCTCGACCGTTCGAGTAACTGTGTGCTGCCGACAATGGCGCTCGTTTGTGGAACAGCTTCGAATGTGAGCGGGCCGGAGCGGCAAACAACAGCGTGCTTCCCGCGAGCGTCCCGCTCGGCGTGGTCGCGCTGAACGTGTGGACGAGCCGTGAGAGCACCGCGAACGCCACCACCAATAAGGCCAGGGCCGGCAGCAGCCGGCGCGCGCGCCGCGCGTAGAAGCGACGGAGGGAGAGCGGGCCGTGACGCTCCCACTCCTCGTACACCACCGCGATGCCGCGCAGGCTGTCCAGCGCCGGGCGGTGACCCAACCGCCGCGCGGGCTGCTGATCCTCGGTGGATGGCAACGCAAACACCGGAGGCCGGTCTGGTCGAGCGCGAATCGGACATCAGCGAGACGAACACGGACTGCTGCCAGTTCTGGTTGGTTGGCGGCGCGTGCGGGTTGGGTCGCCGGGGAGCGTTCAGGCTGTCGCTGCGGCCGGGGGCTTTGGGTGCCTGTCGAACAGGACGGGGCTGGCGATCAGGATTCCGAGCACCAGGACGGCGGAGAAGATCAGTAGGCTGGTCGTGGGGGCGAGGAACTGCGTGAGGGCGCCGAGGCCGATGACC
>DATJRS010000097.1:0-31086 GCA_035504535.1 Solirubrobacteraceae bacterium | reverse complement strand
CGACGACCGGGAGCACCAAGTGAGGCGCCACAGGGTGGGCGGGGGCCCAATTTCGAACTTCGCCGCCGGCATCATCGCCGCCTTCGTGATCGTCGCCGTCGTGTACCTCGTGTTCGGCGGACCGACGCCGTGGTCCGGTTCGCCGTTCGTGCTCAAGGCGGTCTTCACCACCGAGACCGAGCTTCACATTCCCTCGCCGGTGCGGATCGCCGGGGTCGACGTGGGCGAGGTCACCTCGGTGAAGTCGCTCGGCAACAACACCCAGGACGCGGTGGTCACGATGCAGATTGACTCAAACGGTCTGCCGATCCACCGCGACGCGACCGCGCAGATCCTGACCCGGATCTTCCTCGAGGGCAACTTCTACGTCGACCTGCATCCGGGTTCGCCGGAGGCGCCGACCCTCACCAGCGGGGCGACGCTCCCGGCGGCGAACACGGCCGGGCCGGTGCAGCTCGACCGGGTCCTGGCGGCGCTCAACTCGAGCGCGCGGGCCAACCTCCAGACGCTCGTCCAGGGATTCGGCGCGTCGCTGAATCAGCCGCCGACCGCCGCTCAGGACGCCGCCGAGAACCAGGACCCGAGCGTCCGCGGGCTGACCGGCGCCCAGGCGCTGAACCAGTCGCTCAAGTACTCCGCCGGCGCGTTCGAGGCCTCGGCGATCGTCAACCAGGCGCTGCTCGGAACCCAGCCGCACGATCTCAGTAACGCGGTAACAGGCAACGAGGAGGTTTTCCGGGCGCTGGCCTCGCGCCAGACCCAGCTGGCCAGCCTGGTGACCACGTTCGACGCCACGATGTCGGCGCTCGCGTCGCGCCAGCAGGACCTGAGCAACTCGATCGCGACCCTGCCGCCGCTGCTGCACACGACCAACTCGGCGCTGAGAACGCTGAACGCCTCGTTCGGCCCGACGCAGACGTTCGCCAAGACGATCCTGCCCGGGGTCGAGCAGCTCGATCCCACGATCGGCCAGGCGCTCCCGTGGCTCGCCCAGGCGACGGCCCTGGTCGCACCGAGCGAACTGGGCGGCCTGGTCAAGGACCTTACGCCGGCGGTTCAGGAGACCGCGAGCACGATCTCCTCGACCACGTCGCTGCTCTCGGCCTCAGACGCGCTGGCCCGGTGCGTCTCCCACAACCTCGTCCCCACGGGCAACGAGGTCATCCAGGACCCGCCGCTGCCGAGCACCACCCCGGTCTACCAGGAGCTGCTCGAGTCCGCGGTGGGGATCGCCGGCGCCGGCCAGAACTTCGACGGCAACGGGCGCTACCTGCGCTCCTCGCCGGCCGGCGGCTCGATCCCCGTGCAGACCGGAAACCTCGGCACGCAGGGGCCGCTCTACGGGAACGCCGTATTGCAGCCGCTCGGGACCCGCCCGGCGTGGCCCGGACAGGCGCCGCCGGTCAAGAGCACCAAGCCCTGCGACCAGAACCCGGCGCCCGACCTGAACGACGTGAGCACGGGGGCCGGACCGTGAGACGCGCTCTCAGAGCCCATCGCCGTGACTTCGTCGCCATCGTCGGACTGGTCGTGCTCGCGGCGGTGATCGCCGGCTACATCCTCGACCACCAGCCCGCCTTCACCTTCGGTCAGAGCTACTACAGCGTCCGCGCCGAGTTCGCGAACAGCGCGGCGGTGACACCAGGTCAGGGGCAGGCGGTGACGATCGCCGGCGTCCAGGTCGGGCAGGTCGGTGGAGTCGAGCTCCAGAACGGCCGCGCGGTCGTGACCATGAACATCTACAAGCAGTACGCGCCGATCTACCAGGACGCCACGGTGCTCCTGCGTCCGCGAACGCCGCTCAAGGACATGTACCTGGCGCTCGACCCGGGCGATAAGCAGTCCGGCCCGGTGCGCAGCGGCGGGATGCTGCCCACGTCGGCCACCTCGCCGGACATCGATCTCGACCAGATCCTGGCCTCGCTCGACGGCGACAGCCGCAACTACCTGCTGCTGCTCCTGTCGGGCGGCGCGCAGGCGTTCCGCGATCAAAGCGCCACACCAGACCCGGCGCCGGACTTCGCCGATGGGCCGACCGCGACCGCGACCCCGAGCCAGGCCGCGGTGTCCGACCTGCGCGGCACGTTCAAGCGGTTCGCTCCGCTCGATCGCGACACCCAGACGTTCGCCAGCCTGCTCGCGCAGCGCAGCGCCAACCTGCGCCTGGCCATCCACAACCTGAACCGGGTGGCCAGCGCCCTCGGCGGCGTCGACGGGCAGCTGGCCTCGCTGATCGTCTCCTCGAACACCAACTTCGCCGCGATCTCCTCGCAGGACGCCAACCTCCAGGCGGGGCTCTCGCTCCTGCCCAGCACCCTGACCCAGACCAACACCACGCTGGGCAAGGTCCAGGCGTTCACCGCCCAGCTCGGGCCGGCGCTGCACCAGCTCGTGCCGTTCGCCCACGCCCTCGCCCCCGCGCTGAAAGCCTCCCGGCCGCTGTTCCACGACACCACGCCGGTGATCCAGACCCAGCTGCGCCCGTTCTCGACCGCGGTGCAGCCGCTGGCCCAGGCGCTGCGCCCGGCCGCGACCAAGCTCGCCAAAGCGACGCCGCCGCTCACGCGCTCGGTCAGCGTCGTGAACACGCTGTTCAACACGCTCGCCTACCAGCCGTCGGGCGGCGAGCAGGGCTACCTGTTCTGGGGCTCCTGGCTGGCCCACATCGCCAACAGCCTGACCGACGTCCAGGACGCGCAGGGACCGACCGTGCGCGGGATCTTCATGGCCACCTGCCAGCAGCTCAACCTGCTCGAGACGACGATCCAGGCCGGCAGCCCGTCGATCGGGCCTCTGCTCGATCTGCTGGGCGCGCCCGACTGGAGCCAGATCAAGTCGCCCTACTGCCCGGCCTCGCTCGGCTCGCTGACCCGGCGCGCGCCTGCCACCACAGGAGCGAGCGGATGAACAATCAGGCGCCGAGCACCGGCCGGCTGTTGACCATGGTCGCGTTCGCGGCCTCGTGTCTCGGTCTGCTCCTGTTCCTGTGGATCTCGTTCGGCGGCAGCACCTCGCTGAGCCCGCGCGGCTATGAGATCAGCGCTGAGTTCAACCAGGCCACCGAGCTCGGCAGCCAGGCCGACGTGCGGATCTCGGGCGTCGACGTCGGCAAGGTGATCAGCGTCTCGCTCGATCGCCGGACCGGGCTGACCCGGGCGGTGATGGAAATCGATTCGCAGTTCGCGCCGCGCCCGGCCGACACCCGAGCGATCCTGCGCCAGAAGACGCTTCTGGGGGAGACCTACGTCGAGCTCTCGCCCGGATCTCCGACCGCGCGCAAGCTGCCCGACGGCGCGACGCTGCCGCGTGGCCAGATCGCGCCGACCGTCCAGCTCGATCAGATCCTCTCGACCTTCGACCCGAAGACGCGCCAGGCATTCGAGACCTGGATGCAGCAGGACGGAGTCGCGCTGACCAACCGCGGCCAGGATCTGAACGCCGCGCTGGCCGAGCTCTACCCGTTCGCGACCAACGTCGACTCGGTCCTGGCCGTGCTCAACCGCGACAGCGCCGCGACCAGCACGCTGCTCAGCGACGGCGGGCAGGTGTTCTCCGCCATCGCCCGCTCCCCGGCAGCGCTCCAACAACTCATAAACAACGCGGACGGCGCGTTCTCGGCCACGGCCGCGCAGAGCACCGCGCTGGCGCAGACGATCCAGGCCTTCCCGCCATTCCTGCTCGCGACCAAGGCGACGGTCGACCGGGTGGCGCGCTTTGCGCAGACGACCAAGCCGCTCGTCGACGAGCTCCGTCCGGCCGCCGTGCAGCTCTCGCCGGCGCTCCAGTCGCTGGCCGTCCTGGCTCCGCAGCTGAAGAGCCTGCTGGTCAACGTGGGCCCGCTCACTCACGCCTCCAAGGCCGGCGTGCCCGCGCTTGAGAACTTCCTCGATGACAGCGTCCCGCTGCTCGCGCGAGCCACGCCATACCTGGGTGGCGTGATCCCGGTGATCGACTACATAAACGACTACCGGCGCGAGGTCGCCGGCTTCTTCGCCAACGGAACCGCCGCCTCGGGGGCGACGCTGCCGGCGAACAGCGGTCACGGGCTGCTCCATTACGTGCGGATCTCCAACCCGGTCAACCCGGAGACCCTGACCGACTATTCGCATCGCCTGGAGAGCAATCGCGGCAACCCGTATCTGGTGCCAGGTGGCTACACCGCTCTTTCCGGAGGGCTCCCCGTGTTTGGCAACTATCTATGCACGAGCAACCCTCCGCCGGCGATCGGCCCTACTATTCCCGCCTCGCTGGCTGCCGTGCTGAGTTCCGTCTATTACACGTCGGACACCGGCGGCCCGCCCTGTAAGGCGCAGTCGCCGCTCGGCGAAGCAACCACGGGACAACTACAAGCATTCCCCCAACTACAACCCACCCCATGAGCATTGGCCGGCTCTGCTTGCAACAAACCAAAAGGAGGAGTCTGTTGCGACGACTAGTCGTAATAGCCACGGCGCTTGCCGTGCTCGCTGCCGCTGCGTCCGCTCTTGCGGCCACCGGCGGTCTCAACACCTACGCCGCCTCGCTGAAGTTCTCGCCCAATAAGGCGGGGAGCGGCGCGGCCCCCTCGACCATCGGCTTCACCGAGAGCTACACGGCCGGCGGTACCAACGGCAACCGGACGGCGCCGCTGACCGACATCAAGACCACGGTCTACGGCCTGAAGTCGGACGGGAAGGACTTCCCGACGTGTAGCTTCACCAAGATCTCCAACGCCAAGTCCGACGCGGCATGCCCGAAGGGTGCGCTGATCGCGACGGGCTCGATCACCGCCCTCCTGGGGCCGGCGGAGCCCTCCGAGCAGAGCACGGCGGTTCCGACCGTGCCGTGCGACCCGCTCCTGCACGTCTGGAACGCGGGCCAGGGCAAGGTCGTGTTCTTCTTCGTCGTGACCGGGAGCCACACCTGCGGTCCGATTCAGACAGGCGGCGTCACGCCGTTCGCCGGGACGGTCAAGAACGTCGGCAAGAACCTGGTGTTGAACACGCCGATCCCGGCCGCGGTGTCGTTCCCGATCACCGGGGTCGAAGGCTCGCTGACCGGCGAGACCCTTCACTACCTGAAGGTGTCAAAGACGGTCAAGGGCAAGACGGTCATGTACCAGGCGTCGACCGCGTGCAAGGGCGGCAAGCGTCCGTACAGCGTCGCGTTCACCGCGGAGAACGGGCCCGGCGGCACGTCGTCGACCCAGACGGTGACCGGCACGCAGAAGTGCAGCTGACGCACTAGCGGCAACCTTGGGGTCGCGCCGCCGGGCATGGATGTCCGGCGGAACGGCCCCACGGACGCCGAGCGGAGCGAGGCCCAACCTAAGCGATCTCGAACCGCTCCGCCCGTTGGGCGTTGCGCTCGGACTCGTTCAGCATCTGCACGAACAGGTACACGAGCGCGACCCCCATCACCAGCGACTGCTCGAGCGCCATCACCAGGCCGGCCATCATCTGATCCTCGAGCGGGCTGAGGCCCCAGTAGTGCGGCTGGTGGGCGTAGAACGGATAGAGCACGCGGGGCGCGAACGCGAGCGCGATCCCGAGGATGCCGACGAGCAGCTTGGCGCCGGCCATGTACCCGACCTGACCGAGGCCGGTCAACCGCGCGCGGCTGCGGATCGGGGAGAAGACGTGCCACCAGTAGAGCGAGCCGGCGGCGAAGAAGCACAGGTGCTCGAAGACGTGGAGCAGGCTGTTGCCCTGAGCCTGGTCATACAGCGCGGGTACATGCCACAGCCACAGCAGCCCGGCGTAGAAGATCACCGCGAACGCCGGGTGGCCGAAGAATCCGGCTTGGCGCTCGATCGTCTGGAGGCGGCGCGTGACCGGCCGCAGCAGCGTCTTGGTCAACCCGAGGATGAGCAGGATCGGCGCCAGGTCGAGCAGCAGCATGTGCTGGACCATGTGCATCACCATCAGCTGATCGCCGAGCGAGTCGAGCGGAGAGACGAGCGCGACCAGGATGGTCAGGATGCCGCCCGCGAACAGGACCGCGCGCCAAAGACTGGGCGGGTGACGCTCGCCGCGCCGGCGTGCCCGGCGCCACGCGGCCGCGTAGAGCAGAACCAGCGCGAGCACCCCGATGAGGACGGAAGGTTCGAACGACCACGTGACCACCGGAGACACGATCAGTGATTATCCGCCGAGGTGGCGCGGGCCGTCGACAAACGTCCGGCGGAGGGCTAGGCTAACCCGTTCACAACAGTCGCACATCCATCCTTCCCAGCAAGGAGGTAGGTCGAGATGCGCATCGAGGTTAAGGGCCGCAATCTGGCCGTTTCCGACGACCTTCGTGAGCACGTCGCCAAGCGATTTCGCAAGGTTGAGCGGCAGGTCTCGGAGCTGGCCGAGCTCGAGGTGGAGGTGTTCGAGGAGCGAAACCCCGCGATCGCCGACAGCCAGGTCGCGGAGGCCACGCTGCACCTGAAAGGGGTGACGCTGCGCGCCCGGGATGCCTCGCCCGACATCATGCACTCGATCAGCCTGTGCGCCGATGAGCTGCACGTCCAGGTCAAGCGCCATCGCGACAAGCGGCGCAAGCGCCGGGAGTCACGCGCTGCTGCGGCGGCTCAGAACGTGGAGGCCGGACCGTCAGTGGAGGCGGTCGAAGAGGCCGGTGTTGCTGGTGATTCGGCCGATCGGACCGGGATGAGTTCGGCCGCTTAAATCGGCCTGAACGCCCAGGACCCCACTGCTACGCTAGCCCTATGTCCATTCTGGACCGCGCTCTTCGCATGGGCGAAGGCAAGAAGTTCAAGGCCTACGAGCAGCGCGTCGGACGGATCAACGGCTACGAGGCTGAGCTCGAGCACTACACCGACGCCGAGCTGAGGGAGGCCACCGACGAGCTGCGCGAGCGCGCGGCGAACGGCGAGAGCCTCGACGACCTCGTGTTCGAGTGCTTCGCGCTCGTGCGCGAAGCCGGCAAGCGAACGATGGGGATGCGGCACTTCGATGTCCAGCTCATCGGCGGCATGGTGCTCCACGACGGCTCGATCGCCGAGATGCGCACCGGCGAGGGCAAGACGCTCACCGCCACCTCGGCCGTCGTCCTGAATTCACTGGGCGGGCGCGGCGTGCACGTGGTGACGGTCAACGATTACCTGGCCCGCCGCGACGCCATGTGGATGAAGCCGATCTACGACATGCTCGGCGTGTCGGTCGGGGTGCTGCAGAACATGCAGCCCTACGAGGAGAAACGCGCCGCGTACGCCGCCGACGTCACCTACGGCACGAACTCCGAGTTCGGCTTCGACTACCTGCGCGACAACATGGCGACCTCGCTCGAGGAGAAGGTCCAGCACGGCGGGCGCCCCAAGCCCGACGAGGGCAAGTCCTATTACCACGCGTTCGCGATCGTGGACGAGGTCGACAACATCCTGATCGACGAGGCCCGCACGCCGCTGATCATCTCGGGCGCGCCCGAGCAGGCCGCCGAGCTGTACGTGAAGTTCGCCCAGCTCGCGCCGCGCCTGACGCCCGGCAAGACGCCCGAGGGGATGGACCCCCGGATGAAGAAGGAGTTCGTCGCCGACTTCGACTACGAGTTCGAGGAGAAGCACAAGACGGTCGCGGTCACCGAGCAGGGCGTGGCCAAGGCCGAGCGCTTTCTCGGCATCGACCACCTGTATCGGGCCGAGAACGGCCACCTGGTCAACCACCTGATCCAGTCCTTGAAGGCCGAGTCGCTGTACAAGCGCGACGTCGACTACGCGGTGATCGACGGCGAGGTCAAGATCATCGACGAGTTCACGGGCCGCATCCTCGAGGGCCGGCGCTGGTCGGAGGGCCTGCACCAGGCGGTCGAGGCCAAGGAGGGCGTGCGCGTCCAGGAGGAGAACCAGACCCTGGCGACGATCACGCTGCAGAACTACTTCCGCATGTACGACAAGCTCGCGGGCATGACCGGTACGGCCCTGACCGAGGCGACCGAGTTCATGAAGATCTACGAGCTGCCGGTCGTCGAGATCCCGACCAACCGGCCGATGGTCCGCGCCGATCGCAACGACCAGGTCTACAAGACCAAGGACGGCAAGTGGAACGCGGTGATCCGGGAGATCTCCGAACGCCACGAAGCGGGGCAGCCGGTTCTGGTCGGCACGATCTCGGTCGAGGTCTCCGAGCTCCTCTCGGACGGTTTGAAGCAGAAGGGGATTGCCCACAGCGTCCTGAACGCCAAGCCGGAGCACGCCGAGCGCGAGGGCGAAACGATCGCCGAAGCCGGCGCCCCGGGCGCGGTCACGATCGCCACCAACATGGCCGGCCGCGGCGTCGACATCAAGCTCGGCGGCAACGCCGAGCACCTGGCGCGCCTGGAGGTCGAGAAGCTCGGCCTGCAGCCCGGCATGCCCGACTACGACGAGCACTACGCCAAGGTGCTCCCGACGATCGAGCAGCGGGTGGATGGGTTGCGGGACCAGGTCCTGGAGGCGGGCGGGCTGTTCATCCTCGGCACCGAGCGCCACGAGTCGCGCCGGATCGACAACCAGCTCCGCGGCCGCTCCGGACGCCAGGGCGACCCGGGCGAGTCTCGCTTCTTCCTGTCCGCACAGGACGACCTCGTCCGGCTGTTCGCCGGGGAGCGCATCTACAAGATCCTCGACCGGCTGGGCAGCGTCGACGAGGAGGGCAACGAGGAGCCGATCGAGCACGGCATGCTCTCCAAGCAGATCGAGAAGGCCCAGCGCAAGGTCGAGGAGCAGCACTTCCTCACCCGCAAGCACACGCTCGAGTACGACGACGTGCTCAATCAGCAGCGCGAGGTGATCTACACCTATCGCGACGAGATCCTCGAGGGCCGCGACATGAGCGACGCCGCGCGCCAGGAGATCGCGAGCATGATCGATCGCCTGGTCGAGGAGTACACGGCCGGCGAGTTCGTCGAGGATTGGGATGTCGACGGCCTGTTCCGGCGGATGAGCGAGATCTTCCCGGTCGGCGCCGAGCTTCCGGACGTGGATCCGGACCGGGCCGACCGCGAGGAGCTCAAGGCCGGGTTCGAGGAGATGCTCGTCGAGCAGTACGACGGCCGCGAGGAGGAGTTCGGCGACGAGCTCATGCGCGACATCGAGCGTTTCCTGCTCCTGCAGATCATCGACCAGCGCTGGCGCGAGCATCTGTACGACATGGACTACCTGCGCGAGGGCATCCACCTGCGCGGGTTCGCCCAGATCGAGCCGCTCGTGGCGTACAAGAACGAGGCCTTCGAGCTGTTCCGCGACCTGATGAACAGCGTCTGGGACGACTTCGCGCGGCTGATCTTCCACGTCCAGGTGACGCCCGTCGACCCTGCTGGGAATGGCGGGGCGGCCCCGGCGCCGGCTCAGCGTCGCAGCCCGTCGAGCGCCGCTTCGTCGGCCACGGGGGGCGCGGGCCGGGTCACCTACTCGGGCGGGGGTGGTTCACCGCAGGGCGCGATGGCGATCGCCGCCGCGGCCGGTGGCGCGGCGGCCGCCGTGGACGGCGGGGCGGGTCCGGTCGAGGAGCCGCTGCCGGCCCCGATCGAGCAACGGCGCGTGGCGCCCGGTGACCAGATCGGGCGCAACGATCCGTGCTGGTGCGGGTCGGGCAAGAAGTTCAAGAAGTGCCACGGCGCGTAGACGCGGCCGAAGTCCGTCTGAACCCAGCCCATGCGGACCCCCGAAATTTCCGCCATTCCGGATCCAGGTTTCGGCTGCTGACGGATAACTCGTCTCCAGCCCGAAGAATCCGGAATTGGCGGAGACCCGGGGCTGGAATGGCGGAAATTTCGGGGTTGGGAGGGCGGCGGGGGAGCCGCGCGGACGGGTGGCCGAGCGCGGGCGGCGGCTAGCTGCGGACGCGGAGGGCGGTGATCGCGGCCACGTAGGCGAAGCCCGCGACCGGAGCCAGCCACGCGTTGGGCCCGCCGTTGTCTCCCTGAGCCAGCGACACCAGGACCGAGCCGATGACCGCCAGCATCACGACCACGCCGGCGAAGGCGGTGGCGTTGACGTCGATCTGTCGGAAGCGCTCCTCACGGCCGTCGCCGCGCAGCCCGCGGATGGTCTCGCTGCGGCCTCCGAACACGAACACGGCCGCGAACGCCAGGATGATCCCCAGGGAAACCAGTCCGTCCGAGAAGTGGCCGCCGATCGTCTGAGCGGCGAAGAAGATTCCGCCGAGGGCGAGGGCGAACACCGGCAGGAACCAGCGGGACTCACACACCGTTCTCACTGAACATCTCCTCCACGGTCGTGTCGAAGTAGCGGGCGAGCGCCAGCGCCAGCGGCAGCGAGGGCGTGTAGCGCTCCTGCTCGATCGAGTTGATGGTCTGGCGCGAGACGTTCATCGCCTCGGCCAGCTGACCCTGGGACAGGCCTCGTTCTGATCGCAGGTCTCGCACAAGATTTCGCATTTGTTGACGTCAATTGATGCCAAAGCGTTGTCAAGTTCGCTTGACAGATGGAAAGCTAACTTGACAGGGCAGCTTTGTCAAGGTCGGTAAATTCACGACATGCCCGACGACTATGGCCTGCGCGCATCCGATGAGCAGCGCGAGCGCGCCGCCCAGGACATCCGCGAGCACTTCGCCGCCGGCCGCCTGAGCGAGGACGAACTCGACGAGCGGGTCCAGGCCGCCTATAGCGCGAAGACCCAGCAGGAGCTCGCCAGCCTCATGGCCGACCTGCCCAAGCTCCCGGCGTCGCCGGCCCAGCAGAAGGCCGAGCTCGTGCAGCGCCGGCGCCACCTCCAGCGGCGGCTGATCCAGGAGACCGGTGGCGGGGTGGCGCTGTTCGTCGTCTGCACGGTGATCTGGATCAGCTCGGGTGCCAGCGGCCAGTTCTGGCCGATCTGGGTGGCGCTGATCACGCTGATCCCGCTGCTGCGCAACGGGTGGCGGCTCTATGGGCCGGCGCCGGAGTTCGATCGGGTCGAGCGCGAGCTCGACTCGCGCCAGCGCAGGCACGATCACCGCGATCAGCACCGTGGCGGCCGGCGCTCGGACCGCCACCGTTTCTGAAGCGGCGTCAGCTCTGCTTCACGTAGCGGATGCTGCTCGGCAAGATCATGAACCTGACGCGCTGCTCGCCCGGCCGGCGGCCGGGATACTCGTCCTGATCGATGTACTTCTTCGACAGCGCGTTGATGTGCTCGTCGGCGCCCTCGATGGTGCCCGTGGTGGTTCCGCGGATCTCGACGAAGTGGTACGGATCGGCCGAGTCGAACACGACGACCGTGATGTGCGGGTCGCGCTCGAGGTTGGTGGGCCACAGCCGGCCCTGCGCGCTGTTGACGGTCGGGAAGCCGTCCCACAAATTGATCCAGACCACCGTCGAGTGGATCGAGCCGTCGCGGCTGACGGTCGAGACGACCGCATAGTTCGGGTCCGTGAGGAGCTTCTGTACTTCCGGATCGTTGAGGGTTGCCATGCTCGCAATCTACTCGCTGCTACCTTGAAGCCAGATGGCGACCGCCCCCTCAGAGCCGCTCTCCCAGCGCCTCGCGGCGATCCGTGAGCAGTTGAAGCTGCTCGCGGACTACCTTTGACCCCGCTGCACTGAGCGAGCGCGTCACCGCGCTCGAAGCGGAGATGGGCGCTCCCGGCTTCTGGGAGGATCAAGAACGGGCGGCAAGCGTGAGCGCTGAGCACGCGCGCACGAGCCGGCGCCTGTCGACCTACACCACGCTGGAGCGCGATGTCGAGGACCTCGAGCCGCTGGCCGAGCTGGCCGAGGAGGACCCCGAGATGGGCCAGGAGCTCGAGGAGCAGATCCAGAGCGTGCAGGAGCGCCTTGACCGGCTCGAGGAGGAGCGGCTGTTCTCCGGCCGCTACGACACGGGCGATGCGCTGGTCACGGTCAACGCGGGCGCGGGCGGGACCGACGCGCAGGACTGGGCCGAGATGGTCCTGCGGATGGAGATGCGCTGGGCCGAGCGGCGCGGCTATGGCGTGGAGCTGCTGGAGGCGTCCCCCGGGGAGGAGGCCGGCATCAAGTCGGCCACGTTCATGGTCAAGGGGGAGAACGCGTACGGCGTGTTCGCCAGCGAGAAGGGCGTACACCGGCTGGTGCGCCTGTCCCCGTTCGACGCCGCCCACAGACGCCAGACGAGCTTCGCCGGGGTCGAGGTCTCGCCCGTGGTGCCGGACATCGAGGACTTCGCGATCGACGACGACGACCTCCAGATCGACACCTACCGGGCCAGCGGCGCGGGCGGCCAGCACGTCAACAAGACCGACTCCGCCGTGCGCATCACCCACAAGCCGACCGGGATCGTGGTGCAGTGCCAGAACGAGCGCTCCCAGTCCTCCAACAAGGCCGAGGCGATGACGATGCTGCGCTCCAGGCTGCTCGAGCTCGAGGAGCGCAAGCGCCGCGAGGAGATCGCCCGCGAGCGCGGCGAGGCCCAGGACGTCAACTTCGGCTCGCAGATCCGCTCCTATGTTCTGCACCCGTACTCGCTGGTCAAGGACCACCGGACCGACCACGAGATGGGCGACACCGCCCGGGTGCTGGACGGCGACCTCGACGGCTTTGCGCGCTCGTATCTGCTGAAGTCCGCTAAGTGAGCGACCCCCGCGAGCCGGCGGCCCAGCCGACCGCGCCATATCTAGAAGCGATCACCGCCTACGGCTTCCGCGGCTCGCTGCGCTTCCACGTCCCGGGTCACAAGGGTGGCGAGGGTGCCGATCCCGGCCTGCGTGCCGCGCTGGGCGGACGCGCGCTGCTGCTCGACGTCCCGCAGGACATCGAGGGCATCGATGTGGGGCCCTCGCCGACGCCGTACGAGCGGGCGGAGCGACTGGCCGCCGAGGCCTACGGGGCGGCGCGCGCCTGGTTTCTGACCAACGGCGCGACCCAGGGCAACCACGCGCTATGCCTGGCCCTGGCCCCGCCCGGCCGGCGTGTGATCCTTCAGCGCAATTCGCACGCCAGCCTGATCGACGGTCTGGTCCTGAGCGGCGGGACGGCTCGGTTCGTGGCGCCCGAGTACGACGTCGAGCTCGGGATGGCCCACGGGGTGACCCCCGAGGCGCTGGCCGAGGCGCTCGCGCACGTCCCCGATGCCCCGGTCGCGTTCATCGTCTCGCCGACCTACTACGGGATGGCCGCCGACGTCGAGGGGTGCGCCGAGGTGGCGCACGCCTCCGGCGCGGCCCTGATCGTCGACGGCGCCTGGGGGTCGCACTTCGGCTTCCACGCTCGCCTGCCCGCCTCGCCGCTGGCTCTGGGGGCCGACGCGATGCTCGCCTCGACCCACAAGATCGTGGGCAGCCTGACCCAGTCCGCCATGCTGCTGGTCGCCGACACCGGCCGCGTGGACCCCGAGGCGGTCGACCGCGCGGTGCGGCTGATCCGCTCGACCAGCCCGAGCGCGCTGCTGATGGCCTCGCTCGACGCCGCTCGGCGCCAGCTCGCGGTCCACGGCGAGGCGCTGCTCGACCGCACTATCCATGCCTCCGAGCGCGCGCGCGAGGCGATCGAGGAGGCGCCCGGGTGCGCCGTGCTCGGCGACGACTTCATCGGCCGCCCCGGGATCGCCGGCCGTGACCCCCTGCGGATCGTCATCGACGTGCGGGGCACCGGGTGCACCGGCTATGAGGTCGCCGCGGCGCTGCGCAACGCCTACGACATCTACGTGGAGCTGGCCACGCACGCGACGCTGGTGCTGGTCCTGGGGATCGGGCAGCCGGTCGAGGCGCTCGAGCGCCTCGCCCACGACTTCGCCGAGACGGTCCGGTTGATCGCCCGCCCCAGGGTGCGCCACGCGATCAGCCGGCCTCCCTCGGCGCTCTCCCACGAGACGGTCGTCTCTCCCCGCGATGCGTTCCTCGGGCGGGGCGAGACCGTACCGGTGGGCGAGGCGGTGGGGCGGATCTCGTGCGAGTCGATCGCGGGCTATCCACCCGGCGTGCCTTCGCTGCTTCCCGGTGAGCGGATCACCGACGAGGTCGTGGCCTATCTACGCGAGCTGACCGCCGAAGGCGCCCGGCTGCACGGTGCCTCGGACCCGTCGTTCCGAACCGTCAGGGTGTTGATCGAGTAGTCGGTCGGATCGGGTGCTCGGCGGTGGGCCACGTGTCGCGAGCCTCGCCCTTGGGCAGCCAGTCGGGCAACTCGAGTGCCAGATGACGCGCGATCGCGATCGCGTAGGGCTCGTAGCTCGCACGCAGCTCCTCGAGCCGCTGGGCACATGCGCCCTCCTCGACCTCGGAGTGAAGGCCACTGCCCTCCAGGCGCGCTCGAAGCTCGACGACGTCGTCGCGGCTCAGCCGTTCGCGCGAGCGGGGCTCCGGGTCGTGCTCCAGCCGGCGGGTGCTGAAGGTATGGGCGAGGTCGCCGAGCGCGTGCGACCCGATGCGGAAGGTCAGCTCGGCCGCCTCGGTGTGGCTGTCGGAGCCGTAGGCGAGCGCGTAGGCGGAGGCGTCGACGATCGTGGTGAGCGCCGCCAGCCAGTTCTGGTTGAGGTGCTGGGAGCGGAAGTAGCCGAGGATCGGATATGCGAGGTGCGTCTCCATCAGGTCAGCCGTCCACGTCTCCCATTCGAGGAGGTACTCGTCGAGATCGGCCCAGCCGCCGCGTTGTCCCGAGCGCTCGAGCAGGCGGCCCGGGCTGGGCGGCGACCCGGCACGCGGGTCCAGGCGCGCCACCGCCGTCTCTCGGCGCGAGAAGGCTTGAAAGAGCGCCGGCAGGTAGCCGATCGCGATCGCCAGCAGGCCCAGGCCGGTCGCCGCCTCGACGATCTGCATCGTCTTGCCCACGCCGCCGGTTGGGGTGGATGGGTTGGTCGCGCTGGTGAACGCCCCCGCGCTGAAGTAGAGGTCGTCGCCGAAGTCGGCGGGGTGTGAGCTGCTCAGGTGTGTCGAGACCGCCCAGTGCAGCCCGCTGAAGCAGAGGATGACGCCGGCGCTGAGCATTCCCAGGATGGCCAGTAGGCCGAGCGGTCCGAAGATCCCAAGCGTGGTGTCGGCGGCCGCGCGCGGGAGCAGGCCCGCGGCGGCGCGCCACGGGACCCATAGCATGCGCAGGATGCCTCGCGCGATGGCCGGGTCGCGGCGGACCCGGCGGGGCAGCAGGAACACCGTGAAGAACTCGGCCAGCAAGACGGCCAGCCCAACCAGAGAGACAACTCCGACGACCACGTGCATGATCGCCTCCTACCCGCTGCGGGGCTCAGCGCAGTTGCGGCCCGTGCCGGAGCCCGGCCACGCCGACCAATCCGAGGGCGAGCAGCACCAGGGATTGCACGGCGCGGTAGACCAGGATGGCCGAGGTGGCGAGTGCCAGCGGCGCCCCATACAGGACGAACACGCCGACCAGGCCGCCCTCGGTCGTGCCGGGCAGCGAGACGACCGACCCGGCCTGGCCCAGGGTGTAGGCAAGCAGCAGCGTGCCGAGCGGCAGGCCGCTCGAGCCGAGCGCGTGGAAGGCCAGCGCCAGCGCGCCCAGGTCGAGCACGATGTAGCCGAGCGCGCCGAGGATCAGCAGTGGATCGCGGGTGCGGAGCAGCTCGCCGCTGCACGTCACGCCGTCGCGGAGATAGCCCGCTCCGCGGCGGGCGAGTCTTGTCCAACGGCTCGTGGTGGCGTGCCGGCCGGCTGGAGCAGGGGGTCTTTTGGCCATGCAGATCGCCATCGCCCCGAGACCGGCGGCGATGAGCGCGGGGAGCAGCGACCCCACCCATGAGGCCCGGCCCGGCAGGACACCCGTTCCGACCCCGAGGCCACCCACGATCAGCAACAGCACGTTTGTGGCCACGCCGGCGAGCAGGAACAGCGCGATCATGCGCCGCGCCGCGAGTGCCGGCGCCATGCCGGCCCGGCTCATGAGGACCCCGGCCACGGCCAAACCGCCCGTACCGCCCGCCGGCACGAGCACGTTCACGCCCTGCGCCGTCAGCGCGAGCGAGACCGAGCTACCCGGCGCCACGCGATCGGCGAAGGTTCGCTGGAAGGCCAGCGCGAAGCACAGCACCGAGCCGACCTGAAGCGCGCAGGCGGCGATGATCCAACCCGGCTGCGCGCCGGCGAATCGGGAGCGCAGCGAGCCCAGGCCCGGGACCGTCACGATCACGAGCACGACGACCAGCACGACGATGGCGAACCGCGCGAGCCGCCACGCCAGCGCCCGACGGTCGAACGCGGGAGCGTGCATGCCGCTCGGGACTGTAGGACCCCATCCTCAGAGGACCCTTATCCTCGAACTGCGTGACACCAGCAACGCTCACCGAAATAGTGGCCCGCGCCCTGGCCGAGGACGTCGGCGACGGCGACGTGACGACGGCCGCCACCGTCCCGGAGGGCGCGGCGGCTCGGGCGACCATCACCCAGAAGGCGCCCGGGGTCATCTACGGCCTCGACGTCGCCGCGGAAACCTTCCGAAGCCTCGAACCGGACATCATCGTCGAGAGTTTGGTCGCCGAGGGCGAATGGCGAGAGGGCGGCCCGGTCATGCGCCTGGAGGGGTCGGCCCGCGCGCTCCTGACCGGCGAGCGCACGGCTTTGAATTTCCTGCAGCGCCTATCGGGAGTCGCAACCATGGCGGCACGGGCCGCCCGCGCGGTCGAGGGCACACACGCGACCATCCTCGACACACGCAAGACCACCCCGGGCCTGCGCGCGCTCGAGAAGGCGGCGGTGGCCGCCGGCGGCGCCACCAACCACCGCTTCGGGCTGTTCGACGCGATCCTGATCAAGGAGAACCACGCCGCGCTCGCCGGCGGGGTGGGGGAGGCGGTCCGCCAGGCTCGCGCCTACGCCCCCGAGCTCACGCTCGAGGTCGAGGCCCGGACGATGCCCGAAGTCGACGAGGCGCTCGCGGCCGGGGCGGCGGGGGAGGGTGCTCGGGAATTCATCATTCTGCTGGACAACATGTCGGTTGAGCAGATGGCCGACGCCGTGCGCCACGTCGCCGGACGGGCCAAGCTCGAGGCGAGTGGCGGCGTGACCCTGGAGACGCTCCGGGAGGTCGCGAGCACGGGAGTAGACTTCATCTCGTTGGGCGCGCTCACTCACAGCGCCCCGGCGCTAGACCTGTCCCTCCTCCTCGAGCCAATCTCATGAACCTGCCGATGCTCGGTGCGTCTGACGCACCCCTGCTTCTCGAGAACATCCCCGCCCTCCAGGACGAGGTGCGCACACTCGCCCGCGAGCGCGGCGCGGTGATCCTCGCCCACAACTACCAACTGCCAGAAATCCAGGACGTCGCGGATTACGTCGGCGACTCGCTGGGCCTCTCCCAGCAGGCGGCCGGCGCCGACGCGGACACGATCGTCTTTTGCGGCGTGCACTTCATGGCCGAGACCGCCTCGATCCTGTGTCCCGAGAAGCGCGTGCTGATTCCCGATTTGGAGGCCGGCTGCTCGCTGGCCGACTCGATCACGGCCGCGCAGTTACGAGAGTGGAAGGAGAAACATCCCGACGCGATCGTCGTGATGTACGTGAACACGACGGCCGAGGTCAAGGCGCTGACCGACTACTGCTGCACCTCCGCCAACGCGGTCAAGGTCGTCGAGCACGTCTACGCCGAGCACGGCCCGGATGCGGAGATCCTGTTCGGGCCGGACATGTTCCTCGGTGCCTACGTCGAGAAGTCGACCGGGCGTTCGATGCACGTGTGGGACGGCGAGTGCCACGTCCACGCCGGCATCAGGCCCGACGACATCGTTTCCGTGCGCGCGGCGCATCCGGGGGCCGACTTCCTGATCCACCCCGAGTGCGGATGCTCGACCAGCGTGATGGAGTACGTCGCGGCTGGTGACATTTCCAGCACCGGCGTCCACATGCTCTCCACCGGCGGGATGCTCGGATACGCCCGGGAGCACAACGGCGGCCGAGCGATCGTCGCCACCGAGACGGGCATGCTCCACCCGCTGCGTCAGGCGGCACCCGATACGGAGTTCATTGCCGCCAACGAAGCCGCGCACTGCCGCTTCATGAAGATGATCACGCTGCCCAAGCTGCGCGACGCCCTGCGCGACGGCGTGCACGAGGTCAAGGTGCCGGATGAAGTAGCCGACCGGGCGCGGTTGCCGATCGAGCGGATGGTCGCGATCAGCTGACTTGGGGCCGCTTGGCCGGACCCCGCGGAGGGGTGCAAAACGCGCCGGAACGCGATTGTTCTCGCCGCGTTTGCAACATAAGCGCCTGGCAGGCGCTTATGTTGCAGCTGGCGTCGCCCGGGGGGAGGTTTTGCGCGTTGAGCACCGTGGGATCGGGGCGATCACCGTCCGGACGGGGTGGACGGCCCCACGGACGCCGGCGAAGCCGGCCCCTAAACCGGCTCCGCGAGGAGGTCGATCCCGGAGCCGACGGCCTCGATCACCCGCGGCAGCGTCGTCAGCTTGCGCTGAAACTCATCCGGCGTGTAGCAGTGCACGTCGGCCGGCGAGCCCATCTCGAGCGCGTCCCACAGCGATCCGGCGTGATAGACGCGCTCGAGCCACGGCATCCCCTCGAATGCGGGGGAGACGAGGATCATCACGAACTCGGGGCCGCGCTCACGCTGGGGGGGCGCGCCCTGCTCGTCGGCTACGCGCGCGCCGCCCAGCACGGCGCGCTCGATCTGCCAACGGTCATCGACGCGCGCCAGATACCGCTGAAGCTCGCGCCTGTTGACGGCGGCGGTCACCTCCACGGCGCCGATTGTGGCGACGTTCGGCCCGCTTATCAATACTTAGCGACCGCGCCGACGACCTGACTGAGCATCGGATAGGCCGCCCAGTTGGCCGGCCCGTCGATCATCACGGCGAACGCGAGCGTGTGGTGATCGCGGGCGGTGCAGTAGCCGGCGAGGTTCGTCACGTTGTTGAGCGTTCCTGTTTTGGCGATGCAGCGTCCCTGCGCCGGCGTCCCGGTTCCGATGCTCTGAACCGTGCCGTTGACGCCGACGGTGGGCAGCGCGGCCGCCAGTTCCCGGCCCGTTCGGGTGTGCCACACGGTTCTCAGGAGCGCGACCACCTCGCCCGGGGACGAGCTGTCGGAGTGCGACAGGCCCGAGCCGTCGAGGATCGTCGGGTGAAGGCCGTAGGGCGCCAGCACCTGCGAGATGACCCCCGCGCCGGCGGTTATGCTCCCGGCCCCGGCGAAGCGTATGCCGAGCTGCTTGGTGAGCATCTCGGCGAAGAGGTCGTCGGACGGTACGTCCATCAGCCGCAGCAGCACCGACATCGGGGGAGAGGAGACCGAGGCCAGCAGCTGGGTCCCGGGAGGCGCGGGCCGAGTGCGATTCAGCGGCCGGGCGCCGATGCCGGCGCCGTTCATCGTCAGCACCAGCTCCTTGGCTGCGAACGCGCCCGGATTGAGCTTCTTGAAGGTCGACCCGTGGTCGTAGGTGAGCGCGGAGAGCTGGCCGCCGAAGTCGGGCGTGTCCGGGGCGTAGCCGGTCGCCGGTCCGCCGCGGAGGTCGTCGAAGAGCGCGGCGTCGCCGATCACCCACCCGGTGACCCGGTGGATCCCGTCGTGCTGGAGCTGGCCGACGATCTCGCTCGCGGTCGGGCCGTAGCCCTGCTCGTAGGTCTTGTTGAAGCCCCCGTCGCCGAAAGTGGGGTCGCCGCCACCGACCAGGTACAGGTTCCCGTGCCACACCCCGCCGGGACCGAGATGGCCCTTCCCGACCACGGTCGTCTTCAGCCGGGCGTTCGGCCCGAGCTCGCGCAGCACCGCCACCGTCGTGTAGAGCTTCTCGACGGACGCCGGCGGTCTGCCCATGCCGGCCCGGAGCCCGAACAGTGGCTCGCCGGCGGTCAGGTCGTAGACCATGGCGCCCGTCTGCGGTCCCGCGTGGTTCAGCGTGTTCGTGATCGCCGCGCCGAGGGCCAGCATCGCCGGCGTCGCCACCGGAGCCGGAGGCTTTGGCTGCAGCTTGGGCTGTGTGGTCGTGGTCGCGGTTTTGACCGCGATCGGCGAGCCGACCGAAGCATCCGAGCTCGGCTTGGCGACGTGACCCCCTCCGCCGCATCCAGCAATCGCCAACGTGGCGAGCGCCCCCCCAATCCAGCGATTCAGGCTGACTCGAGCTCCTCCACCGTGTGAGGTCCTACGCATGCGATCGACAGTCGGTCGGCGACCCGCGCTGCCACCTCTCTCACCTCGTCGAACGTTACCTCGTCGAGCAGCGCAATCGTGCGGTCGGGATCGACGTCCTCACCGTACACGATCGTCTGCTGGGCAGCGTGGCGTGCGATCGCGCCGGTGTTCTCGAATGCGATCGCGCGGGCGCCGGCGGCGTAGGCGCGGGCGCGTTCGACCTCGGCCTCGTCGGGGCCGTCCTCGCGCAGCTCGGTGACGATGTCGCGCATCCGGCGGTAGGCCTCGAGCATCTTGTCCGACTCCAGACCGGCCGAAAGCTGGAGCACGGGCACGTCGGCGTAGGAGTGCGCGATCGAATGGACCGAGTAGGCCAACCCACGCTGCTCACGGATCTCGTCGAACAGCCGCGAGCCCATCGAACCGCCGAGCAGCGTCGAGTAGATGGTCAGCGCGGCGCGCTCCTTGGCCTGCGAGATCTCGATCTCGGGGCGATAGGACATCCGCAGGTGCGACTGGCTCGAGTCGCGCTCCCGGACCAGCACGCGCGGGTGGGCCGGCGGCGCCGGCTCATACGGCGAGGGCGCCGGGCGCTCCGGGAAGCGGGTGAACAGCTCCTGCACCGCGCCGTTGTCGGGTAGCCCGTCGAGGTTGCCGACCAGGAAGGCGCCGCCCCGGCCGGGCGACCAGCGCCGGTCGCGGAAGGCAACGATCCCGTCGCGGGTGAAGGTGTCGCGGATGTGCTCGGTTGGGCCCAGGACCGGGCGCCCGAGGGGGTGGTCGCCGAACGCCGCCTCGTCGATCAGGTGCTCGGCCATGACCGACGGCTGGTCGTTCGCGCGCGCGATCTCCTGCACGACGACCCCGCGCTCGCGATTGAGCTCGTCGCCGTCGATTCTTGGCCGGGCCACGAAGTCGGTCAGTAGATCCGCCGCTTCGAGGGCCTTGGTGGCGCGCACGGTGATGTGGAAGGCGACGAGGTCGTGGCTGGTGTACGCGTTGAGGACCGCTCCGATCCGCTCGGCTGCCTCGTTCACGTCCCGGTAGGTGGGGTACTTCTCGCCGCCCTTGAAGACCAGGTGCTCGAGGAAGTGGGCCATGCCGTTCTCGTCCTCGCGCTCGGTGCGCGCGCCCGCGTCGAAAGCGACCAGGATCGTCGCCGACCGCGCTCCCTCGACCGCGACTCGATACAGCGGTAAGCCGTTAGAAAGCAACTTGCGAGTGATCGACGGCACCCGGCTAAAGGTAGCGACAGCTGCAAATCGCGTTGCAGGGGCAGGTTTGGGAAGCCGTTCGCGGACGGCTCTCGGTACGCTGCCCGGAGCTTATGGCCAGCATTCAGTCACAAAACAGAATCAGTATGCGGCGTCGGGAAGCCGCTGCCGCCGTCCCCGCCTCGCGCGAGGGCCGGCCGCAGGGCCCCGGTCAGCCGGTCGCGCCGGTGATCGAATTCCGGGGCGTCTCCAAGCGGTACTCCGGCGGCGACGTCGGCCTGAACGAGGTCAGTTTCTCGATCGGACGCGGTGAGTTCGTGTTCCTGGTCGGCGCAACCGGGTCGGGCAAGTCGACCGTGATGCGCCTGCTGATCAAAGAGCTCGACCCGACCGGCGGGAACATCAGCGTGGCGGGTCGCGCCCTGAACGAGATCACGCGCAAGCGGATCGCCTACTACCGCCGCAACATCGGTGTGGTCTTCCAGGACTTCAAGCTCCTGCCAACCCGCACCGTTTACGACAACGTGGCGTACGCGCTACAGGTCACCGGCGGCACGCGCCGGGACATCCGCGACAAGGTCCCGGACATCCTGCGCCTGACCGGGCTATCGACCAAGCTGCATAACTTTCCCGACCAGCTCTCGGGCGGAGAGCAGCAGCGCGTGTCGATCGCGCGGGCGTTCGTCAACCACCCGCCGCTGCTGCTGGCCGACGAGCCGACCGGGAACCTCGATCCCGAAACCAGCGTCGACATCATGCGGCTGCTCTACCGGATCAACCGAACCGGCACCACGGTGCTGGTCGCCACCCACGATCAGGCGATGGTCGACAAGATGCGGCGCCGCGTGCTCGAGCTCTCCCAGGGTCGGATCGTCCGCGACGAGGCCACCGGCCTGTACACGCGGGATGAGACCACGCGCGAGTTTGCCCGGCGCATGCGCGCTCCCGCGTCGCCGCCGCCCGGGGTTTCGTAGGCGATGCGCTTCGGGTTCTTCCTGAGAGAGGCGATTCGCTCGATGCGCCGGAGCGCTGCTCCGAGCTTCGCCGCGCTCGCCACGGTGCTCGTGACGATGCTCGTCCTGGGTGTGTTCATCCCGATCGTACAGGCCACCAACGGCGCGGCCGACAGCGTGCGCGGGCGCGTCGAGGTCGACGTCTACATGAACACGAATGCGACCGCCGCCGATGACGCCAGGGTGCAGAGCGAGCTGACGCGCCTGCCGCACGTCAAGCAGGTGCAGTTCGTCTCCAAGCAGCAGGCCTACCAGCAGCAGGACAAGACGGACCCCGAGGCCTACGCGCTGCTCGGGTCAAACCCGCTGCCCGACACCTTCCACGTGATCCCCGACAACCCGAGCAATGTCCTGCTCGTGCACTCAGAGATCGCCGGTTCGGGGACGGGCGGAGGCTCGATCGACCCGGCGATCAACCAAGTGTCGAACAAGCAGACACAGACCAAGCAGATCCTGGAGGTCACGAACCTGGTGACGATCACGGCGGCGGCGCTCACCGTCCTTCTGGTGCTCGCCTCGATCCTGCTGATCGCGAACACGATCCGGCTGTCGCTGTACTCGCGGCGGCGCGAGGTGGAGGTGATGAAGCTGGTCGGCGCCACCGACTGGTTCATCCGCTGGCCGTTCGTGATCGAGGGCATGATCGTCGGCTCGCTCGGCGCGCTGCTCGCGATCATCGTGCTCGGCATCACCAAGGTCGCGCTGCTCGACCCGCTGGCCAGCAACTGGACGCTGATCGCGGCGCCACGCACGATCGCCTTCAGCCTGCTGGTCGTGGTGCTGCTGGGCGCCGGCGCGCTCGTCTCAGCGGTGGGCTCCGGGCTCTCGCTGCGCCGCTTCTTGCGCGTCTGAGCGCGGGCACCCAAGGGGGTGAGCGTCACCAGCGAGCCGTGGGGCGTTCTCGACGGCCAGCCGGTCGAGCTCTACACGCTTACCGGCGATGCGGGTCTGACCGTGTCCATCTCCTCGTACGGGGGGTCGGTCCAGTCGATCCGGGTGCCGGATCGGCTCGGCCGCTCGGTCAACGTCGCGCTCGGGTTCGCGACCCTCGGCGAGTACGTCGCGAACGTGCGCGGCACCGACGGCAGCCCATCCGGGTCCACGCACTTCGGTGCGCTGATCGGGCGCTATGCGAACCGGATCGCGGGGCCGTCGTTCGCTCTGGACGGCCGGCGGTATGAACTGGCCGGCAACGACGGACCGGGGAACTCGATCACCCTTCACGGCGGCCCGGGCGGCGGGTACAGCGGCCGGGTATGGGCGGGGGAGGCGGTTTCGGACGAGCGCGGCGGGGCGGTCCGGCTTCGTCATGTCGATCCGGACGGTTTGAACGGGTTCCCGGGCACGGTCTCAAATGAGGTCGAGTACAGCGTCACGGGAGACAACGCGCTGCGGATCGAGTATCGCGCCAGCACCGACGCGCCGACCGTCCTCAGTCCCACTAGCCACACCTACTTCAATCTGGCCGGCGAGGGCTCGGGTGACGTCTACGGCCAGTTGCTGGCCATCAATGCCCACGCGGTCCAGCGCGTTTCCGATGTCGGGATTCCGACCGGCTTTGAGTCGGTGGCGGGGACACCGTTCGACTTCCGCGCGATGAAGCCGATCGGACGGGATCTGCGCTCGGCCGGGGCGCCGTCCGGCGAGATGCTGGCCATGGCCCGCGGATACGACCACAACTGGGTGCTCCGCGGTACGGGCTATCGGCTGGCCGCGGTCGCGTGCGACCCCGGCAGCGGGATCGCGCTGTGGGTCTACACCGACCGGCCGGGGGTGCAGCTCTACACGAGCAACTACCTGGCCGGTGATTTGGTCGGTACGGGCGGTCGCACGTACCGCCAGGGCGATGCGTTCGCGCTCGAGACGCAGGTTCATCCGGACGCGCCCAATCACCTGGGGGATCCCGGGTGGCCGGACCCGGTGCTGCGGCCGGGGCGGTTGCTCGTGTCGCGCACGAGCTACCGGTTCACGGTCGCCGGCGCCGAGTTGCCCGAGCGCATCCGGTTCTGATCGCCGGTGGGCGGTGGCCTCCGGGGTGCTGCGACGCAGCCGGTCACAGAATGGCAACATGCGTGTGAGCGCTCACATTTCTGCTATAAGTTGCCCGCGTACGCCATCCGCTTGCGTTTTTCCGCGGCCGGGCAAGCGCACAACCGAAGGGAGAGGGTCTATGCAGATCGGGTTCCGTAGCCCGAGGAGCTTGCAGGCTCCTATCTGGGCTCGTGTCGTACTCGTAACGGCTGTCCTGTCGCTGGGGACCGGCGGGATCGCCTTAGCTGCCAAGCACTCTGGGAAGCCAAGCAAGCACCCGACCGCGGGGCACGGCAGCCTGAGCATCACGAAGGCCGCTTGGGGGAGCGCCAACGGTTCGCCGGTAAGTCTCTACACGCTGCGCAACGGGCACGGGATGATCGTGAAGATCACCAACTACGGCGGCGTAATCCAGTCGATCTGGGTGCCCGATCGCACCGGCGGGCTCAAGAACGTCGCGCTCGGCTTCCCCAAGCTGAGCGACTACGTCAACGACTTCCAGAACCAGCCCTGGCCGGCGGCCGGGGGTTCCGGTGAGACGTACTTCGGTGCGATCATCGGCCGCTACGCCAACCGGATCGCCAATCACTCGTTCACGCTGGACGGGACGTTCTACAACCTGGTCGGCAACAACGGCCCAAACAACGTCAACACGCTGCATGGCGGGCCGGACTCATACAACACGCAGGTGTGGGCGGCGACGCCGGAAAAGCTGGCGAATGCCGTCGCGCTGAAGCTGGCCTACACCGACCCGAACGGCAAGAACGGATTCCCGGGGGCGGTCACGACGCTGGTGACGTACACGCTCACGCAGGACAACGCCCTGACAATCACCTACCGGGCGACCACGACCGCACCGACGGTCATCAACTACACCAACCACACCTACTTCAACCTGGCCGGCGAGGGCTCCGGCAACGTGTACGCCCAGAAGCTGGCCATCAACTCCGACACGTTCCAACCCACCAACAGCGTGCAGATCCCGACCGGCTTCGCGTCGGTGCGGGGGACGCCGTTCGACTTCCTGAAGATGAAGCCGATCGGCCGCGACATCGAAGACGCGAGCGCGCCGGAGGGCAACCAGCTGGTCGTCGCCCACGGCTATGACCACAACTGGGTGATTCGCGGCACTGGCTACCGGCTGGATGCCGTCGCCCAAGATCCCGGTGACGGCGTCGTGCTGTGGGAGTACACCGATCAGCCCGGAGTGCAGCTCTACACCGGGAACTTCCTGGTCGGCGACCTGGTCGGGACGAGCGGACACGCCTACCGTCAAGGTGACGCGTTCACGCTCGAGAGCCAGCACTACCCGGACACTCCGCACCACATCGGGCAAGCCGGTTGGCCCTCGGTGGTGCTGAACCCGGGGCAGGTCTTCAACTCGAAGACGACCTACAAGTTCACGACCGCTGGTCCGAGCTTCCAGCACAACTTCTAAGGGTTCAAGGACGAACCCCGGGTTCACGGACGAACCCCAGAGCCTCTCCCGCAACGCCGGGCCACTGGGCCAGTGGCCCGGCCGCGCGGGGGGCCGCGGGCGCGCGAATCGGTTGGCGTTGCGGCATGGGGCGAATCTGCGCTGAACCTGACAATTCGCCGCCCGGCTAACCTCCGGGCATGGTTTCGCGCCGGTCGCGCCGCCCGAGGGTTCTCGTCAGCCTGCTCGTTGGGCTGATAGTGCTGCTGGCCGGCATCTGGCTTGGCGGACACCCCAGTTGGCTGCCTTCGCCACTGCGCAGCGCGTTCGTCGATCAGAACGACGACCCACTGGTCAACCAGGTCCTCAACCTGCTCCAGCAGGACTATTACCGGCCGCTCAACCGCACGCAGCTCGTCAATAAGGGCCTTGCCGGGATGGTGGCCAGCCTCGACGACCCTTACTCGCACTACTACGACCCTTCCGCCTACCAGGGGTTCCTGAACGAGGACAACCCGCACCTGAGCGGGATCGGCGTCGACGTCTTCGGCGAGACGCAGGGGCTCTCCGTGCAGGACGTGTTTCCCGGCTCACCCGCGGCGCAGGCCGGGCTCCAGCGTGGTGATCTGATCATCGCCGTTGGCTCGACCTCGCTGGCCCACCATCCGTCGAGCTTCGGCTCGGCGTTGATCAAGGGCACCGCCGGGACGCGGGTAACGCTGACCATCCGGCGTGGCAAGCGGACGCTCACGCGGACCCTGGTCAGGGAGGAGATCGTGGTCCCGGTGGCGAGCGGCACGATCGTCACCTACCACGGGGTCAAGCTTGGCGTCCTCGACCTCGAGCAGTTCGTCCAGGGCGCCGGGGCTGAGCTGCGCACCCAGGTGCAGGACGTGCTGCACGAGGGCGCCCGCGGGCTGATCCTTGACCTGCGCGACAACCCGGGCGGCCTGCTCAACGAGGCGGTTAACGTCGCCAGCATCTTCATCCCCGACGGGACGATCGTCTCGACCGCCGGCCGCGCGCAGCCCCGCCAGGTGTACGTCGCCCGGGGTGGGGCGATCTCGACCAGCATCCCGATGGTCGTGCTCGTCGACAACCTGACTGCCTCGGCGGCGGAGATCGTCACCGGCGCGCTGAAGGACCGGGGCCGGGCGCTGGTGGTCGGAACCCACACCTACGGCAAGGGCGTCTTTCAGGAGATCGACCCGCTTCCCAACGGCGGCGCGCTTGACTTCACCGTCGGCGAGTACTTCACGCCGAACGGACAGAACCTCGGGGGTGGTGGGGTGAAGAGGGGCGCGGGCATCTCGCCCAACGTCTACGCCTACACCAGTCCCACTTCCAACGTCGACACGGCGCTGCTCGTCGCCGAGAAGACGGTGGCGGCCGAGGTGCGGTGAGCCCGGCTAACCGGGACGCGGGCGCCGGCCCGCGGGTGGCCGTACTCGAACGCCGCGGCAAGTTCCTGGTCGCCGAGCCGTTCTTCAGCCCGGGCCCGCGGATGGTGATCAGCCGGGACCGGCAGGTGGCGGTCGGAGACCTGATCGTCGTGCGCCCCGGAACCGGCCGCAACGGGCGGCCGGGGGGCCGGGCGACGGTGGCACGTCGGCTCGGCCGCTCCGACGTTGCGCGTGACGTGCTCGAGGGTCTGATGGTCGACCGCGGCCTGCGGCGTTCGTTCGACCCCGCGGTGGAACACGAGGCGCGGGAGGTTTCGGCGGCATCCGTTTCCGGCTCCCGGGGGTCGGTCCCGGCCAGCCGTCGCGATCTGCGCTCCCTGCCCACGTTCACGGTGGACCCCGTGAGCGCGCGGGACTTCGACGACGCGATCTCGGCTTCCGCGGAGCCCGACGGCACGCGCCGGATATGGGTGCACATTGCCGACGTCTCGGCTTACGTGCAGCCGAAGTCGCTACTCGATCGCGAGGCCTACCGGCGCGGGACCAGCGTGTATGTCCCGGCCGCCGTCGAGCCGATGCTCCCGGAGGCGCTTTCTAACCAAGCCTGCTCACTGGTTCCCGGCCAGGATCGCCTGGCCCTCACGGTCGAGCTCGTGCTCGAAGACGACCGCGTGCGGCACAGCTCCTTCTACCGGTCGGTGATCCGCTCCGACGAGCGTCTCGACTATGACCGCGTCGACTGCATCTTCGCCGGCACGGAGGTTGCCGGTGGCGCGTGGGGGTCCGGTCTGGAGACTGCGCGGGCGGCGGCCGCTGCGCTCGAGGCGCGGCGCGCCTCCCGAGGGGCGCTCGAGGTCGACTCCTCCGAGCCCGAGTTCTCCTTCGACGACCGCGGCGACGTGGTTGCCGTGGAACCGGTCCAGCAGACCGAGTCCCATCGGATGATCGAGCATCTGATGATCGCCGCCAACGAGCAGGTGGCACGGTTCTTGACCGCGCACCGAGTGCCAACGCTCTACCGAGTGCACGAGCGCCCGGATGGCGCAGCCGCGCAGCGCCTGATCGATCAGCTCGCCTCGCTGGAGGTGCCGACCCCGCCGGTTCCCAAGGGAAACCTGACTCCCCAACAGGCGGCCGATCTGATCGGCGAAGCCTCACAGCTCGTCGAGCAGTGGGTCGGGGCGCGCGGCGGGCGAGGGCGCCGAGCGTTGACCAGCCTGGTGCTGCGATCGTTGAAACAGGCCTACTACGACCAGCGCAACCGCGGCCACGCCGGGCTCCAACTGGCCAGTTACTGCCATTTCACCTCGCCGATCCGGCGCTATCCCGACCTGATCTGCCACCGCGCGCTCCTGTCCGCGCTGGGCGGCGAGGAACCGGCGCCCGAGGTCAGCTGGGTCGGCGCCGCGGGGCCGTGGTGCTCGGCGCGAGAGCGCGAGGCGATGTCGATCGAGCGCGACGCGGATGACATCGTGCGCTGCTTCCTGCTCGAGCGTCGCATGCGATCCGACGGAGATCCGGACGAGGTCTTCGAAGGCGAGGTGGTAGGGCTGGCCGGTGCCGGAGCGTTCGTGGCCTTTGGGGCCGGGGGCGAGTTTGAGGGGATGCTCCCGGTGCGGCGCCTGCGGGGCGATTGGTGGGAGCTGAACGAGCAGGGGACGATGTTGGTGGGGACGCGATCCGGCTCTTCGCTGCGTCTCGGCGATCCGGTGCAGGTGCGCGTCGGCGGTGTCGACGTGGCCCGCGGGAGGGTGGACCTGCTCCCAGGCTGGCAGGATTGACGGGTCATGGCTAAGTCCCGTAAGCGCAAGGCCGGCGCCGGCGATGTGGCGACCAACCGGCAAGCCTCCTACCGGTACAACCTGCTCGAGCGCTTCGAGTGCGGGCTCGTGCTCACCGGGACCGAGGTCAAGTCCCTGCGCGAGGGCAACGTCCAGCTCAAGGACGCCTACGCCGTGGTGCGCGACGGCGAAGTCTGGCTGATCGGGCTCTACATCGCCCCCTACGGCCCAGCATCGCGCGAGAACCACGACCCCGAACGCCCGCGCAAGCTGTTGCTGCATCGCTACGAGATCGAGCGGCTGATCGCCCGGACGCGTGAGCGTGGGTTGACCCTCGTGCCGACGCGTATCTACTTCTCAGGGCCGCGCTCGCGCGCCAAGGTCGAGCTGGCACTGGCCCGCGGCAAGGACATCTTCGACAAGCGCGAGACGATCCGTCGACGTGAGATGGCCCGCGACGTGCAGCGAGAGTTGCGCGAGGCGCGGCGCTAGCTGGACGGTGTTCCCAGGCGGTTTCAGGCAGTAGTTGCGTACGCAACCATAACTAGTTCGCCGGACCAGGGATAGCCGTCCCGATCCGGGGTAGTTAGGTCCCATGACGATTGGAACGAGCATTGTGTTGATCGCCGCTGGCGCGATCCTGAAGTGGGCTGTGACCGCGCACGTCAACGGTTTCGACATCCAGACAGCCGGAACCGTGCTGTTCGTGGTTGGCCTGGTCGGGCTCGTGCTCGCGTTGATCTACACGTTCTGGTGGACGCACCGCGACACCGCTGCGTACGACGATACGCGCGTGCGCCGTCAGCCACCGCCGGCCGCCTGAGCCCGGGCGACCCCGCCGCCTCCACGCGGCGGGCGGGTGTGCGGGGCGAGCAGGGTCTAGCTGATGGTTCGCGCCACCAGCGTGGCGTGCATGCCCACGACGAGGACCGCGATCAGGCCCAGGTAGACCGCTGCCACGAGCGCCCGGTCGATCGGGCGTACGCGGTAGTAGGCGCGCTGCTCCGGGCTGCCCGAGCGGCGGAGCTTCCACCGCTTGTAGGTCTCGAGCCCGGCGAAGATCAGGATCAGGAAGATGATCGGGTTCGGGAAGATGAACGCGAGCGGGATCAGCGCGGCGAGCCCGACGACCCACATCCACGGCGCCATCGCCGCCATCGCGCGGCCGCCGTCGAGCGGGACGACCGGAAGCAGGTTGAACAGGTTCAAGAAGAAGCCGGTGAACGCCAGGGCCTCCCACAGCGAGTTGCCGGTGGCGTGCCAGACCAGAATGCACGCGGCGGAGCCGATGGTGCCGAGGACCGGACCGGCCAACCCGACGCGCGCCTCGGCCAGGGCGTTGTCTCCAAGCGACCGCGCCGCGATCACGGCGCCCAGGAACGGAACGAACATCGGTGCGCTCGCCTTGAGCCCCTCGCGCCGCAGCGCGATCACGTGCCCCATCTCATGCACGAAGAGCAGCGCGATGAAGCCGGCGGCGAACGGCCATCCCCACAGCAGCGCGTAGGCGGCGAGCGAAACGAGGATCGTCCCCGTCGAGGCGAGCAGCTTGAGCTTGGGGAGAAGCAGCAGGATCGTCTTGAGCTTCGCCAGCAGCGCGAGGATCGCCGCGCCCAGCGCGGACAGGCGCCGCCTGATCCAGGACTGCTTACGCCCCGGGGAGTCGGGCGCCGGCATTTGCGCGGGCGGCGGCGACTCGGGCACCGGGCCGCCTGACGGCATGGGTGCCGACAGCCATCGCGTGTTCGTTTCCATTGCTCTCGATTGTAGGAATGGGCGAGAGCGGCGGACGTGGACTCTTAGGATGTCCTTCAGCTCGGCTGCTCACGGGCTCTCGCACGGCCTGGGGCAGGGTGTCCCGGCGGCTATAATCGTCCGCTCATCCCTGGGGACGACAGGCTTCGACGTGGTCGGTTCGTGGGGGTGGTTGCGAGTCGAGGTCCGGGAGGCCTCGTTAAAAACCCGGAAACAAATAAGTGCGAAGTCAACTGCTGATTTCCACACCTACGAGCTGGCTGTCTAACCACAGTTAGTTTCGGCCGGCCACCGCTCGCCTGCGGCGGTGGTCCGGTTCAAATAGCAGGCTCACCCGGTGAGGCCCGCTCCAGCCCCGCCGGGGACATCTTTGGAGCTGGCCCTCGATAACCCCGCCGGCGAGGCGAGTCGAGGGTGAGAACAGAGCGCCGGCTACGCTCGTAGACACCGCTCTTCACGCGATTGCGGACGCGGGTTCAATTCCCGCCGTCTCCACCT
>DATJRS010000096.1:0-10236 GCA_035504535.1 Solirubrobacteraceae bacterium | reverse complement strand
CTCGAATACCTGCTCGCGCTGCACTCCTTCTTCCTGGGTCGCCCGCAGGTCGATGGCACCTATGACCTCGAGCCGCGTGATCACTCCCAGCTGTCGCTGGCGATCCGCGCGGTCTACCGCCGCTGCCAGCTGACCGGCGAGGACCCGCGAGAGATGCTCCTCCAAGAGGAGCTCTACCGTCGCTCCGACGAGGCGCGCGCGGACGGAAACGTCGAGCTGGCGAGCCACCTCGGTCAGCTCGCCGAGGGCCTTCACGACTACACCGGGGACGGCGCTGGCGCCTACCTGGCGGATCGGCCGACCTCGATCCCGGTGGACTCCCCACTGGTGATCTTCGACACACGGGCGGTCGGTGACGCACGAGCGGGGGCCGCGATGTTCACGATCGTTGAGCACCTCGCCCGGCGCGCCGAACGCACGCGAAGCCTTCATGCGCACCGCGGCCTCTGGGGCGGACGCACGTTCCTCGTCGTCGACGAGGGCTGGAAGATGCTCGAACGACGGTCAACCGGGCGTTGGATAAACGAGCAGGCCCGCCGCTCGCGTCACAACCGGCTGTTCCTGATCGCGATCAGCCAGAAGCTCGGCGACTTCCTGCAGCACCCCGAGGGCGAGGCGCTCGTCTCGCAGTCATCCATCCAACTGCTGCTCCGACAGCTAGACGGCCAAACCGCCGACATCCAAGGGGCGCTCGGACTGAGCGACGAGGAAGCGCAGACAATCAGCCGGCTCAAGACGGTCAAAGGCGAGTACGCGGAGGCGTTCTTCTGCAACGGGCGACGCGGACGGGGACTCATCGAGATCCGGGCCGGCGCCGCCGAATACTGGCTGGCAACCTCCGAGCCCGACCACGACCAGCCGCTTCGCCGCGACGTGCTGGAACGAGTCCACGGCGACGCCTGGCGCGCTGTCGAGGAGCTCGCCGAACACCACGACCCCCTCAGCGCAACATGAGACTGCTCCGGTGGTCAGTCCTGGGCTTCGGCGTGATGGTCGCGCTCCCGGTCGTCGCGGTGATCACCGCGATCAGCTTCATCGCCGGTACCGCCGGCCAGTGCACGGCAAGCCCTGCCGGGAGCGGCGCGGCGACTGGACACGGAGGGTTCGAGGAGACCGCCTACGGCCCCCCGTGGAATCAACTGAACGGCTCCGGAGTGACCGCCTACGGGATGGACCTGACCGCCGGCCAGCCCATGTTGGAGATTGCGATTGACCCGAGCGTGCTGCAGCCGCTCGCGTTCTACCACGTGTGGCCCAACCCGTTCGGGACCCATGGCGCGTTCATCGCGGGCGACACCGGTGGCGCGATCAAGGGAGCGCACATCGACACCTACGACTGGCTGGGGCGCGCAAGCCAAGACGCATGGGGTACGCGATACGGAGTCACTGTCACCAGCGCCGCCAACCCGGGTGCCGGTAGCGCTACCGGAGAGATAGAGGCACCGCCGACCACGCCAACCGAAGCCCAGGGAGTCTGCTCTGAGCTGTTAGAGACGAGCCTGCCGCCAGGGGTGTACACCAATCCGTTTCACACGTCGACCAGCATCTACCCGGCCCGGATCGACATGGGAGTCGACTACACAGGAACCGGGCCGATCGTCGCGCTGGGGGACGGGACCGTCACCTACTCCCAGTCCTCCGATGCCGGTTGGGGACCGTTCTCTTGCTCAGGAGGCCATGGCGGCGCGATTGTCTATCGGCTCGCAGACGGTCCCGACAGCGGGCGCTACGTCTACCTGGCCGAAGGAATCATCCCGACCGTCACCGACGGGCAGCAGCTGCGAGCCGGCGAGCAGGTGGCGACGTTCACCGGCTGTATCGAGACCGGGTGGGGCAGCGGCAGCGGCGACCAGCCGATGGCTCAGGTGACGGTCCCTGAGCAGGCGTGCACGTCGGGCGATCCTGGCTGCCACAGCACCTGGTGCGGGAACAACATGAGTCAGCTCATCCATGCGCTGGGGGCCCCAGCCGGAATTCCCCAAGGACCGACCTACGGGGAGGGCTGCTGATGAGCCGTGGCCTGTCATCGCTCGTGTCGATCGCCGGCGCCGCGCTGCTCGCCGGGTGCGGCATCCATGATCCGTACCGGCGCCTCAACGTCACCGAATCATCGCCGGCGATCAAGGCCACTACGCCGGCAGGTGCACCCGACTCGGACGAGGACGACGGTCCGAAGGAACTCGCGGTGCCAGCCGACGTGACAGGCGCAGCATCAACACCACAGGGCGCTCTCGCCCGCTTCGGGCAGCTGTACGTCAATTGGACGGCCACAGACCTCCCAGCACGTGCGCGACAGCTCGCCGCGATCTCGATCGGACAGGCGCGCGCGCAAGCGCTCAACATGCAATCCCGTCTAGCCGTTCTGGCCCGCTACCAGGTGACCAACGCCGGCACGGTGGTCGCGATCGCCCGCGGTGAGGGAGTGGAGCGCGGCCGGTGGGTCGTTGTCACCAACGAACTCACAACCGGCGTGGGGCCATATCTCGGTCTGCCGGCCACAAGCCACGTGACCTGGGCGACCGTCGCTCACGTGCATACGGGATATGTCGTGATGACCTGGTACCCGGCGAGCTGATGGGATGACCGCGACCGATCGACCGACCCGCGGGAACGCCGCCGAACGAGCGCCGGGCGGACGCGATCTAGCCGAGCGCCTCGCTGTCGCATACGGCGCCGGCTGGATAGCGCTGTTCGCGATGGTCTCCGCATGCGCGCTGCTCCCTTGCGCGCGATGGATCGCGCAGCACGCGCTGGCGCTCGACCTGCACGCGCATATTCGGCCCGCGCCACCGGCCGCTATCAGCACGTTCAGATCGCTGCTGATCACCAACCTCCGAGCGACGGCGTGGCCACTCGTCCCCGGCGTCCTCGGGGCCGAACGATCGCGCTTCTCGCGGTGGCTCGTCCACAGCGCGGTACTGATCAGTGTCGCCGTGAACCTGCTGCCAGTCGGCGCCGCGCTCGGCGTCTACCGGTCAGAGCTCGTGCCGTATCTGCCGCATCTCCCGCTTGAGCTCTATGCGATCACAGCGGGGCCAGCGACCTGGCTGCTCATCGCGCGCGGGCGGTGCAGTGGCCGGCAGCTCCCTCTGGTCGCCCTGTCGATCAGCGTGGCGCTGGCTGGCGCGGCGTTCCTCGAGACCTGGGCGGTCCCGCAACGATGACGCTCGAGCACCACGAGGCTGTTCCGGTCAACGCCCTCACCAGGTCTCCGCTCCTTGGGGTCAAGCTGGTTGCCCGCGCCGATTATGCGCCGGCGGCAGGCCGGTCGCTTCAAGGTCGCAGACGCTCCCTTCCCCTCGCTGCGCTCGGTTCCGCTCGGCCGCCCACGCCGGCGCCACCGGCCTCGTCAACCATCCGATCCCCAAGGAGGGAACCCAAGATGAGCGCCTCAGCGCCCGCCGTCAACTCAGTGTGTGTTATTTGGAATTGCTTCCAGATAGCGCACTCGGTTGGGTCCTTGTGTTCCTCGACTGGCTCTGGGTCAGGTAGATGCCGCTGCTGATGACGGCATCTATCTGGGAGGTGGTTGGGATGGGTTCGGTTCCTGAGGAGCGCGCCATCGCGCGAAGCGACGAGCCGGAGGCGAGGAGCGCCGCGCGGTGGCGCGGGCGCGCCGGTAGGGAGGCCGCGGGCGGGCTGGTTGAGCGCTGGCCGGCGCTCGGTTCGTGCCCACTCGCGGTGCGGTGGCTGGAGCTTCAGGCGAACGTCGGCCGCTCGCCGCGGACCGTCGAGGTGTACGCACGGTCGCTGGTCGACTACCTGGGGCTACTGCGAGCGGGCTGGCGTCGATGCCCTCGCTGCCGGGCGGGCCGAGATCGCTGGGTACGTAGCCGAGTTGCGTGAGCGGCCGGGTCGGTACGGCGTGAACGTGGTGGCGCTGGACTCGGGCGCTGGGCTGGCGAACGCGACGCTGCAGTTGCGGGTCACGGTCGTGCGTCTGTTCTACGACTACCTGGTCGAGGAGGGAGTGAGGGACCGCAGCCCGGTCGGGCGCGGCTACCGGTCCTCGGACGACCGGGCCGGCCGGCGCGGCTTGGTGGCCCGCGTTGGGCCGTTGCCGTGGGTCCCGACGGATGCGCAGTGGCGCGCGGTGCTGGAGGTCGCCGCCGGCGAGTCGTTGCGCAACCGTTTGCTGCTGGCGTTGGCCTATGACGCCGGGTTGCGTCGCGAGGAGCTGTGTCTGCTCGCAACGGATGATCTGGATCCGGCGTATCGCACGATCCGGATCCGGCCGGAGACGACGAAGAGTGGCCGTGGGCGGGTGGTGCCCTACTCGGCGGTCAGCGGCGGGTTGCTGGCCGCGTATCTCGCGCATCGCCGGTTGGTCACTCGCGCGCGGGGAGCGTTGTTCGTGTCGGAGTCGCCGCGCAACCGTGGCGCCGGAGTGTCTCCGTGGACCTGGTCGAAGGTCGTGCGCTCGATCGCGGTCCGTGCCGGCGTCGAGAGGTTCAGCACGCACACGCTCAGACATTTGTGCCTGACCGATCTCGCCCGCTCCGGGTGGGAGCTGCACCAGATCGCGACGTTCGCCGGGCACCGCTCGACGGACACTACGCAGCGCTACATCCACCTATCGGTCCGCGATCTCGCCGAGCGGCTCACGCGCGGGATGTCCCAGATCCACGCCGATCGGATCGCCCAGCTTGGCGAGGTGCTGACATGAGCGGTGGCTTGAGTCGAGCGGGGTTGGCTCTATCCGCGTCCGGGGGTGGCGCGGCTCGCGATGACCTCGGTGCAGAAGCGCACGCATTGGTCACAGATCGCGACCTGTCCGTTGGGTCCCCAGCCGACCACGACGTCCTTGACCTGCGTCTGCGATTTGCCGCAGAACGAGCAGCGCAGCGCCTGCAGCGGTGGTTGGGGGGTGGTGTGGGGCTGATCGGGCTCGCTGATGGTGTGGACCCTACCGCGAGGGCGGTGCGTTCATGACTGCGGTGAATGCCGTGAGAACGCTCGAGTCTGGGCGGCGCTGGGAGCCACTGATCTCGGCGCGGGCCTACGACCGCGGACCGCTTACCGGCGAGGAATGCCGGGCGCTGGAGTCGATCGAGGATCGTCCGTGCCGCTGGCCTGCCGGCGTGGGCGAGGCGCTGTCGCGGTTGATCGTGCCGATCAATGACGTGCTCGCTGTCGCCGGGCTGACGCCTGGGTCGTGGGCCGGGGCGCCGACCCGCGGGGATCTGCTTGCGGCGATGGGCCGGGAGCGTTCCGCGTTCTGGGGGTGGGATCACGCTGCGTGGGAGCGGACCCTCGAGAGGGCCAACGTGGACGTGCGCCAGTTGGTGATTGCGGTCGCCTACCAGCTGTGCGCGATCAACGATCTGCACTCTGGGATCCGCGGGTTCAAGTGCGGGCTGTTCTGCCGGCGGGTGTTCGGCGACGCGGCGGTCCGGGAGTCGGTCGGTCGGGTCCAGGCGCATCTGGACACGCTTGGGTATGCGGCGCAGCTGCGCCGCCCGAATTTGCAGCGCGCGCTCTATGAGCTGATGCTCGCCGCGCGCAGTCCGCTGCTGGAGGACCTCGCTGAGCGCCCTGAGCTGCTGGGTGAGATTCGGGATCGCACGGCGCATAACCCGGGTCGCTCCGGGGTGGAACAGTTGGCCCGAACCATGGTTGACATGGGCGTGCTGGACGCGCTGCCGTTTCCGGCCAGGTTGACGCGTGATGAGTGGCTGGCTCGCAGCCGCGCCGGCGATTTGGACGTGCCGGAGCTGTGGCTGGGTTACGCGAAGCGGTGGTTTCAGACCTCGACGCTGACGCGCTCAAGCCGCTCGCAGACGTACTTCGCGCTGATCAAGCTCGGCCGTTGGATCAACCATGAGCAGCCCGACCATGCCGACCCTGGATCGTGGACGCGGGAGCTCGCCGCTGCGTGGGTCGCGCGCGTGGACCGGATGCTCGTCGGCGAATACTCGCACGGGCAGAACACCGCGTATATGCGCCGCCGCTCGGGCGGGGAGCTGTTGCCGCGCACCAAGGCGCATCTGATCTGGGCGCCGCGGCGGTTCTTCAATGACATCCAGGAGTGGGAGTGGATCGAGCGGCGCTTCGACGCTCGACGCGCGTTCCGGCTGCCGCGCTCGATCGCTGCGCTGATCGGACCCGAGCCCAGGGTGATCGCCGACGACGTGTGGGCGAAACTGATGTGGGCCGGCCTGAACCTGACCGGCGCGGATCTCCCGTTGCACGCGAACCGCGGCGGGAATGGCACGCCCTGGTATCCACTCGAGCTCGTTCGCGCGCGCGCTGGTGTGGCTGTTCTCCGGGCTGCGGACCGACGAGATCCTGCGGCTGCGCGTCGGCGCGATCCGCTGGCAACAGACCGAGCCAGGCGGTGAGCGGGTGTGTCTGCTCGACGTGCCGACCAGCAAGACCGCGACCGCGTTCACCAAACCGGTCGACCCGATCCTCGGCGACGCGATCGATCAATGGCAGCAGGTCCGCCCGCCGCATCCGAAGTTCATCGACCGCCGCACCGGCGAGCTCGCGGACATGCTGTTCTGCTTCCGCGGTCAGCAACTCAGCCCCCGCTACATCAACCGGGTGCTCGTGCCCATGCTCTGTCGCAAGGCGGGCGTCCCCGGCGAGGACGTCCGCGGGCAGATCACCGGGCATCGCGCCCGAGCGACGATCGCGACCCAGCTCTACAACGCCAAGGACCCGATGTCGCTGTTCGAGCTGCAGGCGTGGCTTGGGCACTCATCACCGCACTCCACCCAGCATTACGCTCGGATCACCCCGTCCACCCTGACCAAGGCCTACCAGGATGCCGGGTATTTCGCTCGGAACCTCCGCACGATCGAGGTGCTCCTCGACCGCGACGCCATCACCAACGGCCAAACTGGCAACGGCGCGCCGTTTGAGTTCTACGACCTCGGACACGGCTACTGCTCCTACAGCTTCTTCGAGCAATGCCCGCACCGGATGGCGTGCGCCCGCTGCGACTTCTACATCCCCAAGGAGTCATCGCACGCGCAGCTGCTCAAAGCCAAGCACGGCTTGCAGCGGATGCTGCTCCAGATCACGCTCACCGAGCCAGAGCGCGCCGCCGTCGAAGGTGACCAGGCCGCGATCGACCGGCTGATCGACGGGCTCGCGAACACACCCCCACCAACACCAGCCCACCCCCAAGTCACGGCGGCCGACCCCGGAGGGCGGGCATGATCGCGACCACCAGCAGGACCCACACACCCAGGCTGCGAACAACCGGGCATGCCGAAACCGCTGACACGACGGTTACAACTCGTGAGCGTGCCCGATCACAAATTGCGCTGCTCTGTCTGCAACCAGGTGATCGGCTTCTACGAACCGATCGTCGCACTCGGCAACACAGGAACACGACACACCTCACTGCTCAACGAGCCGATGCTCGCCACCGAACAAGTCATGCACCGCCACTGCGCGCACCGCAAAGACTCGGGCTCACCCGAGCGCTAAACCACCCCAGCCACCGCCCGCCATCCTCGGCGGAGAGCCGGCAGGTCAGTCGACGTCTCGGGCTGCGGTCAACCAGCCCGCAGCTGGCGTTCATCCTGGGCCCCCTTCCCGTGGCCGGTTCCGGTTGGTTGCCATCGCCCATGTTCGCCGACCGGGCGGCCGGGCCGCTTCAAGGTCGCATCGCTCCCTTCCCCTCACAAGCTCGGTTCCGCGCGGCCGCCCGGCCGGCAGTTCGGGCTTTGTCAACCACCGGATCCCCACAAGGAGGGAACCAAACATGAGCGCCACAGCACCCGCCGTTAACCAAGTCACCCTGGTCGGGAACCTGACCGCCGACCCCGTCACCAAGCAACTCGACGACGACCGCCGCGTCTGCAACCTGCGAATCGCGGTCAACGACCAGAAGGACCAGCCGCCGATGTTCATCGACGTCGCCACCTTCGGCGCGCAAGCCGACGCCTGCGCGAAATACCTCAGCAAGGGACGCGCCGTCGCGGTCACCGGCCGACTCGTCTACCGCGAATGGGAAGCCGACGACGGCACCCGCCGCTCACGCCACCACATCGTCGGCCGCGTCCAGTTCGGCGGCCGCCCCGACAACGGCGACCAACCCGCCGACGCCGACGAGCCCAACCAGGACGATGCCAGCTTCTAAGCTGCTCACCGAGCACCGGCGACTATCCACCGCCGGTGCTCACCGAGCCGGTCAGGAATCCCGGCCCCGAGGCCAGTCGGGCGCGTCACCGGCCCACTCCGGATGCTGCCCAAGCGCAGCGTCATACCCCTCGCGCTGCCTCGCCGCCCGCGCCAACGCCAGCCGCTCCAATTCCGGATGGCCAGACCGAGCCTGCACCACCGCCGCCTCCCCATGCTTCGCCCCAGCCCTCACATGCGCCCGCATCGCACTCAACCACGCCCGACGTGGCGCGCTGTCCACATCAACCCGATCCACACAACACATCATGCACCCACCTCAAAACCACCCCCAAACAACGCCACCCGAGCCCCAAGCAACTCCATCACCGCGCCCGATACCAGACGACACGAGGCCGACCCGCGGCCAATTCCAAGTAATCACGCTGGTCGGGAACCTCACTGAGCCGACCCGGTCCTCAAGCCGATCGACGAGGACCGCAAGGTCTGCCAGTTGCGCCTCGCGGTCAACGACCAGCCAGGCCAGCCGATGTTCATCGATGTGGCCACCTTCGGCGCCCAGGCCGAGGCCTGCGCGAAGTACCTGACCAAGGGACGGTCCATCGCCGTCACCGGCCGGCTCGTCTACCGCGAGTGGGACGACAACGGCACCCGCCGCAGCCGCCACCACGTCGTCGGCCGGGTGCAGTTCGGCGGACGCCCGAATGGCGATCAGCCCGACGGAAACGGATCCGACGGTGAGGACGCCAACACGTTCTGACTCCTGCATCGAGCGCCGGCGGGCACACCGCCGGCGCTCGAGCGCTCGCTCGCCCGGTGCGGCGCAGGCCACGGCCCCCGCATGCGCAGCGAAGCGGTGGCTTGGGGACTCGGCCCCGCCAATTTTCGCCGGCGCCCAGCGATGCGAGCCCCGAGATGCTGGCGACCTGGAGATAAGACCGGAAATACGGGCGCCGGCGTAGGTGGCTCGCCGAGTCCCCAACCCACACCACGCACCGATGCCTGACCAATCCCAGCCACCTTCCACGTTCCTTGAGCAGCTTGAGCGCGCCGAGCGCGAGCGTGCTGCGCGGCTTCGGTCGCTGTGGCAGCTGAGCGTTCCGGAGCGGATCGCGGCGATGCGCCGTGGCGAGCTGACCTACGAGCAGCTGGCCGCGTGGAGCGCCCGGCACCCGAAGCAGGTGCCGATCTTGCATGGCGAGTTTGAGTGGATCATCGCCAAGACGCCGGAGGCCGCTGAAGGGATCGACTGAAGATGGCCAACGTCGACCATAGATGGACACTGCCTGGCCACTCGGACGGGGTAGTTGGCCAATCCCACGAGAAGACGGCCGATCAGGCACGGTCGCGGGGCTGGCCCACCGGGCCGAGCGCGCGGGATTGTCCATGTATCCCCGACGCAGGTCGCCTGCGGAGCGACGCCGCGCACTCCGATTGGCCATCTATCCCCAGTCGGAGTGGCCATGTTCCTTCGATTCCTACAGCCGCCGCCGAATGACCGCATTGGCTCCTCGTGGAGCGCCGACCCCGGCCCCGGACGATCTGCAGCGGTATCTCCGCCTGCTCGCCGGCACGGAGCCGGACGGACGGCTGCTCGAGATCCGCTTCCGCCTGCGCGGCGGCGGGATGGGCCGCGAGTTCGTCCCAGCTGAAAGCTGCGCGCGCGCCGCGGGCATCATCATCCGGCGCCTCGCCTTGGTGACCGACGTCTACGTCGGCGTCGCGCTCCGGGACCGTCGCGCGGGCGGCCGTGACGCAATCGGACGCTGTCATCTCCTGTTCGTCGAGATCGATACGCCGGACGCGCAGGATCGGCTTGACAAATTCCCGTGGCCGGCCACTGCCACGATCTCCTCGGGCGGCGATGGTCGGCGGCACAGTTACTGGGAACTGTGCACCCCCGTTGGGCCGCACGAGTGCGAGCGCGCCAACCGTCAACTCACGCACCGGCTCGATGCCGACCCAGTGGCGGTCGACGCCAGCCGCCTGCTCAGACCCCCGGCCTCATGGAACTGGAAATACAACCCCCGCCAGCCGGTCCGCCTGCTGGACCTCCACTCAGAAAGGCGATACGAACTCGCCGAACTCCTCGACGGGTTGCCGGATCCACCGGTAAGGGCGCGCCAGGCCGCACGGGCTCGC
>DATJRS010000095.1:0-22219 GCA_035504535.1 Solirubrobacteraceae bacterium | reverse complement strand
CACGCACAAGCCACCCGGCAACAAGCAGGCTTCACCAACGCCAGCCTCAAGCGCGCTCTCGCGCCGATACCCCGGCGAAACGACCAGGGGTCCAACTAGATGTCAAATGGGAAACTACGCCGAGCGGCAACAACCACCACCACCACCACGAACCACCCACCGGAGGAGCCCGGCGCACAGCCGACCAGGACACCAGCGTTCGCTTGCGAGGCGGGCAAGCGTCCGGGCTCACCGGCTGGCACGTGATCGCCTGCGCGAGCGCCGGCGCCGGCGATGATCGCGAGGGGGCGTGGCGAGCACGACGTCCGGCCGGCGTGGTGGCCGCGCCGGCCGGGGGCAGCCCTCCCGTCCGCCGGCCAGCCGTCAGGTGCCGGGGATGTCGGTGGCGGGTCGCGCCCGGCGAGCGGTGCTGAGGCCGAGTCGCCCCGGGACTCGTTGCGAGCCGCGAGTCGTTCGCGCATGTGGCTGCTGGGGAGCCTCGCAGCGGTCGGGCTGACCGGGCTCGGTTTCGCCGGCGCCCGCCTTCTGCTGCGGCCGAGCGCCGCGCCGCGTACTCCACTGCCCGCCGCGTCGCTGCCGGCCACGCCGCGCGAGTGGCTTCACGACTTCAGCACATACTCGTCGAGTCAGCCGGCGCTGATCGGCGCCAAGCTGTTCTCGCCCGCGTTCGCCGCCGTCTACGAGAAGGACACGGGAACGAGCTGCGGCGACTACCTCGGTCACTCGCGCGTGACCCCCCTGACGCTCAGGCACATCCTGCAGGACGGGTCGACGGCGGTGATCGAACTGCGTGCCGGCAGCCGAAGGGACTGGACGATCGTGCTCGCCCGGCAGGATATCGGCTGGCGAGAGATCGACTTCATCGCAGGCACCCCAGCCCGGTAGAGAGCCGCCCATTCGGAGAGGCCGCGCCTGCTTATGCAGGAGTCGCTCGGCGGGGCCACTGTCCGACCTCGGAGGCGGTTGAGTTCGACCGCGTGCTGATTATCCATGGGCCAGCTGATCGGCCGACTGCCGCCCTCTTCCGGGGGGACGTTCTGCGCTGAGCGCAGTCACCGGCCGGGCCCACTCGAGAGAGTCCGGCCCGCGCGCGGTGATCCCTTGCGACAAGTCCAAACACTCAGGAGGTTGCTCCCGGGAGTTCGCTTGCGACCTGCCGGTCCCGCCTCGCGTACCACGGTTATGCGTGCGATCCCCGCCGTGTCGGAGATAATCGCGAGTCCCATCTAGCGCTAGTCTGCTATGATGTAGTCGTGTCGCCGTCGTTCGTCCGGTAGGCAGAGGAGCATTGTTGGAAGATCACGCTCAGCAGCAGGCACACCAGGGGTGCGGAGGACAGGCTGTGGGCGATTTGCCGTGGTTGGGCTGCCCGCGGTGCGCGGACGGAGGGACGTGCCGGTCGTGCGCGCAGCGGCGAAAGCACGCGTGGCGGCTGGTCGAGCAGCGCGGGCTGAGCTACGAGCGGGCCGCGACGCGGATGCGGCTGACGCCGGCGCAGGTGCGGCTGCTGGTGCTGAGGGAGCGCGATCATCAGGATCTGAAGCGCTTCAAGGTGGATCTGATTCCGACCGAGCGTGTGCGCGCGTTGATCGAGCGAGAGCTCGAGCGCGACCCGTTCCTTTCGCGGGCGGAGCTGGCGGTGTGGATGGACATGCCCCAGATCGAGCTCGACCGCCGCATTGGATATGCGCCGGGCAAGGACGGGCGCCCGCAGCGGTGCATCGGGATCGAGCTGGCGAGCAGGATCGTGATCGCGCTCGGGCGCGCACCGATCGACCTCGACGGCTGCTGAGCGGCCCCAAGCCTTTCCCCCGCCAGCCGGCGCGGGATCGGCTGTAGGCGGCGCGGATGGGGGCTTCTACCGCGGTCGGCCGTCGGCGGGTTATGGAGGCGCAGCGCGCGGTGGACTGGAACGCACGAGCGGTCCGGGGCCTTGGCGGGGAGCCACGCATGCGCTGGCCCGGTACCTAGCTGACGAAGAGGCCTTCTGCGGCCATCCATTCGATCAGCTAGGAGGTAGCTGCGTTGCAGCTCATCAAGCCATTCACCGGTCGCTGCCGGATCATGGGGGCTGTCGTGCTCGCGGCGATCCCGGCGCTCGCGGGCGCAACTGTTGGCGTCGACATCGTGGCCAAGGCGGCTGGGATCCCGAGCAACGCGCAGGGGATCGGCGGGTTCGTCAACGGCGCCAGGGCGCTGGTGGACCCGGCGCTGGTGATGGTCGCCGCGGTCGCGCCGCTGGCGCTGATCGCCGGCGGGCTGGTCCTGTTGTTCGGCGGCCGACGCGGGATGCAGATCATCGGCACCGCTCTGGGGGTGCTGTTGGTGCTCGGCAGCGTCACCGCGCTGATCAACTGACGCCGCGCCCGGGTCGGCTCGGTGGATCAGCAGCCACAAGAGCGCGCAGGCGTGATCGCGCCCGTTCGGCCCGAGGATTGCGGGCCGGGCGGCGTGACGCGCCGCCGCCGGGGGCTACTCCTTCTCGGCGCGGCGGTGCTCGCCGTGGCGGTGCTGCTGTCCGTCGCGTCGCCGCCGCGGGCGTTGGCTTTGAGCATCGGGCCGGTCGGCCCGGATCCGATCGGCGGGCTGGGGAACCTCCTCGGGGGCGTCACGGACGGGATCGCGAAGCTCGCCGTAGGCGGGTTCGACGCGGTCATCAAGGCGCTGTTCGCGCCGATCGCGAAGTTCATCACCACGCAGCTGATCGGGTGGCTGGTCGCGGTCCCGAATCTCACCCAGGGCAACGTCGCCGCGCTCGAGCAGACGGTCGAGGCGATGGGCGGCGGCATGCTCGGCGCGGTGGCGACGATCTCCACGATCCGCTACTGGGCGGCGGGGTTCGCCGGCGGCGGCGACTCGGGGTTCGCCGCCCTGGAGGGACTGACTCGCACGGTCGGCGCGGTGCTGTTCCTCGCGGTCTGGCCGTGGCTGTTTGGCACGGCGGTGAGCCTCACGAACCTGTTCACCAGCTCCCTGTTGGGGTCAGGCGCGGTCGTCCATGACGTGTCGCACCTGCTCGCCGCCGGGCTCGGCGCCGGGATCGCACTCAATTTCACGCCGATCGGCCTGTTCTTGAACATCGCGATGGCCGTCGCGGCGAGCCTGCTGTTCCTGGGGCTGCTGCTGGTGAAGATCGTGGTCAGCATCTCCACGATCGTGGTGTTCATCGGCATGCCCCTGGCGGTTGTGGCGTGGCCGGTGGTGCCGTGGATCGCGCGGGCGGCGATGCGCGCATTCGCGGTGTGCCTGCTCGTCCCCATCCTGTGGGCGCTGTGCTTCGCCGCCTCGGCCGCGGTCAGCCTGAACGCGATCAGCTTCAACGCCACGAGCGTGATGAACGCGCTGCTCGAGCCGCTGGTCGCGATCGTCCTTTTGTGGGTGATGCTCAGGTTGCCGATGCACCTCGCGAAGGTGGCGATGCTCGGCGCCGCACCCTTGGGCGGCGGGTTCGCGTCGCGGGCGGTGAGCTACGCCGCCGGCTCCCAGCTATGAGACACCGCTCGCCAGCACCTCCCCGCCTGGGCCGGCGGGCAATCCAGCTCGAGCAGCGAGCAGTCGGTCCAGTCCGAGAGCCGCACGGCCACCAGGCTGCGCCAGGCCGCGACGCTCGCCGGCGCGAGCGCCACCGGCGGCACGGCGGGCGTCGCAGCCGCAACCGCCGGCGGCGCAGCGAGCATCGAGAGCGCCGCGAGCGGGTCGACCGGCCCCACCGTCACCGGCTCGGGAGGCAACGGGCGCTCATATACGCCACCACCGACGGCGCAGGCCCACACCGCCTCGCACGCCGGCGAGGCCGGGCTGCAGACCCCGAGTTTTCGCGAGCAGGACTTCGCCAACGAGACGTTCGAGGCCAGGTTCCGCGATCGCACCAGCCCCGTGTCCGCCGAGCAGGCCAGAGCCGCGCTCCAGGCGCTGCCGGCGGACACGCAGCGCGGGATCGGCCAGCTGATCTCAGAGCACGGCGCCGGGGCGCGCGAGCACCTCGCCTACCAGGCGCTCGGCGACTGGTCACCCGATGAGCGCGAAGCGCTGCGCACGCTCGCCGCCGCCAGCCCCGAGATCCGTGCCCAGGCCCTCGGCGACACGGCCGCCGCGGGTGACCAGCACCTTGGCTGGACGCCTGCGGATGACGGGAGCCAGGCTGCGGCGGGCGAGCAGCCGCGAAGCTCCGCACCATTCGGCGCCCCACAGCCCGCCTCGACACCACAGCCGCCGAGCGCCAGCGCCCCGAGCCCCCCGCCACCGGTCGACCTCCCCGACCGTTCCGGACCGCCGCCCGGGAACCGCGAGGGCTGATCGATGCGTGCCGCCCCGGCTCATCTGGAGGCGAAGCTTCGGTTCTGGGATCTGAGCGTCGGCCAGATCGCGACCGCGTTCGCGGGGATCATGCTCGGTGTCGCCTGGGCGAAGTTCATCTCGCCGCTTCACGGCATGCTGGCGGCGACGAGCGGCGCGTACATCGCCGCGCTGCCGATCGTTCCCGTGTTCGTCGCGAGCCAGACCGAGCTTGACCTGGGCGGCCTGCTCGTCGGCGCGCTCCGCTGGCGGCGCCGGGACGGGCGCTACCTCCCGGGCGGCGGCGAGACAGCGCAGGGCTACCTGCTCTGGGACGAGCACACAGATATCGGGCCGGGCGACGCCGCCGAGGCGTTGGAGCTCGAGCTCCAGGCGCTGTGGGACCAGCATCCCGCGAGCACGAGCGCGCAGCACCGTGACCCGAGCCGGCTCGTCGCGCCAAGCGACCGGGAGAGCACCAACGACCGCGACCCGGGCCGCGGCAGCCGCGCGTGGTCGAGGAACGGAACGGAGAAGCGATGATCGCGAGCAGAACAGGACGGAGCGCGGATGACCGGCTGCCGGCGGCGGGCGAGCTACTGGCGGTCGAGGCGATCGACCGGACCGGGCTGATCATCACCAGCGAGGGAGCGCTGGTGCGGATCTTCCGGGTCACGCCGCGTAACCCCCTGCTGATGTCCGAGGGCGAGCGAGACAAGACCGCGGGCGCGTTCGCGCGGCTGGTGTCCCAGCTCGGCGCCGATGAGACGGTCCAGATCTACATCGACGCCCGGCCGGTGAACCTGACCCAGCTGCTGGCGGACTGCAGACGCGAGGTGCAGGCCACCGCCGGCCCGGTCCCGACGCAGGACAGCGGCGATCGGCTGGCGCTCGCGCGCTGGCGGCTGTACGCGGCGATGGAGGAGTCGCTGCGGCTGCACGCCGACGCGCAGGCAGCCGTGCAGGTGTTCTGCTATGTGGTCGTGCCGCTCGTGCCCCGGCAGACCGTCGCACGCGCCGCGCTGGCGTGGGCGAGGCGCAGCAGGCTGCCGACCGCCTCGCTGGAGCGACCGGTGCAGGCGCACCGGCGAGCGGTCCGCGAGCAGCTCGCCCACACCGACGCTTTGCGCTCGGAGCTCGAGGCCGAGGGGATGGCGACCGAGCTGCTCGACGGCGAGCAGGTCCTGCGCCTGCTGTGGGCCAGGTTAAACCCGACCAAGGCCGACCACGCCCACCGCCCACCACCCACCGGGGTGGAGGTGATCGGTGAGCTCGACGCGCCGGCGGATCGCGATCTCGCGCGCCAAGCGGCGCTCAGGCTGCGCGAGCAGATCGCGCAGTCAAGCCTCGACTTCCGAGCCTCGCACCAGCACGTGGTCGTCGATCGTGACGTCGAGCAGACGATCCTGATCGCGAACACGGCCGGGCGTACGCAGATGGGCTGGTTGCACGGGGCGATGCTGACCCGCCAGCCGTTCACGCTGTCGGTGTTCGTGCACGGGCTGGAGCGCCGCCGCGAGCGCCAGAAGCTCAAGCTCGCCTACCGGCGGCTTCACACGATCAACCGCGGAGCCGAGCAGCGCGGCCGCGTCCCGGACTTCGACCGCTACGTGCAGGAGAGCGAGTACCGCGAGCTCTTGGGCGAGATGGCCAGCGGCGAGCAGGCCGGCCTGTACCGCGTCGCCGTCTACCAGACGCTCCGAGCGCGCGGACCGGACCCGGACCTAGCCGCGCTCTCGGAGGCCGTCGACTTCTGCACGGAGTCGATCGAGTCGGCGGGGGACTGCAAGGTCAGCCGGGGCGAGTTTCACCAGCACCCGCTGTGGTCCTCGAGCCTGCCATTGGGCCGCGACGTACACCGCAAGGCGCGCAAGTACCCGACCGTCAACGCCGCCGACATGGTGCCCCTGATCGGCACGAAGTGCGGCTCGCCGACCGGGGTGCCGTTCGCATTCGCCGACCCCGGCCGCACGGTCGAACTCATGAACCCCTACGACGAGGAGCACGCTAACCACACCCTCGTCATCAGCGGCCGGAGCGGAAGCGGGAAGACGATGACCGCAAATGTCTTGCTCTCGCGCTGCCTGGCCGCCGGCGCCAGGGGGTTCGTGATCGACCGGGCAGGCCACTACGAGACGCTCACCCGGCTGCTGCACGGGGCGCAGCAGGTCGAGATCGGCGCGGACGACTCCCCCTACGCGCTCAACCCTTGGGACGTGCCGGATCCCGCGAAGGTCTCGCGGGAGAAGATCGCGTTCCTGCTCGCACTGCACCAGGTGATGATGGGCGGCCTTGACGCGCGGCAGATCGGGCTGATCGGCGCCGCGATCCGCGCCGTCTACGCCAAGGCGGCCGCGCTGCCGGGCAGCCAGCCGCGCGAATCGATGCTCCAGGACGAGCTCCGCGCCCAGGCCCGCGACGCCCAGGACCAGGACGCGGTCGACGTCGCCGCGACGCTGCGCAACCTCGCCGACCGACTGTCGGAGTACTGCGGGCAGGGCACCTACGCCTACCTGCTCGACCGCGACACGACCGTTCCGGCGGACGCGCCGCTCGTCGTCTTCGACACCCGCCGCTGCCCGGAGTCGGAGCTGCGGCTGGTGATGTTCGCGCTGATGGAGTACATCACCAGCACGGTCGAGCGGCACTGGCACGCGCACCGCGCGGACGCGAGCCGTCCCGGAGCGCCGCTGTTTCTCGGGCGTTCGATCATGCTGATCGACGAGGCGTGGCATCTGATCAGCCGGCCGGAGACCGGCGCTTACGCGAACAACCTCGCCCGCCGCGCCCGCCACCTGGGGCTGGTGCTGATCGTCATGTCCCAGCAGCTGTCTGACTTCGACACCGAGCACGGCGTCGCGCTGCTCGGGAACTCCTCCCAGCAGCTGCTGCTGGCGCAGAACCCGAAGGAGATCCCGTTCATCGCCGGCACCGTGCAGCTCTCAGAGCGCGAAGCGGCCGAGCTCCAACGCCTGAAAACGGTGAAAGGGCGCCATGCGCAGATGCTGTGGCTGAACGGCACCCGCGGCCATGGCAAGGTCGCGCTGCGGGTCGGCCCGACGGAGTACTGGGCGTTCACCTCGGACCCGACCGAGCAGGCTATCCGCGAGGCGGAGATCGCCCGCCATGAGGGCAACGTGTGGGCCGCGATCGCACGGCTCGCCACGCGCGGCACCCGCGCCCACCGGGAACCCCAGGGCAACCCGGTATGAGCAGCACCGAGGGACCCGGAACCAACCATCACGACTCGCGGATCGGCGAGCAGCGGTCACGCGCCACCGGGATCAGTGTGATCTCACGCCGGCCAGCCGCCCCTCCTCCGTGCTCGGACGGCGCGAGGACGACACACCCGTCCGCGGCCGCCGCCCACCGCGGTCCGCTGCTGGCGGTGTGCGGGCTGTGCGGCGGGGCCGGCGCCAGCACCCTCGCGTACCTGACCGCAGTCGCGCAGGCGCGCCGCGGCACCGGCGCGGTGCTCGTCGCCGACACCGGCGGCCCGACCGCCGGGATCTCCCACTACGCCGGCGTCCAGGCGCCGCGGTCGCTCGCCGAGGCCGCCGAACAAGTCCAGACGAGCCTGCCGACCGGGCAGCTCATCGCCACCACCTGCGACGGGCTCCGCGTCCTCGCGACCGCCCCCACGCTCAGCGCCACGTGCTCGCGGGAAGGCGTGGAGCTGCTGCTCGAGCACGCCCGCGAGCGCTACACGCTGACCGTGATCGACTGCGGCACGCTCGCCCGCGACGCAGATCAGATCGCGCTCGCCAACGCCACCCACGTCGCGTGGGTCCTGCCCGCCACCGCCGGCGCCGTGAACCGCGGCCGCCAGCTGCTCAACGTAATCGCGCCCCACCGATCGGGCAGGGAACTCCTCGTCGCGCACCACGACCCGCGGGAGCCCAAAACGGCGCTGCGTGAGCTGCGAGATCTCGCGCGCGACCGGCACGCCCCGCTGATCCTTCTCCCCAGCGTCCCCGAGGTCGCCAGGGGCGACGCGGCCGCGGCGCTCGAGACCGCGCAGGTCACCCTGGAGGCGATCCTCGGAGCCGTCTGGCGATGACCATCGGCGCGATCACGCCACCAACCCCCGGACCCTCCACGGCCGCTGGCGCACCCCCGCGGTCGGACGCGACCCCGAGCACCATCCGCCTCGCGGCGATCGTCGCCGCCGCACTGACCGCCGCCGCGCTGCTCATCGCCGTGGTGGTGCGCGTCGCACTCGCGGGTTCGGCGCGCCGCTGGCTCGGCTACCGGTTCCCGGGCGTCCCCGCCGACCTCTCGACCGCCGCCTGGATCCTCGCCCACAACGCCAGCGCCCTCTCCGGCGTGCTCGGTCTCCTCATGATCGCCCAGCTCGCCGCGCGCTCCCCCGAACCCGCCCGCGCACAGCGGATGCTGCAATCGGCGGGCGAGCTGGCTCTCGCAGGCACGATCGCAGCCAACCTGCTCGTCATCGGCGCGGCGATCGGCGGCTACGGAACCCGGATGCTCGTCGCGATCCTGCCGCACGGGCCGGTCGAGCTGGCCGCCTACTCGCTCGCGATCGCGCTCTACGTGACCGGTCGCCGCCGCCCGCTCCCCGCACTCCAGATGGCCGGGGTTGCGTGCGCGAGCGTCGCGCTGCTCGCGCTCGCCGCCGCGCTCGAGACCTGGGCCAGCGTATGAGCGCCGGACGGACGTTCGCCGCGCTGGCCGTGATCGCCGCCGCGATGCTCGCCGCCGGCCTACTCATCTCCAGAGCCGCCAGGACGCTGCGCAACGACGGATTGTTCAACAGCACGACACCAGGCCTCCTCCAACCCGGGCCCGCGCCGCCTCACCGGGTCCGCCACCGCGCGACACCGCTCCGCCCGCCCGCCGTGCGCCTGCGCCGGGCGGCTACCCACGCGCGCCCGGCACGCAGCCACGCGCCGGCACCCGTGAAGCTGGCCGCTCAGCGCTCGAGCGCGAAACGCTCAGGTGGGCTGCTCGGGCTCGGGAACCTGAAGATGGTCCTGGTCGCCGCGGTCGAGATCGCCACCGGCGTGGCGCTGATCGGCCTGCTGCTGCTTCTGCTCGTGCTCAGACGTGCACGCCGACGCCGTCGTCGCCACTACGAGCTGTATGAGCTTCGTCTCTCCACCCACGATCAGGCGAAACCCCAGGACCTCGAGGACATGGTCGAGTCGATCGCGAACATCATCCGGGCATTCCCAGCCGAGCGCATCCGCGACGGGCAGCCGTACGTCGCGCTGGAGTTGATCTGCGGGCAGGGCGAGCAGGGCACCGAGTGGTCGGTGAACGTGCGCTGCGAGCCCTCTTCGGTCCGCGCGCTCGACGCGGCGATCAGCGCCACCTACCCCGACGTGCGCATCGGACGCCAGCACGCAGACCCGTCCCGCCCGCGAAACGGGGTGCTGCGAGCGCCGGGCTGCGTGATGCGGTTTCGCAAGCGCCGTAGCTTCGTGTACCCGCTGCTCGCCGCGGGCGAGGAGCTGGCCTCGCCGCCGCTCGAGCAGATCGCGCGCGCGCAGGTCGAGCTCGGCGAGCCGTCGATCGTCCGGTTCCAGCTCACCCCCACCGCAGCGTTCTTCGAGGACTACGCCCGCCGTGCGCTCCGACGCCACGAGCAGCGGCTCGCACGTCGCGAACATTCCACGCCGCGACCGGGAGGGCTCTCCTCGACGCTTGACCGCTCCGAGATGCAGAACGCCGGGCGCACCCAGAACCGCAGCCTGTTCTGGCTCGAAACTGTAATCGCAGCCGACACGACCAACGCGTGCAAGACGATCGCGGCCGCCGTGCAATCGCGCCGCGGCGAGAACCGCCTTCACCGCCGAATCATGATCTTCCGCCAGCGCCTGTACCGCCGGCGGTTTGCGCTCGCACTCGGGCCGCTAATCCCCTCCATGCGCTGCCTGGTCTCCGCCGCCGAGGTCGCGCACCTGCTCGAGCTGCCAACCGCGCGGATGAAGGGCGTCCCCGTCCGCCGCACGGCACTCCCGCGGATCCCGGCCCCACCAAACATCCGGCGGGCGGTCCGCGCCCGAGAGAACCCGCCGACTCTCCGTGATCCGGGAGCGGTCAGTTGAGAAACCGACCCGCCCCCGAGGATCTCTACCCGGTGCTGCGGGCCGAGAACGCGCAGGTCGCGATCGCCCCCGCCGACCGCAAGTACGGCGTGCTGTTGACCGGCGGCCAGGGCAGCGGGAAGAGCGCCGCCCTGCTCGCGCTCTACCTCACCGACTGCGAGGATCCCAACGCCGCGCCGCTGGTGATCGATCCCAAATCAGAGCTCTCCCGGCTGTGCCTGAAGTTCACCCGCCCCGGGTGTGGCAAGACTGTCTGGTACCTGGACCTCGCCCATCCCGCGTTCGGGATGAACCCGCTGCGGCTCACCGGCGACCGGCCGCTGCCGGTCGAGGCCGGCGCGATCGCCGACAACGTCGTCGCCGCCCTTTTGGACATCAACACCAATCAGATCTTCCAATCCTCGCGCCGGTACCTCTACCACGCCGTGATCGGCGCGATCGCGCTCGCCCACCGGCGGGATCGGCGCGCGAAGTTCGAAGACGTCTACAACCTCCTGCTGCCCACCAAGACCGATATCCGCGCGGCCGTCGCCGAGGCCTGTTCCGACGAGCCCGACCTGGACCAGACCGCCGAGTTCTTCGCCTACGAGCTCCCCCACGAACTCCAGCTCGCCGGCAGCGCCACCGCGCAACGCCTCGACGCGCCACGCAACAAGGTCAGCCTGCTCCTACAGGTCCCGTCGCTGCGCCGCTGGTTCAGCCACCCGACCGACATCCCGCTCCGGGAGATCATCGACGCCCGCGACGTCCTGCTCATCGACGCGAACATGGGCGCGATCGGCGAGGAGAACAGCAAGGCATGCATGCACTTCCTGCTCAGGCTCCTCCACACCCAGATGCAGCGCCAGGTCCACCTCCCCGAGACCGACCGTCCCCGTGTCCCCTTGCTGATCGACGAGGCGCACTACGTCATGGGCGCGGAGAACGTGATCGACCAGTTCGCCACCCATCGCCGAGCCGGCCTCGAGCCCGCGTGCGCGATCCAGTACTTCTCACAGCTCGGCTCCGGCTCAGAGCACGCCGAGAAGATCCGCAAAGGCGTCCTGAACCTGCTGCAGAGCCGGCTGCTGTTCCGGATCGGCGACGCCGACGACGCCGAACAGGCCACGAGGATCGCGATGGCCGTCTACTCCACCATGATCCACGACGACCCCGATTCCCGCGCCCGGCTCAGAGTCACACCCGAGCAACTGCTCAACTTCCCCAACTACCACTGCCTGGCCTCCTGGATCGCCGACGGCACCCGCGCCCCCTGCTTCATCGGCCAAACCTACCCCTGGCCCGCCGGCACCACAGACGCCTGGGCCGAGCAACACGTGGCGCAGCAGACCGCGCGCGTCGCCCCCTACCCGGAACGACTCGACTCCACCCTCGACCGAACCAGCGCCGCCGCCACCGACCCCGACACGCCCCCCCAGACGCCGCCCAAGCCCAGTCGCCCCGCCGAACGCGGCAGGCGCCACCCCGCCGGCAAGCGCGAGGTGCAAGTCGACTACGAGCCGCCGCCAGAGCCGCCGCGGCTCGACGACAGCCCGATCCGCCGCGTGGTCGGACGCCGGGCACCCGGGCCTCCGCCGGGCGAGCACGAGGGGCCGGCCCCCGACAGCCTCCGCGAACTCGCGTTCCTCGATCGCATCAACGAGATCGGCCCCGCCGACCAGCTCGACGGTGCCGCCAACCTCCCGCGCATGTACAACGAGGATTACGCGATCCTCTCCCTGCTCGATCGCGCCGGCCTCGCACCCCGCTCGCTCATCGGCCGCGCAGTGCTCCCCGACCGTGCCCCCCGCACCGTCGCACACCGCCTCACTAAGCTGTACCGCCACGGGCTGATCGCCCAGCACCCCACCGGCCTCGCCGGCCACGCACAGAGCGACGGCACCCCGCCCCTCCTGTACTCACTCACGCGGCGCGGCCTTGAGGTCGCACAGACCCGCGAGCCGCCCGCGATCTCCCGCAAGCGCGAATGGCGCGCCATAGAGCAACACAACGCCGGTCGCCTCGGACATGACCTGCACGCGCTCGCGTGGGCAATCGAATTCCACCGCATCGCCGGCAAGCTCGCCACCGACCACTGGCGCACCGCTCGCTACGCCACCGGCCGCTACCCCGTCCCTCAAGCCGGCAGCGGCCGCGACCGCCACGCCATCACCATCAACGAAATCCCGCTCGGCGACAAGCAAGCGATCATCGACCTGCAGCTGAAGGGCTTCACCGAGCTGCACCCCGACCTCTCTCTCGAGCTCAGAATCCCCACGCTGAATCTCAGCTTCGATCTGCTGGTCGAACTCGACCTCACCAGCCGCCCCTCCTACAACCACGACAAGCTCCTCGCCTACGACGCCTTCCTGTGCGGCTGGAGCCTCGCCCACCCCCGCTACCGCGCGCAGGGCACCCGCCCCGCCGCCATCTTCGTCTGCCCCGACCCGCACGCCGCGCATGCGCTCGCGCGCGAAGCCGACGAAGCCCTGACTGGCCGCATCGGCATCATGGGCACCGCCGCCGAGCACTGGTACTACCCGGGTCGGGACCACACGTTCATCGGGGTCGAAACCGACATTCACCACCACTGCCTCACCGCGCTCGCCCTCCCACCCCAGCCCCCCGGGCTCCGAGAGCGGCTCACGGGCCAACGCGATCTGGAGCTAATCCGGGTCCAGCTTCTCTCCGGGAAGCTGCCTACCAGCTGAAGACCCGTCTTGGGTCCACCCGTCCCGGCGGCGGTCCTCGCGTGCAGAACGAGACTGCGTGTCGGCGATTCCGATGCCGACGCAGAAGAGCACAACGTCCCGTCGTATGGCGAACATCGTACCTTCGGTTTTGTCGATTTGCTAGCAAATGTTGATCGAGAACGACTCTCGCGGTCCTGAATGCTGAATGCGCATTTGCTGGTAGGTGAAGCTACCAAATTGCTTATACGTCGGAAATCTGATGATCCCGGCTAGGAGTACGGCTAAGAATCGAGTGCAAAGTAGAAGATTTTGTGATTGCGTTCTAAATCGGCAGCTGCTAACGTAAGGCGAAATCGATCCATCGACCGGGAGGTCACTTTGCCCGCCGTCCGTAACAGCCGCAGCACCCACCCCGCCCGCTCTCCGCAGGTCGAGCAAATGCTCACGTCGCGGGGCATCGACTTCCAGTTCGAGGCGAACTTCGCCATCAGCGAGGTCCGCGAGGCGGAGGAGGCGCAGGTCCGTCTGGTCGCCCACCGGGCCCCGAAAGATCAGGTCACGAAGTACGCGACCGCGATGAAGCACGGGGCGACCTTCCCGGCGATCGTGATCAACGAATCCTTCGAGAAGATCGACGGCAACACGCGCCTGGAGGCCAAGCGCAAGAACGGCGCCGACACGATCGCCGCCTACGTCGTCTATGGCGTCACGCCACTGGAGGCGCGCTCGCTCAGCGTCGAGCTGAACCAGAGCAACGGCCTCGCGATGACCGAGGAGGAGATCCGCAACTTCATTACAGGGGCGATCAGCGAGGGGCAGCATCCCGAGATCCGGGCGCTGGCCCGGATGACCGGCGTCCGGGAACTGAAGATCAACCGGTGGATCGCCGAGACCCAGTTCGTGGAGCGTTCCGAGAAGGCTGGGATCGCGGAGCAGCGCGTCAATGTGCTGCCGCCGAGCACGAAGGCCGCGCTGCAGGCGATTCGGCTTAGCTCCGCCTTCGCCGCGCTGACAAACCTGGCGGCCGAGGCGAAGATGCCCACCGCGCAGGTCAAGAAGCTCGTCACCCAGGTCAACAACGCACAGTCGGAGCAGGATGCGCTGCAGATCATCAAGGTCGAGCGCGAGTCCCTGGCCGACGAGATCCGTGCCGTCGCCTCCGGGTTCTCCCCCGACCGTGCCAGCCGCGGCTCGGCGCAGCACATCGGTGGCCTCCTGCGGTTCGAGGTCGACGACCTGCTCGACGTCGCGCCTGAGAAGCAGCCGGAGACCTTCGCCCGGCTCAAGGAGCTCCGCGATCGCCTCGAGACCGTAGTCGCGCGCGCCGAGCGGGAGTGGAACGTGACCGAGCCGGCCGCTCCCTCCGAGGACTCGGCGCCCCTCGAGACCGCTGCTGCGGCGGCCTAGGGAGGACTTCGATGCCTCCGGTCACATTCGGGACCTCGCGGGGGGCGATGCACCCTGCGAGGTCACCCCACATCGAGGAGCGCCTCCATCGGCGCCAGATCAACTACACGTTCGAGCCGAGCTTCCTCGTCGACCGGATCCGCACGGTCGAGGGGAACCAGGTCCGACTGAGCGCCCACCGGGCCCCGAAGCACATGGTGGACCGCTACGTCGAGCAGATGCGCAACGACGCGGTCTTCCCGGGGATCGTGATCACCGACGCTGGCGAGCTCGTGGATGGCAACACGCGCTTGGCCGCGACCGAGCGCCTGAAGCGGGTCACGATCGCCGCGTATGTCTGCGACGACCTGACACCGCTGATCGCCCGGGCCCTCTCGGTCGAACTCAACCAGTCCCACGGGGAGTCAATGACCGCGGCCGAGATCCGCACATTCGTGATCGGTGCCGTCCGCGAGGGCCAAAAGCTCAACCTCCGCTCGTACGCGCGAATGACCGGCACGAAGCCCGGGATCCTCAACCGCTGGATCAGGGCCGAAGAGGGGCGCACGAAGATAGCCCGGGCCGGACTCCTAGAACAGTACGAGCTGCTGCCCGAGACGGTGCAGGCGGTGCTCTCGCAGATTCGGATGCAGTCGGTGTTCATCGAGGCCACACGCCTGGCGATCGACGCGCGGTTGAACACGACCAGCACGAAGGAGATCGTCAGGGACGTCAACGCGGCCACATCCGAGGCGGAGGCGCTGCTGTTGATCGCCGACGCCCGCGACGCGCGCGCCGCCGACATCGCGACGATGGCCACCGGCTTCAAGCCGACCCGTCGTCGCAGCCTGAGCGCCGCTCCGCACCTGGCAGCGCTGATGCGTCTCGAGGCCGATGACTTCGTCGACGTGGCGCCAGACAAGATTGCGGACGCGATCGCCCGGATGGAGCGGGTTCACGCCCAGCTCGGCCTCGCACTGACCCAGCTGCGGGGGAACAGCCTTGTTGGCGCCGGTGCGCCGCTCGGTGGGGGTGCCGCTTGACGACCGCAACGATCGAGACGATCGCGCCGCCGATGGAGCTGGAGCCCGACAACTCCACACGGCTGTCGATCTACGACGCGATGTGCGACGCCCGCGCTGACGGTGTCGACGAAGTCACCTTCAACGAGCTCTTCGACCGGGTGATCGGTCGCTTGAGGGTCCTAGTTCCACGGGAGCTGCATAACACCGGTGAGCGAGCGTACCTGGAGGAGAAGCTCGCCATCTGCATCGAGGCCGGCATCTTGGTAGCGCCCGGTGACGACCGCTTCGCGCTCGCCCTAGACCCGCAGGCGTGGATTCGCTTTCCCGACGAGAGCATCCGACGCTATCCCCACGGTCTGAGCGCCGCCCGGGAGCGCCTCGACGCGATCAATGCGACCCTACGTGACCGCCGCTTCGACATCACCAAGCACCTTCCACACCACAAGACGTCCTCGCCGGAGTTCCAGGCCCTGGTGCGCTCGATGCAGGAGCACGGCTTCTTCAAGCACGCGGCCATTTACCGCTTCGCAGACGGCACGTTCGTCGATGGGATCGCCCGCTTTGAGGCCGCCAAACGGGCGGGCGTCGAGCCGAAGTACCTCGAGTTGCGCCAGCAGGACCCGGAGACGACCCGACTGCGACGGCGCGACACGCCGCTGGAGCGGGTGCTCCTCGCGGTGAACGGCAACGCTGTGCGCTTGACCGAGGATGAGCAACGGCACGCCCTCGGCGCGGCCGCGACTGCAGCTGGACGGACTTGGGACGAGATCGAACAATACCTGGCGGTGACACGCGAATGGCGAAGCGTGATCGCCCGGTCGTACACCTCCGTGTTCGAGGTGACGGAGGTGCCGTTCGACCATGACGGTACCCGCACGATCCCGGTCTCCGACGATCACAAGGTGCACGTAACCACGCTGCTCCTGGCCAGCGGTCTGCAGAAACACAAGTGGCCCAGGGAACTGCAGGACTACGTGCCGACGGCGGAGATGGCCCGGTACAAGGGTGGAGGGCCCGCGGGTCACTTCGCTCCGGCGGCGGACATGCTCAACGGCATCGAGCTGATGCTGGAGGAACGGCGCGAGCAGAAGCTGAAGATCAGCCCCGAGTGGTCGATCTGCGTCGACTGGCTCCAGGGGTACGTGCGCAAGCACCGGCTGACCGCTCACGGCAGCTGAAACAGCGCTCTTCCCCGGTCATCCGGGTTCGGCGGCGCGACGGTCACCGTCGCGAAGCAGGGTCGGGCCGGGCCGGGCGATACAGTCGCCCGATGCACGAGCCGGGCACGGCGCTGGTCGACGACATCCACCCGAAGTCACCGACCGACTGCCTCTCCGACAGCATGGCCCGGCTGTCCGCCGAGGACCTCGCTCGCAAGGTCACAATCCGCCTAGCCAGCGCGGTGCTCGGGATGAGCACCGCCTTCATCGCCCGGGCCTTGGGGCGACCAGGGGGACAGCCCCGGACATTGACAATCGAGCAGATCATCGGCCTGCTCGACGTCGATGGCTACCAGGAGACCTTTGTGCGTCGTAGTCAGATCCCCGGATATCTGGTCGAGCAAGCCGCCGCACCAACCGCCGGCGACCCGACGATCGACGGGCGGGCGCAGACCGAGCCGGAGGTTCATCTCGGCAACGCACGCGACCTGATCCGCAGCCTGGTTCCTGGCTCGGTGCAGGCGATCGTGACGTCGACTCCCTATTGGGGAATGCGGATCTACGAGAACACCCGTCGGGTCAAGTGGGCCGACGGCGAGCACTGCATGTACGGGTTCGAGCAGACCCCGGAAGGATTCATCCGCCACACCGTCGAGGTGCTGTATCTCCTGCGGCCCGCGCTGGCCGCGGACGGCTCGGTGTGGTGGAACATCTCCGACACCTACAACACGCGCACCCCCATCCGCGGCAACGGCCGTGAGCGTCTCGACGCAATGGGCGGCGTGCCGGAATCCCACCGGGGCTGGACAGAACACGAGGCTTGCCGGCACAGCGCCGGGCACATGTTCCTTGCCGACGCGGAGCAATGCTCGATCCCGGCGCGCATCGCCGAACGGGCATCCCGGATCGGCTATCGCCTGATCAGCTACATCACCTGGCGCAAGCACACCTCCAGCCCAGAATCGGCCCGCAACCGCGTGACCCGGCAGGCCGAGTACATCCTGTGCCTGAGCCCAGGCTCGAAGCCGCCCCTGTTCCGCAAGGAGCAGTGGAAGAAGCTGAAGCCCGAGATCGGTGGGCCCAACCCGCAATTCGAGTCGCAGGAGCGGATCACCGACATCTGGACCCTGCCGGTCGCCCAGGGCAAGAACGGTCACGGCGCCGAGTACCCGCTCGCGCTCCCTTCCCGCTGCATCGCGCTCTCCAGCCGCGAAGGCGACGTGATCCTGGACCCCTTCCTGGGGTCGGGCACCACCGCGCTGGCGGCGAGGCAGCTAAAGCGTCGCTGCGTCGGCTTCGACATCAGCGAGCACTACGCCAACATCGCCCGTTCTCGACTTGCCGCTGAAAGTGGTCAGGGATCGACTGAGCGCGAGGAGCAGCTCAAGCTTCCCGGTGCTCCCGTGACAGCCCCGACAAGCAATGGCTCCGGTGGCCATCGCGCACCGCCTCCGACCGAACCGCCCCGCCGTGCAGGAGGCCGGACCCACCGCAAGCGAGCCGAACTGGTCCCCGTCGGACCATCGACGACCTAGTCGACGGAAGCTGGCCAGAATTCGCCATCACGTCGATCTGGCCGCCTTTGTGTATTGACGACCGTGGTCTCAGCTCTGTAGCCAGGCTTCATCGCCGCGGAACTGCCTCGAGGTCATGTGCGCCGCGTAGTGGCGAACAGGTCCCACTCGCACAACGGGAGCTCATTGTCGTACCAGGGACCGCCTTGCCGATCGATCCGCTGCTCCAGCCAACGATCGCGCGCCGAGGTGCCGCAGCACGGACGGCCTCGTTGGCTACGACCTCTCCGAACGGCGGATCGACGGTCATCGACAGCAGCCTAGCTCCGGTGTGTGAGACGAGCGTGGAAAGGACGGCGACGAGACGACGCTCATCCAGCTGCGCCAGTTGTCGTCTGCGGCTCGTGACCTTGTGGTGGCCGGCGACAAACAACCGACTCGCCTGATCCTCACTCCGAGGTGCGCCTTCCTCGCCCGAGCAAGAGTGGGCCCATGCGACGACGAGGAGTGGTCTCCCGACCGGCGATGTCCAACACTTACGTGTGCACCGCCGCGGCGACGGCGACGGTCGTGCAGCCGAGCCTGCCTTCGGCTTCCGCTCGGTCCGGACAGGACCCGCTGCGGACAGCTGGCGCTCTGGCTTCGATCCGGCGAGACGCCCGCAGGACACGCCGACGATCTCCCCGTCGTCCGATGGTGACGCGCGGCAAACGGAAGCTCGGGTACCCGACCACGACTCGGCAGGCGATCGCGTTCGCATCGCACTGCTCGCGCGCGATTCTTGCTCCAAAAGGCGACCCAGGTCGTTCAGGTGTCGGCCATGATCGGCCACAGAGTCGTGGGTCGCCGTCGGGAGCAGCAAGCCGCGGAGTCCCAGCGCGACGCCGGTCCATGGCGCACTCCGCGGCCATCACTACCGGTCGTGCTGGATCGCCTTTTTCGCTCCACAGCGGAAGGTGCGGCTTACCTTGCCGTTGGTGGCCACTCCGTTGCCCAAGGCGGATCGGCAATCCGGCGCATAAGGTCCGGTGTTGCAGCGTATTTCCAGCCTCACGCAAACGAGCAGGCGATCGCGCGTAGCTTGCTTGAGGTCGCCCTAAGCTCGCGACCCTCGGACCTCCGAAAGTGGCCTATTTGCAGCGCCTTTCGCGAACCTCGGGCAAAGTAGTGGCGGGTTTCGCACGGAGACTGGATTAAGCCCCCAAGCACGTGAGTTGTGAGCACCGGCCGGTTGGGGTCGTTCAGGTGCTGCCCTCGGTGACTAGCCCAACTCGTGGCGCAGCGCCGTGGATGGCTCCGAGCCGGTTGCCGGCGCCGGAGACGCGTTGGTGCCGGGACCCGACCGGGCTGCGTGTGAGCGCCTGATTGCCTGCGCTGGCTGGGGTTTCGTGGTTGACGCGTCGGGTGGGGGTGCTACTGTCCGGGGCCTCGATTGATGGCTCGCTGTGGTACGGCGACCTCCCCGCTCCAGACGGGGTCGAGATTTCCGACATAGCCGTAGCGCTCTCTTTGAGCAGGATCGGCGCCCTCAGCACATAGGAAGAGCCTGGTTTACGGGACGATTTTGGGCGCGCTGATGAAGTTGCTGAGGTCGAGGTCGACTGCCGCTTCGAGCCTGCGTCTGCGCTCTTGACCACCGGCTCCGTTACCTGCACGCCGCGACCCATGGCTCGGCGCCCGTTGGTCTGCTCACTGTTCTGAAGCGCCACCAGAGCCGCTGGTGCGACACGCCGCTTTCGTGAACGTCGCGTTCCCCGAGGAGGTCAGGGGGAACCCTGAGACCTGGGCGTGATCATCCGCGCTGACTTGGTCGAGTCGCGTCGCGCCTCTCGAGCCTGATCATCGCCCTGCGCGACTCGGCTACGCGACAGGCCCCTTGGGGCTGCGCACTCGCCGGCGTGAAGATCGCGGGCGAGTGGAGGAGCACGATCCGCGCGCTGCAGTCCCGGGCTCACCCGGCTGCAGCGATGCCGCGCGCAGGCGTCGCGTGCTCGCTCGCGCCCGCTTGCCTGATCACAAGTCTTACTCCAGAAGGTCCGTGACCCTCTCGCTTCTGGGGTCGCGGGCCGCTCGTCGTTGAGGAGCGCCGCGCCGTGACGGTGTCCGGCAAAAGCAGAGCCCCATCCGCGAGGACGGGGCTCCACATCCACCTAGGAGGGTACCGCATGGTTCCCCAGCTGATCGCCCGTGTCGACGGGCTCCCCGAAGTGCTGCTCGACCGCGAGGTCGTGTGGCCGGCCTCCCACGACAGCCGCGACCGAGATTGCCGGTCGTTGACGGCGAAGAGGCGAGCTCGGATCGAGCGGCAGACTGCCGTGGTGCATGCGGCAGCCGTGTCGTCGGCGGCCCGGGCCGTGCTCGAGGAGGCGACCGTGATCGGCTCGCCGTACTTGGAGGCCGAACTGGAGCGCCTGGAGATCCAGGCGCTGCTTGCCGGCGTGGGGGTGCTGTGATGGGCATGCGCAGCCCGGGGCCTGTGGGGTCGGCGGCGGTGGTGCTGCTCGCGGTCGCCTACGCGCATGTGCTGCTCGAGCTGGCGGGAGCGGTGCTGGCGATTGCGATCGCGGTCCGGCTCCTCGGCAGACCGGTGCGGGAAGCGATCTGTGACCGGATCCGCGCCGGGCGGTTGTGCTGGGAGCGCGAGCGACGGCTTGGCTCGGACTCCCGGTTGTGCCGGGCTCGTCGAAGCGCCCGGCAGTTCTCTGGAAACGACGGTGAAGGAGGTGGTGATGATCGAGATCAGCATCAGCCGCGAGCTCGCGACTGAGCACGCGGGATTTCTGGCGGGCTGCGCCGAGCGCGGCCACCGGGTTCAGGTATTCGGCGCCGCCCACGAGCCGCCGGAGTCCGATGCTGCGGAAGCGCGTGATCCGGACGGCCGGCCCGATGCGGCCTGCATCGGCCAGCCCGACGCTCGCGCGTAGAGCTTCGCCGGCCCGGTCGGGCCGCCCACGTCAAGTGAAGAGGAGGTGACGCCTTGGTTTGAGTGAGGTCCGGCGCCGCACGGCGTCGGGCGCTTCACCGCCCCTGCAAATGCGTCGGCCCCGAAGCTGGAACCTCCGGGGCCGGCAGATCCTCACAAGGAGAACCAATAGGTGATCGAAGAAACTAGCACCACAACGGGCGGATCGCACGCAGTGGCCGGCGAGTCTGCCTCGCCAGCACGCAAAGACCGCGGGAGCGTGGTCCGCACCGCGCGCGCGATCGTGCGGCTGGCGCTCGCGCACCGCAGGCTCGACCACGTGCCGACGCTCGGCCAGGTGAAGGCGATGGCCTGGTTCGACGGCCGCGAGCCGTGCTCCTATCTGCTCGACCGCACGGTGAACTTCGTGCCCGACCCGATGGAGTTTGGCTACGAGCGCGAGCTCGGGCAGCACGCGCTCTCCTTCACATCGCGCGACCCGTACGGGCGGGTGATGGAGCTGGTCACGATGCGCGACGGCGGCGGGTTCGACCTGCTGAGCGGCTTCTAGGCCGCGACCGCGTCCCTGGGGCCCGGAGAGTCTGCCCTTCATCGGGCGGGCCTCCGGGCCTCTCTCTTTCTGCGAATGAGCTTGAAAGGAGGTGCGCGGGTGCGCACCCTGATCGCTCCTCTGCACCCGGAGGTGCAGCGGGAACTGGGCGCGCTCGACCGTCGTCGAGCACAGATCGCCCGGCAGTACATCCGGCGGCTCGCGCTCGAGCCGTACCTAGGCGCGCGCGTCGAGCGGGGACTGCTCGCCGAGTACGGATGCCGGCGGATCCGATTCGACCGCCACGACCGGCCCGACGACCTGTTCGGCGCCCGGCGTCCGGCGAGGCGTCGCGGCAACGAGGACCTCGGCCAAGGTCCGGCCTGGCGAGTCGTCTACTGGCTGCCCGAGGCACCGCAGTCAGAGATCCGGCTCGTGGTCGTTCTCGCGGTCGCTCAAGGCCACACGAAACCAACCGACCCGAACGCCTACGAGCTCGCGAGCCGCCGGCTCGAGGCGCTGCTCGACCCATCGCGAAGGAAAGGAGGATCGAGATGAACGCCTTTCTCATCTCCGCGGCGGCGTACCATCGAATCATGTCCGATGACGGCCTGCCGCACCCGGCGAGAGGCATGAGAGTCTCGGAGTTGCGCGAGCACCAGAG
>DATJRS010000094.1:0-3006 GCA_035504535.1 Solirubrobacteraceae bacterium | reverse complement strand
AGATCATCAGCACCGTCCACGGACGGCCGTCGCCGACGATCTCAGCCACTGCCGGTCTGCAACTGAGGCGATAGCTCACGCGGGATCGGGTCGGCTGAAGGACGGCGCGGGCCGACCCGATCCCGCACCCAGCGTGGCGAGGAGCGGGTCTCCAACGCCCAAGAGTTGAGCCACCCGCTTTCGCGCTTGAGCGCTGGCCCGTATGGCGAGGATGGGGGACCTCCAGCCCTATAGGCTTGAGCCAGCCCGCGCAGTTGTTCTTCGTGGCATTCACGTCATCGCCGGTCCGCTGATCGGCGCTCTTAGTAAACCCGGCACTCAGGAGAAACAACATGGCGAGTAACCGCCAGATCGTCACAGAGGCGTTCGAGGCGTGGTCAACCGGGACCGGCTACGTCGGCAGCATCTTCGCCGAAGACATGACGTGGGAGATCGTCGGCCACTCTGCGGCATCCCGTAAATATGCGAACAGGCAGGAGTTCATCGATGAGGTGCTGGCACCGTTCGGTGCGCGCTTCAGCACCGAGCAGCCCTTCCGACCGGTGACGGTTCGCGGCATCTATGCCGACGACACGAAAGACACAGTCGTCGTGCTGTGGGACGGGCTGGGAACGACGACGGCAGGGACGCCATATAGCAACACCTATGCCTGGTTCATGACTCTTCGCGACGGCGAGGTCATCGACGGCACTGCGTTCTACGACAGCATCTCGTTCAACGAGCTGTGGGAGACGGTGACGCCTGCCTCGCGGTGAGCGGCTCGAGGCCCGCGGCCCGGACTATTAACGACGCGGCACCTGCCTCCGCGACTCTACGCGCATCCTCGTGAACCTCGATGCGCACCTCCTTCGCGCGGAACGGAAGGGACGTAGGCCAAACCGGCCTCCTCTCGCCTCCCACTGGGCCACGCAGGGGTTCCGCGGCCCAACACGATGAAAAGTCCCTGCAAATGCGAGGTCGGATTTGTACGCCGACGCGCGGCGAATCGAGCCCAAAAGTCCTGTAAACCGCGCGAGCGAGTCGCGACTGGTCCTCGGTACCCGCGCACTGAACGTTCGCCGGCGATTACTTAATGACTCGGGGAGGGGGTTAGGCGCACCAACCAAGACGAGGACCGGGCCTCGCTGTCCTGGTTGCCGGAGACGACGCGCGGCTGCGCTCGCCTGTGTGTCCGCTCGTGGATCGAGCCCGGGTTTCGGTGGGCCCCTGTGGCTGGGAGCAGTGAGGTGTGTTCGATCGACTCGGCAGTGAGGTGCGGTTCTTGCCGCCGGTGCCGCCGGGCGTCGCGGCCATGCTTCGTGACCGCCTCGACCCCGTTGAGTACACCGGCTTCGGCATGCTGCTCCCTGGCTTCCCCGGGTCCGAGATCGCGGGCGCGCTTGGCCTGTCCGCCGCGCAGTTGGAAGCGCGCCGGTCGGCGCTGCTCGCGAAGCTCGACGCGTTCGCCGCAACGAGCGGCCGTCATCCGCGGGTCGGTCCGTTGCCGATCTACAAGCACGCTAAGCGGCTGTCAGTAGCGGATCGTCACGATTCAGTGCGGGAGTACTGAGGACGCGGCCGCATGCGCTCACCAAGCTGCCTGTCATCGGCCAGAGACCAAACAGAGGGGGAGCAGACCGACGAACTCAAGGCGCACGACCGCTCACCCTTATGCGCGACCAGTCAGAGGAGGACGGGATGCTCGATAACACTAAATCCGAGATCGCAGTGATCGGGGTTCGCCTGATCGACGATGCTTACATGGCCTGGTTTGGCGCCGAACGCGAGGCTGAGACAATGCTCCGCGGATGGTTCCAAGCCACCGGGGAGCGCCGCGAAGCAGCGTACCTCGCCTACCTGGCGGCACTCGATCGGGAAGAGGCTTCGGCGCGCGACCTGGAACGGTTGTGGAACCTAGCCTCGACCTGCCGTGACGTCCTCCTGGAGAAGGCCGCGAGAGTGCCCGAATGACGACTCGCGGATGTGATCGTCTGCCCCGATGGCCTGACCGGCACAGCTGATGCGAATGCGTTTCAAGCCTCGCGTGAAGCGAATCGGTCCGCTGGTCCTCCAAGGCGCGGTCGACCCAATCCGCCGGCGCCGGCGCGCTCCGCGCCCGGCGATGCAAACCATGTAGCGCGCCGAGCGGGCCGCCACCGGAACCAGAACGTCTACCGACTAGCCGCTTTCGGGCCGTCCGCGACAGCTCAGAGTCGGGGCCGCCCACGCGCGCCGCGATCCTCAGAGAGTCTGTGCCCGTGTGCAGCACGCGCCGGGCGGCTCGAGGGCGGTCGCGATGCCGGCGGGAAAGCAGTACTGAAGCGCTGTCAGACGAAAACCAGTATCGCGGTACTGAGGCCTCATGGGACCGCAGAGGCGAGTCTGCCAGCGATCGACCGCTCCCGGCAACGTGAAAGGAACACTCCGGACATGACCCCAATGACTCGACTCCTCAGGCGCGCCGCCATCCCCACCGTCGCAGTAGCCATCTTCGCGGCCCTCGCTGGCTGCGCCGTCGGCGACAGCCCGGCGGAGGTGGATCCGGCGGCCGACACCGTTACGACCTTGACCTCGACCTCGCCGACTGAGAGGGTCATGGCGCCGCCCACCACCAGCGAGGACGCTCACGCCTCCTACTCGCTGACCAGCGGGTCGTACACCATCAAAGGCGACGGTCACCTGACGGTCCGCAACGCGTCCTGTGCGGACGGGTACTACGTGCGGACGGGTCCTCCGAGCGTGTGGACACCGATCGGGGCACGCAATCCGTCGCTCCTGATCACCGTCGACAACTCGAGCTGGGTCAAGGTGTACAGCACGACACCGGAGAACCAGTACGGCGATCCGTCCAAAGTCGATCACACCGCCGAGCCGTTCCGGTCCTTTGACGTCACCTTCTACAGCGAGACCCCTTACACCCACCATCTCACGTTCACGTGGTGGTGTGACGCGATCTCACCCTGGTACGACCCCGCCAGCGGGCACCGCAAGAGCGCCGGCCTCGGCGGAGTCCCCGACATCGACCCT